>JBBRMI010000024.1:0-57354 GCA_038230915.1 Polyangiales bacterium | reverse complement strand
ACGTTGATGGCGATGTACGTCAGCCGGGAGTGGAGATCGATCTTGGTCACGAACATGTCGCGTGGCGCGGGCGGGTAGGCCAGGCTGTTCATGACGCGTGCTACGAGCGCCCAGATGATCCCGAGCTTGTCCGCGTTCGATTGCGCACGCGCCTGATCGTAACCATCCCAAGCGGCACGGGCCAACGCCAGCGACAGCACCACCCTCACTTCACCACTCTTGCCATCATGACTGCGCGTCTCGCGCGTGCCGTGGCTCGGAACCGTGGAGCTCAACAGCAGGGTGAGGCGGGAGCGTTGATTGGCCTCGTTGTCGAACATCAGCTGCCGAAACACCTTGAGCACGTGAGGCTTCTGGGCCAGGCGTTGCGCCAGCTCACGAAAACCAAAGCTCAGCAGCTCGGCGAGCCAGCGCGAAGCCTCGGTCTCGGCTTCGAACACCAGTAGGCCAAGCGCTGATTCGAGGTGGATGGCAACGCGGATATCGCTCTCGTAGCGGGCGCTCTCTGGCGCGTTGAGGTAGCGCACCCACTCGGTCGGATCGGCGCTGAACAGCGTCGACGAAAGCTCAGTGCGAATACTGAGAGCCGGCGCCTCTTCGGTGGCTCCTGGCGGCGGCGCGGCCGAGCGCCAAAACCATGACTCGATGGCCGAGCGCAGCGCCCTGCGGGCCGCCTTTCCGTCACTGCCCATATGCAGGGGACTCTACCACTGCCGGCCGAGGATCGCCGCGTCGACCCGTGCCCGAAATCCTGACAGGTCCGGCCTGTTCTCTGCTTCCAGTTGGGCTACCGCATCGGCGCTGACTCTACAGGAGCCGTCGGGGCGAGCTCAGATCGCGCTTGGCGTTCGAGATTTTTTCACAGGGATACCGGGAGATCGGGAGGTCGAGCAGAGCGTGATCTTGGGGTTCGCGCTGCCGCCTTTGGTCTTAGTCGGAATGTTCTCAAAAGCGCCTGGCTGCGGCGCGGCCATGCCGCGGCGATGTGCGCCGCAGGCCCAGCGAACCCCAAGAACTCCCGATCTCCCGATCTCCCTGTGAGAAAATCTCGCTCGTGTGATTCTGCCCGTTTACGCCACAGTAGCTTCTGCGAGTGGGGCTGCGGCGCGGCAGCATTCAGGGCCGGGCTAGCGCCCGCCCATGCCGGTCGTCGAAATGCCCTGGATGAAGGTCTTTTGGGCGAAGAAGAACAAGACGATGATCGGCAGTACGAGCAGGGCCGAAGCGCCCATCAAGAGGTGGTGCTCGGCGCCGCCGTTCTGCGACTGGTACTGCTGCAGACCGAGACCCATGGTGTACGTCTCGGGCTCCGTCAGGAAGATCAGCGGCCCCAAGAAGTCGTTCCACACGAACAAGAAGTGGAACAGCGCCACGACCGAGAGCGCAGGCCGGGCGAGCGGCAAGATCACGCGCCAGAAGATCATCAGCTCGCTGCAGCCGTCGATGCGCGCGGCTTCTGACAGCTCGGTCGGGATGGTGAGGAAGAATTGGCGCAGCAAGAAGATGTTGAAGGCGCCGCCGAAGAACGCCGGAATCCACAACGGCTTCAGCGTGCCGAGCAAGCCGAGCGCGCGAAACACCGAGTACAGCGGAATCATCAGCACCGGGAACGGCACCATCATCGTCGACAACGTGACGTTGAACAGCGCGTCGCGGCCTTTCCACTGGATGCGCGACAAACCGTACGCCACGAGCGCGCTCGACAGGACCGTGCCGGCAACGCCCAAGACCGCGACGAGCAAGGTGTTCGAGAGGTAGGTCAGGAACGTGATCGTGCGCCCTTTGACGCCTTTTTCGCTCCACGGGTAAACCGACAGCCCGAGCAGCTCCGAGAGCGGGCGCGCTTTGTCCTTCTCGCCCGCGGTCAGTGCTTTGATGGCTTCGCCGTAGTTGCCCCACACCGGCTTGACTTCGGATTGGATGTCGCTCGGGTGCAGGTAGAAGGTGCGCGCAACCTTCTTAGTGTACTTGCTAAGCCACCATTCTTTGACGATCACGTCACTCGTGGTCAGCGTCTTGATCAGATCCGCGGGGAAGACTCGATCCTCGAAATGCTCGGCGACGCGCACCTGCTGCGTGACCTTGCCGTCCACGAACTGCTTCGGCTCGACCAACGTCTCCTGCCCGTCGTTCGGACCGCCGTGCGGCACCACGACCAGCTTTTCGAGGCCGAGCACTTGCGGGGGCGTGACGTAGACGCGTTCGGCGCCCTGCGTGATGTAGTACTGCCGCGGGAACAGCTGCGGTGGCACCCTACCAACTTGCTCGCGTGGCATGAGCGAGGTCGCGAACAGCCAAATCATTGGACCCAAGAACAGCAGAGCAAAAATTGCCAGCGGCAGGTGAATGATTGGCGTCGTGCGCTGAAGCGGATTCGGGCTTGCCATCAGTACTACTCAGCGGTGCTCAGCGATCGTAAGTGACCCAGCGCTTGGACAGTCGGGTCGCAGCGAAAGTGAGCCCCAGAATGATGATGAAAAGCACCCAAGCCATCGCGCTGGCGTAGCCCATGCGCATATCCAAAAAGCCAATGCTGTATAGCTGCAGCACGTAAAACAGCGTCGACTGCTCGGGCGCGCCAGGTGCGGTGGTGCCGGTCATGATCAGCGACTGCGCGAAGGCCTGAAACCCACCGATGATGCCCATCAAGACGTTGAAGTAGATGACCGGCGAAATCATCGGAATCGTCACGTTCGTCAGCCGTTGCAGCCAGCTAGCGCCATCGATGATCGACGCCTCGTACAGCGACATAGGCACGTCTTGCAGGCCGGCCAAGAAGATGACCATCGAGTTGCCCATGCCCCACACGGCCATGAAGATCAGCGCGATCTTGGCCCACGCCGGATCGGACAACCAAGCCGGACCGGAAATACCAATCTGAGCCAACAGCGTGTTGATGATGCCGCCCTGCCCGGCGTACATGATGAACCACAACAGACTGCCGGCCACGAGCGGCATCAGCGAGGGCAAGAAGAACACCGTGCGATAGAACGCCAGCCCCCTGACCTTCGAGTTGAGTAGGATGGCGAGCAAGAGCGCCATGCAGGTGCCGAGCCCAACCGAGCCCAGCGCGAAGAACGTCGTGTTCCACAGGCTCTTCCAAAACAACCTGTCCTGGAAGAGCTCGACGTAGTTGTCGAAGCCGACGAACACCGGCGGCAGCAGCACTGAGTAGTCGCACAGCGAGTAGTACAGCGCTGCCAGCAGCGGATACACCATGAACACCGACAGCCCGATCAGCCACGGCGAGCTGAAGGCCAAGCCGGACAGCAATTTGCGACGCTCGAGCGCCGTCATCGCTGCCTCCGCTTGAAGATCGCTTGATCGCGATCGAACGAGATTTGCAGCCGATTCTGCACCTGGGTGAGCGCCTCCTTCGGGGTGAGGTTCAGGTTGGCGATCTTGTCGGCGGCCGCCGTCATTTCGCGGCCGTACTCGTTCCAGACGCCGGTTTTGGGCGCCGACCAAGCGTTCGGGCTAGCGCCGAGCTGACGGAATAGCCGAATGTAGGGGTTGGGGCTCTTGGCGTAAAACTCTTCGCTGACCTTGGCGAGCGGCGTGTGCTTGCGTTGGCCCAGGCACAGCTCTTCCATCACGTCTTGGCGCTGCGTGTATTTGATGAACGTCCACGCTTCATCCGGGTGCTTGGAGCCGCTGGGGATGACCAGCGCGTCACACTCAGCGTTGGCGGTGCCGCGGCGCTCGGGGTGCGCGGCGGGCGGCGGAAACGGCGCTGCGCCCCATTGCATGCCGTCGGCGAACTTCTTGATGAAGTTGTACATCCACACGCCTTGAATCTCCATCGCCAGTCGGCCCGACAAGAACGGGTTCTGCGCGCTAGCGAAGCTGCCGAAGCCGGAGCGAAAGCGCTGCACGGAATCGACGCCGAGCTTCTTCGAGTACGACGCCACCCACTCGTACGCCTGCAGGTTCTCGGGCGACAGTGCGGTGATCTTGTCGCCGTCGAGCAGCTTGCCCCCGAACTCGAAGCCCCAACCGTACGACCACCAGGTCGGTTCCATCGGCAGAAAACCAACCTGCAGCAGCCGCTTCTGCGAAGAGGGAACGTTCGGCAGGTAGCCGACCCGGATTTCCTTCCGACCACTCGGCAGCGTCACTTCCCACTTCGTGAGCTTCTCGGCCATTTCGTCGAGCTGCTCGAGCGTCTCGGGTGGCGTTTCGGGGTCGAGCCCGGCTTCGTGGAACAGGCGCTTGTTCCAGTGCAAACCCACTGACGCCGGTGTCGTTGGCAGGCCCCACAGCTTGCCGCGGTGCACCGCGAGATCGAAGTAGCGGCCGACGTACTGCGAGCGCTCGACGCCGTCGTGGCTGGCGCGCTCGGTCAGGTCGGTCAGCGCGCCCTTGTCGGCGTAGCCGGGGGTCATGTAGCTGTAGATGCCGGCCACGTCGGGCGGGTTACCGCCGGCGCAGGCGATCAGCAGCTTCTGCTCGATGCTCGAGATCGTGACCACCTCGACCTCGATCGGTCGATAGCTCGGGTCAGCCTTGACGTGCTCGCGCTCCTTCGCGTTGAAGGAGTCGACCACGCGGCCCATCGCCTCGCCCTCGAAATCAGTCCATTTTTCCCAGTATAAGACGTGCCGAACGCCGGTGGATTTGTCGCTTTGACTGTCACCGCACGCACTACTGAGCAGAGCGAACGCGCAAAGAGCCGACGCCAGACGCATTTGTTTGTGACCCCCACTCTGTCACTTTTCACTGGGGTCGTGAAGTCAATCAACATCTTTTCCGACGCGTTGCCAAAGGTCGGTCTCCGCTCGGTCTCCCCCGGTCTCCCTCGGTCTTCGCTCGGTCTTCGGAGCGATCGGGATCCCAGCCCCGATCGCGGTTTGCTGGGGCCTCGTGGGGCGGGAGTTAAAAGACGTCTTTAACCGTCTCGCTCTGAGTTCAAGGCGGATCGCATTTCGTCCATGGCTTGGAGCGAGACTGATCAGCGCGCGCCGGCGCCGCGGCGACAAGACATATACCGCTGGACCATGGTGCCCTGTTCGCGCAACGCCGCGTTGCGTGTGTTCGCGGCGCCTCGCGTGTGCCCGCCCGCGTGACCGACGGCTCACACGACCCGATTCTGGAACCAGTACCGCCCAAAAAGCCTCTGAGAAGGGGAACGGTCTCACAAAACTTTCCGAAAAATCAGACATCGAGTTGCGATGATGTGCGCGACGTGACCTGGTCAGTGCGTGGGGCTAGTGGTACCGATCGTACATGCCGCAAGCGGTGCCTACGTGGGATCTACGTTTGTCGCACGCCCCTGAGCTGGTCAGCATGGCCGCTGCTCGTCATGGCAGCGAACGCAGCTCGGCTAATTACCAACTGCAGAGTTGGTGCATCCACTTCTACAAATACGAAGCGACGCTGTTGATCGGCGACAGCGAGCTCGAGATAACCCCAGGCTCCGTCGTTATCATCCCGCCCGGCGTGAGTCACGAGTACCACTACCGTGGACGCTCCGAGCATCTGTTCGCACACTTCAACTTGCGCGAGCCAGGCGGTGACGCAACGCCGATCGCAGCGCTGCAAGATCTCGGGCCCGATTTTACGCCGCTGTGCGAACGCTTCGAGCACGCGATTCACGTGTTCCGTACGCGCCCGGCACAAGCCGAAGCGCGCGTCTGGGACGTACTGTGGGAGCTGTCGGAGCGCACGACGCGCAGCGAGCAGCGTCAGACCCGGCGTCACGTGGCGCTCGAGCGCGCGTGTCGCGTGATTCAGGCGCGGATTTCCGAGCCGCTCTCGCTGACAGACCTGGCCACGCCGGCCGGCGTCTCGCCGGCGCACCTGACGCGGCTGTTCCGCGCCGAAATGGGGCTGACCGCGACCGACTACTTGCGGCGCTGTCGGCTCGAGCGCGCGCTCCACCTATTGACCCGTTCGGAGGTGCCGATCAAAGAAATCGCCTGCGAGGTCGGCATTCCCGACTTGCACGCCTTCAACAAGGCGATTCGGCGCGGCTACCACCTGTCGCCGCGCGAGCTGCGCGCCCGCGGCGCAGCGCCTGACGGCCTCACGTTGCGGACAGAAGCTCCGGCGCCACTCGTCGCGAGCGAGCCGCCCGCCGTCCAGTCGGCTTAGGGCCCGCGAATGGCTAAGTCAGTCGATGATCGCGGCCGAGGCGCCCGGATGGCGAGGCGCGACGAAGGCGCATACTGCGGTATGTAACTGAGGAGCAACGAAGCCCGGCGGGATGCATCGGCCGCGAGGGCGACTGACTTAGCCATTCGCGGGCCCTTAGCGACGGCGACCGAAAATCGAAACAACAGGAAGGCGGGAATTCTTTCTAACCCGCGGGGCAGAAGGTGACTTCGACTTCTTTCCCACCCGAGCAGGCATGGAAGCCGCTCTCCTCGGCGTTGGGCGGGTAGTCGTCGTACGCGAAGGCGTAGATGCCTGGGCACACCTGGTGGACCCACTGCGAGTACGTGTTGTACGGCGGCTTTTGATAGTAGGCCTTGGTGTCTTTGTTGTCTGGGTCGTCGAGCATGCCGCGGTTGAGCGCGGCACAGAACTTCGGCGCGTTCGCGGTCTGGCCGAAGAACTTGTCGCAGGCGTAGACGTTCGACGTGTTGTCGCCGGCGGCACCCTCGCAACCGGGCTTGGTCGTGGCGCAGCGCTGCACCTCGGCGTCGAGCACATGGCAGTACGGCTTGTCGTCGTTCTTGCCCAAAAAGCAGTAGGTCCGAGCCGCCAGGCAACGTTTGCCGTCGAGCAAGCCGTCGGGACAACCGGCCAGGATCTGCGCCTCCGCGACGTAACAGCCGACTTTCTTACAATCGCCGGTGCCGCGACTGAGCATCTCCATCGGCAGGCTCACCGAGTCGACGTAGGTGACGTTGTAGTTCAGCACGTCACCGACTTCTACGAACGTCATCTCGACCTTGTCGAGCTCGTCTTTGTGCGCGGCATCGCCGTAGGCCGTGATTCGCGCTGCCTCCCACTGCTTGGGCGCGTCGTACCAAATCAAGTCGCCCTTCTGCAGCTGCTTGTAGTCGGGCATGAGCGTGCCCTGCTTGCCCTGCGCGTGGATCCAGATCGGAAACGGGCAGTTGTTGCGCACGCCGACCTCCACGGTGTCGGGCTTGTCGGTCGGGGCGGGGCCAAACGGCGGCAAAACCGTTGGCGTGCCGGCGGCGCCGCTGCCAGCGGCGCTTTGCCCAGCTTGCCCGCTGCCACCGCCCGCGGGGCTACCTGCGGTCGAAATGCTGGTGCCGCCCGTCGAGTCGCCGGCGCCGGCCGCCCCTCTGCCGGCGCTCGCGCCGGAGCCGCTGGCGCCCGCCGTGGCGACGGCTCCGCCACTACCCTGAGGAGTGGTGAGGTCGTTGGTCGTACCGTTGTCGGTCGAGCACGCCGCGATCAGCCAGGGGACCAAGGCCAACGGCAACCGTCGAAATACTCGCATACCGCTAGACGAGTGTTCGCAGGACCGCCGACGGCTCACGAATTCAGCTGCAGTGCTTTTTTGAAGGGATAGCAGCGCAGGACGCCGAAGGCGCAGCGCGGCTCGCCCAGCGACTGATAGCCGCAACGCGTGTAAAAGCCGCATGCGTTGAGGCTGCTCTCCAGCGAAAGCTCGGCTAGCCCCCAAGCCGCGGCGCGCCGCTCCAGCTCGTCCAAAATCGCCGCGCCGAGCCCGGCGCGCTCGAAGCCGGGCTCCACGTAACAGAGGTGGATCTTCCCCGAGCGGGCGACGTTGCCGACACCGCGGACGTGGCCGGCGAGCTCTGCCACGACGACCGCGCTCTCCGGGTTTGCGAGCCAGCGCGCGAAGTGCTCGGGCGTCTTGTTCCCGAGCCACGCTCGAGCGTGGCCGGATCGTTTTCGTGATCGGCGACGCAGAGCTGCGTGATCGACTGCCGCACGACGAAAAGCACGCGATCAGTGTCGCGGAGGTTGGCGTCGCGGACGACGACTCCGGACGCGCGCATCATGAGTCGAGCGGCAACGGTTTGGAGAGGAACAGCGTGCGGTAGGTCACGCCTGCCAGCTGAAAATCGCGAAAGCCGCGCTCTTCGTACAGACCACGCGCGCGGGCGTTGTCTTCACGGACCTCGAGCGTGAGCTTGGCGCAGCCGCGAGCGCGAGCGTGCTCTTCGGCGGCAGTCAGAAGCGCGCGACCGACGCCGCGACCGCGGCAGGCGGGTAGCACAGCCAGGTCGTGGACGTTGAGCAGCTGGCGCGCTGCGAACGTGGAGAAACCGAAGAAGCACGTCGCGACGCCGATTGGTCGCTGCGCTTCGAACGCGAGCAGCACGAGCGCGTTCGGCTGTTCACGCAGCGCGGGAACCAAACGCCGGCGCACGTCAGGATCGAGCGGCGTCGTGCCGCCCATTTCATCCGCCGCGTAGCTATCCAGCACCGCCAGGAACCCCGCCGCATCGACAGAGTTTGCCAAGTTCGCTTCCCGAATTTCAATCGACAATTTCCGCGTTCTCCCGCGCGCTAAGCTAGCAGAGGACGCGTTCTGCCGCTCGTGTTAGGAACCGATCGCAGCCGGGCGGATTCGCGCTCGGCCAAGGCGATGCATGAACGAGCGCTGCCCCAAGTGTGACGCCGGAAGGCTGATGACGGTCGAGCAGTCGATCGTTTTGTGTTGTGCCAAATGCTCCGGCTTCTGGGTGCCGCCGCTGGCGTTCGGCGAGCCTGGCGTGATTCCGTTGCTGCAGGCGCGCGACGTGCGGCCGCAGCAGCCGCTCGAACAAGATCATCGGACCGGGCCTTGCCCGGAGGGCCACGGCTTGCTGCGCCGCGCGCGCGTCACGAATCAGGATCCGTACTTCTTGGAGCGCTGTGCACGCTGTGGCGGGGTTTGGTTCGATCCAGGCGAGTGGTCACGCCTGGCGGAGGCAGGCCTGCTCCGCGACGTAACGACGCTGTGGAGCCCCGCATGGCGCGAACGGCTGTCGGACGAGCAAAATCGCGCGTCACTCGAGGCGGATTTACGCCAGAAGCTCGGCAACGCAACGTTCGAGCTGCTCGAAAACCTGGCCGACAACCTGAGTGAGCAGAAGCTGGGCGGGTTGGCGCTCGCCTATTTGCGTGAGCGGCTGCGCGAGCGCTGATGCTTGGCTCGAGCCGCAACAGAACTGCCCGAGCACTCGTGCTGTGCAGCGCCGCGCTCAGCCTCGGTTGCGTGAAGACGCCGGAACACAACCTGCAATCGTCGCTCGACGTGAAGCTGCATCCTCCGGCCAGTTTTGCGGTCGACGGCAAGCCGTTCTGCTTCGCCGGCTCCAACAACTACTACCCGATCTTCAAACCCAAACCGGTCGTCGACGACTTGTTCGACGCGGCGCGCGCGCTCGACCTGAAGGTCATGCGCGTGTGGGGCATGTTGGACCGCGGCTCGCTCGATGGCAGCGTGCCGAACGCCGACGGCGACGGTCAAAAGGACGGCGTCTACTTTCAGTATTGGGATCCGACCGCGAGACGGCCCGCCTACAACGACGGTCAGAACGGCCTCGAGCGCCTCGACTACGTGCTGGCCGCCGCCGCCAAGAACGACATCAAGCTGATCGTCGTCTTGCTCAATAACTGGCGCGCGTTCGGCGGCATCGACCAATATTTGATGTGGTTCGATCGCAGCCGTCACCACGAATTTTTCACCGCACCCGAGCTCAAGCAGGCGTATCGCGACTGGGTCAAGCACGTGATCGACCGCAGAAACACGATCAACGGCCGACTGTACCGCGATGATCCGACCGTGTTCGCCTGGGAGCTCGCCAACGAGCCACGCTGCAAGGGCGGCAGTAGCTTCGACGCGAGCAGCGGCTGGGACAAGCACACGCTCACCGGCTGGGCAGGAGAAATGTCGGCGTATATCAAATCACTCGACGACAACCACCTGGTGTCGGTCGGCGACGAAGGCTTCCTCGACGCTGGCGGCAACCACTGGGCGTACCAAGCCAATGACGGCGTGGACCACGCGGCGTTGACCGCCCTACCGGCGATCGATTTTGGCACCTTTCATTTGTACCCGGACGACTGGAGCACGCCGAACAACTTCGACGAAAAGTGGATTTTAGACCACCTCGAGCTCGCGCGCGCGTTGGGCAAGCCGACGATCTTGGAAGAGTACGGCATCAAAGTCGGCCGCGCCGACGGCAACCGAGGTGAGGTCACACAAGGCTGGGTCCGGCGACGCAACGCGTACCAGCGCTGGAACGAGCTGATGCTGCAGCACGGCGGCAACGCGACCCTGGCGTGGATGCTGGCCGGCAATGACGAAAACCAAGCGCGCTACCCGGACTACGACGGTTTCGCTTTTTACCGTGACGACGCGACCGGCAAATTGGTCGCCGAATCTGCCAAAGCCTTCGCTAACGCGCCCGCATGCCAGGCGCAGAACGCGGCGCTGGCGCCGGCGTCACCGTTCGTCAGCGTGATGCGGCCGGCACAGCGGGTCGCGCTGGGCTGGCTCGGCTCCGAAGCGCTTTAAGCACGCTTCAGGCTGGGCAGCGCCAGGCCCGTAAACACCCGCTCGACGTTTGCGAAAAAAGCCGCCTCCGCTGGGCTCAAGCCACCGCGCGCGCCGCCTGCTCCGGCTCGGATCGCTTCAACGTGAACGAAAACGTCGTGCCTTGATTGAGCTTGCTCTCGACCGAGACGCTTCCGCCCATCGCCTCGACCAGGTGCTTCACGATCGATAGCCCGAGCCCGGTGCCGCCCACTTCGCGCGAGCGCCCAGCGTCTACGCGGTAGAAGCGCTCGAACACGCGCGGCAAGTGGCGTTCGTCGATCCCGGGACCGTCGTCGCCGACGCTCACCGTTACCGCGTCGCTCATCAGCGTCACGCTGAGCCAGACGTGCGTACCGGGACCGCAGTACTTCACCGCGTTGTCGATCAGGTTGGTGAGCACGTGCTCCATCGCGCGCCGGTCGGCCCGCACCTTCGGCAAATCGCCCGGCGTGCGCTCTTCCAAGCTGACGTTCTTCTTGCTCGCGCGTTCACGGAACAAGCCCAGTACCTGCGAAAAAATCGGCTTAAGCTCGATCGCTTCGAAGCTGAGCCGGAAACCACGCGCCTCGATCCGCGACAAATCCAGCAAGTCTTCGACGAGCTGCTGCAGCCGCTGCGCGTTACGATCGATGATGCCGATGAACCCCGGTGCCGCCGCCGGATCATCGGCGGCGCCGTCGATCAACGTCTCGGCTGCTGAGCGAATCGCCGTCACCGGCGTGCGCAGCTCGTGCGACACGTTGGCCACGAAGTCTTTGCGCATCGATTCGAGCCGTCGCACTTCGGTCACGTCGACGAATACGGCGACGAATTGCCGCTGCTCGCCGGCCATCCGCGCGACACGCGCCAGCAGGCGGCGTGGCTTGATGTTGCCGATCTCCACCTCTTGCGTGGTCGGCTCGTCGTCGCCGGCCGCGGCGTCGAACAAGTCACGCAGCTCAGCGTTGCGCACGACCTCGAGCAAAGGCTTACCGATGGCGTCGGCGGGCAACAGCAACATCTCGCGCAACGCCGGGTTGAGCACGACGATTCGGCGCTTGGCGTCGAGCAAGATCACGCCTTCTTGCATGCCCTCCAAGATGCCGGCCATGCGGTCGCGCTCGGCGCGCAGTTCTTTGAGCGACGACGAGAGTCCGCGCGCCAGCTTGTCGAGCGTGCGCCCGAGCTCGGGCAGCTCGTCCTCGCCCTCCATGCCCGAGCGCGCATCCAGATCACCGGCGACCATGCGCCGCGCGACTTCGTTCAAGGCGCCCAGGCCGCGCGCCGTGAAACGCTCCATCAAGCTTGCCACCACCAGCAACAGCGCGAACAGCAACACCGCTGCGACGATCAGCCACGCGCGAAACTCGGTCAGCGCCCGCTCGACGCCAAGCAGCGACTGACTAACGCGGGCGACAGCCTCCGAGCCGTCCGGCAGCTGAAAGCGCGCTGCCGAGTACAGGTTGCGGCCTTCGACCAGGAAACCCAGCGAGCCTTGCCCACGCGGCTCGGCCCTCGCCGCGACGAAATCCGGCTCGTGCGCGCGGCTCAACAGTGTCGGCGCGCCCTCCGAACTGGCGATAGCCGTACCGTCTGCGCGCAGTAGCTCGACCGAGACGTGCGCCTCAGCAGCCAGATCTTTGGCGAGCCGCTCGAGCGCGGCCTTGTCCAAAGCGGGCGGGCGCCGCGCCTCGGCCAGCGCCGCCACTAACTGCGCGCGCCCCGCAACCTCGCGCTCGAGGTTGGTCATCAGTTGCGCCTCGAGCGCCGGACGTGCCTCCAAGTTCACGAGCACGGCCGCGACGACCACCACCCCGAAAGCCAGTACGACGAGCCGAGCACGCAGGCCTAGCTTCAAGCCGTCGCCTCTTCCGGCGTGCCGACGAAGCGATAACCCACGCCGCGCACGGTCTCGACGTAGTCGCGCGCCGCTTCCAGCTTCTCGCGCAAACGCTTGACGTGGGTGTCGACGGTACGGGTCGTGATATCGGCCTGGATGCCCCACACGTCGTCGAGCAGCGCGCTGCGCGACTGGACACGGTTACGCCGATCGTAGAGCGTGACCAGCAGCCGGAACTCCAGCGCCGTCAGCTCAATCTCCGCGGCCTCGACCCAAACCCGGTGCGCTTCGCGATCGATGCGCAACACGCCGAACTCGATGCTGGCTTCGCTCTCCACGGGAGCCTTGCCGCGCCGCAAGATGGCTGAAATGCGCAGCGACAGCTCGCGCATGCTGAAAGGTTTAACGACGTAGTCGTCCGCGCCCAGCTCGAAGCCAACCACGCGGTCGATCTCTTCGCCGCGCGCGGTGAGCATGACGACCGGTACGCCACGCGTACCCGTCGCTTCCTTGAGCTGCTTGCAGACGTCGGTGCCGCTCAGGTCGGGCAGCATCAAGTCGAGCAGGATCAAGTCGGGGTGCAGCTCTTTGCCGAGCCGTAAGCCGTCACGACCGGAGCGCGTGGTCGTCACGTCGTGGCCTGCTTGGCGCAGGTTGTATTCGAGGACGGACAGAATGTCCTGTTCGTCTTCGATGATGAGAATTCGGGACATCCGGTCTTTGCGGTATCGGGCGGCTGTGACGGTCCGGTGACAGCCGTGTATTAGTCCGGCGCCACTTGCTATGCAACGGCCCGCAGGCCCACGCTACGTCGCTGGGGATAGCTCTGAGCCGGGGCCGATTCGCAGCACGTTCCCCCGCCAAACCACCGTGCGTTTCACGGCGCCCAGCGCCCAGATCCCGAGCAGCATCAAGTCTTTGCAGAGCCAACACGGCAGCTCACGCAAGCGCAACCGCTCGCCGCGCACGCGTGACAGAACGTGGGCGTCAGACCCAAGCTTGAACAACAGCCCGGCCCCGAAGAAGACCGACACCGCCGCCCGCGACATGAACCCGACCTGGGCGCCGCCCAACAAACACAGCAGCCCGAGCAAGAGGAACGGCAGCGGGCTAAGCAGCGGCTCGGCGAAGTACAGGGCCGGCGCTATCTGGCGACGCATTTGGCCCCAACGCACGTGGCGCGCGCAAAAGTCCTTCACCGACCGATGCGCGCTCACCGAGCCGACAACGTACGACGAGAGCGCGACCCGAAAGCCGCCGCGCAGAAACTTCTGCCCGAGTACGTAGTCCTCGGCCAACACGTTGCAGACGCTCTCGAAGCCGCCGAGCTGCTCCAAGTCCGACAGCCGCAGCAGCATCGATTTACCGATCACGCAGGGGTGCGCGACCAAGACATCGGCGCCGCACACAACGCGCATGATGAGCGCGTTCATGTGCAGGTTGTCGAGCTGTGCACCGAAGTTCTGCTCGCCGGCGCCGCACAGCACGCTCGACACCAAGCCGACGTTTGGATCACGCAGCTCGGACGCCATCGCGCGCAGGTAGTCAGGCCCGACGCGAACGTTCGAGTCCGACACCAGCACCTGGTCGTAACGAGCGTAGGACTCGAGCGAGATCAGGTTATTGACCTTCGGATTCAAGCCCGAGGTAAACACACCAGAAACGACCTTGATGCGGACACTCGGAAATTCCCGCCGCAATTGGTGGGCAATTTTTAACGCCGGATCGCCCGGGTCCTCGGCGCCGAGCACCAGCTCGAACTCCGGGTAATCCTGCGCGGCCAGCGACGCCAAGTTCTCGTACAGGCCTTCGTCGATGCCTTTTAGCGGCTTGAGCACGGAGATGCCCGGCGTGGGCCCGATGTAGTCTCGTCGTCGGCTCACGCGCAGCACCGACAAGTCGGTGACGAGCGTTAGCAGGAGCGACACCGCGGCAGCCATCGCCGAAGCGAAGAGCACTGCGTTCATCTGCTACTCCTTCTTTTGATGTTCGAT
Source organism: Polyangiales bacterium (assembly GCA_038230915.1). Classification (GTDB taxonomy): domain Bacteria; phylum Myxococcota_A; class Polyangia; order Polyangiales; family Polyangiaceae; genus PMG-095. The sequence goes on along the minus strand of JBBRMI010000024.1, from coordinate 43,067 downwards.
GACTAGAGTGCCGAACGCAGGTGTCAGTCGCGTGGAGCTGGGGAAAACTTGTGGAAAACCCTAAGACATCGTCCACGCGCGCGCTTCGAGCCGCAGCCAGTCCCGAAACGCACCGCGCCCGGGCACACGCTCGTGCCCTCGCCGCTGGAAGGCCCGATCTGGGCCTACAACGACTTCGTCGACGGCCCGCTCGAGGACGTGATGTTCCGCATCGGATCTCCCGCCACGCGTGCAACGTGGCCCACGCCCGGCGAGCGCGCCCCGTACGTGATGAACAAGGAGCGCAAGTTCGGCGCCGGCTGCATCGACGCCTGGCTTCGCGACCAACCCGCATTGATGGAGAAAGCCCGCACGCTGCTGGCTCCCACCCTCAGCACGCTCACCAAACAACCCTTCCTCTTCGGCCCCACCCCCACCCTCGCCGACGCCGCCCTCTACGGCGTCTGCATCATGCTCCAAGAAGCCGACCCCCAGCTCCTCCCCAAAATCTCTCCGCAACTCGTCGACTTCACTCAACGCCTCGAACGCGTCTGACCAATGGCCGGGGCCGAGATTTTTTCACAGGGAGATCGGGAGATCGGGAGGTTTTGTTTGTTCGAGCCGCACGAGGCCGCGCGGCGACTGCGTAGGATCCGTCCGACGTCGTTCGTCTCGAACCCCAAAATTCTCGCTCCCGATCTCCCGATCTCCCGATCTCCCTGTGAAAAAATCTCGATCGCCCGGGGTGGCCCCGCGACGCACGACAGCTTCTGCAAGCGAGCTGCGGTGCGGCAGCCAAGCTGCGACAGAGATCGGTTAGCTGGCTTCTACGAGCGGCGCGTCGGCGAATCTGTAACCCACACCACGCACCGTTTCGATGTAGTCGCGGGCGGCGCCGATTTTTTCGCGGAGGCGTTTGACGTGGGCGTCGACGGTGCGGGTAGAGATGCGCGCTTCAATGCCCCAGACATGGTCGAGCAGCGACTCGCGCGACTGCACGCGGTTGCGGCGGTCGTAGAGCGTGACCAGGAGCTTGAATTCGAGGGCGGTGAGCTCGACCTCGGCGCCGTCGACCCAGACGCGGTGCGCGGCGCGATCGATGCGCAGATTACCGAACTCGATCGTCGGCGCGTCGCTCGAGGTGGGAGCCTTGCGCCGCAGCACGGCGCGCACGCGCAGCACCAGCTCACGCACGCTGAACGGCTTGGTGATGTAGTCGTCGGCGCCTAGCTCGAAGCCCACGACGCGATCGATTTCTTCGCCGCGGGCGGTCAGCATGACGACCGGCAGCGACCGGGTCGCCGGGTTGTCTTTGATCGTGCGGCAGACCTCGGTGCCCGGAATATCGGGCAACATCAGGTCGAGGATGACAAGCTCAGGGCACTCTTCCCGGACCAGGCGCAAGCCGTCCAGACCGCGCGACGCAGCCGAAACCTCGTGGCCGGCGAGCCGCAGGTTGTAGTCGAGCACTTGCCGAATATCGGGCTCGTCTTCGATGACTAGAATGCGTGACATGACGGTCGCGGGTTAGAGCGCAATCGATAGTGAGGTCTTGTGACCCTGGGGTGACGGGCGCGTGCCACCTTTCGATGAGACGCGAATAAGCGCGCAACTCAGCTGAATGTGACGATTTAGTGACTTCCTGTGGACAAACCACAACCAGGGGCTGACGGACGGCTAGCGCACGAGGACGGCGTAGCTTTGCCAGTCGATGCCGCCGCGACTGTCGCGCAGCACCACCCACAAGTGGACGACGCCCGGGGTCTTGGGCGCCGTCCAGCTGCCGTCGCTGAAGGTTTCGACCTCGTCTTCGCGCCGCCCGGTGTGGTCGTCGTCGAACGAGCCCGCGCCCGCGAACCACGCGACGCGCATCGACTCACGCCGGTCCGTCAGCTTGCGCGTGAGCGGATCGTAATAGACGTAGGTTTCGGCGCCGGCGCAGCCCTTTGGCTGCGTGCAGTCGTCGGCGCAGTCCATCGTCGACTCGCCCGGGCCGCAGATACCGTCGCCGCATTGGCTTTCGCTTGGACAGCCGGGCCAGGTGGCTCGCAGCTTCAGGCGCTGGCCGGCGCTGACCGGCAGTGGGTCGGTGGCGCCGTCGTCCAACGTGAGCGGGTTCGAGTCGTCGCCGTCGACGAGCACGTTGGCTAAAAGCGGGTGTTCGTTGCTGCGCGCGCGCTTTTGATAGTCGTTCAGCTGCTCGCCGGTCAGGCTCGGCTGCCCGCAGAGGATGCTGGCTTGCGCCAAGGCCAGGATCGGCGGCGCCGAGCCATTGGGCGCGATCACGCGCAACGGCTGGTAGAAGCCGCCGGTGCCGTCGGGATCGGTCGGGCGCCCCGGGGCCTGGCCGGCCATGCGCTGAGGCACGTCCGGACCAAACTGGCGGCACGCATCCTTCGGGATCTTACCCGCCGCGCTGATGCCACGACCGAGGTCTTGGAATTGGTCGCCCGAGAGCTCGAGACAAGCCGCGTTGACGTCGTTGGTTTCGGCGACCGGCTTGGCAGCGTTGCAAAACGACCAGCGCAGCGGCACATCGTTCAAGGTTCCGCTCGGCTCGACCACCAGCGCGCTGAGCTTGACGTCTTGATCCGGCCTGGCTTGCGCCGGCGTGACCCGCACGGCGAGCACGCGCCGATCGAGGATCTCCGAATTGCGGTCAGCGAAGGTAGGCTCGCAGCCCAGCGTCGCGACCGCGCCCAACAGAAGCCCCAGCCAGCAGCCGGAGCGCATGCGAAAGCCTTCGTTTACCATTCGAACCTCGCGCCGAGCACCGGCAGGATCGGCAAGCCGCTGATGTAGCCGCGCTTTTGATAGGTGTAGTTGTAGACGATCTCTTCCGGATTCGAGCGATCCGTCACGTTCTGCACATCCACGAACGCCTCGGCTTTGCCCCACGACCACGTGAAGCGTTTGGCGAAGCGCGCATCGACCTGCGCGAACGCCGGGATGCGAATCGAGTTGTGAGCGCCGAACACTGGCTCGTACAAGTCGCGGCGGGTGCTGTAAAACGCGCCGACCAGGGGCGTGCGCGGGTAGCCGGTCGAGTAACGGAAGCGCGCGCCGACTTCGAAGCCTTTGCCCAAGTCGTACGAGCCGACGATCGCGGCGACGTGGGTTTGGTCGAAGTCGAACGGCCGGTATTGGCCGTTCGGGTGATCGAGCCGCTCGCTGCGCATCAACGTGTAGCTGATCCAACCGAAGAACCTGGCCGACAGCTCCTTCCGCAACAGGAACTGCGTGCCGTAAGCGCGGCCCTGGCCCTCTTGAACCAAGGCTTCTGCCAGGCTCGGCGTAGTCGAATCGCTGCGCACCGCTAAATCGGTCGAGTGCGAATAGAACAGCACTTGTTCCAAAGAAATGTCGTCGCTCAGCTTGAAATTCACACCGCCCAGCACGTGCGTCGCATGTGACGTACCGAGCGTTGGATTGCCAAAAACCGCCGACAGATCGTCACCGACCGGCGCCTGCGCGTACATGCCGATCGCGCCTTTGAACCCGAGCTTCGGCAGCATTTGGTAGATCACGTTCAGGCGTGGCTGCGGCACCGTGGTCTCGTGCGCAAAACCGATCGACGGCGTGTCGCCGACGACTGGCGTTTGGCGACTGCCGCTGACGACGAACGGCTCGATGCGAAAACCGGGAATGACGTGCAGCTTGCCGTCGAACAGCCCAGCGTCGATCTGCACGTACGGAGCCAAGGAACCGATCGTGGTCGTCCAGTCATCGGCATTGACTTGGTCGCCCGGCTGCTGGCCAAACACGTTGACGTCGCCCTCACGCGGCGGCAGCGTCACGGCGCCGCGACGCGCGAGCTTCGAGTGGCTGCCCTCGGCGTCCAAGCCGACCACGATCGAGACCTTCTCGGCCAGGCGACCACGCCACTGCGCGCGCACGCCGAACTCCGCAGACTTGACGTCGAGCACCGTTGGCGTGCCGCCGAACGACGACAACGTCCGCGAGTGATCGGTGCCGCCCCAAGGCGTGAACGTCAGGTTGGTGCCGTCCTCGAACTGGCGCTTGTAGGTGACGCCGAAGCGATTGAAGCCGCTGAGCGTGTCTTGGGTCTTTACCTGGGCCGGATCCGGATTAGAAACGGTGCGCGTCAACGTGTCGCGCGAGATGATGCCGATCGCGTCGACGCTCTCGTTCTGCCGCAAATCTTGCGAAATTTTGAATTGCGCGTCGTAGTAGTTCGGGATCGGGACGAAGTCGTTCACGTCCTTCTTGGTGAAGGCGTTGATCGTCTCGGCCAGGTAGCTCTTGCGCGCCGCGATGGCGAAGCGCGTGTGCGCACCGACCGGCGCCTCGACCATCGCCGCGGCGTCAATCGCATCAGCCGCGACGTAGCCGTGCACGCGGTCGTTGCGCAGCGAGCGCGTGTCGATCGTGACGAGACCGCCGAGCCCGCGGCCGTACTCGGAGCCGTAGCCGCCAGGCGTGAGGTTAATGGCGCGCACCAGATCGCTGTTGACGGTCGAGCGCAAACCGCCGCCGTGATAGAGCAGCGGAATCCGCACGTTGTCGACGTAGATGCGCGTGTCGTTCGGCGCCGCGCCCCACACCACCAGTTGACCGGAGCCGAACGAAGCGCGCGCCACGCCCGGCAAGTTCTGCACGACCTTCAGCGTGTCGCCGCCGGTGCCCGGGATGCGTCGACCTTCCTCGGCCTTGATCTCGGTGGTGGTGATCTCTTTCTTGATCCGCGGCGCGACCACCACGACTTCGAGATCGCTCTCTTCGCCGTCGGCCGCTTCCTCTTTCGGCTCGAGCGAGTACTTGACGCTCAGCTTCTTGAGCGGCTCGAGCGCTTCGTCGGTCGAAACCACGGTTAGCCCCGGCGCGTCGATCTGCACCTTGATCGGACCGAGCGGGACCTCTTTGAACTCGAAGTGACCGTCAGCGTCGGTGACGGCTTCGCCCACGCCTTCGACGGTGATTTTGGCGCCTTCGATCGGCTTTTTGGTAAAACGATTCATCACCACGCCGTCGTAGTTGACGACCGGTTGCTTCGGCTCCTCCTTCAAAACGAAATCGTAGCGGTAGGTGATCTTGACCGGCGCCGGTTTGCCGTCGACCTCCGCCGGCTCGAAGCGAAACTTCGCGACCGCCTCTTGCGCGGCTTGATCGAACGCCAAGCCCGCGGAGGTGATGACCGCGACGTCTTCGACCGTGCCCTTATCGGTGATGGCGATCTGCAACACCACCGACGTCATCTTGCCGACCGCCTTCTCCGACTCCGGATAGACCGCTTCGACGAACTCCACGAGCTTGGGCAGCTTGGTCAGCTTGCCTTGGCGGCCCGGAGTCTCGCCCGAAGCGCCCGTGGTTTGGGCGAATGCGGAGGGCACTCGTGCGCAAACTCCGAGCGTCACTAACGCCACGACTAAGCCAAGCTTCTGCAAGCCCTACTCTCCCAATGCGAAACGGAACGTGATCACGAATGAAGAACCGACAGATTTACTGCACGCCGAACCGGGAGTGAACTTGATGCGCTTTGCAGTCGCAATCGACGACTCGTCGAGACCGTGGCCGAGGCCGGCCAGGACCTTCACGTCGGTCACGTTGCCCTGCGCGTCGACGCTGAGCTTGAGCTTCACGCGACCTTCGACCTCGGCCGAACGTGCGTCGTCGGTGTACTGCGGCTGCGCGAAGCCGAGCGGCTTCGGCTTGATCAGCTCTTCGACGCACGGCGCATCGCCGGCGATCGCCTCTTTAACGGCGCCAAAGCTCTTCTCTTTCGGCGGAGCTGCGGTGAGCTTGGCGACGCCACCGCCGCCGGGACCCACCGGTACGCCGACGCCAATTCCGGTACCGCCCGGTCCAACCATGCCTGCCATCGAAATACCGAAGTCGGGCATCGCGTTCAGCGCCGCGTGCTGCTGCGCGGGCTCGGGCGGGGGAGCTTCGGGCGCAGGCTCCGGCGCCTTGAACATGGGCTTGCGGTGCAGCACTTCGGGAGGAGCCTCGATCGGCTTCGGCTTCTCCTCCTCTTTCTTCGGCTTCTTCTTCTCCGACATCATCACGCCGATCGATTCGGTGTTCTTGTGCTCCGGCACCTTCATCGCGACCATGCCGCCAAGCACCGCGAGATGCGCGGCAGCGCTGAACACGTAGACCGGTTTCAAGAAGCTCATGCGCGCCTAGTTGTTGACTTCGACGTTGATCGCAAACTTGAAGATGCCTTGGCCGCGTGCCACGTCGATCACGTGGACGACTTGGCCGTGAGGCACTTCCTTGTCTGCACTCACGATCAGATTGACGTCGGGGTTGGCGGCGTGAGCGTCTTTCAGCTTGCCCGCCAGCTCCGATTCGCTGATCGGCTTTTGGTTGTAGTAGACGCTGCCGCCTTTGACGATCGTCACTGCCGCGAGTGATTGCACCGAGTCGGCGCCGTTCGACGTCTTCGGCAGCTCCACCTTGAGGCTCTGCGACACGATGTACGTCGCCGAGACCATCATGATCACCAACAGCACGAGCACGACGTCAACCATTGGGGTGACGTTGATCTCGGTGATCATGCCCTTTTTTCCTGCTTTTAGCGTACCGGCCATGATTTCCTCCTCAGTTCGTGGAGGCGCTCGTCAGCTCGCGATCGGCAGGCGCAGGTTCCACTTCGGGCTGAGGCGGATGTTCGCGCAGCGCGTGGAAGTCTTGCGCCTGCTTTTGCTCGGACTTGAGCAGCGCCATCATTTGCTTGGTGATGATCGACACGTTGGCTTCGATTTCGCCGACCTTCTTTTGCGACAGGTTGTAACCAACGACCGCCGGCAGTGCGACGACCAGGCCGACCGCCGTCGCGACCAGCGCTTCGGAGATGCCGCTCATCACGCCGCCCATGGCTTCGTGGTTCTGACCGGCGCCGCCGAGCTGGTGGAACGACTCGATCACGCCGATCACGGTGCCGAGCAGGCCGACGAACGGCGCGTTGTTGCCCAGCGTACCCAAGAACGTCAGGCCACGCTCGAATTCCTTGCGCTCGCGCGTCAACGACGCGTCCAACACCTCGGACACCGCGTCGGGACCGCCGTCGATCCAGTCGAGCGCCGGCCGAATGATCTTGGCTTCCAGCATCGTGCTCTTGTCCAGCAGCTCCTCGGCGCCGCGACGATCACCATCGCGCAGGCGCTTAACCAGATCGATCGCCAGCTTGTCGGCGTTGCCCTTGCCTTTGCGGAAGAACAAGAAGCGATCGAGCATGATCGCCATCGATACGAACGACAGGGCGAGCAGCAGGTACATCACCCAGCTGGCGCCGAGCAGGGCTACCTTGGTCAGATTGTGGATCAGCATTTTTGTTGGTCTTTCGCGCTAGAAACTGAAGGTATTCATGAACAAGCCGGCGCCCGTGCCGTTGTCGGCGTTGATGTCGAGCAGCTGGCCATTCTGGTGGTAGGTCGCAGCTTGCGCTCCGTCTTCGTGAAGCTGCAGATCAAACGTCGTCGCGGCTTCGCCGCAGCTGTCGTACAGGTCGACCCAAACCAAGTAGTCGCCCGGCGTTGGGTCGCCGCTGAACACCACGTCCTCCTGCATCAAACCGTCGAACGCACAGTGGGCGTTCGAGTCGCGGCTCAAGGTGCCGGAGCCCTCGATCGGGTCGTCCGTAGACTTGTAACCCTGCGGCACGGTGCTGGTGTTGGGACGCTTGGCGCTGGTGAGCTTGCCGTCCGGGCTCTGCACCTGCAGGTCGAGATCGGCGTGGTTGTACCAAATCAGCGAGATGACCTTCTTGCCATCGGGGATCAGGCTCTTGATCGTGAAGGGCACCTCGGTCGGCTTGCTGAATTTCCCGTGCACGTCGGTTTGGGCGACCAAAACGTGCTGCAAGCCGAGCGGAGCCGTCCTGGTGAAGCGAAACTTCAGCGACCAATCGATGCCCGGGTCAGTGAGATCGGGTAGGCCAACCGGCAACGTCCAGTAGCCGTCGCCGTGATCCTTCATCTGCACCGCGATGCCGTAGGCCTTCAAGCTGGCGCGACCGGACATGGTTTTGTCCGGGCCGCCGGCGAACGCGCCGGAGCTCATCGACGTCGTGGCCGGAAGCTCCGCGCCGCCGTCGTCGGGCAGCTCGCCCGAGTTGAAGGTGGCGCCTACGACCACCAACGGCTCACTGGTGCCGCTCCCGTCACCGTAGGACGAGCCGCACCCGAACAGCACGCTGGCGCCCGCGAACAGGGCGAAGGCCGGAACGCGCGACATCACAGCTCTCCCTGCAGGCGGAAGGTGACGACGTTGTTCTTGCGGTCGGCAGGTACGCCGCGCGCATCGGTCGACAAATGATCGCGCACGATGTCCCACTCGCCAAACAGCTTCAGTGCTTCGGGCAAACGCCAGCCGACCAGCGGCGAAATCGTTTGGACCGAAGCCTTGGTTGGAACGACCTTACCGTTCTTGCTCGTGAAGACGTCGGCGCGCGGGTCGTAGAAGTCGTAGCGCACGCCGACCAGCGCATGCCGAGTGATGTCCTGCAGCAGCGCCACGTTGTAGCCAAGCTGGCGATCATCGTGGCCGGTCGTGATCGGATCCGAGATGAACAAGCCGCGGTCCAAGTTGTTGGCGATCACGAGCTCAGCCTGAAGCTCGGTCTCACCCAGGTCGGTCTTCACTCCGACGTCGAGGTCGGCGCCAACCGCCCAGTGACCGAAGTTTTGAGATTTGCGCGGCGACGAGCCGGGGGTCGCGGTCAGCTCGACGTTACTGATCTGGCCGTCCTCGTTGAGGTCGGTCCAGTTCAAGGTCGATTTCGTGCCGTCGTTACCGCGGAAAGTGCTCGTTCCGTTCAAGAGCGAAACGCCGCCGGCGGCCCTGACGACGCTGCTCACGTCGGCGGCAACACCGAGCCGCCCGATCACGTCTTTGGCGGCATTCGGATCGCGCAGCGGAAAGCCAACGGGTTGTCCCGCAGGCTCACCGTTGACGACCGCGACGCCGTAGTCGAAAAAGCCCAACTTGCCCGACAAGCGCAGGCCGAGATCCGGCTCCGACGGGAAGAACGCGCGTGAAGCCAACGAGCGCTCCATGAACGAACGCGTCCGCGCGCCCTCTTGCAGCTCACGACCGAAGGACGGCACGAGCACGCCCGCGGTGAGCGCGACCAGCGCCGGTTTGTCGTTGCTGGCGCCAGCGCCGCGGTACACGCCGCTGATCTCAGCGCGGTGCACGCCGAAGCTCGGACCTTTGACGGTGTTGCCGTCCAGCTCCAGCAGGAACTCGGTGTAGCGGTGCTTCGATTCGAGCTTGGGGCGCGCGCGGCGCAACACGAAGCGATTCTGGTTGAGCGGCTGCCCACCCACCGCCAACTGGTCGTCCGACTCTTGATGAAACTCGAGCTGAGCCTGGACGTAGGCGCTGACCTTCAGGCTCTCGAACCAACGCGCGGCGGCGGGCGCGGCCGGCTTCGGCTTGGCCGGCGCGGGGGCCTCGTGAGCCACTTTCTCGGCATCCAGTCGTTGCGAGACCTGGGCCAGTTGCTCTTCCAACGCCTTCAGTCGCGCGTCGCGGGCGGCGTCGGCGGCGCGCTCTTCATCGGACTTCACCGCGGCAACGGGTGCGGGCTCGGGCGCGCTCGCGTCGGGCGAGACGCCTGGAGCGGCAGGCTCGGCGGCCAAGGCCGGCTGCGACAGCAGCAGCAGCGTGCCGGCGGTTCCAAGACTTTTTGACCAAACGTTCTTCACGAAATTCACCAATCAGTAATGAAAAAGCAACAGAGTGGCAGGCAGACATCCGCCACCGTACGGCTTGCCGTCCGGTGGCGATGTCGGGGTGGGACGACGTCGGGAGAACGCGTTTGCTGACGCTCCCCCGTCGTCATCTTCACTCAGAGCAGCTTCGGCAATTTGCCGTTCTTGATCGAGGTCAGCACGCTGTTATCGAACGGCTCGCAGCCGGTCGTCGGGCAATGGTTCAGGAACTCGTCGTGCGTCTTCGCGGGGCAGCTGTAGCAGTCCTTGTCCGCGGCGTCCGTGCAGTTGGCCGCGCCACCCGCGCCACCGTCGGGGACGACGGGCGTGGGACCAGCGCCGCCGCCACCCATTTCTACGGGCGAGGTGCCGGCCGTCGGCGTGCCGGTCTTGCCGGCGCTGCTGCCGCCGGTCGCCTTGTTACCAGCCGTCGAGCCGCTGCCGCCAGTGGCCTTGCTGCCACCGTTCGGGGTCGGGTTGCCACCACTGCTGTCATCGCCGCCGCAAGCTGCGGCGAAGGCCATGACCGAGGCGAGCGAGACCAGTACGAGCGGATTCGAGAAGAAAGATTTTTTGCGCGTTATCATTAGTTTGCCTCGCAGTAGCCGCGGCTGCAGATGTTGGTCTTGTCGGTGCAGTCTGCGGCGGTAGTGCAGACTTCGCAGGCCGTGACGTCTCCGCCACGCTTGCTGTCGTACCAGCAGCTGCACGTCGGGTTCACGCTGGTGAGCTCGCCAATCTCGGATTCCCGGCTCACCTGCATCGCGCAGACCGGCACCAGGTTCTTCTTGGTCTCGATCGCGACGATGTCGTCGGCGAAGGTCGTGCCGGGCAGATCCTTTTCGCCGCGAACGTACGCGATCAGATCAGCGGCTTCGATCTTGCTCGGTTTCTTGTTCGCTCCGACCTTCGTGTACATGTGGAGCGGGCCCCAAATGTCGTACTTGCCGACGCGCACGTTGAGCTTGTCGCTGGCGCTCGACGACGAGTCCGGCCAGTAGCCGCAGCTCTGACCCTTAGCCTGGAACGCCAGGCCGCGGACCGTGGCGCGCGCATCGTCGAGCTCATTCGAGGCCAAGATGCCGATCGTGCTGTCGAGGTTGGTGGCGCCGCCGACGCGCGTCACAATCTCGGCGCTGCCGCCCGCGACCGCATGCTTGACGGGAGTCGCCGCGGCGTCGGTGTAGTTGTTCAGCGCCCAGCTTGCCGGAGGCAACTCAGCGGCCTTTCCGATCATGCTCTGCGTGCCGGAACCAGGACCACGAATCCACACGTCGTCCTTGACCGTCCAGGGCGTACCGTCAGCATAGGACTTGCCGGTCGCGGGGTTGTTCGACGAGGGATCGAAGCCGAACACCAGGTACGCAGCTTCGGCGCTGATCGACTGGATGGCGGCTTTCGCACCCTTCGGCACGACGACGTTCATGACCTGGATTGGGCCTTGAAAATCACCGATGCCGGCCGGGACCGCATCGACGCCGGCACAGCTGGTCGCGAACACGTCGGACGCGCCGACGTCCGCTTTGGTGGCCGCCGGGACGGTGCAAGTGTCGGCCGTTCCGAGGATGCCAAGGCCGGCGCCCGTCGGGAGAGCGGCACTGTTGAAGATGTCGTCGACGCCGAAGCAGGAGCCTTGCGACACGTAGATCACGACTTCCGTCGCGATCAGCGCGTCGGTGATCTTCTGCACCAGTGGCTTCACTGCGCTCGAGCCAGCCACGTAGACGTGTGGCAGAGCCTGCAGGTAAGCCGCGCAATCACCTCTGTCCGTGGCGCGCGCCGCGCCGCTAGCCGCGAGGATGCTCGCGATGGCCGCCAAACTGGCCGATGTCTTGATTAGGTTAATGTTCATAGTTCTCCAGTTCCCACCATGAGCGGGAACGGGTGGACATTGGCGAAGGCCGATGACGTTCCGGTGTCGTTCCGGGAAAAACTACGCAACTGCCTCCCCCGAAACTCCACAGTCGCCCAGTCAAAAGTCACGCCAACGACATATACGTCGCGTACGTGCCTTAAAACGGGTAGGACGGTGACGCATCGTGCTCTGCAATGTGACGATGGCGTGCGCCCGTGAGCCCGCGGTTCACGCGGTCTCGAGCTTGACATTGCCGTTCCAGGGTTCGCGAGCGCGCGTTGGCGCGCGAGCCGGATCGCCCCCAACCGACCTTGGCACCAGCAGATCGCGATCGGATGTGAAGCCGGACCCAGGAACCCCGGCGAGGCCAGGCGCAAAATCCGTGGTTAAACCCGCGAGGATCGCGAGGCGATCGGGACCGCCGAAGTGAAAATACAGCCGTGCTTTACGCGGCTGCGCAAATCGGTTTCTTTGCGTGCCCTCCCCGAGTGAGGCCAGGAGATGAAGTCGATGTCGATTCGGAAGTTGCTCTCGGTAGGCGTGTGCGCGGCGCTGATCAGCGGCTGCGGATACAGCGAAGACGAATGGAAGGCGCAGCTCGCCAAGTACCAGGCGCTGGCGCAGCAGAGCAAAGCCAACGAGGGTGAGCGCCTTCGCACCCAGGCCGACCTCGACACAGCGCAAAAGCAGGTCGGCGATCTGAAAGACCAACTCCAGAAGATGGGCGTCAACCTCGACACGATCAACCAGCAACTCGCGCAGACCGGCTCCGTCAACAAAGAGCTTTCCAAGAACATCGAAGAGCTGCAGCGCGCACTCAAGGAGTACCAAGAGCGCGCCGCTCAGCTCGAGCGCATCAAGCAACGCTTCGAGCTGTTGCGCGAGAAGCTGAAGAAGCTGACCGAGCTCGGCTTGAAGGTGGAGATCCGTCGCAACCGCATGGTGATTCGTTTGCCTGGCGACGTGCTGTTCGCGTCTGGCGACGACAGGCTGAGCAAAGAAGGCGACAAGGTGCTCGACGCCGTCGCCGACGTACTGCGCAACGACAAGCAGCTTTCAGGTCGCTATTTCCAGGTCGCTGGTCACACCGACAACAAGCCACTCAAGGGCGGTCGCTTCGGCGACAATTGGGGTTTGTCGGCGATGCGTGCTCGCCAAGTGCTCTTGTATCTGGTCGCGCCGGTCGACGCGAAGCAAGGCGGGGGTGGCTTGTCGGCAGACCACCTGCATGCCGCCGGCTACGGCGACACCGACCCGGTCGCCAACAACGAGGCGGACGACGGCAGGAAGCAGAACCGCCGCGTCGAGCTGGTCCTGATGCCCGACGTCGAGGAGATGCTCGACCTGAAGTCGCTGATTTAACCCCTACTCAAGCGTCCAGGGATTCCGCGGGGTTGCGCACCAAACAAGCCCCGCGGCCGACGCTTGATTAAAATCCAAGAAACTTGAGGGATCCGAGTCGCGTAAAACCGGTTTGTGGGCATCTTCTAGCGCTCCACTGTGGGCCGGTATACGACACGCAGGCTTGGACGCGCCGGGTAGCCCAGATATTTCCGCGAATACCGCGGAAGAGCTCATGGAACGGTACGTCGACGGCAACGCCGACGCGTTCGACGGGCTGTACCGCAAGCTCTCGCCAACACTGATGGGTTACCTGCTCCGACTGACTCGCAACCGCGCTCGGGCGGAGGATTTGCTGCAAATCACCTTCACGAAGGTGCACCGCGCCCGCGCCAGCTACCTCAAAGGTGCGCCGGTTTTGCCGTGGGCCGTGGCGATCGCGCGGCGTTCCTTTCTGGACGAGCGGCGGGCGGCTGCCGTAAGGAATGAAGACTTGAGCGCCGATGGAACGATGCCCGAACCACGCCCGGAAGCCCCAGCTTTACCGGCCGAGATGTCGGATGCGCTCGAAATCGCACTGCAAAGATTGCCCGAGAGCTACCGGGAAGCCATCGAGCTCACCAAGATCACTGGCTTGAGCATTCAAGAAGCAGCCAGCGTGCTTGGCACGACCGAAACTGCGGTCAAACTTCGAGTGCACCGCGGGTACAACCACCTGCGCAAAGAGCTCGAAACCTTTCAACGATCCGCATGACCCCAAAGCCCCACATGACCGACAAGCCGCTCCGAGCCTCGCCGCTCGCCGCAGCGAAAACGAAGCCACGGCCCGGAATCGGCCGGCGTCCTCAACAGCCCGGCAAGACATGACTCAGAAGGACCCCCTCGCAGATCTCGCCTGGCCGGGCGCAACGGTCGCGCCCAGCGAGACGTGCACGCAGGCCATCAAGGGTGTCTGCACGAAGGGTCTGTGCAAAGAGCGCGGCGTCTCGGCGATCGGGCGCGCGTTCTTGACGATGGGTTTGTCGGTGTTGCTGTCGGCTACCTACACTTGGTACGCCGTGACCGATCACCGTCCCTCGGCGTGGGTCGGCACCGCACTGTTCGGCGCGATGGGCTGGCTGGGCGCGCAGGCGATCTTGATCTTCGTGGCGCTCGCGCGACCGCCGGGCAAGCGCGGCTCGCGCGCGCTGCGGCTCGGGCTCGTGCTCGGCGTGCCGATCGTCTTCATCACCTACTTGGGGCTGCTCTCGACCGAGCATTTTGCGTTCGCTAAGTTCACGCAAGGTTACTCGGGTGCACACGCGATCGGCTGCGGGCTGGTGGCGCTGTTCTTCGGCGCGCTCGTCGCTGGCGGCGCGATGGTCGCATGGCGAAAGACCGATCCGTACAATCCGGGGATTTCTGGCGCGACCATCGGCATGATCGGTGGGCTCACGTCGGGGGCGGGCATGAGCGTGGCGTGTCCGAGCCATGAGCTTTTTCATGCGTGCTTTGCGCATGGCATGATCGTGTTTGCGTTGGCGGTAGCGGGGTTTGGGTTCGGGCGGCGATTGCTGGCACCGTGAACACCACGACTGAAGTCCAACGCGTTCCCGGGCGCAGCAAGCTGTCGAAAGCCGTCGATTGGGCGATGTACGCCGGCATTGCCGGCCTGTTCGGCGTGCTGGTAACGCGCGGCGCTTCGGGCCCGCACGAGGGCACCACGGCCAAGCCGTTTCAACTGCCGCTAGCCAATGGCAGCGGCATGTTTCGCTTGGACGAGCAGCACGGCCGTCCGGTGCTGATGGAGGTCTTCGCCAGCTGGTGCGGCGCCTGTGAGCACGCAGCGCCGATGGTCGATGAAGTGTACCGCGATGCCGAAAAGTCCGGCGTCGTGTTCGTCGGCGTCAGCGTCGACGGCGACGCGCGCGCGGCGCGCCGCGTGCAGGAGAGCTGGCCGATCGCCTACCCGGTAGCGGTCGACGACGGCAGCGTGCAGCGCGCCTACGGCGTGTCGCTGCTGCCGACGTTCGTGTTGATCGGCAAGGACGGCATGATCAAGCGCGTGTCGGCGGGCGTGCCGTCGCGCCGCACGCTGTCGCGCTGGCTGGCCGAGCTGTAACCGTTCGTTGGCTGCCGCACCGCAGCTCTCCTTGCAGAAACTGCCGTAGCGTCGCGCGGCCAAGTTGGTCGAGTGGGACAACAGGAAGGCGGGAAGGCGGGAAGGACCGAGAAAGCATTTCTTGTTTGCGAAAGAGCAAACAAGAAATCATTGCCTCCGTGGTCGTTGCAAGATGGCGGCTCGTGTTGGGTATGAAGCCAGGTTGCTGCGGTCGCCCACCCCAAGATCTTCCCGCCTTCCCGCCTTCCTGTTGTTTCGCTCTCGTTCGGGCGGCTCGCCCGCCAAAGCGCTGAGGCGCTATTTCTTGGCGTTTGGATCGACCGAGCTGTTGGGTTCCGCGCCGGTGCCGGGCATGCCCGGTTGACGCATCAGCATCTGGCCGTCGCGCTCGTGGGCCACGAACTGCGGCTGCGGCTGCGGCTTGAAGCTGCCGTCGTCGACCTCGCGTGAGACGGCTTTCCAGATCTGCTGATCGCGCTCGACACGAATGATGTGCCGCTCGGGGTTGGGACCCGTACCGGTGGTGACGATGCGCGACACCGAGTGCAGCGGGTCGCGCTCGAGCAGCTCGCCCGCAACCAAGACGGTGGCACGCAGGTCCGACGCCTTCTGCACGCACGCCGGGTTGGCGTCGCACGCCTGCTGCTGCTGCTTGACCTGCTCGGCCATCGGCCCCTTGGCGAGCTCCATCGCGCCGCCCCAGCTCTTGGTCGACCAGCGCAGCTCGAACTCCATCGCAGCGTCCTTCGGGTCGCGTGCCAAGTCGACGAGATCGATCTTGCGCGGGTCGCGCGTCTCTTTCGGCGGGTGGTAGTTGCAGCCGCCGCGCGCGAAGATCCACATGCACAAGGTCATGATGCCGATCACGCCGAGCATGCCGAGCGTTTGCTTGGTCGGCGAGTCGATCTCGTCTTCCGTCATCGGCGGCGGGGGTTCGGGCGGCTTGGCCTTCTTCTTCTTCTTTTTGGGGGCCGCGAGCGGCGCTGCCGGTTGCTCCGGCTCCGGCGACGCGGTCGCCTTGGTCGGTTCCTGGGGCCCTTCAGCGCTCGACATGCCGGCTTCGGGTAGCAAGGCTCCAGGTTTTCCGCAACCGGCCCCGCCGCCGACCGACCGGGGGGCATGCACCGATCGGCTTGGATTCTCTTCGGGATGGGCCTTTCGCTGGCTGGATGTGCTGGAGCCGCTCCCTTGCCGTCGAAGGCGATTGCCCTCAACCGCGCGGGGGCGGAGGCCCTGGCGCGGGGTGACCTCGAGACCGCCGACGCCCGGCTGAGCCTGGCGCTCGAGTACAGCCCGCGCTTCGTCGAGGCGCTGGTGAACCAGGGCCTGGTCGAGCTGCAGCGCGGCAACTTCACGCGCGCCCGCGAGCTGTTCACCCGCGCCAGGCGACTGAACCCCGACGTCGCGCAGCCACACCACGCGCTCGGCATCCTGGCCGAACGCCAGGCGCTACCCGACCAAGCCTCGCGCCACTACTACGATGCGCTAGCGGTCGATCCGGGTTTTGCGCCGGCGCGCGCCAATCTCGCGCGGCTGCTGTTCGACGCGGGCATGCTCGAAGAAGCGCTGGTGCAATTCCGGCGCCTGAGCGAAGTCGCGCCGGACGAACCGCAAGCGTTGCAGGGTCTGGCCGAGACCCTGCTGCGCCTCGGGCGCGTCGACGAAGCCGAAGCCGTAACGCGAGCGGCCTGCGAGCGCTTCCCGGACACGCCCGAGCTGACGTTGTTGGCTGCCCGCAGCCTGCTGCGCAAAGGTGACGTCGCGCGCGCGGTCGAGCTGTTGTCGCCGCTCGGCTACGGGCATGACGACATTGCCGCGACGGCGCTCGGCTGGCTCGCCACCGCCGAGCTACTGCGCGGGCAACCGCGGCTGGCGGTCGGCGCCGCCAAACGCGCATTGGCCCTCGACCCCAACTCGCCGGTCGCGACCTACGCGATGGCGCAAGCGCTCGAAGCACTGGGCGACCCATCGGCGATGCTCTGGCAGCGTCGCAGCAAGCAGCGACGCTAGCGCGACAAGCGTGCAGGAAAGCTCTATGCTCCGCGCACGTGACGAGTCTGACCGCCGAAAGCCTCTTGCCCAAGGCCGGCGTTTTTCCGCGAGCTTTGGTTCGCTTTTGTAGCCGCGCGCAAAAAGGGCTGTGGGGCCTCAGGCTCGGGCGGATCTACAGCTTCGGTGTCGGCTTCAGCTACGCCGTGCTGGCGCTGCTCGGCCCGGCTTCGTTCGCTACTTCGGCCCAGCTGTGGGCCCGCGCGCTCGGCACGGCATCGTGGGTAGCCGGCGTCGGTGCGTTGTCGCTCGCGACCGATCTCGCGGCGCGCGACACCGCCCAAGGCCTGACCGGCCTGGCTCGGTTGCGCGGCGTCGGCGAGCTTTCGCTCGAACGCGCTCGCACAATCGCCGGCGCGCTGCGGCTCAGCACCACGGTTCTGGTTCCGGGCCTGCTGCTGGCGCTGGCGCTCTCGCTGCGTTTCCGCACGCTGCATGGCTCGGTGGTGGCACTGGTCTTGGCGCTGTTCACGGTTCCGTACGCGGCGCTGGTCGGCGGCACACTGGCACCGCTGGCGCGCGCGTGCAGCGGCTGGCTGCCGGGTCGTGGGCGGCTGCTGCTCCTGGCGCTGGTCTTGGGGCCATGGCTGTTCGGTTCGGGCATGGGCGTGCAGGTGCCGAGCCTGCCCGGCGCATTCGCCTGGCTGCTCGAGCAGATGGCCCGGAGCTTTCGCTGATGCGTGCTCAATTGCGCGCCGCCGCGCTCGGACAGCTGCGCGGCGCCGAGCTTACGCTTACGCCCGGCCGCTACGTCGTGCTGTCGAGCGAGCGTGAACCGCTGTGCAGTTTGGTGGCGGTCGTGACCGGGCGTGAGCCACCGCGCCGCGGCCAGGTGTGGCTCGACGGCATCGCGCCTTCGGCGTGGCCGGCCACGCGCCGCAAGATCGCCGCGCTCTTCGACGAAGAGGCGCTGCCGCCAGCCAAGACGGTGCAGGATGGCGTGGCGCAGGTGCTTGCGGCTCGCGGTACCGGGCCAGCGGCACCCAACGCCGCCGCGCAAATCCTGGCCGAAGCTGGCCTTGCCGAGCTGGCTGGCCTCGTGCCCAGCGGCCTCGGGCAACGCGAAGCGCGCAGCATCGCGCTGGCATTGGCGCTGGCGCACGACGCCGCCGAGCTGGTCGTGCTGCACGAGCCGTTGACCACGTTGGTGCCCGCCGCCTTCGTGCTCACGCGGCTCGCGGCACACACGCTGCGCGGCGCGATCGTCCTCACCACGACCACCAGCGCCGCCGACGCAACGCTGCTCGGCGGCCGTTGGCTGTGCGTCGAGCTCGGCCGACTGCGCGAAGGCGTCAACACGGCGGCGCGACTCGGCGCCGGACCCTGGCAACAGGTGGTGGTCGAGAGCAAAGATGCGCGCGCGCTGGCGCAGCTACTGCTCGACTCGCCGCACGGCTTGTCGACCGAGCTCGGCGCCGCGTCCGACTCGCTCAAAGTCATCGGCCCCGCGCTCGACGTCACCGTGCAGGAGCTAATCGCCGTCGCGCGCCAACACGATCTGGAGATCCGCCGCATCGAAGCCGCCGTGCCGCCGGTCGAAGCGCTGTTGGCGGCGCGCGCCGGTTTTGCGCGCGGCGCGTACGAAGCCTCGCGCGCCGCGTTCGCGACTGCACCCGCGCACGGCCCCGCGCGCGCCACCAACGTTACGGGGACACCATGAGCATTCGCGCCGGTATCGACATGGCGCGCGCGCGACTCAACCAGCGCGCGACGCTGGTCGCCGCGGCGTTGGCGTTTTCGTTCGAGCTCGGCGTCGCGTTGCTCGAGCGCGCGCACGGCGCCGTCGGCGCTGCGGATCGCGCGTTGTCGGGCGGCGCGTTCGGCATCGCGCTGCCGTTGTTCTGCTACTTCTTGGTCGGCCGTGTGTGCAACGCGACGAGCCTGCGCGAAGCCGTGCTGCCGCTCGCCCGCCACGGCTTGGATCGACGCGCATTGACGCTCGGGCTCAGCCTGCCAGCGGCGCTGCTGGCCGCAGGCTTCGCGGCGCTCAGCAGCCTGGTCGTCGTGCTGGTGACGCGCGGTCTGAGCGATCCAGCCGCCGCCGTCGACGCGCTGACCAGCGTCTGGATCGGGGTCGTGTCGGGGCCCGCCTACGTCGCCGCTTTGGTCGGAGCTTCCGCTTACGGGCGCCGTGGCCAGGGCCGTTCGTGGCTGGTGGCAGCGGATTTTCTACTAGGCGCGGGCGATTCGTTTTTGGCTTTTCCGTGGCCAAAAGGCCACGTGAGAAACCTGCTGGGCGGCGCCGCGGTGCTCGAGCTATCGCAGCTGGGTGCGCTCGTCGCGCTCGTCGGCACAAGCTTGGCTTTTCTCTGGCTCGGCACGCTGCGCAATCAACGCTGATAGCTGGCGCTCCCGCGGAGGCACGGCTAGGCTCTGCCGGCTTGCACAAGGTCAGCTATCGCTTCGAAGACTTCGGAGCCCTCGAACGGGCTCTCGACGCGGAAGATACGGATCTCGCGCTGGACGGCGAAGCCGTAAAAGACGGACAGTGGCTGCTGGCTACGTTCTTCGTCGGCGAAGAAACGACGTCGGTCGCGGGGCGCGTCATCGATCGCGGCGATGCGCTGCGGGTCACGTTCGAAGAGCGCGACCAGCTCCGGCTGCGACACTTCGCCAACGGCAATGGTCGGCCTTCGTCCCGTTCGTTGCTCGCCGCCGAGCAAAGCCTGCCGCCCGGCAGCAGCGCGCTCGTGGTGAGCGGCAGCGCACCAGTCGCGATCATCGTCAGCCAGCTGATTCAAGGTTGGGGCGCAAGCGTACAGACCGTCGGCAGCGTCGAAGACGCGCTCGACATCCTGCGCCAACAAGCCGTCGACGTGATCGTGCTCGACTCGCTCTTGCCCGGGCTAGATTGCGGCGATCTGTGCCAAGCGCTGTCGCACTCGCAAGGCAACGCGCGCCCGTGCGTGCTCTTGCTCGGCCAAGACCCGACCTGCGCCGACGCCCACGCCGCGATTGCCGCAGGTGCCGACGATTTCGTCCAAAAGCCGTTCCGCGCCCAAGAGCTGCGCGCGCGCCTGGTCGGGCTGCTCGAACACAAACTGTGCGGCTGAGGGCTGCCACGCCGCGGCCCGCCTCGCAGAAACTTCCGTAGCGTCACTCGGTAACCCCGCGCGACGGGAGCGCGAGCACGAGACAACAGGAAGGCGGGAAGGCGGGAAGGATTTTTGGGTGGGCTGACTATCCAGGTAGGCGCTTCACTCGCACCAGGAGCGATGTCGTGAGCGACCCCTGGAGGCAACGATTTCTTGTTTGCTCTTCGCAAACAAGAAATGCGTTCTCGCCCCCTTCCCGCCTTCCCGCCTTCGTCTGACCATTGGTCTCATTTTTCAGCCGCCCACCCGCCAAGCCTGGCTTCTGGCAAGGCTTTCGCGAGCACCGAAGCGGAACGTAGGTTGCTACGTGAGCATCGGAGCGCAGCGAAAACGCAGCCAGAAGCCAGGATCGGCGGGCGGGGTCACCAACTGAAATGAGACCAATGGTGAGCCGCCTTCCTGTTGATTCCTCTTCGGCCCACGCGACCTTGAGCCGGCACGGAAGCTTCTGCGATTTAGGCTGCAGGGCGGCAGCCCCTAGCCACTCATTGCTCGCGGAAAGCCTCGGCGGGGCGCAGGCGCGACGCGTGCACGGCAGGCCAGATCGTCGCGGTCAGACAGACCAAGATCGCGAAGACGCCGACGAGCAGGAATTCGATCGGTCGGACCTGCACCGGCAGGTGCGAGATGAAATACACCTTGGGGTCGAGCGGCAGGGCGTAAACCAGCAAAAGCTTGCACACGATGATGCCCAGCAAGAGCCCGAATACCGTTCCGAACACGCCGATGATGCCGCCCTGATAAAGGAAAGCACGCAGGACCGCGCTGTTCGACGCGCCCATCGCCTTGATCACCGCGATCTCTTTCTTCTTGTCGAGCACGACCATGATCAACGTCGCGATCACCGTGAACGCGGCGACGACGATGATCAACGCTAGGACCAAGCTCATCAACAGCTGCTGGATGCGCAGCGCCGTGAACAGCCCGTGGTTCAGCTCTTCCCAGTCGAGCGTGTGGTAGACGCCGTTGGCGAGCCGGTGGTCGATCTCGCGCGCAACGTCGCGCGCGTTCTCGATGTCCGACACCTTCATCTCGACGCCAGTGACGCTGTCTCCGGTGTCGTAGAAGGCCTGCGCTTCATACAAGTCGGTGTACACCAGCTTCGAGTCGTATTGATCGAAGCCGGCGTCGAACACGGCGGTGATCCGGAACTGCTTGGCGACTGGCGCGCGCATGTTGCCATGCGAGTACGAAAAGCCGATCGTCGGGCTCGTCACCTGCAGGCAATCACCCAGGTGGACCTCGAGGTTACGCTTCAACGTAATGCCGATGATGATGCCGGGCAGCTTCTTGATCGCTGCTGGATCGCGACACGGGTCGGTGTTCAACTCCGGCGGCAGCGCGTCATCCTCCGGCAAATCACCGGAATAGCCGCCGTCGGGCACGATGTTTCCGACCGGCCCACCTTGCGGCACGACGAAGTCGTCGTCCCCCGCTTCCGCCGCGTATGCGCCGGGCTTTTTCGCGCCCTGCGAGCCGGTCCAGTTGCTGGCGTGCGAGTCCAAATCCGGCGCGAGCGCTTCCGCCTTCACCACTTCTTCGATTTGCTTGATCGCGGAGGCTCTGGTTGGTGCAGCGCCCGTGCTCGGCGCCGCGGAGGAACCCGCCGACGGTGCGGTGCGCGGCAACGGCGGCAAGGGATCGCCGTCGGGTCCGACCTCGCTCAGCTTGCTTTCCAGGACGTCGTCAATCAGCCCCTTGCGCCGGCGATCCGGCGGCTTGGAGTCCGCTAGACGCATCCCCTCGAGCGAGCCTTCGACGATGTGGCGCGGCAAATCGAGGACCGCCTTCACCTTGCTCGGGTCGACGCCTTTGAGCAGCACGCCGGTCGCAGTGCGATCACCATGCGTGATCATCATCGGGTTGATCACGAACGGCGCCACGCCCGTCACGCCTGGCACCGCCTTCATCTTTTCCATGACCTGGCGGTATTCGCGAAAGTCGGTGGCGTACTTCAGCACCAGGACGTGGGCGTTGACGCCCAGCACCTTTTCGCGAAACTGCGCGCGAAAGCCACCGGTCACGCTCATCACCGTCGCCAGCGCGCCCACGCCGAGCGCCACCCCGAGCGTCGCGAACATGGTTCCAACCGAGATGAAGGCTCGCTTCTTCGAGCCCATGTAGCGCATCGCTAGGTCGAGCGGGAAACCCATCAAGCGCCGCTGTAGCAGCTTTTGCCCACGCCGCGTGCGCCGCTCACCCACCTTTCGCGACTGCACCGGCGCGCAGGCTCGCTGGCACAAGGTGTCGTTCCCCTGCAACGGTTGCGGACCGACGTTCACGGTCTCGTGCAAGAGATCGCAGTGGATCGGCCATTTATTCAAATCAGGGGCTCGGGCCCACAGTTTGCAGCGGGGAACGCAGGTTTTTGACAACCACCGAGGCCAATTGTAGCCATGGTGGAATCCCAGCCGCAGTTGGATTATGCATAGAGCGGCGGCGCGACCCGGACGTAGGAAGCACTGAGCGAGTCGATGACGGATCAGAAAAAGGCCATGCCCAAAGTCCCGCCGCGACCCGTGCGCAGCGTCGGTTCGAGCGGCAACTGGCCGTCCAACATCAACGGGCCCGCATCGGGCACGGGTCCTGCGACCGCGCCGGTAGGAGCCACCCAGCTCGCGCCGCCCTCGGTGCCTAAGTCCGAGCAGCGCACCGAGATCGCTACCGCGTCAGCGTCGAGCGCGCCCGGCGCCCCCGGTCTGAAAGTCGTCACGATCTCGCCCGGCAGCATCTCGTTTCCCGACATCGAAAGCGTGACGGCGTCGCGTCTGGTAAAGATGCGAGAAGATCCGTACCTGGGCGCGACGATCGACGGGCGCTACAAGGTGGAAGCGCTGCTTGGCGAAGGCGGCATGGGCGTGGTGTACCGCTGCGTCCACACCATCATCGGCAAGAAGGTCGCGATGAAGGTGCTGCGTGCGGACCTCGCGCGCGACGCCGAAGTGACCGAGCGCTTCCTGAACGAGGCCAAATCGGCTTCGACCATCGGCAATGCGCACATCATCGACATCAGTGATTTCGGCCGGTTTCAGGATGGCGCGACCTACTTCGTGATGGAGTTTTTGGCCGGCCAACCGCTGACCAAAATCGTCGACGGCGGGCAAGCCGTGCCGGTACCGCGCATCATCAACATCGCGCGTCAGCTGGCTGAAGGCCTGTCGGCGGCGCACGCGGCCGGCATCGTTCATCGCGATCTGAAGCCGGACAACATTTTCCTGATCCATCGCGGCGGCGAGAAAGACTTCGTCAAGATCCTCGATTTCGGCATCGCCAAGGTGTCGACGTCTGGTGAGGGCGCCAAGTTGACACGCGCCGGTGCGGTGTTCGGAACACCGCACTACATGTCGCCCGAGCAAGCCGCCGGGCAACCCGTCGATCATCGCGGTGACGTCTATTCATTCGGCGTGATTTTGTATGAGCTGGCGAGCGGGCGCGTGCCGTTCGATGCCGACAACTTCATGGGCATCTTGACCCAGCACATGTACAAGGCGCCGGTTCCGATCCGCGCGCTCGTGCCGCAGCCGCAAGAGGTGCCACCCGGGCTCGAAGCGATCGTGCTGAAGTGCCTGTCGAAGCGCGCCGAACATCGCTACCAGTCGATGGACGAGCTGATCGCCGACCTCGACAAGCTCAAGGCCGGTAGCGTGCCGGACGCCGTGCCTGAAATGATGTCGCGCTCGGGCGGCTTCAACGTGCCGGCCGACTATTTTAAGAAGCCGCACATGCCGGAGCCGGTACCGGCGTCGCCAGCGAGCGGTCGGCGCAGCAGCAAATGGCCGCTGATCGCTGGCCTGGCCGGTGTCGCGGCAGCCGTCGCGATCGTCGGTGGCATCTTCGCCAAGAGCAGCCAGATCAGCGCGCAACCCGACTCGGTGGTCAGCCCCAAGCCCGCGCTGGTGTCGGCGCCGCTCGCCGCCACGGCCGCGCCCGAGGCGCTCACGCTGACCAAGCAGGTGGCGATCGCCGTCTCGCCGCAAGAAGCGCATGTGTTCCAAGCCGACAAAGACTTGGGCGTCAGCCCAGTCTTGCTCGAGGTCGAAGAAGGCAAGACGGTTGCGTTGACAATCCGCATGGATGGCTACAAAGAGCTCGACCTAGCAGTCGACGGCAGCAAGCCGCGCGAAACCGTCAAGCTCGAGCGCATGCCGGCACGTGGCGGTGGCAACGCCCGCCCCGTGCCCAAGAAGGCTCCCGAAGCGAAGCCCGAGCCGAAGCCCAAGAAAAAGGGCGGCATGGGCGGCGGTGAAATCGTCAACCCCTGGGATTGAGCGAAGCGGGCCGCGCGGCCCTGAGCTCCCTCGCCCGCGAAGGACCGTGCTAAATCGCGTCCCGTGACGAGCCTGTCCACCGAGCAACTGCAAAGTGCCGTGCCGAGCGAAGTGCGCGAGCTCTGCCAGCGCTTGAAAGAGAGCGGGCATCGGTCGTGGATTGTTGGCGGCTGTGTGCGCGATGAGCTGCTGCGCCAAGCCGGCAACGATGGCGCGCGTGGTGATTGGGACATCGCCACCTCTGCGTTGCCAGAGCAGGTGACCAAGCTGTTTCGGCGCGTGATCCCGACCGGGATCCAACACGGCACCGTCACGGTGCTGATGAGCAAGGGACAATACGAGGTCACGACGCTGCGAGGCGAAACCACGTACAGCGACGGTCGTCGCCCGGATGCCGTGTATTTCGTCGACGATATCAAGGACGATTTGGCGCGGCGTGACTTCACGATCAACGCCATCGCCTACGACGTGCTCGAAGATCGCTTGATCGATCCGTTCGACGGCGCCGCCGATCTGGCGCGCCGCACGCTGCGCGCAGTCGGCGTCGCGAGCGAGCGTTTCGCCGAAGACGGGCTGCGCGTGCTGCGCGGCGCGCGTTTCGTCGCCAGCTTGGAGCTGGAGCTGGAAGCCGAAACGGCGCGCGCCATCGAGCCGTCCCTCGACAGCTACCGCAAGGTGAGCGCCGAGCGGATCCGCGACGAGTGGCTGAAGACGATGAAGGCGAAAAAACCCAGTCGCGCCTTCGACGTCATGAAAGATCACGGGCTGTTGGCGATCACCGCGCCCGAGATGCTCGAGTCGGTCGGCTGCGAGCAGAACAAATACCACGCGTTCGACGTATGGGGTCACGCGATGAGCTGCCTGGACTCGGCGCCGCTCGCGCCTACGCTACGCGTCGCCGCGTTGCTGCACGACGTCGGCAAGCCGCGCTCGCGTGCGTTCAGCGACAAGACCAACGACTACACCTTCTACGAGCACGAGCGGATCGGCGCCGAGATGGTCGAGCCACTCTTGTCGCGGCTGCGCTTTTCGAACGAGCAGCGCCAGCACATCGTGGCGCTCGTGCGGCATCACCTGATTTGCTACGACTCGAGCTGGTCCGACGCCGCCGTGCGGCGCTGGATTCGGCGCGTGACGCCGGAGCTGGTGCCGGACTTGTACCTGCTCAACGACGCCGACGTGCGCGGCAAAGGCCGAGACTGCAGCCCCGATTTGGAGGCACTGGCGGCGCTGAAGGCCCATGTCGAGCGGATCCTGGCGGCCGGTGCGGCCTTCAGCACCAAAGACCTAGCGATCGACGGGCGCGTGCTGATGCAGGAGTTGGGCATGAAGCCCGGCCCGGATTTGGGCCGGATCCTGAGAGCGTTGCTCGACGAGGTCGTCGACGATCCGAACATGAATCAGCGCGACCGGCTGCTCGAACGCGCGCGCACGCTGCTCTGATTCGAGAACGCTGGTCGACCGTGCTCAGCGCGACAAAATGGCGATCGCGTAGCCAACCGGCGAGAACGGCGCTCGCTGCTTGGCGGCCACCTGCGACCCGAACCACACCCCAGTCGAAGGTCCACCGTCGAGGTTCAACGCCACGCGACAACCGAAGCCGCGGGGCGGCGCTTCGCGCATCAAGGCCGCGCTCTCGAACAGCGTCGGGCCCTCGCCGCGCGGCGCCGCGATCACGATGAAGTGCAAGCTGCCGCCGACTAGGCACACGACCGTGCGCGCTGCCCGGCGACCGTCGTCGCTGTGGATACCGGGCCTGCCGTCTGGTTCGACGATCAGTGGAAAGCTTTGGAGCGCGAGCTCTGGCTCGAAGCCAAGACCTGCGAACGAACCCAAGTAGACGCCAGCCGCGCCGACCGCCAGAACGCCGCCCTTGGACGTATCGCTTTTCGGCGCGAGATCGACCCCGTCGTTCTTGAGCCAGGTACTGGGCCGAAAATCAGCCTCGAAATAGCCGCCGTTCACGACCGCCAAGCCGCCGGGCGGGAGCAGCTGGGCGAGCGGTGCGCCGGTTTTGGCAAGCTCGATCTCGAGCCGTAGCTTGTTCGGATCGAAAGCCAAGTCACTGAAACCCCAGAGCGACGGAGCAGCGCCGGGCCGCGCACTGCGAGCCGTGAACGAGCCGCTGCGGACGCGTAGACCGGATACTTCGATATCGCTCGCCACGTTCGGGGCGGACAGCGCGGCCGTCGCAGACGCCGATGCGGTGCTGCGAGCGACGACCTCGGGCTCATCGGAATGCCGGCAGCCTACAAGCGTGAGTAGCGCTACGCCACGCAGGTACGCGGCCCGTGTCATGCGCTAGCCCCAAGCTTGCGTCGCCAAGGCAAAGCGCTGCGGCGCCTGCCACGGCATGCGCTTCGCCCCACGGGCCATTTCGATGCGCAACGCTTGCTCGCGCAGGCCCAGACTTTCGAGCCACTGCCGAAACGCCGCGTGCTGTCGCGGAACGTCGATGCGCACGGGGCCGGGAGCGGCCGCAAACAGCGCCAACGCGAGCGCCTGCGCGCCTTGCTCGGTTTCGGCCAGCAGTGGACCCAGCAACGTGCCCGCGCCCTGCTGACTCGCCAAGCCGAAGCCGTTTTCGCCGTCCGCGAGCGCGACCTTCGCGCCTGCCTCGTCGAAGCGCGCGCGCAACATACGGCTGCGGTCACAGCCGGAGAAACGGCGATCGAGATCGACGGCGCGCTGCACATCCAGCGGACCAACGACCGAACCCGGCGTAGTTGTTCCCAGGTTCGGCGTGCCTGTCAAAATCATCAGCTCGCCCGACACCTCGAACCCTCGCGACGCGTAGAGCGGCCGCCCAAGATCGGTCGCGCACAGCCCGACTGGCGTCCCGCGCGCGTCTGCGTCGGCCAAGAACCCGTCGAGCAGTCGCGCGCCCAGACCGCGGCGCTGCCATTCGGTCGCGACGATCATCTTGGCGAGTGTGGCCGCAGTTCCGTAATCGCCAAGCACGCCCTGAACCACCACGCGCCCCGCGTGCCGAACCCCGCGCACTTCGCCAGCACGGTGCAGCACGCGCCACTCGCTCTCCATGTCTTTCCAACCCACACTCTGCGACAGCGCGACGTTTGCAGGCACGTCGGTCGGAGCAAGTCGCTCGATGTCGAAAACAACGGCGGGGGTGCTCATCCTGGCCGCCAAAGCGTGTCACGCCCCCGACAACGGGGAAATAGCTGACTGGCGTGACGGCATTTGAAAACTGATGGCGGCGCGACGGGTTCGCGGTAAGTGGTGTCGCATGCCTGAACAGCTCATCGCCGACGGCCAGGTCGTCATCATGCAGTACACGCTCCGCGCCGACGACGGCGAGGTGCTCGACGCCTCCACGGCAGATGAGCCGATGGCCTACCTGCACGGCGCGGACAACATCGTCCCCGGCCTGGAGAAGGCGCTGACCGGCAAGGGCATCGGCTTCAAAGACAAGATCGTCGTCGCGCCCGAGGACGGCTACGGCGAGCGCGACGAAGACGAAGAGCCCGACGCGATTCCGCGCAAGGCCTTCCCGCCCGACATGGAGGTCGAAGCCGGCATGACGTTCATGGCCGAGGGCCCCAACGACGAACACGCCCCGATCTGGGTGATCGGCGTCGAAGGCGACAAAGTCATCGTCGACTCGCAGCACCCGCTAGCCGGCAAAACGCTCCACTTCGAGGTCGAAGTCATCGGTATCCGCGCCGCGACCGACGACGAGATGGCGCACGGACATCCGCACGGTCCGACGGGCAATGAGGGACACGGGCATCATCATTGAGGGCCTCTGGTCGGCAGAGAGACTAGGGCTTCACCGGCGAGCTGATGGCTCGACGCGGGATGTCTTCGTCTCCTCCGCGCGCTGCCCCTGCGCCCACGCGATCCAGCTGACCTGAAGCGCGATCGGCGCGGTTTGTTCGTGTTCTTCTCTGCGCCCCGCCGTGGCGCCCTCGCGATCCAATTGACCTGACGCGATCGGCGCTCGGTCTCGCCGAGTGTGTACCGGGCCCTCCCTCGATCGCGGATCGTGATCTGGAATTTCAAGGTCGGTTGAGGGTGTTCTGGCTCGCGCTTTGCGCGAGCTCGCGCCGTAAAGGTTCTGCGGCGCTCGAGGGGGAGCAAAAACTGCAGCAGCCGAACGCCTTGCAGCAACCGTCCGGATTGCAGGTGACATGCGGCCCCCAGCAGCCACACGACTGGTCCCCCGCTCTCCGCTCGAGCGCGCACTACCTTTACGGCGATCGCGAGCCCGCTAGCGGGCGAGCTGCAACGAGGTGAACCGACCTTGGCAGACCAGATCGCGATCGACACAGAAGGCCGGAGTGAACGAAACTCGGCGAGGCCGAGCGCTCGTTTCCCATCCAGTCAGGTGGGTTGCGCGGCGCAGTGGGCACCGCGCGGAGGAGAACAAGACCCTTCTAGAACCGTCAGGTTCCGGAAGTAGCCGGCTTCGGCGCGCCGAAGATGCTTGCAGGCCTGCGCTTCTCGGCTTTGTCTTTGCGCTTTTCGCTGTACGTCGGGATGATCGTACGTTGCCGGGGCGGCAGATCACGACCGGCAAGGACAGCCTCGATTTCCGTCGCATCGAGCGTTTCGCGCTCGAGCAGCGCCGTCGCCAGGGCGTCGAGCTTGTCGCGGTTGTCGCTCAGTACCTGACGCGCCTTGTCGTACTGCTCGTCCACGATGCTGCGCACCTCTTGGTCGATCTCGGTGGCAGTCGTCTCGGAGTAGTCCTCGCGGCGCGACGTCATTTCACGGCCGAGGAAGACGCTCTCTTCGTTTTCGCCGTAGGCGACTGGGCCGAGCCGCTTGGTCATGCCCAGCTCGCACACCATGGCGCGGGCCAGGCGCGTGGCGCGCTTGATGTCGTCTTGCGCGCCAGTCGTGATTTCAGAGAAGACGAGCTCCTCGGCGACGCGACCGCCGAGCGCCATGGCGATGCGCGCCTTGGTTTGCCGGCTGGTCATCAAATGACGGTCTTCGGTGGGCAGGAACATGGTTACGCCCAGTGCAGCGCCGCGCGGGATGATGCTGACCTTGTGCACCGAGTCGTTACCCTCGACCAGCTTGCCGACGATGGTGTGGCCGGCTTCGTGCCAGGCGGCCGTGCGGCGCTCGCCCTCACTCATCACCATGGAGCGACGCTCGGTGCCCATCAGGACTTTGTCCTTGGCGAGCTCGAAGTCTTCCATCGTCACCGAGTCTTTGTCCTGGCGCGCGGCGAGCAGGGCCGCCTCGTTTACCAGGTTCTCGAGATCAGCATCCACGAAACCGGGCGTACCGGCCGCGAGGATGTTCAGGTCGACGTCACCCGAGAGCGGCACCTTCTTGGTGTGCACCGCCAGGATGCCTTCACGACCGCGAATGTCCGGGCGCGGCACGGTGATACGGCGGTCGAAGCGACCGGGACGCAGGATGGCCGGGTCGAGCACGTCGGGACGGTTGGTGGCGGCGATGATGATCACGCCTTCGTTCGACTCGAAGCCGTCCATCTCCACCAGGAGCTGGTTCAACGTCTGCTCGCGCTCGTCGTGACCGCCGCCGAGGCCGGCGCCACGATGGCGACCGACCGCGTCGATTTCGTCGATGAAGATGATGCAGGGCGCGTGCTTCTTGCCCTGCTCGAACAGGTCGCGCACGCGGCTGGCGCCCACGCCGACGAACATTTCGACGAAGTCGGAGCCGGAGATGCTGAAGAACGGCACGCCCGCTTCACCCGCGATGGCGCGGGCGAGCAGCGTCTTGCCGGTTCCGGGAGGGCCCATCATCAAGACGCCCTTCGGGATGCGGCCGCCCAGGCGCTGGAACTTCTTCGGATCTTTGAGGAACGCGATGATTTCTTCGACCTCGTCCTTGGCTTCGTCGATGCCGGCCACGTCGGCGAACGTGATCTTGTTCTGTGACTCGCTGAGCAAGCGCGCGCGGCTCTTGCCGAAGCTCATCGCCTTGCCGCCACCAGCCTGCAGCTGACGCATGAACAGGTAGAACATGACGATCAGGAACAACATCGGTAGAAGGATGGTCAGCACCGGCCCAACCAGCGGGCTGCTCTCATCCTTCTGGTAGGTGACCTCCACGCCGTTCTTCACGAGGTCGGCGGCTGCGTCGTCATCCTTCACCGGGCCCACGGTGCGACCGCGGCTGGGGTCACCCTTGCCACCGGCGTTCTTGATCAGGAACGTGTACTCACGGTCCTTGATCTCGACCTTGTCGATGTGGCGCGCCTCTTTGGGCGCCTTGGTGAGCGCGATAAACTCGCTATAGGAGATGTCGGGCCGCGGCGGGTTCTCGATACTGAGGAAATGCCAGATCGACAAGAACGCGACGAGAACGACTACCCAGAGAAGAAGAGTCTTCGGCGGTTGCTTCACTCGAACCTCTACAAACGAAAAAAAGTGCCGGTGGGGCCCAACGAATCATGCCACCCATGGCCTGAAACGTCGATTGCCCAAACTCACTTTTCTTTCCTGTTTGCAGCTTATGACTTGATTTCCCGAGGCCGTTTCACGAACAAATCTCTGCCCCCGGCGACGCGGATGGTGACCGAGCGCCCCAGACGGCTCGCTCGCAGCGCCTGGTGGATTTGGGCACGATTCAGCTCCACCTCGCCCTCGGCCTCCGCCAAACCGCTGAGCGCGGGCAAACATGACCCATTCAAGGCGTCTGCGAGCGCGTTCAGGTGCCGAACGATTTGTGGAGAAAGTTGTTCGAGCAGCGGCAACGCCTCGGCTCGAACCCGAACGCGCAAAAACGCCGCGTCCCTGTTCGACGGATCTTCGGCAAAGTCGAGGCAATGCCGCTTGAGGTGCAGGAGCACGTCAAGTTTGCCGGCCCTCACGAGCGGGCGAATCACGTCCTGCGCACGCGGAGCAAGCACCGCAAGTCCCCGCGGCCCGGCACCGCGTAACAAACGTAGCAGCACGGTCTCGGCGCGATCATCGGCATGGTGAGCGGTGGCGATCAACGCATCGTGCGGCGCCGCCACCTCGCGCAGCGCCGCGTATCGCGCGTCGCGTGCCCGGGCTTGCAGATTGCCACCGCGCGCGAGCCCGAGCCGCGTCCGGCCGAACGGCACCCCCAGGTTGGTTGCGAGCGCTTCGGCAAGGTCGAGCTCGCCCGCTGCTTCGCGGCGCAGGCCATGGTCAACCCCATGCGCCAGCAGCTCGAAGCCGAGCTTGGGTGCCAGGCGCGCCAGCACCGACAGCATCGCCTGCGAATCGCCGCCGCCCGACACCGCCGCCAACACGGTTCGCGACGTCATCGGCCCGCACTCCTCGAGCAGCGTGCGGCGCACGATCGTGATCAGGGTCGGCGGATGCGAGCGCGGCATCGGACCACGGTCACTGGAACGGCTGCGCCGGCTGACCGCGCTGAAAATAGAACCTGAACTCGCCGTGCACCTTCTCGCTGGTGACCTTAGCTGGGTCGGGCGCGTCGAGGAGATCGCGCGGGTCGGCGAAATGGACGTCGAAGACCGCGTCGGTCAGACGGTTGCTGGGGTCCTCCTCGTTCGGGTCGCCGTTGAACAGCGAGTTGAAGGTGATTTCACCCTCCACCGAATACGTAGCGCTGTTCTGCTCGTGGCAGGTCTGATGCAAGTACAGGGACAACGAGACGAGCGGATTGGGTCTGCCAGTCAGCGGCTGGCCGGGCGGCGCCACGCCCGTGGGCAGGCCGACCGGAATCGGCTTGCCCAGCATCGCGGAGCGCACCGTCTTCAAATCGTTCACCAGCACCGTCAGGCCGTCGGAGGCTTCTTCGTTGTTGTCGCCGCGCTGCACGCGAATTTGCATCGACTCGGTCCGATACGGATTGGCCGCGAAGAAATCCGGCTGTAAATCGAAGCCACCGTCCCAGCAGCCCTTCAGGTACAGGCGGTCGGTCTGGACCGTGCCCTTACCGCCGCCCACCGTGCAGCCGGTCGCGAACGTCAGCGCGCAGGCGAGCGTCACACACGAACGCCACCGAGTCACGGCGCGAGCTCCGGCGCGCGGGCGGTCGCCGCGCCTTCAGCCTTGCGGATCAAGCCGCCGCCGAGCACGCGCGTGCCAGCATAGAACACTGCAAACTGCCCAGGCACGACGGCCTGCACCGGCTTCTCGAACAACACGCGGGCACCGCCCGGCGCTTTGACGATGCGCGCTGGCAACGGCGTTCCGCGATAACGAACCTGCACCTCCGCGGACAGCGGCAGCTCTAGATCGCTCGCAAAACTGACGTCGCCGAGCTCGGCCGCAACCGACATCAACCGCTCCAGCGGCCCCAGCTCGATGCGACCTTGCTCGGGATCGATGCTCACGACGTAGCTTGGCTTGCCGAGCGCGACGCCCAAATTGCGGCGTTGCCCGACCGTAAACCGATGCACGCCAGCGTGCTCACCGACGACCTTGCCGGTTTCGTCGACGATCGGCCCCGGCCGCAGACGCCCCGCCGCGCGGTCACCGATGAAGCTGTCGTAACGCCCCGTTGGCACGAAGCACAGCTCTTGGCTCTCGCCCTTTTGCGCGCCGGGCAGCGCCAGCCGCAACGCCTCGGCGCGCACCTCGGCTTTGTCGGAGTCGCCGAGCGGGAAGCACAGCCGCGACAACGTGGCGTCGCCCAGCATGTGCAAGAAATAGCTTTGGTCTTTGCTGGCATCGCGACCGCGGTGTAGCTCGATGCGACCACCCTGCTCGACCAGCCGCGCGTAGTGACCGGTCGCGACACGTGAAGCGTCGAGCTTGTCGGCTAACGCGATCAGCTCCTTGATCTTGACGCCACGGTTGCAGCGCACGCAGGGGCTCGGCGTTTCGCCGCTCAGGTAACCGTCGACGAACGGCTCGATCACCTCGCGCTGAAACAGCTCACGTCGATCGAACGCGTAGTGTGGAAAACCGAGCGCGTCAGCGACGCGACGCGCGTCGTGAATGTCTTCGGGCGCGCAGCAGCGGCTCTTGACGCTGCCGTCATCTGGGTAGTCCCAAAGGTGCAAGGTGACACCGACGACGTCGTAGCCCTCGGCCAACAGGCGTGCGGCGGCGACGGAGGAGTCGACCCCTCCGCTCATCGCTACGAGGATGCGCTGGCGCGTCACGGGCCGAAGAGTAGCCGGCTTTGCGCGGCAGGCCCGAGAACGCCCAAAAATTCTCGATTTAGTGCGGAGAAACGACGGTCTTCACGGCGGTCGCGGCGCGGTCGACCAGCTTGGCGACCAAGTCTACGGCCTCGCTGTAACGGTAGATGCCGGCCTGCAGCGCGATCAGCTGCGCCGAGTCGAGGCTGCCCAGATTCCCGTGGGATGCGCCGGCGATCAACGCCTCGCCACCGTCTACGGCTCGCCCGACGCCTTTGAGCGCCTTCAGGAATGCGGCCTCGCCTGCCCCCCGCGCTGCCGCAGCCGCAACCTGCCCGTCACTGCCGGAGGCCCCAGAAACAGCCGGCTCGACGGGCACCATTTCGTAGCGCGGACTCTCTCCTCCTATCCTCATGGCCGCCCTTCGGCCAGGGCCGACGCCAGTTGCGCTTTTTCTCAGAACCCGCGCCCGGGGACCGACGACTCGTTCTATTGCGGCCCCCGCGGGCTAGGCCTCGCGGAGCCTTTTCGCGAGCCGTTGCATCGCGCGGGTGTGCAGGCGGCTTGCCCAGGATTTGCTGAGGCCGAGTGATTGCGCAACGTGGTCAAAGCGTTCGCCCTCGAGGTAGTGGCGACGCACGAGCGCGGCTTCTTCTTCAGGCAGAGCATCGATGGCTTCTTCGACGACTGCCAGCAGCTGCGCGCGCGCCACGGCCTCTTCGGGGCTGTCGGCGGTCGAGACCTGCACGCGCTCGCCCTCTTCACCGATGCTGGTCGGCGCGATCAGTCCAACGGTGATGGCGGCCGCCATCGCCGCCAAGTGATCGCCCAACGCTTGGTCGGCTTTTTCGCGCGTGGCGTTCTCCGGCGCCGTGAACGCGTCGTCGGCGGCGCCTTCGCTGACCTTCAACGCCGCCGACAGTCCGTTCAAGCGCTCGTAGGCGCGGCGCGGCAACTGCGCCACGGAACGAACACCATCGATGATCGCGCCACGCACACGGAAATTCGCGTAGGCACGGAATGGCACGCCGCGCTCGCTGTCGAACTTGCGCGCGGCGTCGAGCAGGCCCTCGCGACCAAAACTGCGCAAGTCGTCGAGCTCGACGACGGGCCCCATCGTCCGACCAATCTGCCGCGCCACGATCTCCACTAGCTCAAGCTGAGCTTGGAAACGTTCCAGAACCTCAGGTGGGTCTGGCGCACGCGCGCCCGGCGTGGCTGAGGTGGTGCTCGGCGGGGTCGCCATCCAGGGGCGAGATCTATCAAATCCGGGCGGTGCTGGGGTTTCGAATTAGGCCGAAGCGTGGCATATTGAGCGCATGTTCCGCTGGGGCCGAGCCTCGGTAGCGTATGCCCTCATAGCGATGGGTGCGCTAGCCGTCGGTCATGGCTTCGAGCGTGGCTCGCTCCTCTCCTATCTCGGGCCGTGGCTGCCACTGGCGGGTGTCGAGGCTTTGGCGTTCAGCCTGCTGCTCGGTGCGGCCTTCGCGGCTGCCGTGGTCGTCGGCACGCGCGTCTTGGTAGAAAATGTAGGCTGGGCCAAGAACCTGCATCGCGATCTGCGCCCGATGACGCTACGGCTCGACGGCGCAGGCATCGCGGTCATCGCGCTGCTTTCGGCGGTGGCCGAAGAGCTGGTGTTTCGCGGTTTGCTGATGCCGTGGATGGGATTGGTGCCCCAAGCGCTGCTGTTCGGCGTCGTGCACGCGCAGCTCAGCGGTCCCAGCCGTTGGGTGTGGGTCGCGTGGGCAACCGTCGTCGGTTTGGCACTCGGCGCGATCTTCGCGCTCAGCGGTTCGTTGTTCGGCGCCATGCTCGCCCACGCATTAATCAACGGTTTGAACCTGCTGTACTTGAAGTCGCACGACACCGCGCCCCCGCGCAATTCGCTCGGCGGTTTGCTGTCCGACCGCCGTTCCCCGGTGCCGGAACGTCGCTCGCCGTTGCCCGCCGGCCGCCGAGCCTAGGCGCGGCCGAGGGGGCAGGAAAGCGCTCGGCGTGCGGGCGCGCGCGGGAACGAGCCCCACAAACGTGGCGCCAACTGCGGCGAAGCGGTCGTGTACCTGGGTTCTGAGCTATTCTGATGGCAGTACCCCCCGACCAAGAATGCCTGTGCTCGAGTCTGGTCACCCCGAGGACCGTCCCAGAGTCCTCGTCGTGGATGACGAAAAGTTCATCCGCGACATCATCGCCGACTTCCTCGGGATGGAAGGCTACATCGTGCGCACGGCCGAGGACGGGACCAGCGCGGTCACCGAGCTCGAGCGCGCCCGCTACGACATGGTGATCAGCGATCTGAAGATGCCCAAAATGGGCGGCCTCGATCTGCTGAAAGAAGTCGCGCGCGTCCACCCCGACACGCTGACCGTGATCATGACCGGCTTCGGCACGGTCGAGACGGCGATCGACGCGATGAAGCGCGGCGCGTACGACTACATCCTCAAGCCGTTCAAGGTGGAGGAGATCGTGCACATCGTGCAGCGCGGGCTCGAGAAGCGCCGGCTGTCGGCCGAGAACCTGCGCCTGCGCGAAGCCTTGTCGCTGTATAAGGTGAGCGAAGCCATCGCCGCGAGTCTTTCGCTCGACGAAGTCGTGTCGACGCTCTCGGAGAGCGCGCTGTCCGAGGTGCGCAGCGACTTGGTGATGACCTGGCTGGCCGACGGCGAGGGTAATTTCGCGCTGCGCAGCTTGAACTACAGCTCGCTCTTGGAAGAGGGCGAAGAGCTGGGCGAGCTGGATCCGGTCAAAGTGACCGAACGGCTCAGTGCCGGGCCGATCATCGAGCACGGCGCGCGCGCGCGCGAAATGTTCTCGGCGCATCCGTCGCGTCAGGTATCGAGCCTGATCATCGTGCCGCTCAAGATGCGCGATCGGCTGCTCGGCTTCGTGAGCACCGTGTCGCTCACCGCGAGCCGCCGCTTCGACGAAGGCCAGCGCAAGTTGCTCTCGATCATCGCCTCACGCGCCGCGGCTGCCATCGAGAACGCCAGGCTGTACGAGGACTTACAGGCCACGTTTCAGCAAACGATCCAGAGCTTGGCGCGCACCATCGACAAGATGGATCGCTACACCTCGGGTCACTCCGAGCGCGTGGCACGCTACGCCACCAACCTGGCCAAGTGGCTCGGCCTCGACGAAGCGCAGATCGAAATCGTGCGCCACTCGGCGTTGATGCACGACATCGGCAAGATTGGCTGCGTGATGAACTTGAACAAGGCCGGCAAGCTGACGCAGTCGGAGTACGAGGTGTTCAAGCGTCATCCGGCTTACGGCCGCGAGATCTTGGACCCGATCAAGTTCTTGGGCCCGGTGATTCCGGGCGTGCATCTGCATCACGAGCGCTGGGACGGCCGTGGCTACCCGCTAGGGCTAGCCGGCAAAGACATTCCGTTGATCGCGCGCATCATCTCGGTCGCTGACACCTACGACGCAATGACCAGCGATCGCGCCTACCGCCGCGCGCTGCCGCACGAAGTCACGCTGAACGAGATCGTGCGCTGCTCCGGCACGCAATTCGACCCGGACATCGCCGGCACCTTCACCGAGCGCATCGAGCGATTGCGCGAAGAGCTGCGC
This sequence comes from Polyangiales bacterium, assembly GCA_038230915.1. Taxonomy (GTDB): domain Bacteria; phylum Myxococcota_A; class Polyangia; order Polyangiales; family Polyangiaceae; genus PMG-095. The sequence goes on along the minus strand of JBBRMI010000024.1, from coordinate 6,092 downwards.
GCCACCGGCGTCGAGCCGCCAGAATAAGAACGGCGTGATGTCGCGACGGCTTGCTGGCTATTTTCTGGGACGACGTGAGTACCGTGCGTGTCTAAGCTTGCAGGAGCGGCTGCACGAGGCGCGCGTGGCCGGTAGCATCGGCGACAGCGTGCTGTTCGTCGAGCATCCGGCGGTAATCACCTTGGGACGCGGCGCGCAGTCTGCGCATTTATTGGCGTCCGTGGAGCGCCTCGCGGAGCTGGGTGTCGAGGTCGTCGAAACCGGGCGCGGTGGCGACATCACGTTGCACGCGCCTGGCCAGCTCGTCTGCTATCCGATCCTCGATTTGGCGCCGGATCGCCAGGACGTGCGGCGCTACGTGAAGGACCTGACCGAGGTGATGCGCCAGGTGGCAGAGAGCTGCGGAGTTGCGGCTGGGCGCTTCGAAGAGCACATCGGGCTGTGGGCGAACCGCGACTCACGGCGGGCATACTTGGGGACCGAATCCGGTTCGGATCTCGTCAAGCTCGGGGCGATCGGCGTGCGCATCTCGCGCTGGGTGACGATGCACGGCTTCGCGCTCAACCTTTCGCCCGACATGCGGCTGTTCTCGCTGATCGTGCCCTGCGGCATCAGCGACTTCGGCGTCAGCTGCTTGGCCGAGCTGATGGACGGCCCGGCGCCGAGCGTCGAGGACGCGGCTGCTCAAGCCTTCGCGGCGCTGACGCGGGTGCTGGGCGCCGACGCCGAGCGCTCGACGTTCGCGCGCGGCGAGCCACCGGCGATGATCAGCACGTTGGCGAACGGCGTGCGCTCCGACGCGCCCTGAACGTCGCAGTAGAAGCCGAGACGTTCGAGCGTCGCCGTGAGGTCGCGAGCGGCCCGATAGTGGGTAGCGCGCCCGCGATTCAGGCCGATTTTGCGCGCACACCACTCGAAACCGCGCGTGACGGCGCTGCGCGCCGACGGATCGGCGTCGAGCTCGCGCACCAAGAGCCGTCCCGCCGGCGTGAGCGCGCGCGCTGCGGCGTCGAGCAGCGCGTCTTGCTCGGCGAGCGGCAAGTAGTGGAGCACATCGATCAACAGGATCGTGTCGGCTGACGGCAGCGCGGCGTGCGCCACGTCGGCGACGACGAAGTCCGCTTCGGGCCCGGCCGCGCGCGCGACGTCGATCTTGCGCGCGTCCGAGTCGATGCCCGACGCGTGCGAGGCCACGCCGAGCTCGAGCAGGAACAGCCCCAGTTGGCCGCGCCCGCAGCCCAGGTCGAGCACACGCCCGAGCCCGTTCAGCTCACCGAGCAGCTGGAACACCGGGTCGAACGCCAGCTTGCCGGCAACGTAATAGCGGTCGGCCGGGCGCACGCGGTCGAAGCGCGCGCGGGTGCGTTCGAGGGCGGCCTCGAACGGCAAAGCGAGGCCCGCTGCCGCTGCGGTGCCCGAACGGCGGCGACCAGCGATCACCCAAGCCAAGCCGAAACCCAAGAGTGCGACGAGCGCGCCCACCACGCCGCCGCCAAACAACAAATGCCGCGCAAAACCGGCAGCACCGGTCGCGCGCGCCTGGGCGACGTCGAACGCGACGAAGCGCCCCGTCGACAGGTAAGCGCCGGTTTCGACCTCGGCAAAAATCAGGAACGGCGCGACCAGCGGATTGGAGATGTTGGCCGCAAGGTAAGCCAAAACCGCGTCGACCCGCAGCGGCAAGCACACCGCCATCACGAGCACGAAATGCAGCCCGTACAGCGGCTGGCATCCGATAAACAGCCCGATGGCAACGGCGATAGCGGCCCGCAGCGCAGACCCGGGCGTGCCGCGCAAGCGCTGCCACAGCCCGAGCAGGAACGACTTCACGCGCCCGGATGCTCCGATCGCGCGCGCTGCGCTTCGGCCAGCTTGCGGTACATCAACGCGCTCTTGTGATCGGCGTCGCGCGCCAGCACGGCGTCGAACTCTTTGATCGCGGCGTCGTGCTCGCCTGACGAGAGGTGCATCACGCCGAGCAAGAGCCGGGCTTGGCCGTAGTTCGGGTTCGCTTCGCGCGCGGCTTCGAGCTGTTCGCGCGCGCGAATCGGCTGGTTGGTGTCGCGGTAAAGCGTCGCGAGCTTGGTGCGCAGATCGGCGAAGCCGGGGCACAGCACGACGGCGCGTTCCAGCTCGAGCACGGCTTCGGGCATCATGCCGGCGTCCGAGTACGCCTGGCTGATCTCGGCGTGCATGTTGGCGATCTTGCCCTTGGCGAACGGGTCCGCCTTGGCCGGCCCGCCAGATCCACGGTGGCGGATCTGGCTGTAGATCTGGCGCGCGGCGTCGTACTTCCCGAGGTCGTTGTACGTGACCATCAGGTTGAGCTGCGCCTCGGTGTAGTTCGGGTTCAGGCTGACGGCCTTCTCGAAGTAGCGTTCGGCCTGACTGAAATCGCCCTTGGAGTGGGCGATCACCCCGAGCATGTCGAAAACATCCGCGAAACGATCGGTTTCGGCCACCACCTGCCGCAGCAAGTACTCGGCTTTGTCGAGCTCCCGCTTCTGGTAATGCTCCCTGCCCAAAAGGAGAAGCTGCTTGACGTGGTCGTCCATGCGCCCGGTATGGAACCCCGAAAGCTGCAGGAAAGTACAGGGGTGGCGCTGGCCCACGGCGATTTCGGCGAAAAAGCCCGCTGCATGCGACAGCCGCTTCCGTGAGATCAACCGGCTCGGCCGTGCTTGCCGCGCTCGGGGTTCCTTGCTACTTCGCCCTCGTGGCCTCACCGCCGGGCGCCGGTGGTTCCCGTCACGCCGGCCGCGTCGTCGATCCCGACGTGCGCGATGACGGCGAGATGGAACCCGAAGTCGAGCTGAACCCCAGCCCCCGGCCTGCACCCGCCGTGATCTCGAGCGGGGCAGAAGCCGGTGCGCCCGACGCCGAACCGCTGGCCGCCGAAAGTCCGTCACGGCCTGAGGCAGCCGGTCGCGGAGCCGAGGTCCGGGAGCGACTCTTGGCCAAGGCGCGCTCCGCCGAGCAGGCGCGAGCTGAAGAGCCGACCGGCCTCGACCAGGAGCTCGAAGCGATCGGGCGACCGACAATCGCTGCCGCCAACGGCGCCGGGGACGCGGAGGACTTCCGGCCACCGCCGCCGTCAGGCCGCGCGCCTTCCGCGCCGTACACGCCGGCTGCGCCGCGTGAGTTGTCGCCAACGTTGGTCGCGATCTTCTCCGCGCTGGTGGGCATGGCGACGATCGCGTCGATCACCGCGCTGTTCATGAGCATGGAGACGCGCATGCCGGGATCGGCGACGACGATGGCGGTCGACGCCACACCGAGCACGGCGCCAGTGACGCCGACCGCGCCCGAACCGCGCCAGAAGGCCAAACACCAACGCCAAAAAGTGCCCGGCCCATGGCGGCTGTCCGACGCGAAGGGCGACGGGAAATACCGCTTTATCGAGGGCAAAGTCGGCACTGACTCGTTCTTGAAGGCGCTCGAAGCCGCCGGCGCTTCCGAAGCGCAAGGCTACCGCGTGCTGGCTGCGATGCGCGGCGTGCTCGATCTGGACAAGTGCAAGAAGGCCGATCGCTTCCAGGCCCTGATCGAGCGCGGCTCGAACAAATTGTTCGCGCTCGAGTACCTGGCGGGCGCCGAGGACGTCTACCAAGCCAAGGAGACCGACGGTCGCCTCACGGGCAGCAAGCTCGACTTGAAGATCGAGCGCGGCCAAGTGTTGGGCGCGCTCAGCTACGACGGCTCGAGCTTCGACCACTCGGCGGATGTCGCCGGCTTCGATCCAGGTCTGTCCAAGGTCGTGGCGCGCGCGCTCGACGGCCACATGTCACTCGACGAGCTAGATCGTGGTGACGTGGTTCGGCTCGTCGTGCAGGAAGTCACGGTGTTGGGCGAATTCTCGCGCTACGCCGGCGTGGAGGCGCTGGAGCTAGTCCGCGTCGATCCGAAGAAGACGCACCTACGCATCTATTACTCCGACGCGCCCGGCGTGCGCGGCTACTACGACCGCGAGGGTAAGGCGCCGTTCGAGGGCGGCTGGCGCAAGCCGATCAAAGACGCACAGCGGACGTCGCCGTTCAACCCGCACCGCGTGAATCCGGTGCTGCACAAGGTGATGCCGCATCAAGGCACCGACTTCGGCTCGCCCGTCGGCACGCCGATCGGCGCGGCGTCGTTCGGCACCGTGAGCTTCGTCGGGCCGGCCGGCCCCGCCGGCAATCTGGTCAAGGTGATCCACCCAGGCGGCGTCGAGACCGGCTACGCGCACATGTCGCGCTTCGCCGAAGGCTTGAAGGTCGGCGACAAGGTCAAGCGCATGCAATTGCTCGGGTACGTCGGCAGCACGGGCCGCTCAACGGGGCCGCACCTGCACTTCAGCACCAGCCGTGACGGCGTGTTCTTCGATCCGGAGACGTTGAACTTGGACGGCATGCGCCAACTGACACCGGAAGAGCGCGAGGCCTTCCGACCACTGATGGCAAAGTACGATCCGATGCTGGACGGCATTCCGATGCCCGAGCGCTTCGCGCCGCTGGTCATTGCGCGCGCGGAGCCGGCAGTCGCGGCTGCGGCACCTTCGGCGGGTGCGGCACCGGCGCCAGCCGACGACGCAGCCGGAGAAGGCGACGACGAAGGCTCGCCAGCCGCAGCTGCTGCAGCACCCGGCGTCCCCGTGCCAGCTGTCGCGATCGCGCCCGACGCTGCTGCCGCACCGGCTGCGGCTGCGACGGCAGCCGCACAAAAGTCTGGCGGTTCTTCAGTCTATTTGAGCGACAAGGAGCTACGCGACGCGCAGTCGGCGACCGACGACGGCGAAGTCGAAGAGTGAGGAGTTCTCGCAGACGCTCGACACAGCCCGTCGAGTTCATGGGCGAACCAGTCGAGCGTGCACGCTCCGCGCGTACACAAAAGCTCGACGAGGTACTCTTCCTGTTCGACGCTGAGCCCCCAAAAATCTTCGGCGTACATGCTGTGCCTCAGCTCGGTTGCGCCGACACGAATGCGTCGAGACGATCGAGCGTCTCGCGCATGCCCTTTTCCATACCCGAGCCGATGTGCGCGTCACGCGACTGCACACTTTGGTGCAGCTGCTCGACCTTGACGTAGGTCTTGCCGTCGCGTTCGCTCATCGTGACGGTGACGACCGACGGATGATCTGGGAACGGCTCGAAAATCTCAGTGAACACCACGCGGTGTGGAGATTCGACTTCCTGATAGACGCCGTGAAAGCCGATCCGCTTGCCGTCGTCCATCAGCAGTACGCGTCGCCAAGTGCCGCCGGGCCGCACGTCCATCTCGCAGACCTCCAGCTTCATGCAGGAGTTGCCGTACCACCGAAGCATGTATTCGGGCTTCGTCCACGCTTCCCAAACCAAGCGCGCAGGCGCATTGAACATGCGCGTGACGGTGAACAGCGGCTCGCCCGGGTTGGCGATCAGTACGGTGTCGCCCTCGAACCTATTTTTTTCCAGCATTCGCCTGCTCCTTCTCCTTCAGCTCGTCCAAAAGTCCGTCGAGACGTTGAAAGCTCTCCTCCCAAAACGCGCGGTAACGCTCCAGCCAATCGACGGCGTCCTTGAGTGGCCCGACCTCCAGCCGCCGCGGCCGCAACTGCGCCCGTCGCCCGCGCGTGATCAGCCCCGCCCGTTCCAGCACGCGCAGGTGCCGCGAAACGGCGGGCTGGCTCAGCGCAAACGGCTTAGTCAGCTCAGTCACGCTGGCCTCTCCCTCCGCCAGGCGGGCCAAAATCGCCCGCCGCGTGGGATCCGCCAGGGCCGTGAACGTCGCATCGAGGGATTCGCTTGGGTTCATAACTTATCCGATATATAACGCTTCGGTTATGTATAGCAGCGCGGCGGATTCGTCAAGGGGCTCAAAGGGGTCGGGGGTCAGGGGATAGCCGAGCCAAGGGGCCAGGGATTTAGGGACCCTCTTGGCGGCGTTCACGTTGCCGTGAGTCTCCGCCCTCCCTCTCCCCTAAATCCCCTCCGCCGACTAGGTGGCTGGTGTCGAATAGAGGGGCTGGCGGAACGGGCTTTTCTGCGGGCTCTTGCGCGCCGAAGGTCAGCGAAATGCGGTAGCGGCTCGCCTCGGCTCCCGAGGCGTCACCGATGCGTGCCCGGAAGCGAGATCGT
>JBBRMI010000023.1:0-59224 GCA_038230915.1 Polyangiales bacterium | reverse complement strand
TTTGGAAGATCGTTCCGCCGGCGGCCGGCGCTGTGATCACCGAGTTCTTCGTCGACAAGATTCAGTTCGTGAAGGACGCACCGGCCGCCGACTACTGCGGTGGCACCGACGTTGGTGCGGGCGGCGCGGGCAACTAAGGGCCCGCAACTGCGACAGCGCGAGGTCTTCAGAGGCGAGCTCCGTAGGGGGCTCGTCTCTGGTCGTTTGGTGCCCGTTGCATTTGGCAAAAGACCCGCGAATCCCAGATAGGCCGATCGAACTATGGCGTCCGCGAGCGCTTCAAACGATGCTCGCGAGCATGCGTAAGCCGTGCTTTCAACGTTTGGCGATCTGGACCACGGCAGCGGCGCTGGCCGCCAGCTCGTGCGGATCAGACGAGGGAAAGAAGAGGCCGCGCTGCTCGGACGCTTCCGCTTGCAACGCTGATGCTGGCGCGAGCGACGGCGGTGGGACGAGCGTCAACGACGGCGGCTCGAACGGCACCGCGGCGCGCGCGGGCACAGTTGGCAGCGCCACTCTCGATGGCGGCCCAGGTGGCCTTGATGGCGGCGAGCCGATCTCCGGCAGCCATACCGGCTTGGGTGGCGCTAGCGCAGGTGCCGGCCCCGACGTGCCGGGCGGCGCTGCAGGTGCTCCAGCCATTGCCTGCGCCACGGGCACGGCCGACTGCGACGACGATCCAACCGACTGCGAAACGAACACCGCGACCGACCAGCTGAACTGCGGCCGCTGCGACCGCGCTTGCGGCGCAACCGCGGCATGCACGAACGGGCTATGCGGCGCGACCGTGATCTTGGATCCGCCCGCGGGCGTGAACTCCAACTGGTGCGGTGCCACTTTCTCCGCCACCAAGGCGTACATGATCACCTGCTGGGGCAACAACAACCTGTCGGAAGTGCGTACCGCCCTGCTCGAGCCTGGCGCCGATATCGGCGGCACCCGCATTCGGCACTACACGAACGTCAGCGTGGTCGCGTTGCGCGGCATATTAATGGACGGCGGGAACGTGTTTTATGGGCTCGAAGGCAGCCCGAGCAACCTGTGGAAATTCCCGCTCGACGCCGTCGACACGACCGCCGTCACGGTTGCGCTCACTGTCGAAAACGGTATGCGCTTCGACGATTTGCAGCTCGTCGGCGACACCTACTATTGGATCGACAACAACCACACGGTACCCGGCACCGTGGGCGGCGCCACCATCTACAAACGCTCAAAAACCGACGTAGCGTCCAGCGTGCTCGTAAGTGGGCTTGGTCTTGCGAACAACTTGCAAGTCACACCGACGAAGCTCGTGTTCGCGGAGATCCGCACCCAAGGCGGCGCCCTGCATGTCTATCGGGCGCCGCTGGCTGGTGCTGCGGTCGCGGCGTTGGAGGACGTCACGACGGCCACGGCCGGCACCTACTTGGTCACGCAAGGCGACTACGTCTACTGGACGATCAAGAGCGCGGCGCCGAACGGCAAGCTGCAACGCCTGAAGTACGCCGACGATGCCGCGACGGCCGAGGATATCGCAACCGGATTGAATCTGACTGAAGGCCTGACCAGCGACGAGCGGTACCTGTACTTCAAGCAACTCGACGCGCTGTACAAGGTGCCGGTCACTGGCGGCGCGCCGATACAGCTTTCACCGGTGGTGCCTGCGCACGACTCCCAAGCTACTCAAGTCTTTCACGCTGACGACAAGTACGTCTATTTCGCGGCCGGCGCGGGCTTTGGGGATTCGACGCTAGTGCGCGTCGCCAAGTAAACGAGCTCGGTCGCTTCGCAGGGCGAACCGAAACGCGAACGCGCTATCGCCAGTGCCGGAGCAGTGCGCCGGCGGCGCCGGCTATCGGATCCAGCTCGGGCAGAGGGACCGCGGCGATGTTGCGATCCGTGCGCGGACGTTCACCCGCCTTGCCGTACTGCAAGTCCGCCCCGGTACCGCGCGGGTAGGCTCCGACGACGGCAAAGTCGGCCGACTGCGCTTCGTTCTTGTGCGCGACGCCAGCGGGAATGACCGCGACATCGCCCGCGCGCAGCTCGACGACGGGTCCGTCGGGACCCCCGAGCCGCACGGTCACGCTGCCGCGATACACCCCAAGCACCTCGTGCGCGGTGCTGTGATAATGGTGCGTGCTGTACAGGCCGTTGCGCCACGAACCAGTCCAAGCATTCCGGGCGAACAACGCTTCGAAGCTGGACGCAAGATCTTGCGCGCCATGCAACACGCCGCGGTACACGAGCGCGGGCCAGGGGCTGTTGGGAAATGCCGCCGTGGCGCTGGTCTGGATCCGCTCCGGGTCAAAGGTCATGGCTTCTTTTTCAGGACGATCGCTGTGCGCTCAGAGGTGCGACGCCGCCCCGCCCGCTTCCGAAGCTTGACCGCCTTCGCTCTGCCCGCCCCAGCTCGCACCGCCGGTGTCCGCGCCGCTCGTGCTGGGCGCCGCGCCGCCGCCGGAAAGGTCGCCGCCTTGGTTGAGCGAGCCTGCGCTGCTGGTACCGGCGTGCGCGGAGCCGCCGCCACCCGCCGCCTGGTCGCCGCCTTGCGACGTTTCGCCCGCGGATCCATCCGGCTCGATCCCGACCACCGGGCGGTTGTCATCGGCACAGCCGCTCGCGCTCCCCAACCCAATCCCGAACAGGCCAAGCACGAGGACCAGACGCTTCATGAAACCTTCCTTAACAAGCCGAGCGCTCCAAGCCTACGCGAGTTGCCAAAAAAATGCCTGAGCGGGTGTTTTGAACCGCAGGCTGGCTATACTCCCGAGGCTAGATGCAGCAGCAGGTGGCCTGGCTTGCAGCCGAACGGTACGAGGTGGGCGCGGTCGTCGGACGCGGCGGCTATGGCATGGTCTGCCGCGGGCTCGATCGCAAGACGGGCCAGCAGGTCGCGCTCAAGATGTTGTCACCCGAAGCCGGCCGCGATCCGGATCTGGTCGAGCGCATGCTCCGCGAACAGCAGGCGTTGGTGGCGCTCTCGGGCACTTGCGCGGTCACGGCGATCGATTTGTGCCGACTCGACAGTGGCGCGCCATGTTTGGTGATGGAGTGGCTGGACGGGTACGACTTGGAGCACCAGCTGTCCGAATGGGAAGACGCCAAGCGCCTGGGCAGTCACGCGCAGCTCTTGCAAACATTGAAGCCGCTCACCGAGACGCTCGAGCGCGCGCACGCGATCGGCATCGTGCATCGTGATATCAAGCCGGCGAACATTTTCCTGACGCGCACCCCCGTGCCAGGCGTGAGGTTGCTCGACTTTGGGCTTTCGCGGATGAAATCGGCCGCGCCCTTGACGGAGGTCGGCATGGTGATGGGCTCGCCGAGTTACATTGCGCCCGAGACTTGGAGCGGCAATTCCGCGACGCTGGACGGGCGCGCCGATCTGTACGCACTCGCCGTGATCGCATTTCGTTGGCTGACCGGCGCGTTGCCGTTCGACGAGCTCGACCTGATCGGGAAGATGACCGCGGTGACGAGCGGGCCACGCCCGAGCGCGGTGGCGCTTCGTCCGGAGCTGCCCGCGGCGGTGGACGCTTGGGTGCACCGCGCACTGGCGGTCCCACCTGCCGATCGCTTTCAAACCGGTCAGGACTTTTATTGCGCGCTCGAGGCGGCGCTGCGCGGCGAGCTTTGGTCGCACGGCGGCGCCGACACGTCGGGTGTGCGAACGGTGGCGGCGCAAGCGTCGACGCAGCGAAAGAGCGCGTTGAACACCGCGTGGGGTGCGGCCGCGTGGTTGCTGAAGCGCTTCACGGGTCCACGCGAACGCGCAGACCCCGACATCGTGCCGTCGCCGGCCGCAACAGGGCCGATGGTCGGCGACCTGGTCGAAGCGGCGCCGGTGAGCGACCGGCAATCGATTTGGTTGGATTCGGCAGAGCTCGAAGACGTCGTGCCTGTTCCGGCAACGGAGTGCGACTCGACTCGCCCGCCAAAGCTTAAAGCTAGAGCTAAGGCTGAAGCGCAGGCTCAGATTAAGACTGAGGCAAACGTTCAGGCCCAGGCTAAGGTCAAAGTTAAGCTTGGGGTCAAGGGCAAAGCCGCGAAGTCGGGGGCGAGGACAAAGCGCCGTGCGGCAAGAGCGCGGCCGCGAAAAAGGAAAGCGTGATTGACTCGGGGCTGTGGCCCTGCGCCCGACGGCGCGCGGTGGCTTCTGGCCGGTGACGGCGACGTTTCGAAGCCGCGCCCAAGCGACGCCGCGCCCTGAGGTGAGGCGGCGTCGCGTCACTGAGTTGGGTTAAGCTCGCGCCCATGGTCCACGGCTCTTTCGACGCCAACTGCGGCATGTGCAGCAAGCTGGCGACGGCCGACATCGAACCGGTGTTCGAAAACGAGCTCTGGCACGTTCGTCCGATCGATCCGCCGAGCGGCGTTCCGGGTTGGATGATGATCGTGGCGCGCCGCCACGTTTCCGGGCCGTCGCACTTCGACGCGCGAGAGATCGCGAGCTTCGGTCCGACCTGGTGTCACCTGCAGCGTGTCTTGCTCGAGGTCAGCGGCGCGCTGCGCATCTACACCGCCGCTTTGGGCGAGAGCTCCCCCCACTTTCACGGCCATTTAGTGCCTCGCTACGCGCAGATGCCGAAGGACGCCAAGGGCTGGCCCGTCTTCGATCTAGAGCGCGCGGCCAAAGCCGGCGAAGTGCAGGTCGACCCAGTCGAAGTGGCCCGCGTCCGACTGGCGTTCGAAGACGCGTTGAAGAACGCCCCACCGCCAGCGCCGTGAACCGCAGCGCCGCTAAAATATGCCGGGGATCAGCGCGCGGCGCGACGCCGGGTACGTCTCACGCCCCTCGAGCCCATCAAAGTCTTTGCGGTACGCGACGTGCCGCGTGCGCGCCCACGCGCCGAGAATGCCCGCGCCGACGACCAGAAATGCGCGCGCCGCCCAGGTCTCCGTCAGCAGCGCAAAGCCGACCCAAGACAAGATTTCGAACAGGTAGTGCGGGCACGACACCTGGTCGAACAAGAAGCCGCGCGGGATCACCCTCAGTTTCGAGCCTACCGGCCGCAGGTCGCGCAACATGCGGTGCGCGCGCGCGTTGCCCAGCTCGGCGACGACGAACACGACACCGCCCAACACGACCAACCCAGCGGCAGGCGCGCGGTAGCTCGCCGAAGTCAGGCTCGCGGCGTTCCAGGCAGCGAAGCCCCAATAGTAGAGGTACTCCGTGATCACATCGCTGAGCGGCACGCTAGTCTTGCCGTAGCGGTGGAGCCACGCCGACTCACTCGCACGTCGCGTAAAATGGAGGCACCACATCCCGACCGCCAGCCACGCCACCGTGGTGATCGATGTGGCTCCTGCCAGCGTGGCGCGTGCACCCACGACCGCCGCAAACACGAGCAGCGCGCCGCCGTAGCTGATCAAGTTGTGCGTCCTTGGCGGCATCACGAGCTGCGAAATGCATGGCTCCGCTGCGCGCGTCAATGCGGCGCTCAGATTGCTGCTTTTCACGGCTTTGAAGCCCCACATCTGCCCCGGGCAGCCACTGATCATTCGTCACATCCCCTGCTGCCAAACTGCAGCCCGCTTGCAGGAACTGCCGTAGCGTCGCGGGGCCGCTTTGCGCGACCGCTTCGGGCTGCTATCGACCTGGTTGCCCGTACCGAGCGCCTGAATCTTAAACAAAGAGATCGGGAGGACGGGAGGCGAGAAGTCTTGTTGTTCGAGACGCGCGATGGCGAGCGGCGCCTGCGCAGGATCCGCAGCTTGCCGTAAGTCTCACCCCCAAAGTTCTGGGCTCCTGATCTCCCGATCTCTTGGTGAAGATCCAGGGACTTCGAGACCACCAGACCAGCGAGCGCACGGCCCGGGAACCGTGCTGCATGGCGGCCGAACGGTTTGGCCTGGAGACGACACGGCAGTTTCTGCAATTCCAGCTGCGGCTCGGCAGCCCAAAGCATGCTTGGAATCCTTACAGGCAGACAACTGACAGGTTGGCGAAATCGCGGCGAAATCGCGAACCACGCGCGCGCGCACTGTGGTTCTTGGACGCGCTCGGGAGCGGTGCTAACTCGTCTGCTCCCCGTCAGTGACGGGCCCAAACGAGGACGATCCATGAGCTACGTTGCAGCACCCAGTCGCTACGAAACGATGTTGTTCCGCCAATGCGGCAAGAGCGGTTTGAAGTTGCCCGCTTTGTCACTCGGCCTCTGGCACAACTTCGGCGACACCACGCCGCTCGAAAAGCAACGCAGCCTGTTGCGCACGGCTTTCGATCTCGGCATCACTCATTTCGACCTCGCCAACAACTACGGCCCGCCCTTCGGCAGCTCGGAAATCAACTTCGGCACGCTGCTCAAGCAAGACTTCAAGCCGTACCGCGACGAGCTGATCATCTCGAGCAAAGCCGGCTGGGAGATGTGGCCGGGTCCGTACGGGCAAGGCGGCGGCAGCCGCAAGTACGTGCTGGCCAGCCTCGACCAGAGCTTGCAGCGTATGGGCCTCGACTACGTCGACATCTTCTACTCGCACCGCTTCGACGCCGACACACCGCTCGAAGAGACGATGGGCGCGCTGGCTACGGCCGTGCAACAGGGTAAAGCGCTGTACGTCGGCATCTCGTCGTACTCGGCGGGCAAGACCGAAGAAGCGGTCAAGCTGCTGCGCGAGTGGAAGATCCCGATGCTGATCCATCAGCCGTCGTACAGCATGCTGAATCGTTGGCCCGAGAACGGCTTGCTCGACGTGCTCGGCAAGGAAGGCGTTGGCTGCATCGCGTTCAGCCCGCTCGCCCAGGGCCTGTTGACCGACAAGTACCTGAAGGGCGTGCCGGAAGACTCGCGCATGAACCGCGCGGGTGGCGGCAGCTTGAAGAAGGACCACTTGAGCGAGGAAAACTTGGCCAACGTCCGCGCGCTGAACGATATCGCCAAGGGCCGCGATCAGAGCCTGGCGCAGATGGCGCTGGCCTGGGTGCTGAAGGATCCGCGCGTCACCACGACCTTGATCGGCGCGAGCTCACCCGACCAGCTGAAAGAGAACGTTGGCGCGCTCAAGAACCTCAGCTTCACCAACGACGAGCTGGCCTCGATCGACAAGTACGCCAAAGAAGGCAAGCTCAACCTGTGGGAGAAGCCCAGCACTGATCAGCGCGTCTGAGCCTTAACCAGCGAGATTCTCGAGCAATTCGACGTCGGCGCGTTCGAGCGGAACACCGAGCGCGCCGAGATCGAGCCGCATGTGCTCGGCGCTCGACGTCCCGGTCAACGGCAACATGCCGACCTCGACCGCGAAGCGAAATACCAGCTCCGCCGCGCTCCGTCCGGTGCGTTTGCTGAGCGCCGTGATCGGCGCCTTCTGCAGCTCGGCGCGATTGGCCGTGAGCAGGGAGAAGCCTTGGTACACGATGCCGTGCTCTGTACACAGCTGGCGCACGGCGCGATCCCAACCCGTCTTGGCGTAGCAGCGATTCTGCAAGAAGCGCGGCGCGACTTTCGCGATCTTCAAAAGCTCACGCAGCTGCGCGAGCGTGACGTTGCTGATGCCGATGAAGCGCGTCCGGCCTTCATTTGCGAGCGCCTCGAGCGCGCGCCACGCCTCGACGTCCGCCGGCTTCAAACCGTTTCGCGAGCTCGGACCATGCAGCACGAACGAGTCGACGTAGTCAGTGCCGAAATGCTCGAGCGAGCTCGCGAAGGACTGCCGCACCTGGGTCGCGATCGGTGCTTTCGGGTCGTACGGCAGTCGCTGGTCTTGGCCGTCTTTGAAGGTGAACTTAGTCTGCAGGAACAGCTCGGCTCGCGTGAGCTTGCCGGCGCCAATTGCGTTCTGCACCGCCGTGCCGACCGCAGCCTCGAAGTAGTGTTTGCGCTGATTGGCGGTGTCGACGCCGCGAAACCCGGCCTCGAGCGCGAGCGTCGTTAACCCTTCGGTGCGCTCCTCTTTCCACGCCGTGCCGTAAAGAACCTGCGGAATTGGCGCGCTCGCTCGCTGAGTCATCTGACCTAAACATATCAGAGGTTGGGGGCTTCCCTTTTCCGTGGCTTGGCTCAAGGCTTCGCGCAATGGCCAAGTGCTTCACGACCTGGACGGTGCTCGCTCACGAGCCGATCGAGAAACATGCAGAAAACTTGTGGAGCGTCTCCGGCAACATGCCGGGCGGCAATCAACGGCGCATGACGATTGCACGGCGCGCCGACGGGGGCCTCGTCATCCACAATCCGATCGCCCTGGGCGAAACCGAAATGAAGGAAGTCGAGGCGTTCGGCAAGCCAGCCTTCCTGATCGCACCCAACGCCTTTCATCGGCAAGACGCGCTGATCTACAAGCAGCGCTACCCGAACGCCGCGGTGCTGTGCCCCGAGACCGCGCGCAAGAAAGTGAGTCAAATCGTCGACGTCGCCGGCACCCTGGATGAGATGCCGAAAGACGCCAACGTCGAGCTGTCGCACCTGCGCGGTATGAAGAAACGTGAAGGCGTGCTCCAGGTGCGCTCGAGCGACGGCAAGGCTCTCGTCTTCAACGACGCGCTGCTCAATTTGGAGCCGGGCTCGGGCGTGGTCGGGTTTTTCATGGCCCCGACTGGCACGCTCGGCGTGCCGCGCTTCACGCGCTGGTTCTTGGCCAAGAGCTCGGCGGAATTGAAAGCACATCTGCACGAGCTTTCTAGCGCGCCAGGGCTCGCGCACGTCGTGCCCGGCCATGGCAAAGTCATCGCTTCCGACGCCGCTGCAGCGCTGCAACAAGCCGCGGCCAGGCTCTGAATCGGCTCAGCCCGTCGTCGCGCCAGTACATCACCGGCTTGTCGATGGGTGGCTACGGCACGTGGGATGCGATCGTGCGCAATCCGCTTCGCGAGCTCGGACCATGCAGTACAAACGAGTCGACTTTGGAGCAGGCGGACGCCGCGAGCGAGCATCCGACCCATGCCATCGCTCGTTCGTGCATCCCCACAACGGTAGCGCGAGTGAAACAAGCTCCATGTCGGCGCGCGATTCGATACAGCGAAATGCGTGAAAGGTCCTTCTTCCGGTTGAGGGGTCATGCCACCATGGGGCGATGCCGAACCTCTCCGCACGTAACGCGTTCTGGGCGTTCATCTCCGCCGCGGCTCTGACTGGTTGTGGTTCCGACGGCAGCGCGGGCAACTCCGCGGGATCTGGCGGGTCCGCAGGCAGTACCGCAAATTCGAGCGGTGGCGCGTCGAGCGCCGGCGTGAACGCGGGCGGGAACGTGAGCACCTCTGGAGGGGGAGGGAGTGCAGGCCTGGCGGGTACCTCGGGAAGCAGCGAGAGCGCTGGTACAGGCGGCACGGCTGGCAGCGGCGGCACCTCGGGCAGCGGTGGAAGTTCGGGCGTGGGCGGCAGTGGCGGCACCGGCGTACAAGTCACTGCCGGGAATGGCCCTTCTTCGACCCGACAGACCGCCCACCCTCTTGGCGATGGAAGCGGCGCGCCTACCGGTTACTACGAATATGTTCCACCGGGCTACGGCAACTCCACCCCGACACCGCTCTTGGTCTTTTGGAGCGGCCTTGGACAAGACGGCAACGGCACGAGCGATCTCCCCAAAGCGCTCGTCTTGGGCCCTACCGCGCAGATCAAGAACGACAAGTGGGACAATTCGCGGCCGTTCATCGTGCTGACCCCGCAGTTCACTCCGCAGAGCAACGACATCGTGCCCGGCGGCGCATGTCCCTCTGGCACCAACATCGATGCCTTCATTACCTGGGCGATCTCGAAGTACAATGTCGACCCTAAGCGCATCTACCTCACGGGCTTGAGCTGCGGCGGGATTGGTATTTGGGACTACCTCAAATTGAAGCAGGGCTCGGTGGTCGCTGCGGCCGTCCCCATCGCGGGCAGCCCCGGAGATCCGAACCAAGCCACGAGCGCTTGGGGCGCGAAAGGCTGCTCCCTCGGTACGGCCGCGATTTGGTCGTTCCACGGCGACCAGGACAACGTGGTTCCTTACGCCCCGGATCACGACACCACGACCAACATCATCGCGTGCCCTCAGCCGCCTCGCCGAGACGTGAGGTTCAAGCAGATCGCGGGTGGCGGACACGGCGGATGGGATCAGATCTACGATCTGACGTCGGGCTACGGCGACATTTACAAGTGGATGCTCGACAACGCGAAGCCGTGACGTCGGCTTGTCCCGACTCGAGGCGTCGCGGAATGTCCTTTGCCCTAACCCGCCCTCCCTAGACAGAGCCCTGCCCTACCACATTGGCAACGGCTGGTTCGGGGGCATGCTGCCGCTGACTGCGGCCGCGATGCTCGCCGCGAACAGCAAGATCTACGCGGGGCTGTGGTATCCGGTCATCGTGGCCGCGGCGACGTTTGTTATCGGCATGCTATTCATCCGAGAAACGAAGAACCACAAGATCCACACGAGCTAGCATATTGGCGTTCAGGCTATGGTCGTCGGCATGGCCGATGACTGGGTCTTGGAGGCAGACGGCCTGGCGAAACAGTTCGGCAGCAGGCTCGCCGTAGATGGGCTGTCGCTCAAGCTCGCGCCGGGCGAGATCGTCGGGCTGCTCGGCCCGAACGGCGCCGGCAAGACCACGACGCTGAAGATACTGCTCGGCATGCTGCGACCGACGCGCGGGCGAGCGTCGGTGTTGGGGCTCGATTGCACGACGCAAGCGATCGCGATCAAGCAGCGCGTCGGCTACAGCCCCGACGAGCCTTCGTTCTACGACTTTTTGACTGGGCGCGAGACGCTCGAGTTCGTGACTCAGGTGCGCGGCGGCGACCGCGCACGCATGTTCCAAAACATGGCGTCGATGATCGATGCGCTCGAGTTTGGCGCCGATCTAGATCGCTTCGTGGCCGGCTATTCGCTCGGCATGAAGAAGAAGCTGGCGCTGCTGGTCGCGATGGCGCACGCGCCGCAGCTGCTGCTGCTGGATGAGCCGACGAACGGTCTCGATCCAACGTCGGCGGTCAAGATCCGCCGGCATTTGTCGGACCTGGCCGAGGCCGGCGTCACCGTCGTGCTGTCGACGCATTTACTCGACATGGCCGACAAGCTCTGCACCCGCGTCGTCTTGATGGACCATGGCCGATTGATCTTCGACGGCCCGCCCAGCGCGGCGCGTGAAGCGGCCGCGCTCTCCGCCGAAGCCTCGCTCGAAGACGCATTCCTGAAGCTGGTCGCCCACTGATGCGTGTCCTGTCGGAGCTGCGAGCCATGAGCTGGCTCGTGCTGCGCAGCTGGCATCGGATGGGTCCGAAGCTGCGCGGCGGTCGCAAGCCGGAGCCGACGCGCGGCGTGTCGGCAGTGCTGATGCGGCTGGTGTTTGCCGCGTTGATCTACAACTTCGGCTTCACCAACAGCCTGCGCATTCCGAACCAGCCGGAGCCTAGCTGGTCGGCAACTTGGGCGGGCCTCGGCGCGGGCTGTTTCGTCCTGGCCGTGACGTTGGCGCTCGAGTTGCCGTCGCCGCGCATGCCAACGCAGGCGCTCAAGAGCGAGCTGCTCGAGCTGTTGCCGCTGTCGCGGCTGTCGAAGCTGGTGCTGGTGGTGGCGCAAGCGCTCCTCGGGCTGCCGCTGTGCCTGGGGCTAATCGTCTCGCTGCACTCGCAGCTGGCGCCGGAAAAGTCGGTGTGGGGCGCGCTCGCGTTGGCGTCTGCGCTGTTCGTCACGTCCGCCTTGGTGGGCGCTTGCCTGGGTAAGCTGGTGAAACTGACGCTGTCGGCGTACCGGGCGTCGCGTTTGAGCTGGCTGTCCGCGGTGCCAATGGTCGGCGGCATCTTGCT
Organism: Polyangiales bacterium; assembly: GCA_038230915.1. Classification (GTDB taxonomy): domain Bacteria; phylum Myxococcota_A; class Polyangia; order Polyangiales; family Polyangiaceae; genus PMG-095. The sequence goes on along the minus strand of JBBRMI010000023.1, from coordinate 47,525 downwards.
CCTCCAATTCGCCCCCACCAGCGCTCTCCTACAAAGGCCTCCGTTCGGCGACGGGCTCGGCCGCGCGTTGGTCGGCCGCGACGTGTGGAGCGGTGTTGCGGCGCTGTGCGTGATTTCGTTGCTGCTCGGCGCCGCATTTTTTGGCCTCGATCGCCGACACGAGCTCTCCGAGCCGGTACGGCCCGGGCCGACCACGTCCGCGTTGGGCCACGGCGCCGACATGCGCACGCTCGAACGGTTGCTGAATCGACGCGAGCCGGGCGGCTCGTTTCAAGTCCCGTTCGCGACGCTGTTCGGCGCGGGCTTCGTCGGTTGGATGTCCTGGAGGCTGCATCGCCACGCGCCCAACGCCCGATTCTTGTGGAACATCGTCGTGGTCGTGACGCTGCAGTTGGTCAGCACGCTCGGCATGCAACGGGCGACGCGCGGCGCGACCCGCGACATGCTCGCGCGCCCGCTGCTCGGCGCGTTGCCGATCTTGCCGCGCGACACGCTGGCCAGCAAAGCGAATGCGCTGCGCCGCACGCTCTTGATCGTCGCGGCGCCGGTCAGCCTCGTGCTCGTTGCCCCGTACTGGCGTCCCGGTTGGCTACCAGGTTTGGCGTGGCGGGTCGGGGCGACCTTGATCGCGGTCGGGATTTACGCCTCCGCGGCCACCTACGTGGCATTCCTGACCGCGGGCTTGGGCTCAACGCGACCGCGCGGTGGTGCGCTCGGCTCACTGGAGTCGTTCCTGCTCGCGGTCCCGTTCGCAAGCGTGTTGTTCGCTCCCGGTCCCTGGAGTGCGGCGCTCTCGCTCCTGACGTTGGCTGCCCTGAGCTTCGAAGCGCGGCGCGCGGCACTCCGCATCATCGACTGGCTCGACGACGCCGAGCGCGAGCACGGCACCGAGGTCTGGAAGGCGTTGGTCGTGTTCGGCGGTTTTCAAGGCGCACAGCTGTTGACGGAGCAGATGGCGACGGTGCTCGACGGCCTGCTGTCGCCGACACTGCAGATGCTGGCAGCGTACTCGCTGGCCGCGGTAGCGCTGTGGCTGATGACCGAGCGCGAGCAGGAAACGAGCGCGCCCAGCCAGCGCGCAAAACTGGCTCCGCTCGGCCTGTTGGTTGGCGCGCTGAGCGGCTCCTTCGCGTGGCTCTACCTGCGTCTGATCCAGCCGGTGGTCGAGGGCGCAGCGCGCCTCGAAACCCACAGCGCGGTCGAAGCCGCGCTGGTCGCGCTCGCGATCGTTGGCGTTGCGCCGATCGTCGAGGAGCGCTTCTTTCGCGGCTGGCTGCAGCCGGCTCTCGAAAGCGCGCTCGGTGCCGGGCGCCGCTACTGGGCGCCGGTGCTCACCGGCTTGGCGTTCGCGGCGGCGCATCCGGCCTATTCGTTCGCGCCGGTGTTGGTGTTGGGCCTGCTCAACGGCTTTTTGATGCTGCGCTTCCGCTCGCTGTCGGCGTGCGTCGTTGCCCACGCCGTGCACAACGCGCTCGCGCTCTATCTCGGTAGCTGAGGCTCAGCTGGCGATGCTGCGCACGCCGTGACGCTCGAGCAGCCGGCGGAAATTCGAGCGATCCATGCCAGAGCGCCGCGCCGCCTGGCTGAGATTGCCCGCGCTGTCTTCGAGCACTTGGTCGAGGTAGGTGCGCTCGAAACGCTGGCGAGCTTCGTTGAAGGTCATATCGACCACCGCCCGCAAGCGGGAGCTTGAGCTGTGGCTACGGGGCGCGAGCTGCGCCGGCAACGACTGCGCGGTCACGACGTCGTCGGCGGTCATGATCGCCGCGCGCTCGATCGCGTTCTCCAGCTCACGAATATTGCCGGGAAAGCCGTACGCGGACAGCACCGACAGCGCGTCGCTGGCAAAGCGCAACCCGGGCTTGCCCAGGCGACTGCCGTGTTTGCCGAGCAAATGATGCGCCAGTAAGAGCACGTCCTCGCCCCGATTGCGCAGCGCCGGCAGCTCGATCCTGACGACGTTCAGCCGATAGAACAGGTCTTCACGGAAGCGCTTCTCGCGCACTTCAACGTCCAGATCTCGATTGGTCGCGGCGATCACGCGCACGTCGATCGGGCGCGCGTGGTTCGAACCGACCGGACGCACGCAGCGCTCCTGCAACACGCGCAACAGCCGCACTTGCGTGCACGGCGTCAGCTCGCCCACCTCGTCCAAGAATAGTGTCCCGCCGCTGGCTTCCTCGAACAAGCCGCGGCGCTTGGTGTCGGCGCCGGTGAACGCGCCGCGTTCATGGCCGAACAGCTCGCTCTCGAGCAAGCTCTCCGTCAACGCTCCGCAGTTGATCGCCACGAACGGCCGCGTCGCGCGCAAGCTGTGCTCGTGCAGCGAGCGCGCCACCAGCTCCTTGCCTGTCCCGCTCTCGCCGGTGACGAGCACGGTGGCGTCAGTCGCTGCAACGTTGGCGATCAGCTCGAAAACGTGGCGCATCGGCGGCGAACTACCGATAATGCCCGAGAAGCGCTGCGACACTTCCAGCCGCTGCTCCAAGTAACGGTTGCGGTTCTTCAAGCGCATATGCTCGATCGCCCGGCCGAGCGCCAAGGTGAGCGTCTCCGAGCTCAGCGGCTTCAGCTGAAAGTCGAACGCGCCTTCGCGAATCGCCGTCACCGCGGACGGCACGTCGGCCTTGCCGGTCATCACCACCACCGGCAGCTCCGGGTTGGTCTGCCGGACGTGCATCAAGAGATCCACGCCTGAGACGCCGGGCATGTAGAGGTCGGTCAGCACGCAATCGACTTCGTCGGCGTGTTGCTCCAGCAGCAACATCGCGTCGGCGCCCGAGCTGGCGCAGATCGCCTTGAAGCCGAAGGCCGCAAGCAGGGCGCGAACAGCGCGCAGTGATTGATCGTCGTCGTCGACGACCAAGACAGTGCCGACCGAAAGGTGTGTACGCATCTGTTTTCCAGAAACGCACGCTCGGCCCTGGGCTTAAGAGCGAACCAGGTCGAATCGACTCTCCTGGGTCGCCAGCACCTACCCGGTGCGACCCGGCAGGTGGTTCGGAACCGCACAATCCTGCGGAGATGGCGCACCCACGCGCTTGGCACGACCGCTGCAGTCTTACCCATCGAGACCCCATCGCAATGATTTCTACTTTGCCAAGCTCCACGACCGAGCCGCTGATCTTCCTTCGCTTTCGCCCTGCCTGGGCCTACATCGACGGCGTCCGCGAGTTCTGCCGGTTCTTCTGCGAGACCACCTACCGCCAGCAAGACTTGGCTGAGCGCGCGCGGCTGGTGCTGCAAGAGACGCTCGAGAACGCGGTCAAGTACTCGACGCCCGGACAACTGAGCGAGCTTGAGCTCGAAGTGCACGCGGACCGCGACAATTTCCGCATCGCGATCACCAGCCGACCCGATCCGCGCCACCTCCAAACGTTGAAGAACGAGCTCAGTCACCTGACGATGCTTGACCCCGAAGCGGCGTACATCTCGGCCTTCGTGCGCGCCGCCAACGAGCCCGAGGCACCAGCGCGGCTCGGTCTCGCGCGCATGCGCTACGAGGCGCGCTTCGAGCTGCACTTGAACGAGCAGGCCGACGGACGCGTCTGCATCACCGCCACAGGCAAACCATGAGCAATTTGAGCCAAATCGATATCCCACAGCTCGCCAGTTTCGAGCTGTCCATTACCCCGCCCAGCGCCATCGCGATGCGCGGCACGATCGCCATCGCCGACCCCGGCTTGGTGCTCGGTGCCTGCTTCCGCCGCATGCACGAGGCGGCGTTGGCCGATGACCTGCGCGAGCTTTCGGTCGACGTACGCCAGCTGACCTTCGTCAATTCCTCGGCAATTCGGCTGTTCGTGGACTGGTCGAGCTGGGTGGCAATCGCCGGTCCGAAGGGTTACCTGCTGCGCTTCAAGACCGACCGCCGCATCACCTGGCAGCGCACCAGCTTCGCGGTGTTGCAGTCGTTGGGCGGCAAAGCCATCGCCGTGGACGCGGAGTGAGGCGTGAACAAAGTCGACGCCATCCTGTCACGCGCGCAAGTCGGCAGCGGCGCCGGGCTGGCGTCGACGAATGCGTTGATTCACGTCACGTGGGATGCCAGCCCCGATCTCGAACAATTCTTGAGCTTCATCAGCGCCTATACCAAGGGTCGCTTTTCCAGCAGTCTGGCCGAGCGCGTCACGCTCGCCAGCACCGAGCTGTTGGACAACGCGGTTCGCTATGGCTCGCTGGCGCGCGACTTCACGTACCGCCTAGCCGTGGAAGGCGCGGAGGTCGTGGTCAGTATGCAAAACACCACCGTCCGCACGCGAATCGACATGCTGACCGCCCAGCTGCGCCGCCTGGATACGGCCCCAGAAAAAGTCTACGCGTCGGAGCTCGAGCGCTCGATGACGAGCAGCGGGGGCCGGCGTTCGATGCTGGGCTTGGCGCGCATCCGTCACGAGGCTGAGATGACCATCGACCTCGACATCGAGATCAATGAAGTGACCGTGCGCGCGTCGTGCCAGCGCTGAGTCCGCCATGAAACGCTTCCCGATTGCGCTCAAGTTGCTGCTGCTAGCCGGCTTTCCGGTGCTGGGCGTCTTGGTCTTGGCCAGCTTGGTCGTCGGCAGCGCCCGTGACCAGCTCAGGCGCGGCGAAGCGCTCGGCTCGGTCGAGAGCTTGGCCGAGCTCTCCGAGGACGTGAGCACGCTGGTGTACCGCCTGCAGTCAGAGCGGGCGCGGCTGGCACTCGACCTTGCCAGCAAGAACCTCGCGCCGAGCGACGATGCCGCACGAGCATCGGAACCCGCGCCGTCGCTCACCCAGGCGACGACGAGTTTCCAAGCCACTGACGCCGCGCTCGGACGGCTCCGCCGCTTCGTGTCGACGCGCGACCTCTCACGCCTGCCGACTCGCCTGAGCGAGGGCCTGACGTCGACGATGAAGCACCTGGAGCGCCTGAACGAAGTGCGCGGCGAGGCGGAGCACGGCACGACTTCGCTCAACGATTTGATCGGCTACTACGCCGAACCGTCACGCCGCCTGATTCACGCCTCTGCTGCGCTGAGCGAGCTGACCGACGACGGCGAAGTACTGCGCTCGATCGCCGCGCTGGTCGCGGTGCTGGAGCTGGAGGAACGAGCTAGCGCCGAGCACGCGCTGCTCGGTTACGTGTACGCAACCGGCGATTTTCCGCCCGGCTCTTTCCGTGACCTGATGACGCTAGTCACCGAAGAACAGACTTTCGTCGAGGTGCTCAAAACGAACGCCTCGACGACCCAATTTTCCGAGTACCAGGCGCGCATGAAAGACCCGCGCGCAGTCGCCGCTGACGGCCTGCGCCGCGCGGTCGTCGAATCGATCGACGGTGATCTCGAGCAGCGGCTCGCCCCAGACTGGTTTTCGGCCCAAGGCGCCAAAGTCGAAAGCCTGCGAGCGCTCGAAGAGCGCTTGAACCGCGACGTGCGGCGCCGCGCCGAGAGCAAGTTGCAAGACACGCGCCGCGCCGTGCTCACCAGCTCGGGGCTGGTGGCAGCCGCGCTGCTCGGCAGCGTGCTGTTGGCGGTCGTGATCGGCCGCGGCGTCACGCGCAGCGTGCATGTTTTGCGCGACGCCGCCAACCGCGTCGCCCAGGGCTCTACCAACGTGCGCGTCGATCTTCAGACCAAAGACGAGTTAGCCGCGCTCGGCCACGCCTTCAACGACATGACGAGCGAGATCACCCGGGCTCGCGAAGCCTTGCGCGAGCAGACACGGATGTCGCGCGACCTGGAAATTGCCGCCAGCATTCAGTCGGCGCTCTTGCCACCATTACTGGCTCACCCCGAGCTCGAGTTCGCCGGCCGCATGCAGCCTGCTCAGGAAGTCGGCGGCGATTTCTACGACGTGCTGTGTGACGACCGCAGTCGCGCGCTGTGGATCACGATCGGCGACGTTTCGGGACACGGTGTACCCGCCGGCCTGGTGATGCTGATGACTCAGTCGGCATTTGCCGCCTATTTCCGGGCCAATCCGCTGGCTCGCCCCGACGAAGTGATCCGCGGCGTGAATGACCTGCTGAACGAGCAGATCGGCGTACGCCTGCGTGACGACAAGTACGTTACCGGGCTCTTGCTGCAGCACTCCGGAGCCGGCCGGTTCGTTTACGCTGGCGCTCACGAGTGGCCGCTGGTCTGGCGCAAAGCCAACGCCAAGTGCGACGTGTTGGAGGCTCCCGGCCCGTGGCTTGGCATCAAGCGTGACCTGGAAGACATCCCGGTCAGCTCGTTGAGCCTGGCGCGCGGCGATCTCCTCTGTCTCTACTCCGACGGTCTGATCGAAGCGCGCGACGCCAGCGGCGAGCTGTTCGACATGGATCGTCTCGCGGCGGCGCTCGAGCGCGCAGCGCTGCGCCACGAATCGCTTCAAACCATTGCGGATGACGTGCTGCAAGCCGTCGCCGACCATGCTCACGAACGCGAAGACGACTGGACTCTGCTGTTGATACGACGAGCGGCATAGCCGCACACCGCGGCGCGCGCCGCGCCAAAGCAAACGGAAAACCCATGTCCCTGGAACACCCGAAAAACACGGGCGCGCGCTGGTGCGCGCTCTTCATCCCACTGACGGCGCTAATCGCGCCCGCTTGCTTGGTCGATCTGGACAGTCGCTGCGGCGACAACCAGCACTACGACGCCGAGCGGGCGATTTGCGCCTGTAACGGAGATTTTGCTCTCGTCGGCAACGTTTGCGCGCGCTGCGGCGACCACGAAACCGGCTCGGCTAGCGGCTGTGTCTGCGCCGAAGGCTTCTCACGCGCAACCCCCGACGCCGCGTGCGAAGAACTGGCTGGGCTCGGGCAAGCGTGCACGAGCGACGCCGACTGCGGCGACGCGCACTACGGCCATTGCCAGCTCGAAGCTGGCGGCACGCCCAGCTACTGCACCGTGCCCGACTGCAGCACTGCGGCGGATTGCCCGACCGACTACGGCTGCAACACGCGCACGATGCCGACTTTCTGCGAGCGTCCGCCGACCGGCCTCGGCATCGCGTGCACGTCCAGCGCCGACTGCACGGGCAACGCCGCCTCGTACTGCGAGACTGTCTCGGCTCACGCCTGCCTGGTCAACGACTGCAAGCCGGATCCGGCCAAGTGCCACGGCGATTGGGTGTGCTGCGACATCGGGCTGCTCTCGCAGTCGCTGTGCATCCCCCCCGACCAACTCGCAGACGGCAGCTGCCCCGCCGGCGGCACGCTGATCCCGAGGCAGGAGTAACGCCATGCGCAAGCTCTTCCCGACGTCAGCGACACTCGCCTTCTTGACGGCGACGCACCTCGCCGCCGCCCAACCCGCAAACGCAAACGCTAGCGCTCCTACCGAAGCCGTCGCGTCTCCGCCAATCGTCGTCCCCTCCGAAACAGATTCCGGCACCGACGCCGCAGCCCAACTCGACACGGATCAACCCGGCGCCGCGGACTCGGTGCTCAACGGCGAGGCGCTCAAGCTCTACGGCTTCGGCGACGTCGGCTACCGCCAGCTGTTCGTACCCAGCACCAGCCCGTGGCTCGTCTATTTCAACCGCCACCCGAGCCTGTTCGTCGGGCACTTGAACTTCTACTTCGACTCACAGCTGGCGGAGCGCTGGCGTGCGCTAGCCGAGGTGCGCTTCACCTACTTGCCGCAAGGCGGTTGGAAGACGGATTCGAAGGGCGTGGTCCAGCACGGCGCATCGCACTCCGCCGACTATATGGATTTCACACGCGAGCGGCCGGTCGGCGGCTTGATGATCGAGCGCGCGTTCATCGAGTACAGCGCGGCGTCGTGGCTGTCGGTCCAAGCCGGCCAGTTTCTCACTCCGTACGGTATCTGGAACGTCGACCACGGCTCGCCGGTAATCATCGGGGTTTCGCCGCCGTTCATCGTCGGCGCGCGACTCTTGCCGGACTCGCAGGTCGGCCTGCTCGGCTTCGGCCGCGTCAGCCTGGTGAACGATCTCGAGCTCAGCTACGCGCTCGGCGTCTCGAACGGTCGCACGGACCTGATCGCGTACGAGGATTTGGATAACAACAAGGCCGTCACCGCACGCCTCGCGCTCACCTACCGTCACGCCGGCGAGCTGACACTCGGCAGCACCTTCTACGCCGGAAGCACGACCGATAACACGCGCGCGCTCTACTTCGACGGCTCCGATCCCAAGAGTCGCGAAGACATCACCTTCCAGGTGAAGGAACGCAGCCTTGCCTTCGACCTCCGCTGGATCAAGGCCGATTTGCACGTCCAAGCCGAAGCCATCGTCAACGATCGCAAGTTCACGGCGCGCGGTCGTCCGACCCACGACGGCGGTTTGGAACCCGACCGGCGCAATGCCGGCGGCTACGCGCTAGTCGGTTATCGGACGCCGCTCGCGGGCATCATGCCGTACGTCAAAGGCGAGTATAGCCCCGACCCATCGCTACAAGCGATCGGCGTCAACCAAAACGTGGTGCTCGGCACCGGCGGCCTCAACTTCCGCCCGGTGCCGCGCGTCGTGTTCAAAGCCGAATACAACTACGGCTTCTTCCCCGGCGCGAAGCCGAAAACCTTCGCCGACAATTACATCGCAGGCCTCGACCTGCAGATCGCGTGGGCCTTCTGATGGACACGCTCAGCCACCGCCGCCGCCAGTTTCTGCGTGCGCTGCTCAGCCTCGGATTCGGCGCCGTCTCGCCGCTCGCTTTCGCCGCCGGCGAGCCAATCGCCGTCGTGATGAGCTCGAACACTCGTCAACGTGGCTTGTCGAGCGACAAACTGCGACGCGTGTTCTTGGCGTTGCCGACCGACGATGACGACGGTCACCGCTTCGCGCCGATCAACCTGGCGCAAACCTCGCTCATCCGCGAACGCTTCGACCGTAACGTGCTCAGCATGGCGCCGGCAGACGTCGCGCGTTATTGGATCGATCAACGCCTGCGCGGCAACAAGCCGCCACGCAGCGCCAGCTCACTGGACATCTGTCGCCGCGCCGTCCAAGAGCTACCCGGCGCCATCTCGTACCTACCGCTGTCTCAAGTCGGTTCACTGCGGGTACTGGCCATCGACGGCCGCGTCCCCAGCGAATCCAACTATGCGCTGAAATAACGCGCTGGGTAGGCCTGGTTGAGCCCTGACCTTTGGGCACATCTTTGCCGCAACGAGCAGGGGAACAACAGGAAGGCGGGAAGACGGGAAGGGCGAGCCTCAGATTTGGGGTGGGTGGTACGGGTAAGCTCGGCCCTTGGGGCAGCGATGGGGCCGCAAGCGCTTGCTCGAACAATCAGAATCTTCCCGCCTTCCCGCCTTCCTGTTCGCTCGCTGCTCGAGTCACGAAATGTGATGAATGGTCAGGGTTGAGCCCTGACCTTTGGCCACATCTGCTGCAACGAGGCAGAGAACAACAGGAAGGCGGCTCCGCAAAAACCTAGGCTGTCATGACCGCCTTCGTCAGACGGCGATGTTATGCTTGGGCAATGAAGCGATCCGCTAGTTGCGCGAGAGCATTACTGGCCGTGGTTCTCATCACCGGGGCATTCAGCGCGACCGGTTGTGGTGACGATGCTTCGGGCGGCAACCACGCCAGCGCGGGGGCGGGCGGGCTCACGACTGGCGGCAGTGCTCACGCCGGTAGCGCCAGCAACCCCGCAGGTCAGCCCAGCGCGAGCGCCGGTGAGCCCGGAAGTCCCGTCGACGGCAACGCCGGCGCAGGCGGCAGCGGCGACGTGACGCCGACCGTAGCGCACGACGTGGTGATCTACGGCTGCACTTCAGCCGGCGTGATCGCCGCGGTGCAATCGAAGCAGATGCAGAAGAGCGTGATCTTGGTCTGCCCCGAGAAATTTTTGGGTGGGCTCACGACGCAAGGCTTGGGCTGGACCGACACCGGCGACAACTCGGTGATTGGCGGCCTAAGCCGCAACTTCTACGCTCGGATCAAGAAAGCGTACGACGACGACGCGCGTTGGAAGCAGCAAACGAAAGCGTCATACAGCCACTACTCCGCGAATGCGGACAGCATGTGGGTGTTCGAGCCGCACGTCGCCGAAGAAATCTTCGAAACGCTCGTCACCGAAAACGCGCTCGACGTGCGGCGCGACGAATGGCTGGATCGCGCTTCGGGCGTCGAGAAGAGCGGCACGAGCATCACCGCCATCACGACGCTGAGCGGCGCGCGCTACCCGGGCCGCATCTTCATCGACGCCAGCTACGAAGGCGACTTGATGGCGGCGGCGGGTATTTCGTACACGGTGGGTCGCGAAGCCAATGCAACCTACGGCGAAACGCTCGACGGCGTGGAAACTGCAGCCGCCAGCGGCCACCAATTCGCGACCAGGATATCGCCGTACGTGGTCGACGGCGATCCGGCAAGTGGGCTGTTACCGCGCGTGAGCGCCGATCCGCCGGGTGTCGATGGCCAAGGCGACAAGCGCGTACAGGCCTACAACTACCGCGTTTGCATGACGAACGACGCCAGCAACCAAATCCCGTTTCCAAAGCCCGCCGGCTACGACCCCAAGCAGTACGAAATTTTGCTGCGCACGCTGTTGGCGGGCTCGCAGCACGTGTTCGGTAAATTTGATCCAGCGCCGAACAAGAAGACCGACACCAACAATAGCGGCCCGTTCAGCACCGACGACATCGGCATGAACTACGACTACCCGGAGGCGTCTTACGAAGCTCGGAAAGCGATCCTGCTCGAGCACGAGACGTACCAGAAGGGTTACTTCTACTTCTTGGTCAACGACTCGCGCGTGCCCAGCGGCGTGCGCACCAAGATGGCGACTTGGGGGCTGGCCAAGGACGAGTTCACCGACAACGGCGGCTGGCCGAAGCAGATCTACGTGCGCGAGGCGCGGCGCATGGTGAGTGACTTCGTGATGACCGAAAAGCACTTGCGCGGCACGATCGCCACGCCGGAGCCGATCGGGATGGGCTCGTACAACATGGATAGCCACCACACGCAGCGCTACATCGTGCACGACGCGGCGGGCGACTACGTGCGCAACGAAGGCGACGTTGAGGTGAATCCGGGCGCGCCGTACCCAATCTCCTACCGCGCGCTTTTGCCTAAAAAGACCGAGGCCACGAACCTGATCGTGCCGGTTTGTCTTTCCAGCTCGCACATCGCCTACGGCTCGATCCGCATGGAGCCGGTGTTCATGATCTTGGGCCAATCCGCGGCGACCGCCGCCGCGTTGGCGCTCGACGCTGGCGTGGCCGTGCAAGACGTCACGTACGCCGACTTGCGAACACGTCTGTTGGCCGACAAGCAGGTGCTCGGCGGCGGCGCGACGCCGGCAGACTTCGCGGGTACGGTGGTCGACGACAGCGTCGCCACCCTGACCGGAGCCTGGACCGCGGCGGCCACGGCCAAACCGTTCGTCGGCGCCGGCTACCAGCACGACGGCGACGCCGCCAAAGGCACGAAGACCGCCCGCTTCGTGGCTACGCTCCCGAAGGCGGGCCACTACGAGGTGCGGCTCGCGTACACCACCAACGCCAACCGCGCCACCAACGTGCCGGTCGCGATCGAGCATTCGGCCGGTACCGCCAACGTCGTCGTCAACCAGCAAACGCCGCCGACGATCGCCGGCGTGTTCGCGGTCCTGGGCGACTACGATTTTGGCACCAGCGCCGCAGTCGAAGTGTCGACAACGGGCACGAACGGCTACGTCATCATCGACGCCGTGCAATTCGTCGCGCAATAGCGCAAGAAGCTACGCCCGATGGTCAGTCCGGCGCTCGACGAGTCGCTGCTCGAGGAGCTTGAAGTGCTGATCGTCGATTGCCAAACGACGGGCGCATCGCCGGCGCACGGCTCGGTGCTGGAGCTGGGCTGGTGCGTGACGAGCGTGAGCAAACCCGAGCTGGAGCTGGCGGCGGAAGCGCATTGGATCACGCCGCCGCCGGGCGAACGCATCTCGGCGCAGGTGCGACAGTTGACGGGCTTTCACGAAGACATGCTCAGCCAGGCGCTCGCGCCCGAAGTGGCTTGGCGACGCCTGCTTGCACTGCAAAGCGGTACGCCCACGCCAGCCGCGATTCACTTCGCGCGCTTCGAGCTGTCATTCTTGCGCGATTGGTCGGAGCGCCTCGAACCAGGCGCGACGTTTCCACTCGACGCGGTGTGCGTCCACGCGATTGCCTGCCGGCTGTATCCCGACCTACCTCGCCGCAATCTGCGCGCCCTGGCCGGTTTCTTGGGCCACAGCCTGCACCTCGAAAGGCGCGCGCTCGGCCACGTGCAAGCGACCGCCTTCATCTGGCGAAAGCTGGCCGTCGAGCTCGCGGCGCGCGGCGTGACCACATGGTCGCTACTCTCGAACTGGCTGGCGGCGGCCGAGCGCCCTGCCAAACCGCGCAAGCGTCGCTATCCGTTGGCTCCGGCCAGCTACCGCGCGCTACCCGACACGCCGGGCGTGTATCGGTTCCTGCGCTCGAACGGCGACGTGCTGTACGTGGGCAAGGCGACCAGCTTGAGGAAACGCGTCGCTTCGCACTTTACGAAGCAGCGCGGCGCCACCGAGCGCGCGCTGGAAATGCTGACGCAGGTGGGCGAAATTGCGTTTTTTGCCACAGCGTCGGCGCTCGAAGCCGCGCTACTCGAGACGCAGACGATCAAAGCGCTGAATCCACCGTACAACGTGCAGCTCTTGCAAGGACAGCGCGGCGTGTGGTTCGCGACGGCAGACTTTCGCGATGCCGCAGCCGAGCCAGACGACCTGCACCGCTTCGGTCCGCTATCGTCGCGCTACTCGGTACGTTCACTCGGCGCGTTGATCGAGCTGCTGTCGGGTGAGCCCGTGAACGCGTCGCTCCGCGCCAGTGCCGTTGGCGCGCCGTTGCGCTGGGCGCCGGACGAGACCGCATTCGCGGGCGGTTGGCAGCTGTTCACGGCGCGTCACGTCACGACGCCAAAGACGTCGACCCGCCAGCAGGCATTGCTGGTCGCGCGCAAAGTGCTGGCGCTTTCGATCGAGCTTGAGGCCGCAAGCGACGATGCGGAGGTTGCGATCGCCGAAGATGCGCCGAAAATTTGGGATCCGCCGCGGGTTTGCCGCCATTTGGAACGCGCGATCGGGCAGGCCTACCAGCTGCTGCGACGCGCCGCGTGGCTGGGCTTGTTGGCGAATAGCAACGTGACTTATCGAGAGCCGGGCAACGCAACCGAGCGCTCCTTGCGGCTCACGCACGCCGAGCTCAGCGAAGCTGGCGACGTCGAGCTGCTGGCCGAGTGGCGTTCGCTGGCACGCCAGCCGCGCCGCGCCGCACAGCTCGCGTTTGACGCCGCCCGCTATGACTCGCTGCGCATCCTGACCACCGAGCTGAAGCGCATCCTGCGCGATGGCGGCGAAGTGAAGCTCAGCCTGTCACGCTCGCGCTTGCTCGAAGGCCCAAGCCTCCAACATTTGCTGCGCCTCGTTTAGCCGAGCGCGCAGCCGCAGCCCGAAGACTGAATGCGCGCCGGGATTCTGGTCGACGACGCCCGCCCCTGGTTCAGCTCTGAACCAGCTGCGCTTCGAGCACGAGCTTCACCTTCTTCGCGATCATCACGCCGCCCGCTTCGAGCGCCTGGTTCCATGTCAGGCCAAATTGCTCGCGGTCGATATCACCGCCCAAGCTGAACCCGACGCGCATGTTGCCCCAAGGATCCTTGCTCGGGCCGACGAGCTCGCCTTTCAACGTAACCGGGTGCTCCTGATCTTTGATCTTCAGGTTACCAGTAACCTCGACATCGGCACCGCTGCGCGTGACCTTGGTGCTGGTGAACGTCAGCGTCGGATACTTCTCGGTGTCGAGGAAGTCGGGCGAGCGCAAATGACCGTCGCGCTTCTCTTCTTTGGTGTCGATGCTGCCAGCTTCGATGCGCGCGCTGACCTTCGAAGCTTCCAGGTTGGCCGGGTCGATCGAGATGTCGGCGTCGTAGCGCGTGAAGCTGCCGCGGACCGTACTTATCATCATGTGTCGAACTGCAAAGCCAACTTCGGTGTGCGACTTATCGATGTTCCAAGCCATGTTGCTATCTCCGTCTCAGGTTTCGGTGACTGACGCTCGAAACCTGCGTGCCCGGAGCGCTCGCGACTAGCCTGCAGAATCGGCAAACATCGTTCGCCATGCAGCAACAGTTGCTCTAAGCCACCGTATTCGCTGGTCTAGCCGCCAGCCCCGGCGCCGCCAGCCCCGCCGCCGCCAGCGCCGCCTGAATCAGTTTGTAGAAACGACACGTCGTCGAGCCAGAAGTCGTAGTCGGTCGGCGCGTGGAACTCGAAGCTCACGCCGAGCACGCTCTTCGGATTGAACGGTTGCGGATTGCCGAACGGCTGCGCGAGCTCGCTCCACTCGTAACGGTGCAGAGTCCAAGTCGAAGTGAGCTCGATCGCGACCTCGTAGTGACCTTCGCACACGTCCTTGCCCGGGTCGCAGCTGCCTTTGCGATCAGCAGCAGTCGCGGGTGTCATCTCCACTTGCGTGACGCGCAGGTGTGCGGTTCCGGTGCCCTTCACGCGCACCGAGACGCCATCGAACAGCGACACGTCGTACGGACACTGCACGTTCTTGCCGAAGTCGAAGGCGATCGCCGAGCCGATACCCGAGCCCCAATTCGTGAAGCCCTTGCCGACGACGTGCATGGCCTTGCCGCCCGCGTCGGACGCCACAACCGGGATCGGATTGCTTTGCGTGCCGCTGCCGTCCGCGTACTCGAACCAAATCCCGCCACGACCATCTTGCGCAATGATCTTCAGCCCATCTTCGAAATCCGCGATCAGTGGCTGCAGGCCACCTACGGGCGCTGGCGCGCAATTCACGTGCGAAACCGGCGGTAAGTACGGCAGAATGACAACCCCGCCGCCACTCCCCGCGTTGCTCGCGCTGCCCGCCGCGCCCGCACTACCGGCGGCACCCGCACTCACGCCGCCGGCGCCGGCAACGCTGCTCACCCCGCCCGACGCCCCGCCGGTGCTCGAAACGCCGACGCTCGCGCCGGAAACGCCGACGCTACCGCTCACCCCACTCGTCGCGCCTCCGCTCGCCATGCCGCCTCCGCCCGCCGCACCGGCATCAAAAGCCGGCGTGTCCGAACAAGCCCAAGCCAACGCTGCCGAGCACACCGCCGAAAAACCAATCGAATATCTACGCATGATGGACGACTCCTGCCGCGCCGCGACGGCACACCGACGAACCCAAATTCTCTGGCCCCCACTCGTGCCTCCATGCCGCGCATTCGATTGGTGTTTTTTTCAGGGGCTGCCAACTTCCAGCCTGCCTCGCAGAAGCTCACGTGTCGGCGCCAACGCCGCTTCGGCAGCAAGGCTGCATTTCGGCGACCAAACCGAGATCGGATCAAGGGTCAGGGGTCTTGCGTGCCAACTGCGCGGGCGCGCCGCCGCTGCGTCGCTCCTCATTTCGCGCAGGTGCAAGAGGGCTGGCCAGTTGCGGTCGGCGCCGTGATGCTTCGCGCATGTCGATCAGCGAAAGCTTGCCCTGCAGCCGCGACGCGGCGCCGGTGAGTGGAGCGCTGGCGCCCGCTCGCCAAACGCCGCCGGACGCCTCGGCCGACGCCAGTCAAATGCCCGAGTTTGCTTGGTGACGGCACGCGGCTCGTCACGAAGCGTTCGGTCGAGCCGCTCGTTGACGGGGCAGGTCGGGTAACTGCTAGCGAATCACAGGACCTTGCAGTACGGCGCGAGCTTTTCGCGCGCACACTGGACGACTCGTGTCGCCACTTGGCCCTTACCCTTGAGCTCGCGCACCAACACACTCCCCAGCTGGTGCGACCCTTCTAGTAGTGGCGAGAGCTGATCTGGGATCAAAATTTCGCCGGGTGCCGCGGCGGTTTCTAGCCGGCTCGCCATATTCACCGAGTCGCCCCACAAATCGTAGATCAGCCGATCGCGGCCCAAAACGCCGGCCATCGCCAAGCCGCGTGCAATGCCCACACGTAAGGACAACGTGCGATTCCGCCGGCGCGCGACGGCCAGTACGGCGGCTTGCAATGCCAGCGCTGCGTCGGCAGCCGCCACGACGTCGTCCGCGGTCGGCGTCGCCAGGCCACGCACCGCCAAGTAAGCGTCGCCCACCGTCTTGATCTTTTCGAGCCGGTACTCCGACACGATGTCATCGAAGCGCGAAAAGAGCTCGTTCAAGATTTCGACCATCTCGGTCGCGGGTAGCTCAGCTGCCAGGTGGGTGAAGCCGGCCAGATCCGCGAACACGATCGTCAGCTCGGGATGCACGTCCGCGATCGGACTCTCGCCTTGCCGTAGCCGTTCGGCGATGCGCGGCGGCAGCACCGCGTACAACACCCGCTCGGAGCGCTCACGCTCGGCGGCCAGCCACGTGTGCGCCTTTTCGAGCTCGGCATGCTGGCGGGCGATCGTGGTGCGCTGCGTGAAGTCGCGCGCCTTGCTGGCGTACAGCATGCGCGAAAACACCCACGACGTGAACGCCAACGCACCGCCGTTGACCAGCTGACTGAACGCCAACGCCGGCCGTGCCGCGAACCAGAACTGGCCAAACGCGAAGCCAGCAAAGCCGAGCGCAAAGGCTTGTGCGGTCGGACCGCGCTTGAAGGTGACGAACAGCGCCGACGAAAGATTGATGATCAGGTACAGGGTGATGCCGGCGCCGATCAGTTGGTCGGCACCGGACACCAGCCCGGACCAGACGAGCAAGAAGCTCATCATCAAGAACGCCACCCGCGACCGCGCGCTCGAGCCCTTGAGGCGTGACAGCAACAGCAGCGCCGCACCCGCCGCGAGCGCCAACGCGATGTGCAGCCCGAACAACCACCCGGACCACAGGCGCTCTGCTGCCAGTAAGCCGCTCGTATCGAGCGTGACGTCGCGCACGAGCAAGACCGCGTGCATCACCAACAGCAGCCAGCAGAAGCCGTTCATTCGCTCGGCCGCGGACAGCTCGAGCTGGGCGAGAAACGCCGGCCGATCTTCGTCGGCCACCTGCACGCCACGCAGGCTCGCCACCGCGCTGGTCGAAAGGCGGCGCCAAGTTTCGAGAGCCGAGCCCGAGCTCATCCGCCGCCAGTATGCGCCAGCCGGCCCATTCGGCCGCCAAATTGCAGAGATTCGCCGTTGCTCGAAACACTCACGATCGAAAGGCCGCAGCAAACTCGTGGCGGTGAGCCCTCCGCGTCGCACGGCCCCGGCCAAGCCCCCGCAGCGAGCGCCCGCTGGCGCGCACAGCTGGCGACTGCAGCCACCTAGTATCTTTTCCTACCTGGACGCCGTCGCGCACCACGGCTCGATCCGCAAGGCTGCGGCAGCTCTGCACATCGCTTCGTCGGCGCTCAACCGGCGCATCCTCGACTTGGAGGAAGACGTCGGGTCGCCACTGTTCGAGCGCTTGCCGCGCGGTGTGCGCGCGACGGCGGCGGGCGAGCTGTTCCTGGCGTACGTGCGCCGCTCACTCAAAGAGCTACGGCTGGTCGAGGCGCAGATCGATGGCTTGCGCGGCTTGGTGCGCGGCCGCGTGCGCATCGCCGTAGCCGAGTCGGTCACCGGTCGCATGCTGCCCGACGCGATCGCCGAGTACCACCGGCGCCACCCGGGCGTCGGCTTCGCGGTCACGGTCGGTGGTCCGCGCGAGCTTTCGCAAGCTTTGGCGCGCGATAAAGTCGATTTAATCCTGACCCACGAAGGCACCGAAGAAGCCGAGGTCAACGTGCTGGCCGAGGTTCCGCAGCCGCTGTGCGCGCTGGTGGCGCCCGAGCATCCGTTGGCGACCAAGAAGTCGTTGCGACTACGCGAATGTGTCGCTTATCCGCTGGCGATCCCGGACGAAACGCTGGCGGCGCGCTCGCTGATTGACGCGGCGCTCGGCGGCGCGTCGATCCGCTTCGAGCCGGCGCTGCTCTCGAACTCGATCGAGACGACGAAGATGTTCGCGCGCACCAGCGGCGGGGTGTGTTTCTCGTTCAAAATTGGCAAAAAGCCCGATGTTTCCGGGCTGGTGGCGATTCCGCTCAGCGACCCCGGCCTGGCTGAAGCGCGGCTGTGCTTGGCGTGCCGTCGCGGCCGCGTGCTGCCCGTCGCAGCTGCAACCTTCGCCGAACAGCTCAGCGCAATCTTCGACGAACTGTAACGAAGCCGTTCGTCTCCCAGATTTTTTCACAGGGAGATCGGGAGATCGGGAGCGAGAATTTTTGGGTTCGAGACGAACGATACCTAGCGGATCCTGCGCAGTCGCCGCGTGGCACCTTGCGGCTCGAACAACAAAACCTCCCGATCTCCCGATCTAGGAAGAAACTGGCGGCGGCGCGCCCCAGCGATACCCGTTTCGTCCCATCAGGGCGGCGGCCGTGCCGTCATCAGGGACTCCCTGTGAGAAAATCTCGACCGCATATCGTGACCCGGCTACGCGACGGCAGTTTCTGCGAATCGGGCTGCGGGGTGGCAGCCCCAGATGGGACGAACGCGAGTGCGCTGGTTTTGAGCGCGGTGTGCTCGCCGATTGGCGCTAGTCGCACCTGAGTGAGCGGCGTACACAGGTAACGTAGTGGTTTTTGCGCTCGACTTGTGACGGTGGGTTGCCCCACCCGCGCATCGCCCGACAACAGCTGAAAACGCTTCGGAAACAAATCTCGAAGCGGAACGCGCACGTGCGCCGTGACGGAGGATTAGCCATGACTGAAAGTACGAAACCCAAGCTGTGGACGCCCGGAGATTGGAACGCTTACTTCGGGTTTGGCACCAACATTCTCGTCAACCTGTTGGTGTTGACGGGACTACTGCGCTTCGTTTTGAAGATGCCGGACAACATCGTGTTCGGACGCATCTTGCCCGCGACTGGGCTGATGCTGTGCATGAGCACGCTGTACTACGCGTGGCTCGCCTACAAGTTGGCGCAAAAGACCGGCAGAAAGGACGTCTGCGCGTTGCCTTCGGGCATCAGCGTGCCGCACATGTTCGTGGTCGTGTTCGTGATCATGCTGCCGATCGCGAGCAAGATGAAGGACCCGATTGCCGGCTGGGAAGCTGGGCTGACTTGGGTGTTCGTGCAAAGCTTCGTGCTGATGGCCGGCGGTTTCATCGCACCGGTCATTCGTAAGATCACGCCGCGCGCGGCCTTGCTCGGCACCTTGGCGGGCGTCTCGGTCTCGTTCATCTCGATGCGCCCCGCGCTGGAGATGTTCATGACGCCGGTGATTGGTCTGATCTGCTTCACGATCATCTTGGCCAGCTGGTTCGGCGGCGTGCGCTACTTCAAGGGCGCGGGCTTGGTCGCGATCGCAGTCGGCAGCTTGATCGCCTGGGGCTCGACCGCGCTCGGCTACAACTTCGGCGGCATGTCCGTGAAGAACCTCGGCGATTCGTTCGCAAACTTCGGCTTCTCGGTACCAGTGCCGGCGTTCGACCACGTATTCCACGGTTTCAAGTTCCTGGGCGTGATCCTGGTGACCGCGATTCCGTTCGGCATCTACGATTTGGTCGAAGCGCTCGACAACGTCGAGAGCGCGGCCGTCGCCGGTGACGATTTTCCGACCACGCGTGTGCTCACAGCGGACGGCATCGTCAGCTTGATCGGCTGCTGCATGGGCAATCCGTTCATCAACGCCGTGTACATCGGTCACCCGGGCTGGAAGGCGATGGGCGGTCGCATCGGTTACTCGGCAGCCACCGGCGTCACCGTGATCGTGCTGGCTTGGCTCGGCATCATCTCGGTGATGTCGTCGCTGATTCCGGTCGTCGCCATCTCGCCGATCTTGCTCTACATCGGCATGCTGATCGGCTCGCAAGCCTTTCAAGAGAGCCCGCGTGCGCATGCGCCGGCGATCGTGCTCGCGCTCACGCCGCACTTGGCAGCTTGGGGCAAGCTACTGATCGATAACTCGCTGGGCGCCGCCGGCACCAGCGCGCACGCGCTCGGTTTCGACAAGCTCGGGCAAGTCGGCGTGCTCTATCACGGCTTGGAGGTGATGGGCGGCGGCTCGATCTTGGGCGGCCTGATGCTGGGCGCGATCGCCTCGTTCGTGATCGACCGCGCCTTCATCAAAGCTGCAGCGTTCGCGGCCGTCGCGGCGGGCATGACGTTCTTCGGCTTCATGCACGGTGAAGCGATCGGCATCGGTCAATCGCCGCTCGTCACGATCGCCTATTTGGGCGTGGCGGGCGTGCTGTTCGGCTGCGCGAAGTTTGCGACGGTCACCGCAGCGGCGCCGGAAGAGCACCACCACGGTGAGGCTGAACCCGTCGCCGCCGAATAGCGGACGCGGCAGCCGCCGCACCGACCAGGTTGGCGAGAGTAGATCAGGATCAGGGCCGCGCTTGCGCGGCTCCGATCGTCAACCAGTCAGCCTTCTGAGCGTGGGCTTGGGCGGCGATCCAGGCCGGCGAGCGCGCCACGGTTTCGACGCGGATTTCGTCGAGCATGCCGATGAACCAGTGCGGACCGTGGTCCTCTTCGGCGCCGATGCTTGCGCGGTTGCTGGCCAGGTCTTTGAATGCCGTGGCCGCCCAAGCGCCTTGAAACACGGGGCCGACCGCGACGCCGTTTTTGTAGTTGGTGATCTTCTTACCTGCGACGTCGATCACCACCGTGAAGTAGTTCCAGGCGTCGTTCGGAAACGTGCCGTCACCGGACGGCGCTTCGGCGCGCGCGATGTCGTCCGGATTGGCTTCACCGACGATCGCCCCGTTTACGAACGTGACTGAAGTCCACGAAGCATGCCCGGTCGCCAGCTCGTCACCGATGCCGATGATCACGCCCTTGCCGTCGGGTTGCGTGCCGGTGTGCTGCACCCAGCCCGAGAACGTGATCGCGGGCAGCGCCGCCACGTATTTGCCGCCCGGCAGCGCAAAGTATTGCGTCGAGCCGTCGAAGCTGGCGGCTTTGCCGACCTGGCCTGCGACGAACGGCGACTTGGCGTCGGGGCTGTCATGCTTGCCGGTCGCGTCCTTGCCGTTGTCGCCGAAGTGCCAGACGCCCGCGTAGTCAGCGCTCCACACCGCTTGTGCTGCCGCCGCCGGCAACTGCTCGGCTTGGGGATTGCCCCAGTACATGGCGATCGTCGTCTGCACCTTGGCAGCGAGCTCGGGCAACTTGACCCAGACGATGCTGGTGCCGCTCGGGGCCCACGCCTCGATCTCGTGGCTCAAGAGCTTGCCGGCGGCGTCGACGAAGCGCAGATCGTGACCGTCGGCAGCGGCGTCTGCGTACGAGAAGTGCGCAGCGTCCAGCGCAACCAGGATCGGAAAATCTTTCAACGCCTGCACACCCGACGCGTTGTCGACGTCGATGCGCGCGCTTGGCGTAGGCCTGGTTCCACCAATCCGACGTTGGGCCCGCACCCGCCACAGCGCCTGCCGCACCAGCGTTCGCACTGCCGGCCGCGCTCACGGCGCCACCGGAACCGCTCGTCGCAGTCGCGCCCGAGACGCCGACATTGCCAGCCACCGCGGCGTCGCCGGCGGCAGCGGGTCCGCCCGCCCCGCCGGTCACGACTCCGTTCGAACCGTCGTTGGGAGTTGTTGGGTTAGCGTCGCAAGCCCAGCCGAGCAAACCCAAGGCGCAAACTGCCAGGTGCCGAGCCCGCATGCGTTGGCTTTCGAAAGCGCGTGTGCTCATGCCTAGAGATTGAGCTCCAACCCCTTGAGCATTCCACAATTCGGCAGGTTGCCGAAGCCGGCGACCGGATTGCCCATGATGTTGAGGACAGTGGCGCCGAGCCGATGGTGCGGCTGCGCCCCGGCGTCGACGATCCAACCGGTCTTCTTGAGACGCCCGCCGGCCTTGCCCAACAGCGCCAGTGGCATTTTCTCCATGGCATGCGTCCCGGTAGCGATCTCGTTGCCCCAAACTACCAGCGAGTTGTCGAGCGCCGTGGCGCCATCGGCCTGCGGAAACGCATCCAAGCGCCGCGCCAGATCCGTAACCAACATCGTGTACCAGACCTTGATCGCGGTGTTGATGCGGGCGATGTCAGGGTTGTTGCCGTCATCGAGGTGCGCGACCAAGTCGTGTGCGTCTTCGGGCATGCCGGGAATATCGAGCCAGCGGTAGTGAAAATGGTCACCGCCGCGGCCAAACTGAAACGACAAACAACCGACCATGTCGCAGGCAACGGCGTTGGCGATGAACTCCATGAACAACCGCAGCAGCGGCTCGGCGTTGGCCTCGTTGCCTTGGCCTTCGGTCGGCACGCCGGGGCGCGATGGCTTTACCTCGGCGCACGCGCCGATCGGGGCTGGAATCGTGGCTGACAGGCGATTCTCGAAATCGCGCACAGCCGTCAGGTGAATGTCCACCTTGTTGCGCTCCGTCGGCCCCAAGCGACCCTGTAGCGCCTGCAGATCACCCGCCACCGCGTCGAGCACGGACTTTTTCTGCACGATGCGCAGCGCAGCCGCCGCGCGCGCTTCTGGCGTGTCGACCGTCGGCGAGCCGAAAACTTTGGTGTAGAGCGCGTACAAGTCGAGCTCACACGGCACTTGCTGGTGCGCCCCGAGCGCGCTGAACGACGCCCGCCCGGCGTTGATGATCTTATAATCGACCGCGTGCACGCCACAGTGCAGCTTGTCGATCGGTCGACCCAACTTGACGGTTTGCGCAACGACGTGATCGAGCGAGATGCCGCCGCCGAATTGGTCAGGCCCGTTGTTGATCGCCGCGAAGCCCGAATACAAGCCGTGAAAGCCCCAGTCGTGGCCGTTGCCGGTCGGTGTGCCGGTCGAGTCGAAGTTGATGTTCTTGAGCAGCGTCGTCTTCGACGCCAGCACCGGGTCGGACAAAAGCTCGTGCAAGATCGGCGAATCGAAGCTGCCGTCGGCGGGCCAATAGTTCTTTTGATTGGTGCCGTTGGTCTGCATCAACAGGACCAGGTTGGGCGGGCGCGGAGCAGCTCCGGCGAAAGCTTGCTTCAAGAAAAACGGCACCGCCAGCGTCGCCCCGGCAGCCCTGAGCAGCTCGCGGCGCCCGAACTGTTTCGTCTTCATCGGTCCTCCTTGCGCACGACGAAGCGCGGATCGGTCAGCCAGCTCAAAAGCAAATCTTCAATGTGAGTGCCACCGGCACTGAACGTTTTCGCCCACGAGTCGAGCACGCACTGTTCGTCGGCGGTTGGCGGGCGCGAGGCCGCAAAGCGAAAGAAATGCTGCGTGAAGCAGGTCTTGATCTGTTCGCTTTGCGCCAGCTTCTCGGTTAACTGCACGACGCCGTTGAAGGTGCCGTCCACGTCCGTGCCCGCCAGGCTGCCGCTCGAGTCGACCGGCAAACCATTTTCGGTAGTGCGGTAGCGACCGAGCGCGTCCATCTCCTCGAGCCCGAAGCCGATGCCGTCGAATTGGTCGTGACAGCCGGCGCAGAACTGTTCGTTGACGTGCATCTCGTACTTCTGGCGCGTGGTGCGCGCCTTGTCGTGCGTATCGAGCGGCATGCGCGCCAAGCGGTCGATCACCGACGCGGGTGGCGGCGGCAGCACTTGGCAAAACAGCTGCCGCTTTACGAACAAGCCGCGCTCGATCGGGCCCGAGTGTTGATCGGCGGAGTGGTAAGCGAGCAGGCCGGGCAAAGCCAAAATGCCTTTACGGCGGGCAGGATCGAGCCCGCTCTCGGTCAAGCTGGCGCCGTAGATTGGCGCAAGCGCGGGGGGAACATTCGTGCTCGGATCCGTAAGCAACGACAGCAACGTACCGCTGCCGCCGGCGACCTTCGCATCGATGAATTGGTCGAGCTCTTGTTGCATGGCGGCGGCAAGCGCGGGCGTGTATTCGGGGAACGTCGTAGCGTCTTTTGGCGCGTCGGCGACGGGTCCAATGTCGAGCCAACCGTCGATGAAATGCCGCAGTTGCTCGCGGGCGCGCGGCGTCGCCAGCAGTCGTGTCAGCTGAGCGCGCAGCTCGTCCGGCGTGCCGAGCTGTCCGGCGTCCACGGCAGCCAACAGCGCTTCGTCCGGGCGCGCGGCGGTGAGCACGAGCGATAGCTGCGTCGCGATCTCGTGCGGCGCGAGCGTCACCTCGGCGCCGGCCTTGCCCGAGTCGACGGGACCGAGCTCGGTCGCGTAAACCGTGTTGGGCGACTGCAGCACCGCTTCTATGACCAGCCGAACCGAGGTCGCGTAATCGGGTCCGGTGGCGCCGGCCGCGAGCAACCGCATCGATTCGTCGGCGGTCGGCGCGCGACCGTAGGCGCGCCGCGCAAAGCTCTGCGCGAACGCGCTCAAACAGCCCGCCGCGTCGGCACCGGCGGCGCACGGCGCGAGCGTCGCGGGATCCGCAGCGCCCGCCACCTTCTCGGCGATGTTGAACAGCGCCTCTTGGTACGCCGCCGACACCAACAGCCCGCCATCTTGATTGTCGAAGCCGGCCAGCCGCGGCTCGAACGGCAACAACGCTCTGGCCGCCGTCGCTGCACTCTCACCTAAAAGATCCGTCAAAACGTTCAGGTATTCGCGCGCCGAAAGCCGACGAACACGCCGGGTCAGCGCATGCAGACAGGTGACCGGCTGCTCGGGCACGGTTCCGCCCGCCCCCGCCGTCGAGCCACCCCCGGCCGTGCCGGAAGCACCGGACGAATTTTCGTCGACGAGCGCCGAGCACGAAAGCGCGAAAAGCGCAGCCGTCGCGGACGCAAACGCGCGCACGCTACCGATCATGGAAGCACCGCCATTGCTCAGTTAAGATGGGTCACCGCCTGCGCGAGGGCCAGGTTTCGTGTGCCGTGTTTCATGGGTGAGCAGCCAACACGAGCCGTGAACAGCGTCGACACGCGACCTTTGCCGCGCGGGCCAATTATCTTTGTGCGACCTTCGTCGGCAAAAATTCGCACGGCGTCGCCATGAACTCCAGGACGACCACCGACTTCGGAACTAAACTGATCGCAATGAGTCGGCCGCGCCACGACAGGCCGGAACGGGTCCTGTACCGACTCGCTCAGGCTTGCGCGCTCATGCTAGGCATCGCTTGCTCCACCACGCTCGATCCGACCCTCGACGGATCCGTTCCGGCGCTCAGCACCGGCGGCGGCAATGCCGGTGCGAGCAACTTGGCCGGCGATGGCGCTGCAACCGGTGGTGAAGGCGCAAGCCCGAACATGGCTCCGACAATCAAGCCGCGCTCGCTCACCGACTGCACCACGTCCCTGCTCGGTGAGCATCAGTACTTCGCCTGCTCGGCGATCCGCACGTTCGCCGAAGCCAGCGCCGACTGCGCGCAATCCGGCGCCGCACTGATCAAAGTCGACGGCAGCGAAGAGACAGCGTTGCTCAAGGCTGCGGCGTTCCCGGGCCGCGTGGGGGGGTGGATCGGCGCGTCGCGCAACGCAACCTTCGACTGGACCTGGGTCGACGGCACGCCACTCTGGCACGGCGATGCCAAGGGCATGGCCGAACCCGGCGCTTACACCAACTGGCACGACGGCGAGCCCGACAACACCAGCGACACGGTGCGGATGGAAGAAGCGTGCGCTACCTTCGACGTCGGTATCGGCACCTGGGTCGACCGCTACTGTGAGTTGGTGCTGCCGTACGTTTGTGAGCTGACTCCCGCGGGTTCCGCGGCTGGAGGTAAGTGACAATGCCGCCTGCCGCTCACGGCAACGCCGCGCTGGCCGAAGCGCTCCCGGAAAGCCCACCGGAGTCCTCGAAAAAGCTCGAGCGCACGCCGCAAACCAACGAGCACCTGCTGTCGCTGGTCAAATCCGGCGATCAAGCTGCCGCCAGCGCGCTCCACCGCCATTTTGCGCCGCTCGTGAACAAGTTGGTGTGGCGCGTGCTGGGACCAGACTCCGAGCACGCCGACATCGTCCACGACGCGTTCATCCGCATCTATCGCGGCGTCGGTACAGTGCGTGAAGCCAGCCGCTTGCCGGACTGGATCGCGCAAGTCGCCGTCAACACCGTGCGCAACGAGCTCCGACGCCGCAAATTCCGCCGCTTCATCCCGTGGGAAACGACGCGCGAAGCCGACAACCCCAGCTATTCGCCCGATCTCGAAGGCCTGGAGCTGGTGCGCCGCGTGTACGAAGTGCTCGAGCAGCTGCCCGTCACCGAGCGCCTCGTCTTGTCGGTTCGGTTGTTCGAGGCGAGCAGCATCGAACACATCGCCGCCTTGTGTGACTGTTCGACCCGCACCGCCAAACGCCGCCTGCAAAGCGCGCGGCTGCGCTTCGAGCGCATCGCCAGTCGCGATCCGCTGCTGCGCGCCCGCTTACCGAAAGACGGCGCCATGTTGGGAGGTCAAAGGTCATGACTCCTCCGATCGACGATCTCGAACCCTTGGCAGTCGCGCTACGCGCGGAGCTGCCGGCACCCCATTTCGATCTCGCCGATTTTGCCGCACAGCGCCGGCGTCTCGAGCGTGACCCGCGCGCGCAGCCGCGAAAAGGCGGGTCCACAGCGCCTTACGCGGCCGCTTTTGCCGTCGCGGCCGTCGCGTTGGCGTGCGCGTTCGGCGTTTGGCGCGGCTCGCAACCGGCAAGCCGCAGCGTCGCCGTGCAGGCAGTGACGACGGCTGGCCACCGCGCCGCCGACGGCAGCTTCGTCGAGCTCGCGCCGGGCGGGCTCGGTCGAGTGCTGTCCAGCACTCCGCAAGACTTGAGCTACGAGCTCGTCAGCGGCAGCGCGCACGTCAGCGTCGTGCCGCACGTCGGTCACCACTGGAGCATCAACGCGGGCCCGTACGTCGTCAGCGTCGTCGGCACCGCGTTCAAGGTCGACTTCGACGCGCCGCGCCTGCTCGTGCAGGTCGAGCACGGCATCGTCTCCGTCTCCGGCGGTCGGCTCACGACGCCGGTGCGACTCGAGCAAAGCGCGCGCCTGCGCGTCCAAAACGACTCTTTCAGCGTCGACCACGACGACGCGCAGCCGCCGAGCGACGCCCTCGCGCCGCCCGACTCCGCTGCCGCCGCGGAGCCGGCAACGCCCAGCCACGACGACGCGAACCAGAAGCCGAGCCAAGACTGGGAAGCCGTTTACGGGTCCGGCGACTACCGTAAAGCCGTCGCGCTCGCGCACGGCTCCGGCTTCGAGCACCTCACCACGAGCTTGCCGGAAGCCAAGCTGGTCAAGCTGGCCGACGCTTCACGCCTGGGCGGCGATGAAGCCGGCGCGCGCGCGGCGTTGAAAGCCGTCGAGAGCCGCTTCCCCGGCAGCGCGCAGGCGTGGCGCGCGGTTTTCCTGCTCGGCACGCTCGACGCGCGCTCCGGCAACCAGAGCGCCGCCATCATCGCGTTCCAAAGGTACCTGGGCGTGGCGCCGAACGGGCCGTTCGCGTCGGAAGCGATCGGCCGGCTGATGCAGCTTTACTCGCGGCGGCGGCAGAGCGAAGAAGCTTCGCAGATGGCGGCAAGCTACTTGAAGCGGGAGCCCAGCGGTCCGTACGTGCGCCTGGCGCGGTCTCTGAGCAAGGCTCCGTAGGTTGCGGCAGCATGCGGGTCTGCTTGGTGCGGCGCTCGCGACGCCGCTCGCATGGCTGACGCCCGACGCGCTGGCAGTGTCGCGCGCGACGACGGTGCTGCTCGCCAGCGGCAACTCGGCCGCCGAAACGCGCGTCGTCGGACGCCTCGAAGCCGAGCTGCAGAGCGCCGGTTACCAAGTCTACAAAGCCGACATCGCACCCGAAACGACCTGCGCGCCGCACAGCGCGATCGGCCGCTCACTCGAGTCATACGGTGAATCGGCATGGGTACAGATCTCGGGCTCCGACGCCGCTACGCCGCTGTCGCTGCGGCTCTGCTACCGCGACGAAGCGGGCCACCTCGCCCAGAGCGTGCTCGAAATTGCCCCAAGCGACGTGGACCACGGCGCGCTAGCCGGCGTCGAAGCGCTGAACGGCCTGCGCGCACAACCGGCGCCCGCCATACCTTGCGCCCCGGTCAAGCTCGCACCTCCGCCGCGCTCGCCCAAGCTCCACCATGCGCTCACCGCCGGCGCCGCAATCGTCTTCGATCCGCTCGGCATCGGTCCGATCGTGGGGGTCACCGGCGCGCTCAGTTCCGGCATCTCGCAGCGGCTATCGCTCAACCTCGACGCCTTCGCACCCGTCCGCGCCCACCGGCTCGAGCGCGCCGATCGCACGCTCGACGTCGACGTCGCCTGGCTCCGCGCTGGCCCCAGCTTGACCTCACCATTCTGGATCGCCAACGCCAACGCCTCACTCGCGGCCGGCCCCGCGCTAGTCTGGGCCGACTCGCACGCGCGCGCGCCGCTGATCGGCGGTGCGCGCCGCAGCACCGCGTTCGTCATCTCCGCCGGCGGCGCGCTCGAGCTCCCGCGCGACGCCGCCTGGTTTCTGCGCGCCTACTACGAAGTCGGCACGATCCTCCCGCGCATCAACATCGCCACCTCACCGACCGACACCGCACACCTCGGCCCCTTACTCTTCCAACTCGGCGCCACCCTCGGCATCCGTTGGACCGGCTGACCAAACCCGCTCGCTCATCCGCAGACCCGCGCCCAGCCGCAGGCCGGCGCCCAGCCCAGGCTCGCGCGCGCCAAATCCGCGAACTCCCGTGGCCATCCGAGAACCCCGTGCACCAAGTGCGCGCGCGACGGCGTCGCTCAGTAATTTTGCGTGTCGCAAGCGTCAGTTGCCGCCCGCCTGCCCGCAAAACCATTGAGGAAATCGTGTCGCAAACGCGACACGGATTTCGAAATAGAAATGGTGGTTCTGACTGGCCCGGCACCGCCTCCCTCGCGGCCGCCCGCTTCGCCGATCCAAAACAACGGGGCGCAGAGTGAAAGCTATCGGGCGGCCACCGTTCGCTGCGGCCTGATTCCGACACGCAAGCTTCTGCGATTCAGGCTGCGGTTTGGCAGCCCACGGGTGGTCGACTCCGCCCAGCCAAGCCGGGCTGCCGCGACGCGGCTCGCCTTGCAGAAACTGCCGTGGCGGCACCCGGTGCAAATGCCCGTCTGGAAAACACCGGGTGCCGCGACTTCGGAGGCTCAGGTATCCTCGAAGGCTCAGGCGCGATGAGAAGCATTGGTTTTCAGTTGGTGGTGCTTAGTGCGTTGGTCGCGTGCGGGAGCGAAAACGCGGGCGGCGGCGCGGGCGGGAGCGGTAACGGGGGCGCAAGCGGAAGTCCGAGTGTGAGCGGCGGTGCGAGTGCGGGTGCGGGCGGTAGCGGGGGCGCGAGTGGCAGCGCAGGCGCAAGCGGGAGTGCGAGCAGCACGGCAGTTGCAGGTGCAAGCGGCGCGGCGCCGGCGGGCGGGACGAGCGGAGGCGCGGGAGGAACTGGGGGAATCGGCGGCGGCGTGGCGGGCGGCAGCGGGGCGGCGTCGTTGATCGGCTCTGGGACGATCAGTTACGAGCGATGGGAGGGCGTAAAGGGTGAGGCGGTGAGCTTGGTGCCGGTGGCTCAGAAGCCGACGGTGACGATGGAGCTTGCGCTGTTTCAGATGCCGAATGACGTGGGGCAGGATTTTGGCGCGCGGCTGCGCGGGTTTCTGACAGCGCCGTTGACGGGCGACTACACGTTTTGGATTTCGTGCGACGACAACGGTGAGCTGAGCATCAGCGGCGATGAGTCGCCCACGGGCAAGCAACGCGTCGCGTACGTGAGCGGTTCGCCGGCGTGGACCGACTACGTGCAGTGGGACAAATTCCCAACGCAGAAGTCGGGGCCGGTTTCGCTCGTGGCCGGCAAGCGCTACTACGTCGAGGCTCTGCTCAAGGAAGACATCGCCGAAGATCACCTCGCGATCGGCTGGCTCAAACCGGGCGAGGTCGGCGCGCTGCCGTCCGAAATCGTGCCCGGCAAGCAACTGAGCCCGTTCAAGCTGTAGCCGCGACAGGCGTGGCGTCTGCCCGTTCATCCAAGGTACAAGCGGCAGCGTGAAAACCGAGCGCGAGACGATGGTGGCCGGCGAGATGTACGAGCCGCAGGATCCGGAGCTCGGACGGATGCGCAAGCAAGCCCGCGACTTGTGCTGGGCGCTGAACGCCACCCAAGAGTCGGAGCAAGCCGCGCGCCGTCGTCTGCTCGAGCAGCTGTTGGGCAGCGGCGGCGACTCGGTTTGGCTGCAGCCGCCATTTTTCTGCGACTACGGGGCGAACATTCACCTCGGCCAGAAGGTCTATTTCAACTTCAACTGTGTCGTGCTCGACGTGTGCGAAGTACGGATCGGCGAATTTACGCTGTTCGGACCCGCGGTGCAGATCTACACCGCGACTCATCCGCTGAACGCGGCACAGCGGCGCCGCCAGGAGTACGCTAAGGCGATTGAAATTGGCTCGGATTGTTGGATCGGCGGCGGCGCGATCCTCTTACCCGGGGTCAAGATTGGCTCAAAGAGCGTGATCGGCGCCGGCAGTGTGGTGACGCGCGACGTACCGAGCGGCGTCGTCGCGGCAGGCAATCCCTGCCGCGTACTGCGCGAAGTCACCGACAACGACTGAGACCGCGTCGCCGAGCTACCGCTGCGTTGAGGCGCCGCGCGTCAGTTCAGCGTGCACTTGCTAATGGTGTTGACGAAGCCGGTCAGCGTAAGCTTGAAGTTCGACTCGGCGGGCGCGCGTTCGGCGTGAAATAGCGCAATCTCGTAAACTTTGCCGATGGTGAGGCCAAGCTCGGCGGATTTCTGCGCGCCCAGCGTGACGCTCTTGGTCTGCTTCGAGTGAAGGCCGCCAATGTCGACCGCCAGCTTGCCGTTGATGAAGACCCACACGTCGTCATCGCCCGAGAACTCCAGCACTTCATCGCCCTGGTACGCGAAGAAGTAGCGCAGCTCGGTGGTGAAGCCGAAGTTCTTACCGTTGACCAAGCCTTCTTTGCCCTGCTTGTCCCAGCCTTTGCCAGTCAGGGGCGTGAACGTCGAGCCGCCGTCGAACGCGTAAGCGTCCGTTTGGCCCATGCGGTCGAGCAGCACGACGCCTGGGAACGCCACGTTGACGGCGGCGGTGTCGCGATACCACATGTCGAAGTTCGCTTTGCTCGTGGTCTGCGCTTTGTACGGACACTTCACGGCGTTGGCTTCGTTCGGGCCACCCTGCTCGCAAACGCCCGTGTACACCGGCAAGCCGGCGACATCGAGCGCCGCCGCCACCATGCCAGGCGTGATGCCTGCGCCATTGAAGGCTTGCTGATCCGGAAACTTCGTCGAACCGCCCATGGCGACGCTGACGAAGTCGCGGTACGTGACTGGAATCGCCAATTGCGCCGGCAGCGCCGCCGCCACCGTTGTACACGTGTGAGTTGCTTCGACCGTGCACGTCGCAGAGCAGCCGTCGCCGGCAACGACATTGCCGTCGTCGCACGCCTCGCCGATCACCAGCCCGTCGCCGCACGTCGACGTGCAGGCGCCGCTGGTGCAGTCGGGCTTCTTGCGGCACGGCATGCCGGGCAAATCGCAAACGTAGCCGACTTCAGGCGCGCACGTCGCAGAGCAGCCGTCGCTCGGCACCTTGCCGCCGTCGTCGCACAGCTCGTCGCCGGCGAGCGTGCCGTCGCCGCAGATCGTCGTGCAAGCTTGGCCAACCGTCGTGCACTCCCAGCCCTTTTCGAGGGTGCAGGTGGCGCTGCAACCGTCACCGGCGGCGGTGTTCTTGTCGTCGCATTTTTCGGGCGCGATCAACGTGCCGTCGCCGCAGATAGGCGTGCACGCCACTCCTGCGGTCGGGCAGGTGTAACCGGCGTCGATCGTGCACGTCGCCGAGCAGCCGTCGTTCGGCGCTTTGCCGCCGTCGTCGCAAGCTTCGCCGTCTTCCTTCATGCCGTTGCCGCAAACCGGCACGACCACGGCAACGCCACCAGTACCCGCGGTGCCCGCCGTTCCGGCCATGCCCCCCGCGCCGCCGCCGGCGGTCGCACCAGCGCTGCCACTCGTGCCGACACTTCCCGCAACGCTGGAAGTTCCAGCAGCCGAGGCGCCCGCCGAAGCGCCGCCCGCGCTGGTACCCGCGGCGGGGCCGCCACCGTTAGCAGTTCCCGCGGTCGTGTTGCCTCCGCTACCGCCCGCACCGGCGGTGCCAACAGCCGGCGTGGGGTCGCTGGAACAGCCAGCGGCGAGCGTCAGAGCAGAACAAACGAGGTAGTGATGGGCCTTGAGTCGCATGAGCGCGTCCTTCCGTGGGTGCGCACAAGAAAGATGGGCGTAATTCCCCAAGACACGCGCAACCCGAACCCGGGACGATACACCCAAAGCCCAATTTTGCAGCCGGGAGAATACCAGCCTACGTCAGAAACCTGTTAGCAGGCCGGACGCCGCCCCAGGTACCTCGGTGACGCCAGAACTCGTCTTTAACCGTTTCCGCGCGGCGCCATGCACCATACTGACCGGTGCGACGTCCAAGTGCGGAGGGCTCGATGCAAAAACTCACGTGGCTAGGAGTGGGAACGGTACTGCTGAGCGCGCTGTACGGCTGCAGTAGCGGCGACAGCGCACCCGGCTCCAGGATCTCGCAGGCCAAGGGTGGCAGCGGTGGGACGGGCGCAGAAGCGGGCTCGCTGAGTCTTGGAATTTCGGGCGGCGGCACGGGCGGCAGCGGCACGGGCGGCGACGGGAACGCGAGCGGCGGGAGCTCGGGCGGAGTAACGCTCGGTGGCACGTCGGCAGGCGGCGTGACGAGTCACGCCGGCAGCAGCACCGGTGGCACCGGCGGCACCAAGCCGACGACGACGTGCAAGCGCGCAGCGGGTAGCGACGCCGACTGCGCCGACTTCTATCCAGCTGCAGCCGGCGAGCCCGCTCGCCCCCAAGCCTACTCGTGTACAGACACCGGCGCGTACCTCACGCTGAACACCGCACATGGCAGCAAATGCGCCAGTGTAAGTTTCGTCACTGGCGCTAAGTACGGCGCTTGTTGTCCGCCTTAGAAAAGCGCCAGCCTGCGGGGAATCTGCAAGAGAACGCCTCGGATGTGCAAGAGCACCAACCAGGCAACGAGTAGTCTCCGAGGATGAACCGACAGCCGCGAGTCTGGGCGTTGCTGGGTGTTGCCAGCTGTGCGCTGGCGTGCGGGAACGAAGCGTCGCCTGCGGGCGCCGGCGGCGGCAGTAGCGGCGCCGGAACGGCGGGCTCTAGCGCCGGGACCACCGCAACCGGAACCGCCGGAACAGGCGGCAGCTCGACGTCGGTTGCGGGCAGCGCTGGGCAGAGCGCAGCCGGCAACGCCACAGGCGGCACCAGCGCTGGCGCGGGTGGCACGCCTTCTGGTGGCGCCGGTGCGGGCGGTAGCGCGGCCGGTGCGGGTGGCAGCGGTGGCAGCACGAATCCGGCGCTACCGAAACGCGTGCTGCTGTACCACTTCAATTCGGAGGTGATCGACGGCGTGCCGGCGCAACTCATGTTGCTCACGACCCAGCTGATGACGTGGGGCTACCAAGTCGAAGACAGCGTGAACCCCGAGGACATCAGCACGGCCAATTTGGCGCGCTTCGGCGGCGTTGGAATGGTCAACACCTGTTTCGAGCCGTTTGGCGCGGGTAAAAACGGCGCGGCGCAAACGGCGGCGCTCACGGCGTTCGTCGAAAATGGCGGCGGATTGTTCGGCACCCACTGCGCGTCGGTAACGTTTCAGTCAGCTGAACCGCCCAATCCTTACAACAGCCTGATCGGTGGGCGCGGTGGACACGGCCTTTTCGAGGGCAAGAGCGCGTGTAGCAAGACCGAAGAAGCGCACGTCACGACCGCGATGTTACCCGCGACGTTCGACTTCACGGGCAACCTCGACAACGCCGACTTCCTGGCGCCGGACACGAAGGTGCTCGTGAAGTGCAAGTGGTCGGGCGGCGACATGAAAGACACCGCCGTCTCTTGGTACCGGACGCCCGGCAAAGGCCGCGTCTTCTACACCAACTTCGCCAAAGTCTCGGCCGACCTCAGCGACGCCACACTCGGCCAAAAGCACATCCTGCTCGGCCTCGGCTGGACGCTCGGTCGCTAACGGACACGAGCGCGAGGCAACAGGAAGGCGGGGAGGCGGGAAGATTTTTTGGGGGGGCGCTAGTCGCGTCGACGCCTCAACCGCGCGTGGGAGCGACATCGCGTCTTCACCCCGGAGGCAACGATTTCTTGTTTGCCTTGCAAACAAGAAATGCGTTCTCGCCCCTTCCCGCCTTCCCGCCTTCCTCTGGTGATTGGTCTCATTTTTCAGCTGCCCGCCCGCCAAGCCTGGTTTCTGGCAAGGCTTTCGCGAGCACCGGAGCGGAGCGTACTCCTGTACGTGAGCACCGGAGCACAGCGAAAACGCAGCCAGAAGCCAGGATCGGCGGGCGTGTTCAACCCGTCGAAATGAGACCAATGACAAGCCGCCTTCCTGTTGATTCCCTCTCGAGCCTTACGGCAGCTCGATCAGCTCGATGTCTTTGAACTCGAGCGGTTGGCTCTCGGACTGGAGCGAGAGGTAGCCGCCGGTCACGGCTTTGCCGTTGTACATCGGGCCGCTCATCGTGATGATGGGCGTCGTCTTGTTCGGGTATTGGAACACCTTGGTGTCACCGGTCACGTGCACCTCGGTTTCGACGGTGACCCAGTCGGCGGCCGGCAGTGGAGCGACGCCAGTGTGGTTGTCACCGCAGTCCGCGGTGCTCTTCGATATGGTCATGCCGCCGGGCTGACAAACGTTCGGGTTGGTGCTTCCGCCCGCGCTGTTGGCGCCGAGCAATTGAACCTCGATCAAAGGCGGGAACAGCGGATCGCCGGTGACCTTCGCCGGATCGATGCCGAAGATCATCAAGCCCGAGTTGTTCCTGCCCCAGCCGACCGGGTTCTTCGCTTGCGGCTCGAGGAAGCGATACGTCACGCGCACGCGATAGTTGGTCAGCGGCCTATCGTAGTAGAGCAGCCCGCAGCGTTCGTCGAAATTAGCGTTCGGGTAATCTTCGTAGGTGACCTTGAGCACGTGATTTACCGGGTCGGCGCGGAAGGTCTTGTACGGATCTTCTTTGTACGCGGACTTGTGAATCAGCGGCGACCAGCCAGTCAAATCTTGCCCGTTGAAGATCTTGACCCAACCTTCGGGGTCGGGTCCGATACCACCCGTGCCGGCTGCGCCGCCAGCACCACCAGCTACGCCACCTGCACCGGCTGCGCCGCCGTTCGCGACGCTGCCGCCGCTGCCGGCGGTGCTCGACGCGCCGGCGGTTCCGGCTTGAGCCGCACCACCGTTCGCGACGCTGCCGCCGGTCGTGCTCGCCGTCGTGCCGGCAGTGCTTTGCCCCGCAGCGCCAGGCGAGCCCGCAGCGCCGCTAGCTCCGCCCACGACCTGCGGAGCGCCGGCGGGATCGGCGCCGCAACCCAGGACCAGCAAGAGCCCACTCACGGCCGTGAAACGCGATTGATGTGTAGTCTTCATGTGAGCCCCGCGAGCGCGCCGGTGTTGTATTCCTTGCGACCGAAAGTCGTGTCGGTTCCGCCAAACACGTTCAGCAACGTGACGAGCAGGTTGTTGTGCGACTGCGAGGGAACCTTCAGCCAACGTCCGGTCTTGATGCCAGCATTCTTGCCGCCCGCGATCATGAACGGCATTTTGGTTTGGTCGTGGGTCGGTGGCTCCTGGATCTCGGTCACCCAAAGCACCACGGTGTTATCGAGCAGCGTGCCGTCGCCCTCTTTGACCGACGCCAAGCGGTCGAGCAGGTACGCGAAGTTCGAGCCGAACCATTTGTAGATCTTGAACAGCGCGGTCGGATCGTAGGCGCTGTCGTGCTGGTAGCCGTGGTGGTGATCCGGCAGCTGCAACGGGTCGAAGTTGAGCGGAAACTTCGACTCGCTGTCGGCCCATTGCATGGTGCCGACGCGCGTGAGATCGCAAGCCAACGACGTCACCAGTAAGTCAGTCATCGTCTTGCCCTTGGTCGGCACGTCGATCGCGCTGGCATCGGTCGGCGCGCCTGGCACGGTACAGCTTTCGCCCGACTTGCCGGCGCTCAGGCTGACTTCCATCTGCCGAATCAGCTCCAAGTGCTCTTGCAGCTTGGCTTTGTCGGCCGCGCCGAGCTGGGCCGAAACACTGGAGTATTGGCCCATCACCGCGTCCAAGATCGAAACCGTTTTCTTTTTTTCGAGCAGCGCCGCCGCGTCTTGCACGCCTAGCTCGCCGAAGATGCGGTTAAACGCGACCTTCGGATTGATCATCGGCGGGAGCGGCTTGTTCGCGCCCGCGAACGTGATCTGATTCGACGCGTTCGACGTCTCGGCGACCGCGCCGTCCATGAGTGAGCGCCCCGAAATTGCCCACGCCGTGGAGAACTCGAGCGAGCGAAACTTCAGACCCGAGCCGATGCGCTCGCCGATGACTTGGTCGATCGAAGGACCGTTGGCGAAGCTGGCGCCGCCGCCGCCGGTCACGAACGTCCCGGGCAAGAGCTCGGTACCAGTAAGCAAGCCGGCCATTCCGCGGCTGTGCGGATGCCCGACGCCTTCCTTGGTGATCGACAGATCCAAGCCGTCCAGGAACAACAGCTGCTGCTGGTGGGGCACGAGCGGTGACATCATGTCGCCGAGCGTGAATTGGGTCTCTGTGCCGGTCGGACGCCACTTGTCGAGGAGCGTGCCGCCCGGCGAATAGAAGACGACGAAGCGCTTGGGCGCCGCGGCGGCTTGCGCGTGCGTCTCGAGCGGTCGCAGCATCGCGTCCAAAAACGGCAGCGCGATCGCTACTTGTCCGGCGCCTCGGAGCACGGTGCGGCGCGTGAGTCGGTTCTTCGATGTGATCATGGGTCGGCTCAGGGCGTGGGGGCGGGCAGATAGAGGAAATCGTCGGTTTGAGTCGCGGCCAGCAGCAGCGCTTTCACGTTGCCCTTCGCGCCAGAAAAAGCGTTCTCGAGCTGGCTCTTGCTGCAAGCGTCGTCGTCGCCCGGCACGCGGCCGTAGGCGAAGCTCAGCCACTTGTCGGCGAAGCAGCGCTGCGCGTCTTGGCTGCCGGCGATCTTCTTGGCTAGCTCGGCGGGCCCAACGAACGCGCCGGCGATGTCGACACTTGGCGGCAGCTCGCCGCTGGAGTCGACCGGCTTGCTGTTTTCGGTGTCGCGCCACAGGCCAACGCCGTCGAAGTTCTCGAGCCCGAAGCCGATCGGATCGAGCATCACGTGGCAGCTCTTGCACGGCTCCATCTCGCGATGAGCGGTGAAGCGCTCGCGCGTGGTGCGCGTCGGATCGGCCGGCGGCTCCTTCACGTTCAGCCCCACCGGCGGGCTGGGCACGTGCCCGCACAGGATTTCTTCGAAGATGAATTTGCCGCGCACGACTGGGTTGTTGCGACTACCCGGTGTCGTGGAGGTGAGCACGCTGGCGTGCGTGAGCAGGCCGAGACGGCGTGTTGGATCACGCTCGACGCGCTGGAACGCTTCGCCAGTGACGCCGGGCAGGCCGTAAAAGGTCGCCAGCGGGCCGTTGACGAACGAATACGGCGCGTTGAACAGCGTCGCAAAATCGCCGGCGCCATTCCACACCACGTCGTCGATGAAGCGCTCGGTCTCTTGGCGAAACAGCGGCCCCAAGCCGGTTTTGAAGGTCGGAAACATGTCGGCGTTGCGCTCGAGGCCGTCGAGCCCGCCGATGCCGTACAGCGTGTCGGTGAAGTAGCGCACCACGTCGTGAGCGCGCGGGTCCTGCAGCATCAGCTCGGCCTGCGTCTTGACCTGCGCGGGCGTGTCGAGCTGGCTCTGCGCTGCCACGTCGAGCAGGCGTGCGTCCGGTGTGGAGCCCCAAATCAAAAACGAGAGGCGCGTCGCCATCTCGTGCGAGGTCGGGCGCCGCAGGTTTTTTCCAGCCACCGGCGTACCGATTTCGGCGCGATACAGGAATTGCGGCGCCTGCAGCGCCATCTCGATTACGGCTTTGAGCCCAGCCGCGTGCGTCGCGCCCTCTTTGCCCGCGACGTACACACCGTAGAGCGCCGCGCTCTCGGCGTCGGTGAGGGGGCGCCGAAAGGCTTTCTTCCCGAAGTCGGTCACGAACGCGTGCGCGCACGCCTCTTCGCCCTGGCCCGCGACATCGCACGTCGTCAGTTTGGCGAGCGAGGCCACGTCTTTGGTGACTGCCGTCGCGAGATCTTCGGCGATGGTCCGGTAGGCATCGACCAGCACCCGGCTCGTGGTGAGCGACGCGGCGTCATTGCTGAAGCCGTTGCCCTTCAGCTCCGGCGGCAAGCGATCACCCGACCTGGTCGTGTCACCGAGCAAGTCGCGCAAGGTGTTATTTAGCTCGAAGCGGGTCAGGCGGCGAATCGGAGCCGCACCCGGCGCCGGCGCCGGACAGGTAGCGGACGGTTGTGCACCCCCGCCGCCGCCGCTCGCGTTGCCCCCGACCGCCATGCCCGCAGTACCGGCTTGGCCTCCCGGATTGGAAGAACCGACCTGGGCCTGACACGCTGCGGTGAGGGCCGACAGGCCCGCGACCGCAGCTAAAGGCCAGAAAGGCTTAGCAAACGCCGAAGGAGTTTGTAACAAGCCAGCATTAAGTTGCAAAATTCGCGCAAGTATTCGAGTCACCAGCTTGCCTCGAGGGTGAGGGACCGGCCTCGAAACCAGCTGGTTCATAAATCGTCTCCATGGCAGAAACATGGATTGATCACGCACGGGATTGCGACTTCGAGAGACTCACGAGAGTGGCCCATCGCCTGCCCGCGACCAACTTGATGCCGACCCCGGTTTTGCAGTTGGTGGTCGACCCAGCGTTGGCCGAGCCGCTCGAGAGCGACGCCATGCTCGTGTTCGCCCTGCGCGGGCAGGATCTGATGGCGGCTGGGCGCCTTTACGACCGCTATGCCCAGAACGTGCGCGGAATGGTCCACCGCATGCTCGGCCCCGACGCTGAGTTCGACGATGTCGTCCAGGACGTGTTCGTGGCCGCCATCACCTCGATCGGTAAGCTCCGTGAACCGACCCTGCTCAAAAGCTGGCTGCTCGGGATCGCGGTCGGTAAGGTCCGCGACCACCTACGAACACGCTGGCGACGGCGCTGGCTCAGTTTCCTGCCGACCGAAGAACTGCCCGAACGCGCAGTACCCAGCTCGGAATCGCAGGTCGATATCGTGCAAGAGGTTTGCAGCATTCTGGACCGTTTGCCGCCGGAAGAGCGAATTGCCCTGCTCTTACACCGCTTGGAAGGGCTTTCGCTCGAGGAAGCCGCCAAGACCTGCAACATGAGCGTTTCCACCTTCAAACGCCGAGTCGCGCGCGCCGAAGCCAAGTTCATCCTGCGCGCTAAATACCACCCGGCACTCGCCGAGTGGCGCGGCCAGAGCTGACTCAATAGCGGTAACTGCACGGCTTTCTTCGCCACAGCCCGCCAGCCGCGACTTGCGTCGCCTCAGCTGTGGCACGCTACGATTCGTGGCGACCGGGACGATCGGCTTTGGACCAGGGCAGAAGAAGCTCCGCAGCTTCGCCGGGCTGGCGTTGTTCGTCGTCGCCGCGTGTGGCGGGACGACACGCCAGAACGCCACGACTGCAAACGGGGGCACCAGCGGGAGCGACGGCCGCGCGGGCGCCGGCGAAGCGACGGCCGGCAAGAGCGCGGGCGAAACCGACGGCGCTGGCGGGACCAGCACCGCGGGTGCCGCGATTGACCTTGGCGGAGCGGGCAGCAGCGCCGTGGCGGGCTCGGCGGGCTCGGCGAGCTCGGCAGGCGCCACCGCTGGCCAAGGCGGCGTCGGGGGCGTGGCGGGCTCTGCCAACCTCGGCGGTATCGAGGGTTGCCCTTTCGGTTTCTGTACCGACGAGGTGACTTCGAAGGTCAGTGACTTCGGCTTCACGGCTTGGAAGAGCTCGTGGTTCTTGACGGGCTGCCAAGCGCGAGACGGCGCGTCTTGCGCGACGATCGTGGGCGCCTGCCCCAAGCAGGCGGCAGCGTTCGAGCAGCAGGGCGCGCAGACGCTCGAGAGCTTCGAGATCGGCGGGAAGCCGGGGCAACGCTACAAAGTGTCGTTCGCGTTCGACGGCCTGGTGGAGGCCAAAGAGTACGAAGGCGGCACGCGCGACGCGGGCAACGGCGTTCCCCCGAACGCCGACAACGGGATTTGGGACACGTTCCATCGCGACGGCACGCCGACCCCTTCGGGTGCCAACGTTTGGGAGCTGAGCGTCTACGACCACAAGCAGCAGCTGGCTCGGCGCTACTACATGAACTCGTTCCCCAAGGGCCAGGGCTGGGAGTCGCAGCGCCTCTTCAACGTCAGCTTCACGAAGTCGATCGTGATCGTCGGCGGCGGCAAGCTCACGCACCGCGTTCAAGATCCGGATTGCCGGAGCGTCGACAACTGCGGCAGCGGCAACGTTCCGCCGGACACGTGCCCCGCGCCGCGCACCTTATCGAAGGCGCCAACGACTCAATTGCCGGCGCAGTACCAGGATCCAAGCGACGGCTTGATCAAGCCAACGCTGGCACTCAGCCCGATGAACAAGGACTTCACGCAACCTTGGCACTCCCAGCTCGGGCACCTGACCGTCACCAAGGTCGAGGAGACCACCGACCCTGTCACCACGGACTACCTCTGACCCACGGTAAACCGGACGTGCGCATCGCCGGCCAAGCCGAGATTCGGCGCGCCGAGTACAACAAGCGGCCAGGCGTTTGCTACGCCGTCACGAATGACGGGCTGGAGCTGCCGGTCGTCGACGTCACGCACCCGGCATTCACGCCCACGCTGAGCGACGAGCAGATGCAGGCGTTGATCACGCGCTTCTTGGACGAACAGCGGCGCTTTGCGCGAATGCCGAGCTGGCTACGCAGCGGGCTGATGCGCTTCTTCTTGCGTGGCTCGCGCATCGGCCGCGGGTTGCGCCGCGCCGAAGGTACGTTCCTCGACGGCATGACGACGTACCTGTTCAAGATCGGACCGAAAAATTTGGGCTCGTACGCGGTGCCGGTCGATCAGCGGATCCTGATGTCGTTGCCAGCCGTCTCGGTGCGGCTGCGTTTGCCGGACATGGCGCGGCTGTTGGCGGATGGCCTCGTGTCGCGACTCGCGGTCGATGCACGGCGGCCGCTACACTTCCTGAACGTCGCCGGTGGACCGGCGATCGACAGCTTGAATGCCTTGATCCTCTTGCAGCGCGAGGCGCCGGCGCTGCTCCGCGAGCGGCGGATCGTGGTCCGCGTGCTCGACGGCGACGAGAATGGTCCAGCGTTTGGCGCACGGGCGTTGGCAGCACTGCAGAGCGCGCAGGCGCCGCTGGGTGGGCTCGACATCACGTTCGAGCACCTGGCCTACGACTGGACGCAACCCTCCGGGCTTATTCCCGCGCTCGACGCTGCGACGTCCGAACACGCGCTGTTGGTCGTTTCCTCGGAAGGCGGGTTGTTCGAATACGGATCCGACGCCGACATCCTGGCCAATTTGCGCGCGCTGGCGGCGCACGGCGATGCCGGCGTTTACGTGGTTGGCTCGGTCACGCGCGACGACGAGGTCATCCAAACGTTGAAGTTGACCAGCACCGCGGCGACCAAGCCGCGTGGCTTGCCGAGCTTTTCGGCGCTGGTCGCCCAAGCGGGCTGGAGCGTCGTGCGGTCGATCGCGCGTCCGCTCAGCGATCAGGTCGTGCTCGAACCACTGGCGCGCACCTGACCGGCGCGGCGTTTCGCGCGGCCCGAAAGAATAGCTTTACGAAGCTTCGCAAGTAATGGAGGCTCTCGCCGGGAGAGCGATGATGCGTTGGATGGCTGGGCTAGTGTCGGTTGCGTGGAGCTGCTGTTTGGCCGCCCCGGCGTTCGCTCAACCCGCACCCGCACCCGCACCCGCACCCGCACCCGCGCCGATTCCGACGCCTGAAGCCGCGCCCACACCCCCGCCCGAGGCCAATCCGGCTGTGCCGCCGCCCCCGCCACCGGCAGCCGCGCCCGCGCCGCCTCCGACGCCGGCAGCGCCGCCAGGTCCGATTGTCGAGCCACCGCCGCCCCCGCCGCGTGAAATCGACTTTCGGCCAATCCGCGCGCGCCGACCGTTCTTCATTGGTGGTGAGCTCGGCTGGAACGGCCTGTCGGGGTTGGGCGTCAACTTCAGCTACCACCCGAGCCCGTACTTCGCGATCGATACCGGCGCCGGACTTTCGTACACGGGCGGCCGCGTCGGCGTGCGCGCGCGCGCCAATTTTCTGACCGGCGACTGGACACCATTCCTGGGCGCCGGCTTCTCGTACGCTAGCGGCTCCGGCGGCAAATCAGTCCCCGTGCAAGCCAAGAACGAGAAGGCGAACCTTCACGTCTACAAGTCGCCATTCTTGCAGTTGGCGGCCGGTGTGAATTACACGGGCAGGGAAGGCTTCGCGTTCACGGCGACCACCGGCTACTCGCTGCTCCTGCGCGATCACAACACGAGCTACGTCGATGGCTCGGTCGACGCGTACAACGCCCAGAAAGTGGCCTTTGGCGGCGGGCTGATCATCTCCGTAGCGTTCGGCTACGCGTTCTAGCCGTTTGCAGTGGCGAGCACGGCGCTCAGGGCGCGCCACGACGCGCGGACCGTGGTGAAGCGCTCGTCACGCTCGATCGCGAGCGCAGCCTTGACCCAATCGTCGACCGCCGCCGGTAAGTCTGGGCGCAGCGCGTGCAAGCTGGGGCGCGGCGCGCTGGAACACTGACGCATGATCTGAATCACGCCGTCGCCCACGAACGGCGGCCGCCCCGCGAGGGCGCGGAACACCACCGCGCTCAGGCCGTACACGTCGATACGCTGGTCCAGGCTCTCGGTCGTTTCTTTCCAACACTCCGGCGCGATGTAGCTGGGCGAACCGGCGATGTGCCCCGCCAGCGTGACCGTGCGCATGCGCAGAAACTTGGCGAAGCCGAAATCGAGCAGCCGCACGCTGCCGTCGCTCTGCACGAAGATATTCCCGGGCTTCAAATCGCGATGCAAAATGCCAGCCGCGTGCGCGGTCTCCAGCGTGCTCACGACCGGTTCGATGATCGGCTGCAGCTCGGCGAAGCCGAGTAATTTGCCGTGCTCCTGGGCGGCGTCCAAGCACGTCTCCAAATTGGCGCCGCGCAACAGCTCCATGATCAGAAACAACGTGCCGTCGTCGCCCCACACTTGGTGAAAGACGCGCACCGCGGCCGTGCCGGCCAGCACCGTCAGTGCGTGCACTTCGCGCAGCATGCGCTCGCGCCACGCGGCGTCGGATTTCTTGGGCGGCACCAACACCTTCACCGCCACCTCGTCACCCATGCGCAGATCCACGCCTCGGTAGACCGCCGCTTGGCCACCGCGATCGAGCACTGCCAGCAGCCGGTAGCGCTCACCTACGATCTGGCCACAGCGGTCGGGCAGCGGCGACTCCGACGGAAACTGACTGTTCATGCGCGAGTGGCACCGAACGCGGCGCTCCCCGAAGGCTAGCGCACGAGCGGCGAAATGGGGCGTTGCCGCAGCAGCTTGCAACAGCGCCTGAAACGCCGCCGCCTCGCGCTAGACGACATTTCGTTGCTGCGCGCTCGCGGCGGCGGTCCGACGATGTGCTTCTTGCAGCTCCCGGCAATCCAGGTCAGCGGTAACGTATCGTAGGTAACCCACTCATGTTCGCTCACCTCAGCCGGTGTACGCGGCGGCGCACGACGCGCCGAGCACGTCAGCGTGCGATGCCCGCAGCAGATTCGGAGTGGGCCGTCGCAAGCCCGCGCTGAACGCGACCGGGCCTTCCCATTCCAATCCGAGCGAGCATGTTAGGCTGGGGCGATGTTGCGTGGTGCGTGGCTGCTGGTCATCGGCTGTGCGGCGGGGCTCGGCGCGTGCTCGGGCGGGTATCCGTTGCCGCCCACGCGTTGCGACGATTTCTGCGAAGCCACCCACGGCATGCAGTGTGAGGACAACTACCAGCCCGCGAGCTGCGTCTCGATTTGCGAGCAACAGAACATCGCGGTCGAAGCGTGCGACGAACCCTTTCAAGCCTTGCTGAAGTGTTTTCGGACCACACCCGGCGTGCTCCAGCAGCTGTGCGTTTACGACGGCCGGCCTAGCCCCTGCCAGCCGCAGCGCGACACGCTCGGCATCTGCGTCAGTGCGACGTACTTGGGCGGCTTCGGCGGCTAGCCGCGACTTCGACTCAGAACGCGCCTTCGAAGGCGATGCTCGGCACCGTAACCGGGCCAATCTCCGTGTATTTGCAGCTGTAGGCGTTGCAGCTGCCGGTTAGCTGCTCTTTGTTCAGAGTGGTGTTGAGCACTTCCAGGTTCAAGCCCCACCAGCGATTTGGTCGCTTGATGTACCAGCGCTTCTCGATTTTGAAATCGAGGCGCCAGAAAGGCGGTGCGCGCGGCGGGTGGCGCGCAGCTTCGATGTACGCGACCTCGGCCGGAATGCCAGTGTAGAACAACACGCGCCCACCCAGGCGCCAGTTTTTACCCAAGTCGTACGACGCCGCCACGTTGAGCACGTGCGTGCGATCGGTAGTCGCGGGCCCGCTGACGCGCCCCGAAAAACGTTGCGAATGGGACAGCGTGTAAGAGACGAAGCCACCGAGCTTGCGCGACAAGCTGCG
Organism: Polyangiales bacterium; assembly: GCA_038230915.1. GTDB lineage: Bacteria > Myxococcota_A > Polyangia > Polyangiales > Polyangiaceae > PMG-095. The sequence goes on along the minus strand of JBBRMI010000023.1, from coordinate 3,231 downwards.
CCGCACCATCAGCTCTAAGCCGTAGGCGTGACCGTCGGTGCGGAAGCTGTTGAAGGCACCGCTGTTCTGCTGACTGTTGCCGAGATCAGCCGTTGACTCGAGCTGCAGCAGACTGATGAGGTCGGTCATGTTGAAGAACGCGCTTTGAAACAGCGCGATCGAGCTGGCAAAGCCTGCGGGCAGCTCGTAATTCACCCCAGCGCTGTACTGCACCGCCTTCTGCAGCCCGCCGGCCAGCGACGGTTTGAAGCCGGGCACGGGCCCAATGAAGCTGGGCGCTTGGTGCACGAGCGCGAGCCCATGCACGACCTTGAGCTTCTTGGTCAGCGTGTATTCGGCAGTGATGCGCGGATCGACCGAGAATTTAGCGCGGCTTCCCGAGACGAACAGATCGCCGCGAAGGCCGGGCGTGATCTGTAGCCGTGGCGCCACATCCCACACCAGGTCGCCGTACAAGCCGAGCGAGAAATCCTTACGCGCAGCATTGAAGCCGAGCCGCGCGGCATCGGTCTGCGAGCTGCTGCCGCTCGACGTGTCGGTCGGCGGCGTGATCACTGGCGGCATCATCGGCATCATCGTGCCGTCGCCCGGCATCATGCCGACGCTCGGCGGCAGCGGACCGGTGTCGGTCGTCGAACCGAGCGAATCCTTGCTCGCGTTGTCGTTGAATTCTTGCTTCAGCGACTCGAACAAGAGATCGGCACCGGCGCGCACTTTTAGTTGCTTGTCGAGCTGCCTCCAATATTCGGAGCGCGCGCCGATCATGTACGAGTACACGTTGATTTGACCGTCGACGAAGCCGGTCCGATCGCGCCCAACCATCAGCGCGTTGCGCCAATTGCCCTGGTCCAAGCGGTGATCCCAGCGCAAATCCAAGCGGTGAAAGTTGACGTCGACGACCGCTGTCTTGCGCTTCTCTTGGCGAAACATGCCGGTTCTGGTCCGGGCCGTGACGTCTTCGGTGTTGGTGACGTAGTCGCCAGAGCCGAAACCGAAGACCTCGACGCTGTCCTTCGGGCTCAAATCGTAGCGAACGCGGGCCTGATAATCCCAATAGCCGACCGAGACATTCGGCGCGATAAGCGAGATGACGAGGCCGGTATACGAGAAGCGACCGCCGACCATGGCCGTTCCGCGCCCGCCCGCGAACGGTGCCTCGACCATCGCGCCACTGTCGATCAGCCGAACGTTCCACTCGGCGCGCGTGCGAAATCCGGGCGGCGCCATCTCGCCCGCGACGATCGCACCGGCGAAGCGCCCGTAGCGCACCGGGTACGCGCCCGGGTACAAGTCGACGCGATCGATGAACGCCGGATGAAAGAGGCTCGGACCCGCCGCGAAGTGATACAGAAACGGCACCGGGATGCCGTCGAAGAAATAGCCGATGTTGCCGGGCGGCGCGCCGCGCACGTAGAAATACGGCAAACCGCTGACGATCGGCACGACCCCGGGCAAGGCTTCGATGGCTCGAAACGCGTCGCCGAAAGCGCCGGGGATGCGGCTGATCTCGGTGCGCCCGAGCTCGTGCCGAATCGGCGCTCGCTCACCGACGACGACGATCTCGAACGGCGTGGGCGTATCGGGCTTTTTCGTCGCGTTCGCAGCGCGAGGCTTGGCGGTTTCGGAGGTCGGTGCGGGCGGCTCGGGCCCCGACTCCGCCGCGTCGCGCGGCGGCACGAAGCGCACGAGGTAGCGGATCTTAGCGGCCACTGCCGTGCCATCGCGGGTGGCGGGCTGGAATTTCCAGCCTTTCGCGGCGTCGACGGCGGTTGACGCGAACGGCTCGGCGCCCTCGATCGCGACGGCGTGGGTGACGCCGCCCTCAGCCGAAAGCGTCAGCTCGAGCACCACGCTGGCTTCACCCTGAGCAGCCGCCGGGTATTCGAGCGGCGTGGACACCGGCGTCGGCGTCGCGATCACCGGGGACGGCTTGGGTGCGGGCGCGGTTACTGGCGGCGGTGCTGGTGTAGGTAGGGGCGCGGGCTGAGCCGGCTTTTCTTCCTCAATGGAAAGCGACTGCGCGTCAGCACTCCCGGCCGAGCTCAACACCGGAAGGAGGACGCGAGCGCAGCGAGCCCACAAAAACAGACGCCGCCTCGACACCATCCGGTCACACGGCTAGCACGAGCGAGCGCGAAAAGGAGCGAGGCTTGACCTATCGCTTCGGTAGTTGCCCGCCGTACCCGTTGCCCGTATGTTTGGTGCAATGTCGGAGGGCTTTTCTCGGTCACCGCTCGGGCGCTTGGGGCCCGCCATCGGCGTGCTGGTGGGCGCGCTGACGTTGACGTGCGCGGCCGCAGCGGACACCAAAACCCTCTATTTTCCGCACCAAGATGCGCGCTTTCTGTATCGCTTTCAGCGCAACGGCGGCGCCGCGGTGCTGCCCGAAAGCGCCAGCCTCGAAGCGCCGTTGCCGCTCGTCGTGTTCCTGCACGGCACCAACCCGAGCTCCGAGCCGCACATGTGGCTCGGCGGTGGTGGCAAGGATCTGCGCCCGCTGGTGAAGCGGTTGATCGACAGCGGTCAGGTCAAACCGTTCGTGCTCGCCGCGCCGAGCCAAACCAAGAACGCTGGGCTCGCTGCCACGGTCTGGCAAGGCTTCGATCTGAACAGCTTCGTGGAAGACGTGGTGCAAGCGACCGACGGTCGCGTAAACATCGATCGCACGCGAGTGGTGCTGGCCGGTCACAGCGGCGCCGGCTGCAACCCGAGCGGCGGGCTGGCGGGGGATTTCTGGAGCGCGGGTGTGCCGCTGCCGCTGGCGCTGGTGTCGATCGATCCGTGTCTCGATCGCAAGATGGGTGGCGCCTTCGCGCGGCGCCCGACCGAAGTGCCGCTCTTGCTGTGGTGGCAGCCGGCAATTTGGGTGCGCCAGCCCGCCAAGTTCGAGGCAGCCCTGGCCCTCGACAAGCCCGAAGAGCGAGTCGATCGCGTGCGCGAGCTGCCTCCGACGGGTGCCAATCCGCACGAAGCGATCCTGCCGGTCGCGTTCGAGAGCGCAATGCGTGAGCTGTTCGGCGCGACCGATCCGCAGCCTTGATTGGTGATCGGGCCGGGTTGGGGAGCGGGATCGGCTGATCGGCAGGGGAGTCGGGGTCGGTCGGGGCAGCGGTTTCGGGTCAGCACAAATTCGCAGTCGGCAGCGGTTTCGGTGACGGCAGCAGGTTCGGTCGGCTCGGGCCTGCTTGTCTTGGGGACTCATGCCGAGAGCGCGCACCCGGTGCGCCAGCG
>JBBRMI010000022.1:0-59482 GCA_038230915.1 Polyangiales bacterium | reverse complement strand
CGTGGGGGGCTGCCCAGCTGGGCAGCCTGAAACTCTGACCTTTAGCCACATCTTTGCCGCAACGAGCAGGGAAACAACAGGAAGGCGGGAAGACGGGACGGGCGAGACCTCAGATTTGGGGTGGGTGGTACGGGCAAGCTCGCCCCATGGGGCAGCGATGGGGTCTCAAGCGCTTGCTCGAACAATCGGAATCTTCCCGCCTTCCCGCCTTCCTGTTCGCTCGCTGCTCGAGCCACGAAATGTGATGAATGGTCAGGCCTGAAACTGGGCCTACCCCGAGACCGTTGAAGGAGGCGAGCGGTCGCGCGCTGCCGGGATGGCAGACGGAGCGGCGGGGGTATTGCCAGTTTGACACCGGGGGTGTGTCGCGGCGGACGCGCGGAAACCATGGAAATGCGGGGTTTTGGCGATGGGCGGAGCTGGCACGCGGCTTGCGATAGCGGTTGGGCAGAGGTTCGAAGCAAATGTCAGCGAGCACGGTTTCGATTCAGGCGTTTGAGGCTAGCGAGGTGCGCGTCCGGTTGACGGAGCTTTTGCCGCAGCTACGGCTGCGGGCGCTCAAGCTGTGTCGCGATCGCGACGCGGCCGACGACTTACTGCAAGAGACGGCGCTGCGCGCGTTGTCGTTCGAAGCCAGTTACAAGAGCGATACGAACCTGAAAGCGTGGCTGTATCAGGTGCTGTTCAGCGTCTTCATCACGCGCTGTCGCCGCCGTCGCCGCGCCGGTCGCTTCATCGCCGAGCACGCCGCCGATCCCAATTTGTGGTGCGGTAGCCGTGAAGCGAATCGCCCGAACGAAGGCCTGAGCCCGCCGGTCGAGCGCGCCATTCAGGCGTTGCCGCAGCAGTTCGGCCAAGTCGTCGTGCTCGTCGATCTCAACGAGATGAGCTACGGCGAAGCCGCCGCCCAGCTCGGCGTCCCGATCGGCACCGTCATGAGCCGCCTGCACCGCGGTCGCCGTCTGCTCGCCGGCAGGCTGTCGACGGAAGCGCCGAAACAAGCCGCGTGAGTCGGCTCGTGCCCCCGCGAGCGCGAAATGCGAGTGCGAAATGGGAGTGCGATAGACTGTGAGCGGGCCAAGCCTGGCGGGGTGGGGCTCGCCAAGCGGTGCTGGCCAGGTTCTTTCGCTCTCCGGAAGTCTCGGTGGAGCCGCTGGATTTGGCGTTGGCCCAAGCCTGCGGGGAGCTGTGCGCGGCTAGTGGCAGCGCGGACGTCGTCGACGCATCCGTCGTGCTGATCGCGCGCCAGCACGGCGATGGCATCGTGACGAGTGATGTCACGGACTTGCGCCGCCTTGACCCGACGGTTCGGCTCCAGCGAATCTGAGCGGTCTGAGCGGTCTGAGCGGGGGAGATGGCATGAGTGAAAGGCAATTGCAGTGACGGCGTGATCGTTGGGGCTTTTCGCGCGCCGCGGGCCTACGAGGCATTGGTAACTTCGCGCGTGGCTTGGGACAACTGTTGACGGCGACTCGGGGGTACTCGATATTGCGCGGCTATGGAGAGGCTGTTTCGGCGTTCGCACGCCATGGGTTTGCGTTGGGCTTTGGTGTCTTTGGCTGGAATGAGCGTCGCTGCGGCGTGCTCATCTGACAGCTCCCCACCCGGTAAAACGCCGGGCGGCGGCGGGGAAGGCGGAGAAAACTCAGGCACCACCGCCGGCACGGCTGGCAAGCCGACCACTGCTGGCAGCGGTGGCACCAGCAGCGGCGGCACCGCCGGCACGAGCAACGCTGGCGAAGCCGGCATGGGCGGCACGCCGCACGTCGCCACGCTGGGCGAAACTTGTACGGCCTGCGGCGACACCGCATGCGTCGACACGCTCAAGACCTGCAACGACAGCCCCGAATGCACGGCGTGGCTCGGCTGCATCACGACTTGCGATTCGAGCGACTGCGTCACGGCTTGCGACACCACGCACGCCGACGCCGCGCGCGTCTACACCGGCGTCTACGACTGCATGTGCACGTCGTGCAAAGACGAATGCACGGGCGCTGGCGCCTGCGCGAAGAAGACGTGCGTTGACGAGCACCCGCTCAAGTTGATGCCGACCGCGCCCGCAAACTTGGCCGAGACCGGCCTGTACGAGCTGGTCGACAGTGGCGCTGGCGGAGCGGGTGGCGACGGCAGCGGCGGCGCCGGCCCGATCGAGCTGGCGATGCCGATCAAGATCGCTTCGTACGTGAGCGGCTTCGTGCCGAAGTACCCGTTGTGGGCCGACGGCGCGACCAAGGACCGTTACGTTTACATCCCGAAGTGCGCGACGATTGACACGACGGACGCGGATCACTGGAAATTCCCGATCGGGACGACGTTCTGGAAGACGTTCACGGTCGGCCAGGTCAGGGTCGAAACGCGTATGCTGCACCGCTTCGGCGCCGGCGCTTTGGACTGGACCTACGCGACGTACCAATGGGATTCGAGCCTCGCTGCCGCCGCCGCCGTGGATCCAACGAACGCCTCGCTCGCGCCCGACGTCGGGGTCGCGAACGCCAACGCCACGACGCACGACATTCCCTCGATCGGCCAATGCAAGGGCTGTCACAACGGGCTCGAGGAGAAGGTGCTTAGCTTCCAGGCGATTCAACTCAGCCACACCGCCACTGGCACTGACCTGGCGATCGACAAGCTGAACGAGCTCGGCATGCTGTCGAAGGCGGCTCCTGCCGGCGGCTACACCGTCCCGGGCACTGCGGTCGAGCAAGCCGCTCTCGGCTACATGCACGGCAACTGTGGTGGCTGCCACAACGACAAGACACCCACGCCGCCGAGCTTGCCGCAGCTGTTGCGGCTGTCCACGTTGCAGACGACGATCGCGACGACGGATGCGGTTAAGACGACTGTCGGCATCACCGTTGTCAGCGGCAATGTCAACATCACCGGCAAGAAGCGCATCGCGGCGAAGGACCCCACCAACAGCGCGATCCTGATCCGGATGGGTGTCCGCACTAGCGACGGCATTCCGGCCCACGCGGGCCTGCAAATGCCGCCGCTCGGCACCAAGGTCATCGACACCGACGGCGGCGTGAAGGCCGTCACGGATTGGGTCAACTCGCTGACGCCGTAACGGCGCCTTGCTGAGGCGGCGCGGATGTTCAGTCTCCGCGCCGCGCTGGCTGCGAAAACTTGACGCTGCCGTGCGCGCCCCGCGAAAATGCGTGCCGTGCCGGATTCGATTCAAGCGGCGCCCACCGGGCGCGCCAAGTGCAAGGGTTGTGGGAACGCGATCGCCAAGGCCGAGCTGCGCTTCGGTGAGACCGGGCCCAACTCGTTTGGTGAAGGTGAGGCGACGAGCTGGTTTCACCTGGCCTGCGGGGCTTTGATGCGGCCCGAGAAGTTGCTGCCGGTGCTCGAAGCGTCGACGGACGAGGTCGCGGAGCGTGAGTGGCTCGGCGAGGCGGCGCGCTTCGGCGTCGAGCATCGGCGCTTGCCGCGTCTGGTGCGAGCGGAGCGCGCCAGCTCGGGCCGCGCACACTGCCGCTCGTGCCGCGAGCTGATCACGAAAGGCGAGTGGCGGTTTGCGCTGCAAATGTTCGAGGAAGGGCGCGCCAATCCGATCGGCACGATTCACGCGAGCTGCGCCGAGGCTTACTTCGGCACCGCCGACGTGCTCGCGCGCGCCCAGCGCCTGACCCCCGATTTGAGTGAGGCTGACGTGGCGGACCTCAAGCAGGCACTTTCCGAGCAGCGCCCGGGCCTGGCAAAAACCCAGGGATCAGACAGCGACGACGAATCCAAGCTCGGTTCTGGCAGCGGTTGAGCGAGTTGGCAGTTACGAATTGGCAGTCGGCAGTTGGGGCTCGAGCAGCTCGATGTGACCGGAGGCGAGCGAGCGTAGTTGGCCGTTGTTGCTGCGGACCAGCAGGCGACCGGCCGCGTCGATGCCGGCGCCGGTGCCTGCGACTGATTCGACGCGCAGGCTTCGGCCGAAGAGCGCGTCGTGCGGACGCAACGCCTCGGCAACGCCGGCCATGCCTTGATTCGCCAGGACTTCGAGCTGCGCTGCGAAATGGCTCAAGACGTCGGCTAGCAAGGGCTCGCGAGCCGAGTCGGTTGCCGCCAGCAGCGCCAGTGAAGTCGCAATTTTCGAAATTGGCTCCGGAAATTCGCTCTGCGTGACGTTGATGCCGATGCCGACGATCACGCACGCGATTTTGCTGCCGCTGACTTGGCTTTCGACCAAGATGCCGGCCAGCTTGCGCCCGCCGGCCAGCACGTCGTTCGGCCATTTCACCAGTGCCGGCACCGTGACGCGCGCCGCAACGGCTTCGCGCACCGCCAGGCCTGCGCACAACGCCAAGCCAGGTGCCAGCTCTGCGCTCAGCTCCGGGCGCAACAGCAACGAGAACCACAGCCCTGCGCCCGGGGCCGAAACCCATTCGCTAGCGCGCCTTCCGCGGCCGCGCGTCTGCTGCTCCGCTCCGAACAGAGCTCCGTGCGGGGCGCCGCTTTTCGACGCAGCCAACGCGTCGTCGTTCGTCGATGTGGTCGTGTCGCGCCAGCTGGCAGCACGTCCCAACGTGAGTTGGCGCGCGGCACTTTCCGCCTCGAAACGCGGCAAATCGAAGCCGCTCATCCGATGCGCTCGATATCCAGCCCAATGTCGGCGGCTGGCGCAGAGTGAGTCAGCGCGCCAACGCTGGCGATGTCGATACCCAAGTCAGCCAGCTCTTTCACGCGCGCCAGGGTGAGACCGCCCGATACCTCGACGATCGCGCGGCCGCGCGTCTTGGCCACGGCTTCTTGCAACGCCGCCGTCTCGAAATTGTCGAGCATCACGATCTCGGCGCCCGCCGCCAATGCTTCGTCGAGCTGCGCCAGTGACTCGACTTCGATCTCGATCCGGCTGGTGTGCGGCGCGTAGGCACGTGCCCGCTCGATGGCTGCGCGGATCCCGCCGGCGGCCACGATGTGGTTGTCTTTGATCAGCACCGCCGAACCCAGACAATCGCGGTGATTGTGGCCGCCGCCGACGCGTACGGCGTAGCGCTCCAAAAAGCGTAGCCCCGGCGTCGTCTTGCGCGTGTCGGCGATGCGCAGCTTGGACCCGCTCGGAATCGCGTCGACGAACGCGCGCGTCAGCGTGGCCACGCCCGACAAGCGTTGTGCAAAATTCAAAGCGGTGCGCTCGGCCATCAACAGCGAACGCGCCGAGCCTTCGGCGAGCCAGAGCACGTCGCCCGGCTTCGCGCGGCTGCCTTCCGCCATCCGCTCCTCGACGCGCAGCCCTGGATCCACCTTGTAAAACGCGCGCGCGAACACGTTGCCGCCACACACAATCAGCGGCGCATGCGCGACAGCTCGCGCTACGGCTCGCTCTTCTTCCGCTACGGCCGCCGCGCTCGTCACGTCCCCGCCCGACAGATCTTCGGCCAGCGCGCGCTCCACGACGTCATCCAACAAAAAATCCGCAATCACGATCCCGGCACGGTAATGCAAGCGTCGAAGGGCTCCCAGATTTTTTCACAGGGAGATCGAGAGATCGGGAGATCTTGGGGTTCGAAGCGTTCGGCGTTCGGCGTTGACGCAAACGAATCCGCAAGGCGCCGCTCGGCTCGAACCCCAAAATGCTCGCCTCCCGATCTCTCGATCTCCCTGTGAAAAAATCTCGAGCCGCTCAGTGACCGAAGTAGGAGTGCAGCAAATACGCGCTGAACAGGTTGCACATCGCGTGGAACGCGATTGAGGCGCCAATGCCCTTCGAGCGGACGCGCAAGAAGCCGAAGACCAGCGACGGAAAGAACACCGCTAAGCGTGCGGGGTTGAGCTCCGTGAAGAGGTGCCCGACGGCGAAGATCGCGCTCGTCAGCACCAGGCCCCAGCCGAGCCGTGCGCCAAAAATGTTCACCTTCGCGCCTAGGTCGCGCTCGAGCGAGGTTTGCAGGTAACCGCGGTAGAAGGCTTCCTCCGGCAGCGCGATCACCAAGAGCTGGCCGAGCGTGTCCGCCAGCACTGGGCCGAGCGGCGCTGGATGAAAGCTGCCGACCTTCCACCAAATCCGAAACCCCAACCAGAAGCACGGATAGATGAGGAGCGCGGCGGCCAAGGCGTAGCTCAGCGCGCCAAGCGCCGAGCGCAACAACCGCGACGCCGAAAGCGCGCCCGGCTCGAGCAGGCCGCCCAGCGACAGTCCGAACTCTTGAATCTGTTTCGGATCGTCACTCCTCACGACCAACCAGTAGGTCGCCAAGAGGAAGGTGAAGCCGACGCCAGTCGCCGCCCAACTGTCGGGGAGCAGGTACGACAGCGCGGTCGCCAGCCCCGTCACGGCCGCCGCGACGCCGAGCGACCGCGCCAGGCCAGCCCGAGCGGCCCGCCGGGTCGGTGCTTCAATAGGCGATAGCCCGCTCACACCCGGTTTCTCCCGCTCAGAAGCAATTTTCCGGCTGGGTCCGAAGATTCCTTCACGCTCCAAGCGCGCGGACCTCCCAGGATTTTCACGCTTGGGCTAAGGTCGCGCCCCACGTCAGCGCGCCCTCCGCCGTAAACGCGCCTGCCGATAGTGCTCTCACTGCGAGGACCCATGCTCGATCCGAATCTGCCCGAAATCACTCCGGCTCGTAACCCGAACCCCTCGCCCCGAGTCGATTTTGCGAAGTGGCCGCCGGATGACGGAATGCCAGGCATACCCGCTGGCGGTGGTGGAGTCCCGGCCGGTGGCGGCTACGATTCCGGTGACGGTAATTTCAAGAAGGGGCGCACGGCTCCGATTGCGATTCTAATCGGCGTGCTGGCGGTCGGCGGTCTCGGTGCCTTCTTGGCGCTCGGCGCCAAGCAAGACGCTGCCAAGCTCACGGTCGAGCAAGGAGAGGCGGAGAAGAAGAGCATCTTCGTCTTGCCCAAGGCCGAGCAAACGCCGAAGTGGCGCGAGTGGTCGAGCGGCGAGAAGAGCCAGGGCAGCGACGAAGTACGGATGGAAGCGCTCAAGCAGCTAGCTTGGGCGAAAGATCCGGAAGGCGTGAAGGCAGCGATCGACGCGCTCAGCTATCCGACCGAGCCGATGCAAGCGATGGCCGCCACGGCGCTGGCCGAATACGGCAGGCCGATGGGCGAACCGGCACGCGACGCGCTGTTGGCGGCGCTCAAAAAAGCCGGTCCCGGTGCCAAGCCGCAGATCGCCTGGGCGCTCGTCGTGCTCGGCGAAACGCGCGCGCTCGACGACGTGATGGAGCTGTACCGCAAAGGCTTCTTGTCGAAGGTGCAGCGCCTGGGCGGCGGCGTCGCGTTCGACACCGACAAGATCGTGCAGCTGATCAGCCTGGACAAGCTGGCGACGATGTCGAAGGACCCGAGCCCCGCGGTGCGGCAGCTGGTCGCGACGGTGCTGTCGGCCAACGCCGAGCCGAAGTGGACCGACACCTTGATTCAGCTGGTGCAAGACCCCGACGCCGAGGTCGCGCGTCAAGCCGCCCCGGGCTTGGGCAAAATCGGTGAGCCGCGCGCGCGCGACCCGCTGATCGAGGCGATGAAGACGACCGACAAGGACAGCCGCAACAAGTACCTGGAGGCGCTGCGTGACGGTATCGGCACCGACGGCTTGGTGCTCGGTCTGTCGTCGGTTACGCAAGACGACGAGAAGCTGTCTTGGTATCAGAAGAAGCAAATCTTCGACATGATCATGGCCTTGAACGACCCGCGCGGCGGTGATCGGTTGTTCGAGTACATCGAGAAGAAGCCACACATTCATTACCAGACGCGGGCCGCGATCGCGCTGGCTGCGATTGGTGACGTGCGCGCGGTGCCGACGTTGGCCAAGCGTCTGCGCATGGACCCGCTAAAGATCTACAGCGACCAGTACGACTGGGAGATGATGCTGAAGCGCGACGACAACGAGCGCGTCGTCGCAGCGCGCATGATCGCCGATTTGGCGATGCTGCACCCGGAGAAGCGCGCGCAGATCGCCGAGCAGGCGGAAGATGCAGTGATTTTCTGGATTCACGAGCAGCCGTCGCCGCACGCCAACGGCCTGCGCGCACTGGCCGCCATGGAATCGACCAAGGACATCGTAGCCATGCGTAAGTGGGCCAACCCCAACGTGCCGCTACCCAAAGAGGGTCAGCAGCCGCCGATGCCGGAAGAGTGGGTCGTCGCTCAGAGCGCGATGCGCTACGTCGGCTGGCTCAAGGACCAGCCTTCGTGGGGCGTGCTTGAGCGCGCGCTAACCGCGCGCCCGAAAGAGCTCGACGTGACGATGGCCGGCCTGAACGTCGGCGGAGTCGCGATCTTGGGCATGAGCCTACGCGCGATTGGCGTCGGCGCGGCCGAAGGCTTCTCGGAGTGGCGCGACCACAAGGCGTTCAAGCCGCTGTTCGACTACGCGCAAGAGCCGAAGAACAACGACCAGTCACGCATGCACGCCTGTGCAGCGCTGGCCTGGGTCGCCGAGCAAGAAGACTTCATCGAGATCGCCAAGAAGATTCAGGAGTATTCGAGCGAAGAGAAGCCGGATCAAATCCGTCGTGCTTGCTTCTTGGAAACCTTGATTCAACGTCCGGTGCCCGGTACGTCCGGTGCTTTGATGTCGCTGATGACGCCAGGCTCGGCCGTCGAGACGCGGCATCAGGTCGCGCGCGCGATCGCCAAGGGCGGCTTCGATGCCAACATCGAAGCGCAGCTGTTCAAGATGATGGAGGACGACACGCTGGTGAATGACGCGGCGCTGGCGCTGATGCTCGGCGGCTCCCCCGACACGGCTGCGCGCGCCGTCGCGCTGTACGCCAACAAGCCGAAGGCCGCGCTCGATGAGCTCGGCGACCTTTGGTACAACAGCTTCGGTTACTGGTCGACCGAGGATCTCGAGAGCGGCTTGATCTTCAAGTTCGTCGACAACGCCGAGGCGATCAGCAAGCTGAGCATTCGCATGACGCAGCAAGAGTGGGCGCGCGTGATGCTGATGAAGCAGTTCGACAACCTCGACTTCGACAACGGGCCGCACTCGTTCACGCGCGTTGTCCTGCGTTATCGCTTGTGGCAGATGGCCAAGGCCGACGACGCGGTCAAGCGCGCCGGCGCTATTCGCGCGCTCAAGTTCATGAAAGAGCAAGGCGTGCTGTTGGCGCTGCGCGACGTCAGCGGGCCGGCAGGCGAGCTGGCACGCGCCGCTTACTTCGAGCTGATGAACCCGAAGGTCGTGCTCGACGGCGTCAAGGTGCCGGACAACAAGAAGGGCGAATGATGCTGGCCCCGAAGGGTGGTCTCGGGCTGGTATTTTGCCTGCTCTTGACCGCCTGCGGGGCGGCTAAGTCACCCCCGCCTGCGTTGCACGCGCCGCCGGCGACGAACGAAGCGCCACTGCTCAACGCGACGACGGCGACGGCGCCCGAAGTTTGCGCGAACGCGGCCGACGACAACCACAACGGCTTGATCGACGAAGGCTGCGGGCTCTCGCTCGGCCTCGTTCAATTCTTGGCGGGCTGGAGCGCGCCGAAAGCCGACGTCGATCTGCGCGTGGTCGATCCGAACGGCGAGCTTATTGAAGTTGGGCGCGTCGCTCGTAGCGGCCTCACCAAAGATCGCGATTGCCCGGGCCGCGGCGGCGAATGCCAGGGCAAGAACCTCGAAAACGTGTACCTGGCCGAGGGCGAGCCGCTGAAGGGCGAGTACCGGCTGCGGCTGCGTTTGGAGACGTTGGGCGGTGAAGCGCCGCCGATCCGCGTGACCTTGGGGACCAGGCTCGGCCCGACGTCACGGTCCTACGAGCTATTGCTGGAAACGCCCGAGTCTGAGCGCGAAATCCGCCTGACTTTTTGACGGGTTGCGGCATTTTTGGGTGGTGGCGACCTGATCGGAATGAATCGGCGCCCGGATGGCTTCTGAGCGGCAGAATGCTATTGTCAGTCAGCTCCGCACTGCGGCACTGTCCCCGCCCCTCGGAGGCCTAAAACATGGGTTCGCTCTCTCCAATCCACTGGCTCATCGTCATCGTCATCGTGCTCTTGGTCTTCGGCCCGGGACGACTCGCTGGTGTCGGCAAAGGCCTCGGCGAAGGCATCAAGTCCTTTAAGAAGGGCCTGAACGACGACGAAGACGACAAACCTGCCGCCCCCAAGGCGCAGATCACCGAGAAAAAAGACGAGCCTCCAGCGCCTACCGCGCCCACTGCCTGACGCTCGCGCGGGCGCTACCTGCGCGCTCGCTATGACTTGGGTCGGCGGTTCCTCGACGTCGTGTGTTGCGCCTCTTGGCGCGCGCTCCAGATGATCAGGGCGACTACGGCTACGAACGGAATACCGGCGGGGAAGAACATGGCAGCCGCAGCACTGTAACCCAGATCCCGGCCAAAGTTGGCAGGGTCGGTGGGGCGTGCCAAGGATTGAGCTATGTCCGCCGCCGCAGGGCTCACCGGCACGGCCCAGCGCGCCTCCGCACTGGCGTTCGCGTTCGCGCTGCTACTTGGGTCGGCCCCTGGCCGCGCGGAAGACGCCGAAGCGGCAACGAACCACGCCTCGTACGCGGAGCCGCTACCGTCGCCGATCGTAGCCAAGACCTCGCTCGGCTCGCGCTGGGTCGGCTTATCTCAGCAGCAGTGCCTGGCGGAGGTGGCCCGTCGCAAGCTCGGCGTCACGCGCTTCCGCGGAGCCGCAGTTGGGGTCTCGACACCCGTCAGGCTGACGGGGCCGATCGCTGGCGTGCGGTTCGTGACGCCCGGCGCCAAGAGCCCGTACGGCATCTTGGACTGCCGACTGGCGCTCGCGCTCTCCGACTTGGCCCCGTTGCTCAAACGCCATGACGTGGTCGAGGCGCGCGTCGACAACATGTACCGCCCGCATGCGCACTTGCCTGGCAAGAAGAAGCCGAGCCAACATTCGTTCGGCCTGGCGATCGACATGACGCGGCTGAAGCGCGCCGACGGCACAGAGCTGGTGATCGAGCGCGACTTTCAAGGCGCGATCGGCGAGCCGGTGTGCGGCGATGGCGCGCGCGCGCGGCCGGAGCTTTCGGGTGAAGCTTCGGATCTGCGCGACCTGATCTGCGACGTCGCACGCTCCGGCCTGTTTCATCACATCCTGACGCCCAACCACGACGCCGCGCACCACGATCACTTCCACCTCGACATCGCCCGCGGCGCCCACCAACGCATCATCGAGTAACGAGCCCCACCGCGAGCACGAGCACGAGCGCGAGCGAACAGGAAGGCGGGAAGCCGGGAAGGGTCAGAGGAAGGTTTTGGGGTGGTGGTGCGGTTGGCTCGACGCGGCAGGTTCGCGACTCGGCTTCAGTCGCGTGCTCGGACAAACAAACCTTCCCGCCTTCCCGCCTTCCTGTTGTCTCGCTCTCGATCGGACGGCGCCGCCACGGGGCGGGGTGGGGAGGCCCGGTTTCGTTTGGGGCGGTGCCGCCCAGCTGGGCGGCGAGACGGGCCTACCAGTCATGTAGGTGCGCGGAGCCTTTGGCTGCAGCGAGCGGGCAATGTTGCCGTGGCGTTAGATAACCCCGGCAAGTTGCGACTTTTCTGATCGGTTTTGGGGGGCTCGTGCAGACCAATCCATCACGATGCGCGGAATTGGTTTTGGAGCCGCCTTTGCCGTCGCCTGGGGTTTGGCGATTGGCTCGGGTTGTACCGCGAACATCGGCGGGGAACATCAAGCCGGCCCGGGGCTTGGTGCGACGACGGGTGGCAACCGAGCTGGTGGTGCATTCACCACGGGTGGCGATGGCGGCAGCGTAGCGCCGCTGGGGGGGCCGGGGCGCGTGGTGATGCATCGCCTCAACATTGCCGAGTACGACCATACGGTGCACGACTTACTCGGAACTTCGCTGCGGCTGTCGGAGAATTTTCCGCCTGACGACACCGCTTACGGCTTCGACAACGTGGCGTCGGCGTTGAGTATGACCGATGTCACCCTCGGGTATTATATCGATGCCGCGCGGAAGCTGGCGGCCGAGGCGTTGACCCCGGCCAGACGCAGCAGCGTGGTGCCGTGTGACGTCGCGACTGGCAAAGAGACATGCATCACCAGCGCGCTGGCGGCGTTCTTGCCGCGCGCTTGGCGCCGCCCCGTGCAGCCTGACGAAATCGCGCGGCTGGTCGCGCTGTACACGACCAACAAGGCTGACGGCGCCAGTGACGACGAGGCGCTCGGCCGCGTGTTGCAAGCGGCGCTGTTGGCCCCCGCGTTTCTGTTCCGCATCGAGCACAACTCGGGCATTGCTGGCGTGCGCCCGCTCGACGGCTACGAGTTGGCGTCACGGCTGTCGTACTTTCTCTGGTCGTCGATGCCGGACGCGCCGCTGGTAAGTGCCGCAGCAAGCGGCGCGTTGACCGATAATGCCGGTCTTTCGGCGCAGACTACCCGGCTTTTGGCCGATGGGCGCGCGGCGGCGTTCGGCGACAGCTTCGGCAGTCAGTGGCTCACGCTGCGCAGCCTCGACAACGTGCACCCCGACGCGATGGTTTACCCGAGCTTCGACGAAGCGTTGCGCACCGCGATGCGGGACGAGACGCTGCGTTTCTTCGCGGATATTGCCGTCGGCCAACGACCGCTGAACGAGCTGCTGACCACGACGTCCGGCTACGTGAACGACCGCTTGGCGAAGCACTACGGCCTCGCAGCCATTGGCTCGCCGACGTCGATGTTTTTGCCGCTGCCAGCGGGGCGTGGCGGTCTCTTGACCCAAGCCAGTATCCTCACGGTTTTGGCGCACCCGAAAGAGAGCGCGCCGGTGCTGCGCGGCAAATGGATCTTGAATCAGCTGTTGTGTCGTGAAATGCCGCCGCCACCGCCCGACGTACCGCAAGAGCCGGCCGCCGCCAGCGGTACCTCACGCCGCGACCGCCTTGCCGCGCACCGCGTCGAACCGGTATGTAAGAGTTGCCATGACCTGATGGATCCGTTGGGTCTTTCGCTCGAAAACTACGACGGCATCGGTCAGTTCCGCACGATGGACAGCGGCGTGCCGATCGACCCTTCCGGCACCTTAGCCGACGGCACCAGCTTCAAGACGCCGCAAGAGCTGTCGCAAGTCATCGCCAAGGATCCGGCGCTGCCGCGCTGCGTGGCGCAGCATCTGTTCACTTACGGCCTTGGCCGCGCCCCGCGCGCTGGCAGCGGCTTCGACGAAGCCGCCGTAGACAGCACGACCAAGTCGTTCGTCGACGCCGGTCAGCGGTTCCCCCAACTGATCGAGGCGCTCGTCATGTCTGACGCCTTCCGCCAGCGCGAAGACGAGGCGGCACCATGAAGAGCCAAGCGATTTCGAGCCGCGGTTTCCTGTCGCGCCGCGCGCTGTTGCGCGGTGCTGGCGTCACCTTGGCGTTGCCGTTCTTGGAGTCGGTGGCGCCGCGCGGGCTGCGCGCCGCCGAACCCACCGCGCCGGTGCGGCTGATGTACTGGTTCATCCCGAACGGCATTCTCTACAACCAGTGGATCCCGAAGGTGGTCGGCGCACTCGATCCTGCGGCGGCACCCGCCAGCCTCGTGCCGCTCGCCACCGCGGGCGTGCTGGGCGACGTGAACATCTTGTCTGGCGTCGACAATCTGTGCGGCTACCCAGAAGCCGTCGGCGACCACGCCACCGGCGCCTCGGCCATGCTCACCTGCGCTCCCGCCAAGAAGGTGATTGACGGTGTCGAGCTCGGCATTTCGGTCGATCAAGTGGCGGCGGCCGCGCTGGGAGCGAAGACGCCGCGTCCGTCGCTCGAGCTCGGCATGGCCAAGTCCGGTGGCGTCGGCGACTGCGACTCGGGCTACGCGTGTGCGTACGCGCAATCGCTGTCGTGGAGCGACAAAACGACGCCACGGCCCAAGCGCACGGATCCGAAAGACGCCTGGCTCTGGCTGCTGGGGACCGAAGACGCCTCGCTCACGGTCGAGCAGCGCGAGCGCATGCGGCGCGGCGACAAGAGCGTACTGGACTACTTGGTGACCGAAGCGTCCGGCTTGTCGCCGAAGCTGACGAGCGAAGATCGGATCAAGCTCGACCAGTACCTGACCAGCGTCCGCACCGTGGAAAAACAGCTCGATTCGGCGGCCGTGCCGCTCGAGTGCCAGAACGCGGCGCCGCCGGTCAATAGCACCGACTACATCAAGCGCCTCGGCGCGATGATGGACGTGATGGAGTTCGCGTACCGTTGCGATCTGACGCGCGTCATCAGCTTCGGCTTGGGCAACGCGTTCGGCCCCGGACCGATGCCGTGGATCGAGATCGGCGACGACTACCACGCGCTGACCCACCGCATGACCGAGCCCGGCGTACCTGAGCAGGTTGCCAAATGCATCTTGTGGGAAGTCGAGCAGATTGGCGTGTTCTTGAAGCGGCTCAAGGCGATGCCCGAGGGCGACCACAACGTGCTCTACAACACCGCCATGTTCGTCTCGTCCGACGTTGGCGAGGGCGGGCCGCACAACCACGACAACATGGCGTGCTTGCTCGCCGGCAACGCCGGTGGCGCGATCACCAGCGGCCGACACATCGCCTACAAGCCCGAAGATCCGAACGCGCGCAGCCTGGCGCGCCGCCGCACGGCCGTCGATCGCGCTGCCGGGCTGAAGATCCCGAACAGCAACCGCATGGCGAACGTGCACTTGTCGCTGCTGCAGGCGGCCGGCGTTCCCGCGACGAGCTTCGCTGATAGCACCGGTCCGATTCCGGGGTTGCTCACGACTTAGTCCGCGTTTCGCCAGGGAAAGTGGGCCGTTTTGGCAGACGCTCGTGAATCAACTATGATTCACGAGCGATGAAGACCGCCTCAATCAGGGATTTGCGAACGCGGTTCCCTCAGGTGCGTAAGCTGCTAGAGCGCGAGGGTGAGGTCGTCGTGACTGAGCGCGGCAAGCCGGTGATTGTTCTGCGCGCGTACGACGCTGGCGCAGCGGCCAAGCGGGCACCAGTCGACTATTTGAAACGGCTGCGTCGCCGCATGCCGGTCGGCATCTCACGTGCCGACCGCCTAGCGCTCGACGAGGCGGACCGTGGCGAGCGCTGAGCGCACGTACGTCGACCCGAGCGCGCTTCGGGCTCTCTACCTTCACGATGAGCGCTCCGCGCGGTTCTGCAAATGGCGGCAACGTTTGCGCGGACAGCTACCGCTGACCCGCTTCGGGCGCGCAGAAGTCGCCAACTCCCTCTGGTTGGCCGTGAATCGCGGGTTGATCGATGCGAACCTCGCCCAGGCAGCGATGGCCGATCTCGACGCGGACGTTGCTCAAGGCCGCCTCGCCCTAGTCGACGCACTCTGGCGCCGCACGCTGGATACGGCAACCGAGTTGAGTCAGGCCCACACCGCGAAGCTTGGAACGCGGACGCTGGACGTGCTCCACGTCGCGACGGCCGTCGTGCTCGCGGTGACGCATTTCGTTTCCTACGACGTGCGCCAGCTAGCTCTGGCGGAAGCGGTCGGCTTCAAAGTCCTCTCGCCGTAGCAGCGTTTTCAGCCTTCGGTGGCTGGCGCGCTCTTCGGCTTCATGCGCTCGCGCAGGATCTCGATCAGCATCGGCAGCACGCTGATGAAGATGATCGCGATGACCACCAAGTCGAAGCGCTTCTTGACGATCTCACTGTCGGCGAACAGGTAGCCGAGCGGAACCAACAGGCCGACCCAAAGCGAAGCGCCCACTACGCTGAACGTGATGAAGCGCGGAAATTTCATCTGGCCGATGCCGGCGACGAACGGCGCGAACGTGCGCACGATGGGCACGAAGCGCGCCATGATGATCGCTTTGGTGCCGTACTTCTCGTAGAACAACTGCGTCTTCACTAAGTGCTTTTTGTTCAAGAGCCGTGAGTTCTCGCTGGTGAACACTTTCGGGCCGACGAATCGACCTGCGAAGTAGTTCACGCAGTCACCGGTCAGCGCGGCCGCGAACAGTATCGCCATCGCTACCGGCAGGCTGGGCACGAAGCCGTCCGCTGGCACCCCGAGCCGCACCGGATCCATCGCGCACAGGACGCCGATCGAGAACAGCAGCGAATCGCCGGGCAAGAACGGCGTCACCACCAGGCCGGTCTCGGCGAACACGATCGCGAACAGCACGAGATACAGCGACGGCCCCATTGTCCGCGTCATGTTCATGAGGTGCGCGTCGATGTGCCGAATGAAGTCGATAAGGGCGAGAATGGCGCTCAAAGGTGGCTCGTTGTTTGAAAGTGAGCGGGTTCGTACGGCTCTTTCGTTGGCGGAGCAAGCCGAACCGTGCCGAGCGTTGCGTTCCCGGGCGCGCAGGTCATGGACACTGGGCTAAGGGTTGCGCCAGAGTGCCGGCGAAGGCTACGCCTCACGGAAGCCCGTTTTTCACCGCGTGCAACCCTCGGCATCGCGCTGATTTTACTGGTGCCGGAGTTGTCGCGTCACATCGGCGCCTCGTTCGAACCATTTCCGGCGGTGCTACTCCCAGCAGGCGCCGGCAAGCTGCGTCTGCCGGACGGCAAGCTCACGATGAAGCACACGCTGGTCGAGGCACGGCGCGGCGGCGTTTGGAGCGAGGTCGATCGAGCTCGGCTGCTCGCCCCGCTGCCGGTGCACTACTTCGGCGAAGTCGTGCGCGCTGACTTCGGTTTTCATGATGGTAAGTGGCACGGCACGACAGCGCCACCGCCCCACGTTTCGCCTGCCGACCTTCATCAGACGAAGCGCTGGTTGCGCGCCAGGCTCGCGCAGCTCGGCTTCGAGGTGCACGCGCTGCGCGTGGTCGAAGAGCGCTACGTGCTGGTCCTGCCGTCCGGCTCGCGCAGCGGCGCCGAACGGCTCTGGGAGAAGCTGTATGACCTCGACTGAAAGGCTGGTCGCAACCTTCTGGGACCGCGTCTTCACGAGCAGCGCGCCGGCGGTTTCCGGGCTCGGGGTGCTGCGCGTGCTGACCGGGCTCTATCTGTTGCTGTTCTCTGCGCCTTACCTGACGTGGGTCAATCGCGCCCCGCCCGCCTTCTACAATCCTCCGCTGCTGAGCCTGGGGCGCCTGCTGCCGTCTTTTCCGCCGCCGTCGGCGTGTTGGGCGCTCGAAGTCGGCCTGCTGGTTGCGTGCGCGGCGCTCGCGTTGGGGGTTTACGCTAGACGCACGACGCTGCTCTTGCTCGCGCTGTGGCTGGTCCGTGGGAACATCGCTTACTCGTTCGGCAAGATCGATCACGATATCATGCTCGGCGTGCTCCTCGGCTGCATGGCGTTCTCGGGTTGGGGCAGACAGCTGGCGTTGGTGCCGGATCGAGCGAGTCGCTTCGATGCCCCCCAACGCTCGTTCGGTTTGCTGGCGGTGTGCTTGGCGTTCGCCATGACCAGCGTCGGGATTCAGAAGGGGCTCAACTGGTTGGACTTCGACACCAGCACGAGCGGCTTTCTCGGTTGGTTCGTCACAGGTTACTTCGAATACGACCGCCGCGCCCTGCTCGCGCCCTACGTCCTCCACCTCTCGCCGACGCTGCTCGAGCTGGTCGATTACATGGGCGTGCTGTTTGAAGCTAGCTGCTTTTTCATGTTGTTGCGCGGGCGGAGCTGGTGGCGGTTTTGGTTGCTGTGGGCTTGCGCCTTCCACTTTCTGAACACCTTGACGTTGAACATTCCGTTCTTCGAAAATTTCATGGTGTATCTGGCGTTCGTCGACTTCAGTCGTGTGCAAACCAGGTTGGAACGGTGGTGTCGCAGCGGACCCGTCAAGCTGTTGGTCGTGGCCGTCGTGGCGGCAATGCCAATTGCCCACGTGACGCTACGTTTACTGGGGCGAGGCAACGCATTCCTGTTCGTCGTCGACCGGGCGGGCGGCAGCCTGACCGTGCTGTACGTGGCGGCCGCTTGCTGGGCGCTAGCGGCGCTGCGCATGTTCGGGGAGCTGCTGGACCAACGGCCGCGTGCTGGCGTCGGTTAGCAACTTCTGGCGGGCGTGATACGGTCGGGGCGAATGTCGGCCTGGCGCTCGATCAAGAAGTATGCGCTGCAGTATTTCCGGAAGGATGCAGTCACGCGCAAGAACATGCGTTTGCTAGCTTCACGCCTCGGTGAGCTGGAAGCGCGTGACGACGCTGTCCGCGCGCCGCACTTCGATTACCCCGGCTGCGCGGCAAGCGACGCACCGTTCACGCAGTTGACGTCGAGCCTGTGCCGACAGGCGGATTTCAGCAGCGCCGCGTATCACGCGTGGTGCGCGCGCTTCGGTCAGCGCCGCAAATGGCATCGTAAGCAGTGGGAGTATTTCTTCATCCTGCAAAGCCTGTACGAGCGCGGCAAGCTTGCGCCCGGCCAACGCGGCCTCGGCTTCGGCGTCGGCAAAGAGCCGCTCGTGTCGGTGATGGCGGCGCTGGGGGCCGAGGCGCTGGCCACCGACATGAGCTTGTCGGCCGCGAAATCGCAGGGTTGGGTGAGCACCAAACAGTTCGCGGCGCAGCTGGCAGACCTGAACGACGGCGGGCACTGCCCGGCTCAGGACTTTGCGCGCCTGGTGACCTACCGGGAGGTCGACATGAACGCTATCCCGACCGACATTGGCGCGTTCGACTTCATGTGGTCATCGTGTGCGTTCGAGCACTTAGGCACGCTGCGCCACGGCGTGGATTTCGTGCTCAACAGCTGCAAGCACTTGAAGAGCGGCGGCGTGGGCGTGCACACGACTGAGTATAACCTTTCGTCGAACGACGTGACGATCGAGTCCGGCCACACGTCGCTCTACCGCAAGCGAGATTTCGAAGCGCTTGCCGTGGAGCTGGCGGCTAACGGCTGCCAGCTCTTGCCGCTCAATTTCGAGACGGGCAGCGGCGTGCTCGACCATTGGGTCGATGTGCCGCCGTTTCTCGATCATGTGCATCTCCGACGCCAGCTCGAGGAATTTTCGGTGACTTCGGTCGGCCTGATCGTGATCAAGCAGTAACGGATGACAGCGAACAGAGTCACGGTGGTTTGCAGCAGCCTGAGCAACAACTGCCTCGGACGAGCACTACTCTTGGCAGATTTGGCCAAGCCGTTGGCTGATGTGAGGGTGGTTGGCACGAACCTGATCCGCGGCGAAATCTGGGCCCCTGCCGCCGGTTTCGACGTGCCGATCGAGGCGTTCGAGCTGCTGAACGCCTTTCAGTACCCGCGCGCCAAGCATTGGCTGCGCAGCAAGCTTGCGGGCAGCAAGGTGGTGGTCTCCAAGCCACTCCAAACGAGTTTGGGTCTGACGCGGGCCGCTGGAGTGGGCGACGAGCAAATGCTGCTCGACGTTGACGATTGGGAAAAAGGCCTCTTCAGCGGCGCCAGCAAGCTACGTCAGGTATGGGATCTCGTGCGCCCGGCGAAAGTGAATTCGTTTCCGACCACGGCGCACTTGGACGCCACGGTCACGCGCTGTGCGCACCGCACGGTTTCCAACAGCTGGCTGCAGCAACGCTTCGGCGGTGTGCTGTTGCCGCACGTCCGCGACACCGACGTGCTGAAGCCCGACCCACCGGCGCGCGAGGCAGCCCGCGCCGAGCTAGATATGGCCGGACGCTTCTGGGTCGGCTTCGTCGGCACGCTGCGCGCGCACAAGGGCGCGGAGGATCTGTTGAGCGCGGTCGTGCGGCTCGACGCCAATGTCGGTTTGTACCTGGCAGGCATCGATGAAGATGATGCGTACACGGCGCAGCTGCTGGCGCGGGCGCGCCAGGATTTGCCCACCGAGCGGCTGCGCTTGGTCAAGACTTTCGATTTCAAGCGGCTGAGCTACTGGCTCGGCGCGGCTGACATGTTGACGATTCCGAGTCGCGCTTCAGAGGCTGCTGCCGGTCAAATCCCGGCTAAGCTATTCGACGCCATGGCGATGGGTATTCCAGTCGTGGCCAGCGCCGTCAACGACATGCCGAAGGTCCTGGACGGGTCGGGCCAGGTGATAACGCCTGGGGATGTCGACGGACTGGTGGCGGCGATCCGTCGTTACCGCGACGACCCTGAGTTCCGGCGGAAATGCGGGGAGCTTTCGCGCGCTCGTGCGGTTTCGCACTACAGCTACGCTAGCGCCCGCCAAACTTTGGCTCAGGCGTTGGCAGCCGTGCCGGTCTTCAAGCCCGATTGACGCATGTCATCCGCATTCGAACCGCCAATCGAGATCGAGAGCGTCGCGTGTTACGTGTGCGGCGCGCGTGAAAGCCAGCCGTGGGCCGAGGAGAACGGCTTCTTGGCGGTGCGCTGTAACGAGTGCGGCTTGGTCTATGTCAACCCGCGTCCAACGCGCGGTTCGATCAGCCTTGCCGCGCAAAGTGGCCTCCATGCCGGCGAAGCTATGGTCGACGAAACGGGCGCGCGGGATGCCGGCAAGGTGAAGCACTACCAGCAGCGCCTGCGCGCGCTGTTCGATGCCGGCGCGCTCGCGCGAAAGGCTCGCGCGCGCTGGCTAGACATCGGCTGTGGCTTCGGCGAATTCTTGGAAGCGCTTCAGCTGGAGAGTGCCGGCGCGCTCTCCACGGTGGGGTCGGAGCCGAACGTGCACAAGGCGACGGCCGCGCGCAGCCGTGGGCTCGACGTGACGTTTCGCGAGCTGTCGCGCGAGGCGCCGGGCTACTCATTCGTTTCGCTACTCAACGTGTTCTCTCATCTGCCGGATCCGCCGGAGCTGCTGCGCCAGCTAGCGGGCTTACTCGATCCGGGCGGACAGCTGGTGCTCCAAACCGGCAATTGGGCGGAGCTCGAGCGCGTGAATGTGCCGGATCGTCTTCATTTGCCCGACCATTTGAGCTTCGCTTCTGAAAAGCTAGTCAGGCGCTTGCTCGAAGCGGCAGGTTTCTCGGAAATTGCGGTGCAGCGCTACCCGATGTTTCGCCCCGGCATCCTCGCGCGTTTGCGAGGCCTCGGCGACAGGGCGCCGGCCACGGTGGCTTCCGATCTCTGGTTCAAGGCCCGGGTGAATTCGCGATGAGTGAGCGATTGACGATCGTTTGCCTGTCCTCCCAACCCTGGGAAGACAACATGTGGACGAACAAGCAACACGTGATGAGCCGTGTCGCCAAACAGCACCGGGTCGTGTTCGTCAATTTCGGCAACCAGAGCCCGTTCAAGTTCGTGCGGCGCGCTCGCACGCCCCAGTCGGGGTACGGCAAGGCGCTCGGCATGCTGCGGCGCCCCAGCGTGCGGCGCATCGACGAGTCGCTCGAGATACTCGACGTCTGGGCGCCAACTTGGTTCAATTTCTTGGGTCGCGGCCACGCGCTACGCGAATGGAATGACTTCGAACATCGCATTGACGTAGTCAATCGCTGGCTGCGGGAGCAAGGCATCCAAAACGTAGTCGTTTGGGTCTACCACCCGGGCTACGGCGCATCGGTCACTCGCTTACCGCAGCGGCTGGTCGTTTACGACTGCGTTGACGAGTACTCGGCGTTTCCCGAGTTCAAGGGCGCGGAGCCGTGGATCCGTCGGCGCGAGCGCGAGCTATGCCAGATCGCGGGCCTCGTGACTTGCACGGCACCCGCGCTGTACGAAACCAAGCAGTTGCTGGCGCCCGGTCGCACGCATCTGGTGCACAACGTCGGCGACTTCGAACACTTCCAGCAGGCGATGGCGAGCGCCACTCGCGTGCCCGACGATCTCGCCGCCGTGCGTCGACCGATCATCGGCTTCATCGGCGCGGTCAGCGACTACAAGCTCAACATCGATTGGCTGCTGCACCTCGCGCGCGCCAAGCCGGACTGGACGCTGGCCATCATCGGTCCGACTGGCGTCGCGGATCCAGGTACCGACGTGGCGCGTCTGAAGGCGCTGGCGAACGTGCTGTTGATGGGTCACCGCGACTACGCCGAGCTTCCCGCCTACCTCAAGGGTTTCGACGTCGCGGTGATTCCGTATCGCATCAACGACTACACACGCGCGGTCTTTCCGATCAAGTTCTTCGAGTTCATGGCATCGGGTCGACCGGTCGTTATCAGCGCGCTGCCGGCAGTTGAGTCCTACTGGGGTGCCACGTTGGTGGCGAGGACCGCCGAGGAGCTCGTGGAGCAGTGCCAAGCGGCGATGAGCTTCGATTCCGACAGTGCGCGTGAGCGTCGTCTACAGCTAGCCCGTGAAAATAGCTGGCCCGAGCGTGTGCGAAAGCTGCTCGAGCTCGTCGAGCAAGCGCTGCGTGGCGCTGCGAAGATCGGCGGCGGCTGAGCGCCGCGCTTGTCGCCCCCCCCCGGCTTGGGGCATAAACAGCCGACAATGGTCGCGAATCCCTCCTACACTCTCGTGCGTGAGGATTTGCTTTCGCTCATTCCCGACAAAGAGTTGAGTGAGGTGCTCGACGTCGGCTGCGCAAACGGCGCGACCGGGCGCGTGCTGAAGGAGCGTTTCCCAGGTAGTCGGGTGACGGGCATCGAGCTGGATCCGCTGCTCGCCGAAGAGGCGCGCACCTGTCTTGACCGCGTCCTGTTGGCCGACGCGCTCCGAGGACTGGAGGTATTGTCGGCTGAGTCGCGAACGTTCGACTTGGTGTTGTGCGGTGATGTGCTCGAACATCTGCCGGACCCATGGGCGGCGCTGCGGCTGATTCGGGGTCTTACGCGCGGTTGCGTGATCGTCTCTCTGCCCAACGTCGCGCACTACTCGACGATTTGGTCGTTGTTCGCCAGAAAGCGGTGGCCGTACCGCGATCGCGGCATTCACGACCGCACCCACCTCCGGTTCTTCGGTGCAGCCAACCTGCCCGAGCTCTTTGGCGGCGCTGGCTTCGAAGAGGTGACGCGCCGACAGAACCACCGCCTGATCGAGGCGCCGCATCCCGTGAACGAGAAGCTTGCGCCCGTGTTGGCGGTGTTACCCGGCGTGAGCGGGCTCACGTGTTTTCAGTTTCTCTCGGTGCTCCGTCCAGTTTAGCCGAGCAAAACGCGCGCGCGGGCGTGGCGCACGCCACAGTCTCGCTCTATAAAGCGTCGGAGATGAGCGATTCGTCGACCGCTGAGGCTGCCGCAGCTGCCTCCTCGGCATCATTGCGGCGGATGGCATCCCGCTCCGTGCTGTGGACGGCGATCGGCAAGGCTTCCAACACGATCATCTCGCTGCTCGTGACCGCGTTTCTAACGCGACTGCTCACCCCGGCTGACTTCGGCATCGTGGCGATGGTCGTAGTCATCTCCGGCTTCTTGAACATCATGGCCGAGGCGGGCGTGAGCACCGCCGTCGTGCAAAGGCGAGATCTCGAGCCGAGCGCCCTGTCGA
Source organism: Polyangiales bacterium (assembly GCA_038230915.1). Lineage (GTDB taxonomy): Bacteria > Myxococcota_A > Polyangia > Polyangiales > Polyangiaceae > PMG-095. The sequence goes on along the minus strand of JBBRMI010000022.1, from coordinate 36,411 downwards.
CCTTGTTCTGGATGGGCCTTGGGCTCGGCTTGCTCGCGGCCGGCGGTTTGGCCGTCGCCTCCCCACTGATTGCGCGCTTCTTTGCCGAGCCGCGCCTCACGCCGGTGGTGGCGCTCCTCAGCACCAGCTTCGTGTTTCTGGCGATGGGGCGGATCCCTAACGGCCTGCTGGAGCGCAGCTTTCGCTTTCGAGAGTTGGCCGCGGCGGAGGTCGTTTCGGCGGTCGCGAGCGGCGTGGTCGGTGTGGTTTTGGCACGCTCTGGGGCTGGCTATTTTGCGCTCGTCTTTCAGACACTCGTGTCGGGCTTCGGCAACGCGACACTGCGGCTCTGGTTTGCGCGTTTCCGACCCAAGCTCGTGTTCGAATGGTCCGCGGTGAAGGCAGTCAGCACTTACTCGAGTGGCGTGACGGCGTTCACCGCGATCAACTACTGGGCTCGCAATCTCGACAAGGCGCTAATTGGACGCGTGCTCGGCGCAGCGCAGCTTGGCTTCTACGGCAGGGCGTACGCGCTGATGCTTTATCCGCTCGAGGGTATCACTGGCATCATCAACCCCAGCCTGCATCCGTTGCTCTCCGCCATGCAGGGCGACCCGCAGCGCATGACTCGCGCGTACCTCAAGATCGTCCGACTGGTAGCGACGCTCGCATTGCCGACGATGGCCGTGCTGGGCACGCTAGCTCCCGAAATCGTCCACACGGTTTGGGGCCGGCAGTGGGACCCGAGCGTGAAGGTTTTTGCGATCTTGTGCTTCGTGGGCAGCGTGCAACCGGTGGGCAGCACGTTCGGAGCGGTGTTTCTGGCTACCAACCGTACGCGGCTTTTGGCGGTGGTTGGCTTCGTCAACAGCGTGATCATGATGGCTGGCATGGCGCTCGGCGTCCGGTTTGGTATCCGCGGCGTAGCTATCGGGTATTCGGTTGCGTACGGCGCGATTTTCTTGCCCACGATGTACATTGTCGTTGTCAGGCTGCTGCAAGGCAGCATGCGCGACGTCGTGCGAATCTTCGCCTCCGCGATGGCCGTTGGCGCACCTGTCTTAATTGGGCTGCTAGCGTTCAACCACCTTCTTCGCGGCAAAATACCGGAATCGGTTCACCTGTGCTGCGGCGTGGTTCTGGGCATCACGCTCTGGCTCGGTGCCTTCGCCTTAATCGACAGACAGCTCCTGACCGAGGCGCGATCGCTCCTCTCGCGCGGCAACAGCTAAGTCTCGGTCGTTTTTGACGGCTGCGCCCGGTAGAAATTGGGTATAAGTGCCTGTTGTCCGAAGTCCTCGCTCGCGTGAAGAGCCGCGCCGTTGAAGGACCACGTGGTCCCGACGTGCTGCACCGAGTGAAGGTGCGCCGCGAGTGGCTGGCCATTGGCGAAGTCGTGGAGCTGGAGCTTCCGCGCAACTTGGCCTGCGCGACATGCGGCGGCGGCGGCTGCGACAGGTGCGGACGCTCGGGCGCGATCACGCTGCGCAAGCGCGACGAGCCGGCCGAAGTGGTCGAGGTTACGTTGCCCGCCAGGTCCGATGACGAGCTGCCGGATTCGCGCGGCATCACGCTGCGTATTCCCGAGCAAGGCGGGCTGCCGGAGCCGGGCTCGGACTTGCCGCGCGGTGTGCTGCTGTTGACGGTAATCCCCAGCCCCGAGCCGGATCCGAGCATCAAGCTGCTGCGCGGTGTGCCGTCCAAGCGTCCGCCCGCCTCGATCGTCGACAGCGACGAAATGGCGGAGGGGATGGTCGAACCGTCGGCGAAGCGCGGCGTTTCGGCGGCGCTGCTGGTCGCGATCGTCGCTGTGGTGCTGTGGATTCTGCTGCTGCTCTGGCTGCGGCTGTCCGGCCACGGCTAGCGCAGGTTCCAGCACGTTCTGTGGCCGCCCGGATTTGATTTGGCTCGGAGCGCTCCGGCAGGGCTAAACTCCATGCCGAATGAATCCGATCCTGATGGCGCTGATCATCGTCAGCCTGAGCGGCGCGTTTGCTTGGAGCGCACGGCGGCGGTGGCACCTGTTGAAGGTGGGTGACGCGACTTGGGAGAGCCGGACCGATCAGGTCGGCAAGCGCGTCGAGGCGGTTTGGACGTTCGCCTTTTATCAGAAGAAGATGCGCAACTACCTGGCCGCGGGGCTGGCGCATCAGCTGATTTTCATGGGCTTCGGTGTGCTGCTGTTGAGGACCTTGATGTTGTGGGGGCGCGGCTTCGACCCGTCGTTCAACCTGTTCGTGCTTGGGCACGAGCCGGTGCTGGGCGTGCCGCTCGGGCAGATCTACTCGTTCGTCAAAGACATCTTCGCGATGCTGGTTGTCGCGGGTGCCAGCGTGTTCGTCTATTTCCGCGCCGTGAAGCGCGAGAAGAGGATGACGCTGAGCGGCGAGGGCCTGCTGATTCTAGGCATCATCATCACGATGATGCTGGCGGATTTGCTGTACGACGGCTGTAGCATCGCGCTGCGCGAGCGCTTCGGCGCCGGGATTTGCGACGCTGATCCGTCGTGGTGCGCGCGCGCCGGGACGCTTTTGGCGCCGCTCGGCGCTGCCCAGGGCGCCGGCTACCACGCGTTTCCGGATCCGGGCGGCTCGCTACTGGCGCAGCTGGTCGGCGGGCTTTCGGTACCGACACTCGTCGTGCTCGCGCACGCCGGATTTTGGACGCACTCGACGCTGGTGTTGGTGTTCCTGAACATCCTGCCGCACTCCAAGCACTTCCACATCATCACCGCGATCCCGAACGTGTTCTTGGGTGATCTCACGCCGCGCGGTCGGCTGCGTCCGCTCGCTGAAAATACCGAAAAGCTGATGGCCGCGGTCGAGAAGGCGACCGAAGGCGAAGACTTGCTGTCGGCGCGCATCGGCTACGCGCGCATCAATCATTTCAGCTGGAAGGACGTGCTCGACTTTTACACCTGCACCGAGTGCGGGCGCTGCTCGGACAATTGCCCGGCGTTCATAACCGGCAAGCTGTTGTCGCCGAAGCAATTCACACTCGATTTGCGCGACCACTTGTACTCGCGTGAAACCGAGCTGGAGACGCAGAAGACCCTCAAACCGGTCGATCTGGTGCCGAACATCATCCATCCCGACGTGCTCTGGGCATGCACGTCATGCCGCGCTTGCGAAGAGCAATGCCCGGTCAATATCACGTACGTCGATAAGATCGTACAGATGCGGCGCAACTTGGTGGTGATCAAGGGCGAGTTCCCGCAGGAGCTAGCCAAGCCGTTCGAGGGCATGGAGACCAACGGCAATCCGTGGAACCTGGCACGTGTCGATCGCACGAACTGGGCGACGGGGTTGGGGCTCAAAATGTTCTCGGAAAAGCCCGACGCCGAGGTGCTGTTCTGGGTCGGCTGCGCCGCAAGCTACGACGATCGCGCCAAGAAGATTGCGCGCGCCACCGCGCAACTATTGCTGTCAGCCGGCGTCGACTTCGCGATTCTGGGCGAAGAAGAGACGTGCACGGGCGATCCAGCGCGCCGCGCGGGCAACGAATATTTGTTCGCGATGCTGGCGGAGACGAACGCCGCCACCCTGAACGGTTACAAATCGCAGGGCGGCATCAAGAAAATCCTCACCACTTGCCCGCACTGCTTCAACACTCTGGCCAACGAGTACCCTGACTTCGGCGCCAAATTCGAGGTGATTCACCATACCGACTACATGCTCGGCTTGGTGGCAGAGAAGAAGCTGGTGCCGAAGCAGCCGGTCAAAGGCCGCGTCGTTTATCACGACTCTTGTTACCTGGGCCGCTACAACGACATCTACGAATCGCCGCGCCAAATCCTCGAAGCTATCCCGGGCGTCGAGCTGGTCGAGGTCGACGGCTGGAACAAGAAGAAGGGTCTGTGTTGCGGCGCCGGCGGGGCGCAAATGTTCATGGAAGAACAAAACAAGGATCGCATGAACGTGAAGCGCACTTTGCAGCTCGTCGACGCTCTGGGCGCACCGACCAACCGCGGCAATGCCCACGGACACGCCCCCGACACGATCGCCAGCGCCTGCCCGTTCTGCATGACCATGCTCAAGGACGGCGTCAAATCGCAGAACAAAGAGGAAGAGATCCAAAACCTCGACGTGATCGAGCTCCTGGCGCAGTCGTGCGGCGTCCGCGAGCCCGCTATTGCCAGCGCTCCGGCCGCTGAGTGAGCGGGAAACAACAGGAAGGCGGGAAGGCGGGAAGGGCGAGAGTAAGATTTGGGGGTGGGTGGTGCGGTTGGCTCGACGCGAAGGCAGCCGACTGCCCTCAGTCGCGTGCTCGAACAACCCAAATCTTCCCGCCTTCCCGCCTTCCTGTTGTCTCCGCTCGCGGGCCGCTGGCATTTCGCCCAGCAAGGGATAGGCTGTGTGGGTCCGCTTGATCCCCGAGCCAAAGCCCATCATTCACGAGTTCGATACGCCCGACTTGGCGCCGGCTGCGCCCGCGCCGCCGCCTGGTTTCGACTGTGATCAGTGTGGCCTGCATTTCGACACCGAACCCGGGGGCTCGGGACTGTTCATGTGGACGCGCGGCGACGAAGTGCGCTTCGAAGAGCCGCCGTTTTGCGAAGCCTGCGCCCAGAACGTGACGCTCGACGCGCTCACCCGCTGGGAAGCCGAAGAAGAAGAAGAAGGCTGACGCGCCGCGCCCGGCGCCACGGGCGAACTGTAGGCACAACGATGTTGCAGGCCGCTCCACCTACCTTCGCAACGCTCTAAATAGTGGGCGACGGGAGCGGGTCGTTTTGAAAGCGGGCAGGCTGCGATCTCACGCATCCCCACACCGGGTGCCCTAAGTCGCGAGCAAGCATCCAGCGCTTGACAGTTGCCCGGTCTTCCGTTAACCACTTGGTTAAACCAAACGGTTGGCAGATGACACAGCGTGAGCCAGACACCAAAGAGCGCATCCTCGCGGCGGCAGAGGCCGAGTTCTTGGCGTGTGGCTATGACCGCTCGCGCATGCAGGCGATCGCTGATCGAGCGCAGATCAACAAGGCGATGCTGCACTATCACTTTCGCAGCAAAGACGAGCTGTTCGCGCAGATCTTCCGCGACAAGGCGCACCAGCTGTTTCCCCGGGTGGAGGCGAGCCTTCGCGAGCAGCCCGACTTCATCCGCTTCATTTGCGAGTTCGTCGATCTGTACATCGCGCATCTGATCGAAAACCCGTTCTTTCCGTCTTATTTGCTGCAAGTCTCCGCGAATCACAGCGAGCTGCTCGAGCAGGTCAAAGTCGACATGCCCAAGCGGCTCGTGGCCGCCTTCGAGGCTGCGGCGAAAAAGCGCGCGATCCGGCCGCTCGATGCGCGGCAGTTCATCGTCTCGCTGCTCGGCATGTGCGTGATGCCGTTCGTCGCCAAGAACCTGGTCAAGGGCGCGCTTGGGCTCGGTGAGCGGGAATACGACGCCTTTTTGGCTGCCCGCGCCGCAGAGGTCAAACGCTACGTGGTGCTGCTCTTAACCCCCGAGCGTCGCCGTACGAAGGAGCTGTAGCATGCGGACTTCATGGGCTTTGGTGTTGCTGGTTGGTGCGGGTTGGGTTGCCCTGGCGGGGCCGGCGCGCGCGGAAGGTGAGCCTAGCGTCACCCTCGATGCGCTGCTGGAGGCCGGGCGCAAGCATCACCCGACGCTCTCCAAGCAGCCGCTGCTCGCGCAATCGCTCGAGCTCACGCAGGCCAAGCTCAATCGGGCGTATTGGCCGCAGCTCTCGCTCAATGGCCAGGCCAGCTGGCAATCCGAGGTGACCAGCATCAACATCCCGATCCCTGGCGCGGCGCTGGCGCCTCCGTCCAAGGATCAATACCGCGCCACCCTGGACCTCAAGCAAAGCATTTGGGACGGCGGTGTGACTGGGGACCAGAAGCGCGTGGCCGAATCACGTTCTCGCGTGGAGCACGAGCGGGTCAACGTGGAATGGTACCAAGTCCGCGATCGCATTCTGCAGGTGTACTTCGCGGGTGTCGTGCAGCAGGAGCTCAAGGTCCAAGGTGAGTCGCTGCAGCGCTACCTTGGCACGGTCGTCGACAAGGCCCAGCTTGCGCTCAAGAGCGGGACCCTAACCGAGCGCGACGTGCTCTTGGCCCAAGGCAAGCAGCTCGAGGCGCGCCAGTCGCTGGCCGAGGCGACCGCCCAGCTTGCCGGCGTACGACGCAGCCTAGAAGATCTGACCGGCGCCACGTTGTCGGATGGATCCGTGCTGGCGACCCCGGCGCCCCTATGCGCCGTACCCCAAAAGCACCAGCCGGCCACTGCCCTGCGGCGCCCCGAGCTCGACCTACTGACCGCGCAAGGCGCGCTGCTCGACGCGCAAGAGCAGCTCGACAGGTCCTTCGACCTGCCACGGCTGGGTGCGTTCGCGAGCGCCGGCTACGGCCGCCCCGGTTTCAACTTTCTCAACGACGATTTCCATTTCTACTTCATCGGTGGGCTGCAGCTGACCGTGCCCCTGACTTATGTCTACGCCGGTACGCGGCAGAACGGGCGCGAGCAATTGGCGGTGCAGCGCTCGCTCGTCGCGCGTGAGCGGGACACCGCGGTCAAGCAGGTGAACCTGCAGCTCGACACCCAAACCACCGAGCTTGGCCGCCTCGACGCCGTCATCGCCATCGACGAAGAGCTGATGCAGGTGCGAGAGCGGGTGCGCAAGCAGACGGAGCTCCAACTGGAGCTCGGCACCGCCAGCATGACCGATTTGATGAACGACCTCACTCAAGAAGACCAGGCGCGCAGCCGACGCGCCGTTCACCACGCCCAACGCAACCTGGCTTGTCACCAGCTAGCCCTGATCAAAGGTGAACTATGATCCACCCGACTCTTACTCGAACCCTGCTCGCGGCCGTGTGGCTCGCGAGCGCCGGTTGCACCTCCAAGCAAGAGGGGCACGACGCCAGCGGCGTGTTCGAGGCGCGCGAGACGATCATCTCGGCCGAAATCTCCGGGCAGATCGTGGCCATGCCGATCGAAGAGGGCCAAACCCTGCCGGCCGCCGCGGTCGCGGTCGAGATCGACTGCGCACAGCTGATCCTGCAGCGCGACCAGGTCCGAGCGTCCGACGTGGCCATCACCGAGCGGACCACCGAGGCCAGGCCGCAACTCCAAATCTTGCAGGAAGAACAGAAAGCCACCGAAGCTCAGCTGGCGGTGCAGCGCGAGCAGGTCGAGGTGCTCGAGCGGGAGCGCCAACGTTTCGCCACGCTCGTCGCGGCGCAGGCTGCGCCCGCCAAGCAGCTCTCGGACATCGAAGGCCAGATCGCGATTTTGAAGCGCCAGATGGCCCTGACCCAAGGCCAAATCGCCATCACCAAACAACGCGGTGCTTCTTACAAGGACCAGGTGGTGCTGCAAAACCGCGCCACCGAAAGCGAGCGCACGCCGACTCAAGCTCGCATCACGTCGATCGAAGATCAGATCAAGAAGTGCAAGGTGATTAACCCGATCGCCGGTACCGTGCTCAGCAAGTACGCCGAACAATTCGAGTTCGCGACGCCCGGCAAGCCGCTCTACCGCATCGCCGATCTCAGCGACATCGTGCTGCGGGCGTACATCACCGGTGACCAGCTGGCCCAAGTGAAGCTCAACCAAAAAGTGCGTGTCTTCGTCGACGCCGGCGCCAAAGCCTACCGCGAGCTGCCCGGCACGCTGGTCTGGCTATCTGACAAGGCTGAGTTCACGCCAAAAACCATTCAGACCAAGAGCGAGCGCTCGAACCTGGTTTACGCCAGCAAAATCCGTGTAAAAAACGACGGTTCGCTCAAAATCGGCATGTACGCCGAGGTTGCCTTCTAGTGCCTGTCCCTGACTGTCGCGCTCTCGGCGTAAACGTGCCCGTGCCCGTGCCCGAAAATGCCACGCCTTCGGCAAGGTTCTCCAGGGTAGGCCGAGGTTCCTGGCGCGGGCCTGTGGCCCGCGCGCGCCGCGCCCAGCTGGGCGCGCAGACAAGGCCTACATACCAAGCAACGCTCAAGGTGAGCCTCACGGACCGTCGGGCACGGGCACGGGCACGTTTACGGGCACGCGAGAGCAAACGAATTCAGAGCCACGCCCGAGTGCCTGGGGCAGTGAACTGATGGCGGCGGTGGTCGTCGAGGGTCTCGGCAAGTCCTACCCGCGCGCTGAGACGCCGGCGCTCAGCGACGTCTCTTTCCAAGTCGAGCCCGGCGAGATCTTCGGCCTGATCGGCCCCGACGGCGGCGGCAAGACCACCCTGATTCGCATCCTGACGACGCTGCTGCTGGCCGATCACGGCACCGCGGCGGTCCAGGGCCACGACGTCGTGCGCGACTTCCGAGCCATCCGCAGCCTTGTCGGCTACATGCCCGGGCGCTTCTCGCTGTACCAAGATTTGTCCGTCGCCGAGAACCTGGCGTTCTTCGCGACCGTGTTCGGTACGACGGTCGAGGCCAACTACCACTTGGTCGCCGACATCTACAGCCAGCTCGAGCCGTTCAAGACGCGCCTGGCCGGCAAGCTCTCGGGGGGCATGAAGCAGAAGCTTGCGCTGTGCTGCGCGCTGATTCACGCGCCCGAGGTGCTGTTCTTGGACGAGCCCACCACCGGCGTCGACCCGGTCTCACGCAAGGACTTTTGGGGCATGCTGGGGCGCCTCCGCGACGGCGGCATCACGATTGTGGTTTCGACGCCGTACATGGACGAGGCGGCGCGCTGCGACCGCATCGCCCTGGTGCAGAAGGGCAAGATCATCGCGCTCGACACGCTGAACGGCTTGCTCGAAAGCCACGCCACCGAGACGTTCGCCGTCAAGGGCCAGGCGCTGTTCCCGATCCTCAACGATTTGCGCGCCTACCCAGGCACTCGTTACTGCTTCGCGTTCGGGCAAGAGCACCACTTGGTGCTCGAACCCGATACAGGTGGTCCCGACGCCGCGCTGGCTTACTTGCGCGGGCGCGGGCACGAGGGCGCGTCGCTCCGCCCGACCCGGCCCAACATCGAAGACGTCTTCATCGACCTCATCCATGAGCAAACACATGACTGAATGGGTGATTGAGGCTGAGAACCTGACGCGGCGCTTCGGCGACTTCACGGCCGTCAACGCCATCAACCTGCAGGTGGCCGCCGGTGAGATTTTCGGATTTCTCGGCGCCAACGGGGCGGGCAAGACCACCGCGATGCGCATCTTCTGCGGCCTGCTCGAGCCCACCTCCGGCCGCGCCACCGTCGCCGGCTTCGACGCCATGACCCAAGCCGAGCAGATCAAGCGGCAGATCGGCTACATGAGCCAGAAGTTTTCGCTCTACGGCAAGCTCACCGTCAAGCAGAACATCCGTTTCTTCGCCGGCATCTACGGGCTCTCTGGCCAGCAGGTCAAACACAAGACGACCGAGATCGTCGAGCGGCTCGGCCTGGCCACGGCCGCCGACACGCTGGTCGACGACCTGCCACTCGGCTGGAAGCAGCGCATCAGCTTCGCGGTCGCGACGGTGCACCAGCCCAAGGTGGTATTTTTGGATGAGCCAACCGGCGGCGTCGACCCGATCGTTCGCCGCCAGTTTTGGGACATGATCTTCGAGGCGGCGTCGCGCGGCATGACCGTCTTCGTCACCACTCACTACATGGATGAAGCCGAGTACTGCGATCGCGTCTCGATCATGGTCGACGGCAGCGTGGCGGCGATCGGCAAGCCCGCCGACTTGTGCGCCGAGCATGGCGTAGGAACCGTCGATGAGCTGTTCGTCGCCCTGGCCCGAAAGGCGACGCGCCATGGCGACTGACCGGCGCGCGCTGCCCCACGTCAGTGGCGTGAAAATGTTCCGCGCTTTCGTGCTCAAGGAAGCCAAGCACGTGTTGCGCGACCGCCGGAGTCTGCTCATCCTGCTCGGGCTGCCGGTCGTGATGATGCTGCTGTTCGGCTTCGCGCTGTCGAACGAGGTGAAAAACAGCAACTTCGTGGTTTTGGATCGCGCGCCCGACGCATCGACCGTAGGTCTTGCCGATCGCATCGCCGAGAGCAGCTATTTCACGTACTCGGGCCGCGTCAACAGCGAAGCCGAAATCGCAAGCTGGTTTCGGCGCGGCGATGCGCGCCTGGCCGTGATGTTTCCGCCGAACTTCGACCACGACTTGCGGCATCTGGGGCACGCACAAATCCGCCTGGTCGCCGACGCCTCTGATCCGAATACAGCCAGCACCGTCACCAACTACGCGACGGCCATCGTGGCTCAATATCAGGCGGAGCTGGGCGGTGGTCATGTGCGGCTGGGCGCGATCGCCGTCGAGACGCGCATGCTCTACAATCCGCAGCTCAAGAGCAGCTACATGTTCGTGCCCGGGGTGATGACGCTGATCTTGATGCTGCTCGGCGCCATGATGACGTCGGTGTCCATCGTGCGCGAAAAAGAGCGCGGCACCATGGAAGTGCTGTTGGTCTCACCGATGAATCCGCTGATTCTGATCCTCGGCAAGGCCGTGCCCTACTTGGTTCTGTGCCTGATCGATGTGCTGATCATCCTAGCCTTGTCTTACGGCCTGCTCGACCTGCCGACGGGCGCCAACCTGCCGCTCTTGCTGGCGGAGAGCTTGCTCTTCATCGTGGCGACGCTCTCACTGGGCCTCGTGATCTCCAACGTGGTCCAGCAGCAGCAAACCGCCATGTTCGTTTCGCTGGTGGGGCTGCTCATGCCTTCGCTGGTGTTCAGCGGCTTCATGTTCCCGATCGAGAACATGCCCTTGGCGCTGCAAGTGATCAGTCACGTCGTGCCCACGAGGTGGTTTTACCTGATCGCAAGCAACATCATGATCAAGCACTTGGGGTTTGCGGCCATCGTCAAACCGACGCTGATCTTGGCGGGTATGACCTTGGGACTGATCGCCATCGCCTGGCGCACCTTCAAGCAAAGGCTGAGCTGATGCGAAACCTCTTCTACATTTTGCAGAAGGAGTTTCTGCTCATCTTCCGCGACAAGACCATCTTGCGCATGATCTTCATCATGCCGGTGATGCAGCTGCTGCTGATCCCGCTGGCCGCGGACTACGAGGTCAAGCACATTGCGATCGCGATCCTAGACCAAGATCACTCGAGCGACTCGCAGCGTCTAATCCAGAAGGTGGCGGCCTCGAACTACTTTCGCATCGTGGCGACTCCAGTCGACTACCAGGCAGGCACCGAGCTGATGGAGCAGGGGCGCGCCGACGTCGTGCTGACCATCCCTCCGGGTTTTCAGCGCGACTTGGCCAGAACCGGGCACGCCTCGCTCCAGCTCGGCGCTGACGCCGTCAATGGGGTGCGGGCGGGGCTCGGCACGGCCTATGCCCTGGCGATGGTGAGGCAGTTTCAGACCGAGCTACGCACTCAGCCACCCCCCGCGCTGCCGAGCCCGCTTTCGCCCGTGATCGAGGTCACGACGGCTAGTTGGTACAACCCGCACGTGTACTACCCGGCGTTCATGGTGCCGGGTCTGCTGCCGATCCTGGTCACGATGGTCGGCGCGTTCTTGTCTTCGCTCAACATCGTGCAGGAGAAAGAAGCCGGCACCATCGAGCAGATCAACGTGACGCCGATCCGCAAGCACGAGTTCATCCTCGGCAAGCTGATCCCGTTCTGGGTGCTGGGCATGGTGTCGATCACGATCGGTATGCTGGTGGCGCGCGTCGCTTTCCAGCTCTGGCCGGCGGGTTCATTCTTGACGATTTATGGGTTTGCCGCGCTGTACTTGGTCGGCGTATTGGGCATTGGCTTGTTCGTCAGCACCATCACCGAGAGCCAGCAGCAAGCCACGCTGATCTCGTTCTTCATCATGATGGTTTTCATTTTGCTGGGTGGCCTGTACACGCCGATCGAGAGCATGCCGCGCTGGGCGCAGCAGATCGCCGCCTTCAACCCACCCGCGTACTTCATCTCGGTCGTGCGCGCCGTCTACATCAAGGGCAGCAGCGCCGCCGATCTTTTGCCAACGCTGGCCAGGCTCGCGGGCTTCGCGCTGTTCTTCAACGCCCTGGCTATCTGGAGCTACAAAAAGCGCAGCGCGTGAAACTCGGCCCCACGCGGCTACTGCAGTAGGTCGCTTGTCGCCGAGCCTTTTTGGAACGGTGGACTGCGCTCGAGCAATTCTTGCGCGGCGCCGCGTAGCGTCAGCGGCGCATCGACGCCGTGTACCACCTCGAGCAGCTCGCAGCGTGTGCAGACCGCTAACAGCGGCATCGACACCGGCTCGGGCGTGCCGGGATTGAGCAGCAGCGTGAGGCGAACACGCGGGCGACGCAGCCAGCGCGGGCTCTCGACCAAGGTCTCGACGATCGCGCTGTGCAGCGGCCGGCGCGCCACCAGCCGAACGATGTCGTCCTCGGTCAGCCGCGGATTGCCCAGCAACTGCTGCAGCACGAGCGGGTGCGGGTCGCGCAGCAGCTTCTCGAGCACGCGGCGATTGTTCGAGCGCGCTAAGCTGCGCCGCTCGCCGACCGTGAGCTCACGCCCGGTACCGTAGTCGGGCACTGGCGGTTCGGAGCGCGAACGTCCCGAGAGCGCGCCATCGCCGCTGCGCCGGAGGAGGCGCGCCAAGCTGAGCAGCCGGCGCTCGTCGGCGTGCTGTCGCAGCCGCTCGACGAACGGCGAATCGCCGTCCGCGGCCAGCAACATGGCTACGACCAACAGCGCTTCTCGTGAAGCCGGATCCGCCCGTTCGCCGTCTTCACACAGGCTGGAGAGCACGTCGGCCGCTTCGGTGTCGCGCAGCTCGCCGAGGTGCGAACGCAGCCAGCCCACCCGAAGCGTGACGTCGGCGAGGGAGAGCAGCACTCTGCGCAGCCGGTTGGCGCCTTCGAGGATCACGGCTTGTCGGCTGAAAGCATGAGCTAACCCGGGTGGGATGTCGAGCGCCCGCCGGGCTTCGCCGGAGCCGCTCCGCGTTCCGTTCCGAGCTATGCTCCGCCCGTCCCATGGCCACGCGCGCCGCTTCGAAACCGCCCTCGCGACCGCCGCAAGCTTCGGCGCCTGCGCCGCTCGATGCACTCGCCATTCGGTTTCGTAAGCGCGTCGGGCGAGCGCGCCGTCAGCTGGGCTGGGGCCTCGTATTGCTTGGCATCGTCGCGGCGGCGCACGTCGCGCGTCGCGGTACAGGCTCGTTCCGGTTGGCGGGCGCGGTCGTGTTGCTGCTCGGCATTTCTGCCTTGGTTTTCGCGGTGATGCACGCCCGGCGCACGCTTTCGGATCGGCGTCGACTGATCGCCGCGACGCTGCTCAAGGCCGAGCCCGCGATCGGTGCGCGAGCCTTACGCGCGCTTTCACTGGTCGAGCCGGCGCTGGGGCAGCCGGCACCGGGCCTTGGCGAATCGGCGGACCTGGCGCAGCTGCATTTTCAGCGCGTGCTGACCCAGGCACCAGCCGGCGTGCTCGACAAGTGGGCCGCCCGTAGCGCTGACCGAACCCGGCTGTTGCTGTTGCTGGCCGTGGTGGCGGCGGGCGCCGCGCTCGCGTTCGATCCGGCGCGCGTCCTGGAAGGGCTCGATGTGCTGGTGGCGCGGCGTGGGCGAGCCCCGGTGCCCATGTCATGGCTCGGATCGCTGCACGTGGAGTCGCAACCGCCCGCTTACCTGCGCGCCGAGAGTCATTCGTTGTTCCCCGAGGGGGTGGCGCACGAGCCTGTCGGTAGCGTGATCGTGTTTCAGGGCGTCGCGGAGAGCGAGGGGCGCCAGTTGGTGCTCGTCGGTGAAGGGCGCGAGGTGCCGTTCGTGAGCGACGGCGCCGGCAGCATGGTGGCGCGTTGGGTGCTGGCGCACCCGGTCGAGCTGCAGGTGGCGGCGCGCTTTGGCGAGGTGCTGATCCCCGAGTCGGACATGCTCGTCGTGCGTTCGGTAGTCGACGAACCGCCCGATGTCGAGCTCGAAGATGCGCCGCGCAGCGTGCTGCTCAAAGACTTGCAGTCGCTCGAGCTGCGCTATTCGGTGCGAGACGACCACGGCATCCGCGAGGTCGCGGTCGTGCTGCGTGCCGGCGGTCGTGAAGATCGGCGCACGCTCGAGCGGCTGGACGGCGAAGCGAAGGAGCGCACCGGCGCGCATGGCCTTTCGCCGCGCGATTCCTTGCTGCGCCGCAGCTTCCTGCCCGTCGAGGTCACGATTGAAGCGCGCGACAACGACGGCGTGGCCGGTGCGAAGTGGGGCGTGAGCCGTGTCATCACCGTCATTCCGCCGGGTATCGGCGAGGGTGAGGCGGCGCGCTACCTTGCGCTGAAAGAAGCGCGCGCCGCCTTGGTTCGCGTGTATGCCCAAGCCCAGCGCGACGCCGACGCCGCTTCGAAGAAGGACGCTCCGAGCGTGTCCGCCGACGCCTTGCGCAAGGTCGAGGCCGAGCAGGTGAGTACGGCGCTCATCCCGCTGCGCCGTTTCGTCGACGCCAGCTATGCCGGCGCCGCCGTACCGAAGCCGCTCAAAGCATTCCTGCTCGGGCAAGCGCGCGCGCTCGAGCGGTCCGCGCCGACCCGCGAGACGTACCTGCGCCGGCTGGAAGACGTGCTGCTCGCCGTCGACGCCGCTCAGCGTGCCACCGGCAATCACGACGCCGAAGGCGTCTCCAAGCGGCTCGGCGACGTGGCCGACGAAGTAGCGGAGGGTTGCAAGCTCGGGCTCGACCCGGAGAAACGCACGGCTTCGGCACGCCGCCTCGACACGGCGCTGCCGGTGCTGGCGAAGGGCGCCGACGCGCTGCTCTCGCTCAGCAGCCTGGGCGCCGATATCGGCAGCGTCGCGCAAGGCGAATTGCGCCGAATTCGCCGTGGGCTCGCCGCGCAAAGCTACCTGGAAGCCGAGCTTTCGGCGCGTCACCTGGCGGCGCGCTTGCGGCGCCCGAAGCCATCGTTCAGCTCGGCTTCGGAAGAGGGCGGCGGGGTCGAGTCCGGCGGACAAAGCGGGCGCGGCAAGGCCAAGAAATCGCCGGAAGCTTCGCAAGCCCACCAACAGTTCGAAGAGCTGATGCGCGAGTTGCAGCAGCTATCCGACGAGCACTCTGGGGAAATCAGCTCGGTCGAAAACACGCTCGAATCGGCGGAGCAAGCCGAGCAAGATCCGGAGATGCAGCGCGAAGCCAAGGAGCGCGCCGAGGCGCTGCGCCGCGCCTTCGAAGATCTCCCCGATTACGCGCCGGGCCAATCCAAGTCCGAGCAAGCCGCCGCGCTGGCGCGCGAGCACGGCCGCGCGACCGCCGAAAGCCTGGCGCGCTTGTCGCTCAAAGACGCCAAGCAGAGCGCCGAGAGCGCCAAGCAACAGCTGAGCTCGGCGAAACAGAAGAACGACGGCAGCCAGGTTTCTTCAGATGCCATTCAACGCGCCGAGCAAGAGCTGAACAAGCAACGGGCCTGGATCGACGAGTTGTTGCAGAAGGCCCATGAACGCGAGAGCGCGCGCGCCAAAGAGGCGCTCGGGCACTCCGGCAAACGCGAGCAAGAAATGGCGGAGCGCGCCCAGAACATCTCCGGCCGTGGCAGCCACGGCGAGGCCGCCCTGCCCGGTGAAGTCGCCCAAGCGCTGGATCGCGCCGAAGGATTGATGCGCGAGGCCGCGCAGGAGCTCTCGAACGGTAAGGGTGAGCACGCGCTTTCGCTGCAGCGCGAAGCCCAGCGCCTGCTCGACCAGCAAGACGACAACAAGAGCGACGAGCCGAAGGACGAGCCGCAAGAAGGCCAACCCGAAAAGCACGGCAATCACGACCAGGACAAGGGTGACATGCGCACCGACGCCGGCGTGCCCGGGCGCGACAAGAATCAAAAGACGGAAGCCTTCCGAAAGCGCGTGCTCGAAGGCTTGGCACGCGACAAAGGCGGGCGGCTAGGGCCGGCCGTGAAGCGCTACGCGGAGGGCCTACTGAAATGAAGCGGCTCGGCCTGTTCCTGGCGGCGTTCGTCGCGCTTTTGGCGGCGTTCGGCGCACCAGCGCGCGCGGCGCTGTTCGGCACTGGCGATCTGCGCGCCCTGTCCGACGCCATCACCGAGATTGATCTCGGGCGTGCCGAAAAACTGGCTTCCGGTATCGACGCGGAGACGCCGCAGTTCTTGCTCGAGCGCGGGCGACTCTTGCTGTATTTGGGCGACTGCGTCGGCGCGGCGACGGTGTTCTCCAATCCGGCCGTGACCGAAAACAAAGAGGGCGGGCAGCTCGCGCAGTATGCTCGCGGCTGCGCGCACGCCACGGCCGCCGGCTTCGTCGTCGAGGACAAGCAGCGCGGCATTTGGCTGCGGCTGCAGGACGACGCGGATCGCGTCTTCGCGCCGTTCGTGTTCCAAGTCGCAGCTCAGGCTCGTGATCGCATCGGCGCGGAGCTCGGCGTCGATCTGCCGCGGCCGCTGCGCATCGACATGGTGCGCGACCTGTTCTCGCTGTCGGCGGTGACGGGTTTGCCGCTCGAAAATGCCGAAACTACGGGCACTCTGGCGGTCGCGCGCTTCGGACGCATCATCATCATCTCGCCGCAAGCCACGCGCTCGGGCTACCACTGGGAAGACACGCTGGCGCACGAGCTCACCCACCTGTTCGTCACCCGCGCCACGCGCGATCGTGCACCGTTGTGGCTGCAGGAAGGCATCGCCAAGCGCGAAGAGATTCGCTGGCGCGAACCGCGTCCGTTCGATCCCAAAGATTGGGCCGAGGACACCGCCGCGCGAGCGCTACGCCACGGTCGACAAGTCGGCATCGACAAGCTCGGCCCTTCGATCGCCATGTTGCCCACGCCCGAAGCCGCCTCGACCGCGTACGCGGAGGTGCAGAGCTTCATGGGCTACTTCATTCACGAGCAGGGCGAGGCGGCGCTGCGGCTGTTGTTCACCGATCTCAAAGGCCTGGCCCTCGACGATCCAAACTCCGCGCTGCGCAGCGTCACCGGCTACGATCTCAGCGCTTGGAACCGCCGCTGGCAGAAGAGCTTGCTCGAGTCGTCGTTCGGGCTGCAGCCGCAGGCCGCGACAACGCCGCCCCCGCGCGGCTTCGACCCGCGCGATCTCGCGCGCCGAGCCCGCCTGGGCGATCTCCTGCTCGACAGCGGCTACGGAACCGAAGCCGCGCTGACTCTGGCGCCGGGCATTTCGGGTAGCGAGCCGGTCTATCGTGCCCGCGTCGCCCGCGGCGAGCTGGCCCGGCATGATCCGAACCAAGCCGCGGCGCGGCTTGGCGCAGAAACGGAAATTGACGGTCTGTATGGACCTTGGTTCGCGCTGCGTGGACGACTGCTCGAAAAGACCGACGCCCCAGCTGCTGGGCGATCGTTCGAGCTGGGCCTGGCGTCCGACCCGCTGGCGGAAGACGTGGCTTGTCGCGGCCGCTTCTCGGTCGGCACCCAGCTCGACGACCCGGCTTTTTTGTCGGCGCCCAGCGTTGCCCCTGCGCCCGATGCGCCCGATGCGACATGGCGCGCCTTGTGCGAGGCAGCCCGAAAACTCCCTCGAGATTGACCAGCGCCCTCGGGTAGCCCTACGATGAGCAGTCGAATTCCGCGAAGTTCAACGGATTTTTGGTGAGCCTCAGTACCTTCGCCGCCGCCCAGATACTGCGCGCACTGCCGCGCGTCCACATCAGCCGGGCCGTCGGTCGCCTGTGTGAACAGCCGATTCCAAGCGGCTTCGCGCGCGCGGTCGAACGTGCCTACTGCCGCGCCTACCAAGTGAACATGGACGAAGCGGAGGGCCACCTCGGCTCGTACCCCAGCTTCGACGCCTTCTTCACGCGGCCGCTCCGGAAAGGAGCGCGGCGCATCAGCCCGGATCCGGTGGTGAGCCCCGCCGACGGCAAGCTGTCGTGCCTCGGGCGGATCGACACCGGTGCACAGATCCACGTCAAGGGTCAGCTGTACGAAGCCGGCGAGCTGATCGGCGACGAGCGCGACGCGCGCCGCTATTCCGGGGGTCAATTCGCGGTCGTCTACCTGGCGCCTGGCGACTATCACCGCGTGCATTCGCCGGTCGACGGCAAGGTCACGCTGCTGCGCGGCATTCCGGGCGATTTGTTTCCGGTCAACAGCATCGGTGTGCGCTACGTGCCGCAGCTGTTCGTCAGGAACAACCGCGTCGCGATCGTGGTCGACACCGAAACGCTCGGCCGCGTGACGGTGGTGATGGTCGGCGCAACGATCGTCGGTCGCATCAGCGTGAGTGCGCTGGACGCGCCGGCCGTGCCACCTGGGCCGCACGTGATCGATCCGGGCTTCGCTGTCGCTCGTGGCGACGAGATCGGCATGTTTCATCTGGGCTCGACCGCTGTCGTGTTGTTCGAGCCGGGCCTGACCTTGACGCGTGCGACGGGGGTCGTGCGCTTGGGACAATCGCTGGTTTCCGCATCATGAGCGAGGCTTCGGACGACGCGCTGCTCACGGCCAACGACGAGGCCGCTCCGCCAGTGGTGGATCCGACGTCCGACGCGGACGACGTCGAGGTAGTCGCGCAAGCGCCGGAGCCCGCTCCGGCGCCGCGCCACGATTCGGTGCTGCCCACCTCGCGCAAGCTCGCGCCGCCACCGAAGCCGAAGCGCGATTCGAATCAACCCGGCTCAAGCCCGCCACCGGCCAGCGAAGGCGCGATGAACATCGGTTCGTTGAAGGCGCCGAGCACGCCGTCGATCTCGTTCCAAGACGCGTCGATGTCCTCGCGCGACGTGGTTACGGCGGCGCTTACCGGTAGTGATTCCTTGCGTGCGATCGGCGAGGCGCTGGCCAAAGACGCAGGCGCGTTCAGCACCAGCGAAGCCGCCACCGGTAGCCGCCCGCCCGTCCCGCGTCCGCGCTCGCAGCCGGCGATGAACGCCTTAGCTCTTGACGCACCGAACAGCGGCGCGCCGGAGACGCGACCTTCGCAAGAGCTACTGCAGCCGCGCTCACCGAGTGAGCCGCCGCGCTCACCGAGTGAGCCGCCGCGCTCACCGAGTGAGCCGCCGCGCTCACCGAGTGAGCCGCCGCGCTCACCGAGTGAGCCGCCGCGCCCACGTGACAAGGTGCCGACGGTTCCGGACGACCCGGCGTCGCGGGTGCCAGCAGCCAAATCCACCGCGATTTTCGCCCAGCGCATCATCCGCGTCGGCACGCATTCGGAACGGCCGCCACCGCCAGCGCCTGCGCCGATCGATCTGGATAGCACGTTGGAAGCCGCGCCGGAGCCACCGCCGCCGCCTCCCGCTCCGGTCGTCGCGCGCACGCCCTCACCCGTGCCGCCGCCACCGCCCGAGGTGCTGGCAGCGCTTGCCCTCGGCGTTCCGGTCGACGAAGCGCCGCCCGACATTCCGGTCAGCCACGACGATCTCGACGAAGACACGCCGACGACGCCGTCGGCATCGCCCGGGCCGCTCGAGACCCCGGCCCCGCCGATGGTCAGTGCGCCCGTCATCCCGGATGAGCCCACGCCAGCGCCGCCCGTGTTTGCGGCGGCCGAAGCTGTAGTTCAGGCGGAAGCGCTCGCGCCAGAAGACGTCGCACCCGACTCGGCCGATCGCATTCCGGTCGAAGAGCTCTCGAGAGAAGATTCGCCGTCGCTCCCGCCGGAGGAGATGACGCCGATGATGCCGCCTGCGCCGTCGGGTCGTCCCGAAGCCAAGCCGCAGCCGCCTCCGCCGCCGAAGCGCACTTCCGCAGTTGGAGAAGCCGCCCCGGCCGCAGTCACGCCGCCCGAAGCGCGCGAAATCGCTTCGCCCGAAGCCGAAAAGAAGAAGTCGAAGCAGAAGCGCGCCTGGTGGGAAGAGCTGTTCAGTGAAGACTTCGTGCGCGCCAACTGGAAGGTTAGCGACGAGCAGATCAAGCGCGAGGTGACGTTCGTCGAAGAGAGCCTGGGGGTGGCGCCCGGCGGTGTCGTGCTCGATTTGGGCTGCGGCTCCGGGCAACACGCAGTCGAGCTGGCGAGCCGTGGCTACGGCGTCGTCGGCTATGATCTGTCGCTCTATCAGCTGGCGCTGGCGGCCGACATCGCCCAAGAGCGTTCGCAAAAGATCAATTTCCTCCAGGGCGACATGCGCGAGATGGCGTTCGAGGAGATGTTCGACGGCATCTTCTGCTGGAACACCAGCTTCGGCTACTTCGAGGAAGACAAGAACTTCTCCGTCGCGGAGCGGGCCTTCCGGGCGCTTCGTCCCGGCGGGATGTTCTTGGTCGACGTCATCAATCGCGACTTCGTTGCCGCCCACACGCCGAGCTCGGTGTGGTTCGAGGGTGATTCATGCGTGTGCATGGACGACGCGGTCATCGATTACTTCACGAGCCGTCTGCGCGTAAAGCGCTCGGTGATCTTGGACGACGGCCGCACGCGCGAATGCACCTATTCAGTGCGCCTCTACTCCTTCCACGAGCTCGGCAAGCTGCTGCACGAAGTCGGTTTCCGCGTCACCGAAGTCAGCGGCCACCCGGCGACGCCCGGCGTCTTCCTCGGCCAAGCCTCGCCACGCATCCTGATGCTCGCTCAAAGGCCGTAGGTAGGCCTAGTTCAGCCGCCCAGCTGGGCGGCCAGCTTCATACGAAGACGGACCACAAGCCGCAACGGCTCGGATTGTGTTGCAGGGAGATCGGGAGATCGGGAGATCGGGAGATCGGACTTTTGTTGTTCGAGCCTCATGACATCACACGTCGACGGCGCAGGATCCGTTCGACGTCGTGCGTCTCGACCCCCAAAATTCTCGCTCCCGATCTCCCGATCTCCTGCAACAATAGTCTGCCATGAAGGAGCTCGTCCGCTCGACTCGGCTCGAGGCCTTCGTGCTTGGGTTGCTACTCTGGGCAACATTTATGTACTTCGCTCAGGGCGGTGGCGCGAATCAGAACTCGCGTTTCGCGCTGACCCGCGCCATCGTCGAGCACTCGTCGCTGGCGATCGACGACTACGCCTCGACCACCTTCGACATTGCAAGGTTCCAAGGGCACTACTACTCGGACAAAGCCCCTGGGTTGGCCTTCTTGGCGGTGCCGGCGCACACGGTCTATCTGCTTTTCCACGAAGCGCCGTCCGAACCAGGGGAACTGAGCGTGGCGCTGCATTGGTCAACGGCATTCACCGTATCGCTGTGCTCCGCCGTGGCCGGCGGCCTTTTCTATCTGTTGCTGCTCGGCCGTGCCCATTCGCGTCCAGCAGCGCTGCTCACCACACTGGGCTGGATGCTTGCCACCCCGGCCTTTGCCTACTCCACGCTATTTTATGGACATCAGCTGGCAGCAGCACTGGTCGTGATGGCGCTTTGCGTGATCGAGTTCAGGCCAGCCTCATCGTCGCGCTTCACTTGGGGCCTCCTCTTGGGGACACTCCTCGGAACGCTCGTGGCAGTCGAGTACCCAACGCTCGTAGTCGTACCTCTGCTCGTCGTCTACGCTCGTCCCTTCAGTGAGCGGCGCTACTTGCTGGGTGGGACGCTCGGGTTCTTACTGGTCCTCTGCGCCCTCGGTGCCTATCACTACCGTTGCTTTGGCTCGCCATTCGGGGCTGGGTACCTCACCCTCGACGCACCGGAATTCGCTGCGACCATGCAGGGTGGTTGGATGGGGTTTCATCCGCCAAAACTCGGTACGATCTACCAGCTGTTCTTCGGCGAGTTCCGCGGCCTATTACCCACCGCGCCTTGGCTGTTGCTCGCTTCGATTGGGGTCGTTCCGCTGTGGCAGAGGGGCCTACGTCGGGAGGCTTGGCTCAGCGCTCTCGGCCTCGTAATTCCTGGGTTGGTGGTGGCGGCGTTCGCACGCTGGGATGGCGGTGCTGCATTCGGCCCTAGACACCTGGTCTACGCGCTTCCGCTGATGGCAAGCCCGGCCGCCGTCGTCTTCGATCTCATCCCCCGATTTCAACGGATCCGGCGCTTCGCTTTGGCGATCGGCGCCGGTTTCCTGCTGCTCGTTGGAATGCTGGTGTGCTTGGCCGCTGTGGCCGTCATGCCCGAGTTGCCGGAGCAACCCGTGCCCGTCCAGCAGGAAAGCTTCGTCTACCTCGCCGATCCCAAACATCCGCTTACGGAATTTACTTTGCCATTGTTCCTTGATGGAAGACTGTCCACCAAAGCGGCTTTCGCCGACGGACGCTTCGGCCTCGCCTACCTCAGTCCTGGTCACGACCTCGACGCGTACAACTTGGGCGAACGCTGGCTTCGGCTCCGTGGGCAGATAAGCCTCCTACCGCTTGCTGCACTTTGGGTTTTGGCAAGTGCGGCGTGGTGGATGAGAAACCAAAGGGGCGCTTGATGGTCCTTGACGCACAGCGCCGGGAAGCTCTTGCGCGCTGTCGGCTGTGGCTCGACAGGACGCCGAAGTACCTGATCATGTTGAACCACGGCGGGAGCACGACCGCACCTGACGAGCAGCACCGTGCTGGCGCAGAGGTCCGGCACGGTTTGCGAGAGGGTCGCTTCCGCGAACTGGACGGGCCGCTACTTGCCGAGCTCGGCGACCGCGGCGGTGAGCGCTTCGGGCGTTAGTGTGCCGGAGCGCCAGGGGGGCATGCGTTTGACGGAGCCTTCGGGCTCTTGGACGCGCGAGACGGCGATTTGCTTTTCGTCGGCGGTCAGCATGTCGAGCTTCAGCACGTTGAACTTGCTACGGCCGATCTCCGGATTGGCGCGGCCGTCGTGGCAGCGCGAGCACATTTGCACCAAGACCGCCTTACCGTCGGCGCCCGGTTGCGGGACGAAGCTCAGCTTCTCGGTCGCGTCGGTGGAGAACACGTCGCGGATGTCGAGCAACGTGTCGCGCCCGGCCGCGCCGCTCACCACGTTCTTGTAAGACTGAGCCGCGGCGGTGCGCTTGGTCTCGTCGGTCACGTCGACCAGCGGGTAGGGCACGGTGATGGCTTGGCCTTGGGTGGCGAGCGTCCACTGCGCGAGCCAGGTCGGGCTGGGCTTGCCGGTTTTGGCTTCGGCTTCGATGCGCGGGTCGAAAGCGTTCGGTTGGTCGCCGAAGCCTTCGGCGCGAAGTAGCGCTTCGAGCTGGGCGCCACTGCCATCATCGAGCGCGTTCTGAATCGTGGCGATCGGTACGCCGCCGTATTGCATGTCGCCGCCGTGAACGTCCGCGAACTGCGCGGTCAGCACGCGATCAGAATCGGTGCGTTGCACGAAGCGCTGCGGAAACCAGTGCAGCCAGGGGCTCGACAGCTCCTGCATGCGCAGAATCTTTTTGGTGCCGAAACCGGCCGGACGATGGCACGCCAGGCAGTCGACCGACGTGTTCTCGAGATCAGTCTCGGGATAGATGCTGTAAGAAGTCCAGTTGTGCTCCACGTCTTCGGTGAGCTTGCTGGCGAGATCACAATTGCCAGCGTAGTCACAGGTCTGCTCGAACGTCAGCAGGTAGAAATTGGGCTCGCCGCTCATCGGATCGCGGCTCGTCACTTCGACGAAGCGATCGCCGCGGACGAAGCCGACGATCGTGAAGTCGTCCTGCTGTTCGAGCGTCGGCGCCACGCGCGGGAAGATGATGATGCGGGGGTTCAGCGCCGACACGCTCTTGGCCACCACCGACGTGGAATTGCCGTTGAGCGCAAACGCGCGGTCTTTGTCCAGCCCGACCAGCCGCAGCAGCCCCGCGAAATCGGGAATGTTCGGGCGCACATCACCGCAGATGCGCTTGAAGAACGCATCGTTGCGCGGAGTCGCGCAGAGTTTCTCGTACTGCTTCTCGCGCGACGGCAAAATGCCAAGCTCGGGATCTGGCTTCGCAACGGCCGGCAGATCAGCCCAGCTGGGCGCCGGCTCGATGCCGCCCACCCCGCCAGTCCCACCGCCGCCAGTACCGCCACCGGCAGCCATTGCGCCCGCGGTGCCTGCAGTTGCGGCCGGGTTCACCGGCTGCGTGCCAGGCGAGCTGCAGGCCACGGCTCCGACTACGAACACCGCTGTTACCGCTAGACGCTTCATGCGGCACCTCTGCCCAACGACGCTGCGCGCCGCCGCCGGTCGTACCAAACGAACAAAGGCGCGAGAAGCAACCATGCTGCGGCCCCGGACTCACTTCCGTTCGGGACAGTGCACGCGCAGCTGCTCGTGCGCTGACGCGCGACGGAGCCCGTGCCGCCACCGCCGCCCATGCCTCCCCTCGGCAGCATCGCGTCGTCGCCTCCGCTGCCGGCCATGCCGGCCATGCCGGCCGTGCCGGTTTGGGGTAACTCGGCCTCGAAAGGCAGCCGGCGCAGCTTCTGGTCGCCGTCGATTTGCTGCAGGAACGCGACGAGCTGGTCCACCTGCTGCGGGTTGAGTGAGCTGGTGAAACCGTGCTGGTCGTTGGCGTTGGCCGTGGTGAGCACGTCCTTCAGCGTCGCGGCCGAGCCGTCGTGCAGGTACGGTGGCGACTCCCACACGCCCAGCAGCGACGGCGTGTCGAGCCCCAACAGCGGTCCGCCGTCGCGCATGCCCGATGTGGGTTTGAGCGTGCCGACGTCGTGTAGGCGACCGCGCGCGCTGTCGGTGAAGTCCCGGCCAGAGTGGCAGAAGTCGCAACCCAGCTTGCCGAACAGCTCCTGGCCGACCAAAGCGTCCGCGGTCATCGTGCCGTCGGTGTCGCGGAAGGGGCTGGGATTGACGTGATCGAGCGTCGCCAGGTACGCGGCCACGCCGTCGAGCTCTTTGCTCATACCCTTCTTAGGGTCTCCCAGCGCCTTAGCGTGCGAGCCTTGTGCCAGGGCGTCATCGCCAATGAAGCCGCGCCCCAGGAACAAGCCGCGGATTTCTTGTTCGAAGTCTTGCACCTCGTCGAAGGCGCCGCTCCAGAGCAGGTTGCCTTGGCCGTTGCCGCGGTGACCGCGCAGCGAGATCGTGTTGCGGAAGCCTTCGCCGCGGCTCGTGAAGTCGTAGACTTGGCCGTCGTCGCCGCCGTCGAGGTGGCAAGTGATGCAGGTCAGGTAGCCTTGGATCGTCATCCGCGCGTCGGCCGAGTTGCTGAAGACTTGTTTGCCGAGCAGCACGTCGGGCGCCAGCTTCTCTGTTGCTACGACCGAGATGTCGGCGACGTGCTTCGACTTGATGTCAGAGGAATCGAGGATGCTCGCGATGTCGAAGACGGCGATGCTGCGCCCCATCGAGCCTTGCGCGAACAGCAGATTCTTCGGTCCAATCACCGTGCCACGCGGCGTCAAGCCAGCGTCAGTCAACAGCGTCTTGAAATCCCTGGTGTAGGCGTCCCGCACCTCGATCGCGTTCGTGCCGGTAAGGGTGGTGAACGCATAGTCGCCGAGCGGGCTGAACTCCACGAACGACGGCAGGTCGCGATCATCGTTGTCGATGCGTTTTTCTATGTGCTCGACCGTCTCCGACAGGTCGAGCACCGAAACCATCGGCCGAACGGTGTTGTCCTGAGTCAGCGGCAGAACGACAGCGTTGTCACCGACCCGAGCCAGGCCGCGAAAAATGTCGTCCTTCTTCGCGGGAATCCAAGCTTGACGGGCGTCCGGGCTCAAGCCCACACCGAACAGGAAGTTGGGCAGTCCGCGACCCTGTTGATCGGTGTCTACGGTCGTCGTGTCGGGCGTAAGAACGAACCGATTGGTGACCGCCAGTGTTGGCCCGTCGACCTCGACGACCTCGCCACCCGTTGGCCCGGAGATGAAGCGGGTTACGAACACGCGCTTGCCGTCGGCAGCCACCGACACGCCGCGCGCCGACGAGCCAACCGCTACCTCACCCAACACGTTGCCGGTCACCGGATCGAGCTTGAGCAGCTTACCCAGCGCCATCAACGTGACGTAAGCCGCGTCCCCGGTTGGGCTCATCACCAGGCCAATCGGTTGTGACGCGTACGGCAGCCGAAAACCTTTCTCAATCTGAAGCGTGTCCGGGTTGACGATCGCGATCGCGTAGTCATCGCGGTGCACGACCCACAGCTTGCCGTTCGGCGCGAGCGCGAGCGCCTCCGGATCCTTGTAGACCGCAAGCTCGCCTACCTTCATCAGGGCGGTCGGATCGATCGCGCTAATCGTGTCGTTGTCCTGATTCACGTTGTAGACGCGATTGCGCGCAGCGTCGTAGACGATCGTCGTCGACACGTTCGCTGGCACTGCCGTCACCGGATAGTGCACCATGTGCGTCAGCGTTTCGGCGACGGTGCCTGTATCGTCACGCACCGCGACCGCGATCGTGAAGTGCCCGGGCTTGGGAAAGACGTAGTCGATCGACGGAGGCCCGACTTGGAAGTCGGTCATCACGTCGTCGCCGATCGTCCAGCGGTATTGCAGCGTCCCGACGGCGTCGGTGACCTTCACGCTGAACGTGAAGTTCTCACCGACGAGTGACGATTCTTTGGTCGTCAGCTCTTCGGTGAGAGCGAGAGCCGGCGCCGGCCATGCCAGCGCTGCGAGTACCGTGCCGACCAAGAGCTTGGATAGTTGCACCGTCCGCACAGTTTGCTCGACAGATTAGGGACGCGCTACGCCCGAACTTCTCGTTCACTTCGTCGTGAACGTCGACTTGAATTCTGTGGCGAGGGCGTTCTGAACCAAGTCGGTGATGCCACCAGCAGGCAAGACGACCTCGTACGTGGTCGCGGGCATCAGATCTTCGTTCGGAGAGAAGTTGATGACCCCCATGCGTGAGCCCCAGGAGCCCTTGATCGGCGCGCCGCCGACTGGGCGGACGATAAAGCTCGCGGCATTGACAGTCGTGAACTCGATGTTGTCGGTCAGCGAGATACCGATGCGGCTCTTGACCGACTGGCCCATGGCCTTGTCCTTCGGGACCACGCTGTCGACGACAGGCGCCATCTTGTCCGGCGCGGCCGCCCACTGGGCAATCACGCTACCCGCGTACGGCTCCTGATCATCGCCCATCACCAGCAGGTTACCGATCATCAACGTGAACTGATCGTCGTTGATGCCGCCGAGGTCGAGGCGACCCCAGACCGTGCTCTTCAGCTTGATTTCCTTGTCCGGGTTAGTGACGTCGTAGACCGTGGCGCCGCCGTTCGGGCGGAGTCGTCCCAGGAACAAGTTGTTGTCGCCGAAGCTCAGGTACTCACTGCCGGGCGTGGTGACGGAGCTGAGCGGCATATCGGCCTTGCCGATGTTGTATGGATCCGTCAGCACGTCCCACGCGCGCAGTGGTGACTGCAGGAACACGTAGTGGCGGTAGAATTGACCGATGTAACTCTTCGACGGCTTGATCGAGTGCATGTACGTCGGATTGACGGGATCGCTGATGTCCATCGTCGCGATGCCGCCGTTCTCCTTTGGCGTCGTGATCACCAGCACGTTGCCGATGGCGTCGAGCGGACCCGCGCTCACCGTACCGAACTTGGACGTCGGCAGCTGGTTTGCCACGGTCACGTTCAGCGGATCATGCGCGTCAAGGATGTATAGGCCTTGATCGGTACCGCCGATGTAGATGTAGTTACCCTGCCAGCTCAAGCCCCACACTGCTGCGGTGAAATCGCCGTAGTTGATGCCGTTGAGCTTGATTTGGCTGACGTGCTTGACGGCGGTTTGATCCGTAACGTCCCAGATGTCGACGCCGTGGCCACCGGTGGTGACCTCGTAGAACTTGTCACCGTAGCGGCCGTACGAAACGCAGTGCGACTCGGCCTCGCCCTCATTCTTCGGGGGGCCTCCCGTGGGCTCGCGGTTGGGCGTCAGGTAGTCCGCCATTTGCGTCGGCTTGGCCGGGTCGGTGATGTCCCAGAACCAGAACTCCTCATTACCGTTGAGGTTGAGGTAGCCGTTCAGCACCGTCGGCTGATTGTGGTGGCGCAAGGTGTTCATCGTCGGCGAGACGATGTCCTTTTTCCAATCGGTCCTTGCCACATCGACGTTCCCGGGATCGCGCGCCGTGTTCGGCAGCTGACCCTTGGGTCGCTGGAAGCCAACCATCGTGCCACCCGCCGAGCCGCCCGCGCCGCCGCTACCGGCCGTCGTTGCACCACCCGCAGGAGTGCCACCCGCAGGCGTACCGGCTGCTGCGGTGTCACCGCCAGCTGCGGTGCCAGCAGCGGAGCCGCCCGTGCTCGTGATGCCAGCCGTTGAGCTGGTGCCCGAGGTGCCGCTCGGGGCGCCGGCGGTGCCGCCGGTGTCCGGCAGTGTGGAGCTGCCGCTGGAGCAAGCCGCGACCAATGCCGCACAACCCACGAAATACAGAGGAAACGTACGCATTTTGACGGTTCTCATCCCAACTCCTGCTGCAACGGCGCCGAAGTGCGGCCTTGAGGAAAGAAGATACCTGCGGTTACGGCGATGTCCAAACAAAATAGAACAAAAGAATCGAATTTCTTAGAATTAGAATAAAAATTCTAAAACGTTCAACACGCTCGATTTCCACTCTTCGGGTGATTCAGCTGCACTTCCATGGACCTTCGTGCGCTTCACGCGCGCTGCGGTGAAGGTGCGACACGCGTCTTTACGACGTGACGTTTCATCGCGGATAGCTCACAGATTCCGCGTTTAGAACGTCGATCCTGCTGAGTGCCGCGACGACGCGAGTTTGTGGGACTGGGTGTGAAAAAACACACCCGCGCATTCACGCAGCGCGTGGCGCTAGTCGCACGCGACCTTCAATCCGCGATCTTCCTCGCGACACTTGCAGCCCGCGCCAAGCACGCGAGTGACGCAACCGCACGTGGGTTTTTCAGCGCACTCGGCGAGCCAACTGCAGGCACCCCCACCGCTGACTTTTTCGTCACAGTACCAACCCGCCGGGCAGATGCCGCTGCCGCATTTGCTGCAAGTGCCGTCATCGCAATTGGGTCCCTTCGACTTCTCTGCTGTCGAGGCGCTCCCACTCGACGTCTCCTCTTCACTATCTCCACTGTCGCTCTTGCTGGCGCCGTCGCTCGAGTGAGAGGAGCCGGGCTCGCCGTCAGCGGACTTGGCACCCTCGCCGCTCGCGGTGCCGCCGCCGCACTGAGCCAGAGTCAAGAGCAGAGCCACGCACCCGAAGCAGCCGAAGAAAGCGCGCATTCTGGCTTCGGTATACGTCCCGTGGCTCTGGGGGTACAAGACCCAGGTGGATCTGGCTGACGCCGTGC
This sequence comes from Polyangiales bacterium, assembly GCA_038230915.1. Classification (GTDB taxonomy): domain Bacteria; phylum Myxococcota_A; class Polyangia; order Polyangiales; family Polyangiaceae; genus PMG-095. The sequence goes on along the minus strand of JBBRMI010000022.1, from coordinate 7,560 downwards.
GGGAGCTCCTGCCCGGGATTTCCTCCAGTAAGCAGGCGGTCGATCGGTCGGCGGCGGCTCGCGATGCCTGGCCGCGGCACCTGATCGAGGAGGCGCGCGGCCCGCAAACCCGGCCCCAACCGGCGCTGGTCGTTTGGCCCGAGCACCCAGACCAGGTGCAGGCGGTCGTGGCGGTGGCGCGCCGCGAGGGCATCAGCTTGGTGCCTTACGGCGCTGGCAGCGGCGTCTGCGGCGCGGTGCGGCCGAGCCCGCAGTCGATCGTCGTCGACATGAAGCGGCTGACGCGCGTGCAGGTGCTGCCGGACGACGGCGTGGTCGACGTCGAAGCCGGCGTGCTCGGCGTGGATCTGGAAGCGCAACTGGAGCGCCAGGGGCTCACGGTGGGGCATTTCCCGTCGAGCATCTTGTGCTCCACGGTCGGCGGTTGGCTGGCGGCGCGCGGTGCCGGTCAGTGTTCCAGCCGCTACGGTAAGATCGAGGACATGGTGCGCAGCGCCGACTGCGTGCTCGGCACCGGCGAGCGCGTGCGGCTCACGCGGCGTTTCGGCGGGCCCAATCCGCTCGAGCTGATGGTCGGCTCGGAGGGCACGCTCGGGCTCATCACCAGCGCGCGCTTGCGGCTCCACGCAGCGCCCGCGGCTCGGGCTTTTGCGGCCTTGCGCCTGCCGAGCTTCGAGCTGGGCGCCGAGGCGATGCGTCGCGTGATGCAAGCTGGCCTGCGGCCAGCCGTGATGCGCTTGTACGATCCGATCGACTCGTATTTGCTGAGCCGCGGCAAGGTAGCCGACGAGCGCGGGCACGAGCCGCACAGCTCGGGCGTGCCGAGCGGATTTTGGCTGCGCGCGGTGCTCGGGTCACCGCGTGCGCTCAACGCTGCGATCATCGGCTTCGAGCGCTTCGTGAGCGGCTCGGCGACGTTGATCGTGATCTTCGAGGGCGAACCTGACGAAGCCGCCGATGACTTGCAGCGCGCCGAGCGTTTGCTGCGCGAGCTTGGCGGCGACAGCTTGGGCGAGGCGCCGGCGCGCCGTTGGCTCGAGCACCGCTACGCCGTGAGTTACCGGCAGTCGAAGGTGTTTCAGCAGGGCGCCTTCAACGACACGCTCGAGGTGTCGACGACCTGGGCGAGGCTGTCGCACGTGTACGCCGCCGTGCGCGCCGCTGCCGGTGCCCACGCGCTGGTGTTGGCGCATCTGTCGCATGCGTACCCGGACGGCTGCAGCATCTACTTCACGCTGGTTGCCACGCGGGTCGGCGACGCACTGGTGCGCTACGACGCACTGCTCGATTCGGCGCTCGGCGCAGCGCTCGGCGAGGGTGCGTCGCTCAGTCACCACCACGGTGTAGGCACCAGCAAAGCGCATTGGCTCGACGCCGAGCTGGGCGGCGGCCTGGCTACACTGCGGCGGCTGCGACGCGCCTGGGATCCCGACGCGTTGCTCAATCCGAGCACCTTCGAGCCGCTGCGCGCGGCGCCGCCGCACCGCTTGCGCGAGCCCTTGCCCGGCATCGATGCAGTTTCGGGCATCGCGACGTTTCGCGGCGACACGCAACTGTCCGAGGTCGAGCGCGCGGCGCAGGCCAAGGGCTTCAGTTTGGGGTTGGTCGGGCAAGTGCCGGCGCTCACCTTGAGCGGTTTCATCGACGCCGGCTTGCCGGGGTTGCCCGATCCGTTCGCTGATCCGGTGCGCGGCAACTTGTGTGGTCTGGAAGCGCGCGGCGCGGTTGCCAGCTTCCGTTTGCTGGCGGCCCCACGCCGCGCCACGGGCCCGAACCTGGCGGCGTTGTGCGTCGGCGCCGGTGGCGCGATCGCGCGCGTCGAAAGCGCGTCACTCGCGTTGGTACGACGCGATGCGTTGGTTGCCGGTGTCGCTGCCGCCGTCTCTTCGACCCTGTCTTCGGCCGAGGATTCGGCGTGGCAGCGCGTCGTCGACGTGTTTCGCGAACGCTAAAAAAACGCACAACTCCGCCCGACTGAGACCGATGGGGCGTTGTGGTAACCTGCGATGGTCATGGCGTTGCCTTACTCCAATGCGGCATTGCGCAGAGCACGTGCGGAGCGGCGCTACCTGCGCACGCCTTGCCCGCTGATTTTTCCGACGAGCGAGACGGTGCCTGAAACGCGCTGGCACTTCGAGCTCCGGACGGCCCTGTTCCAGATGCTTCAGGCGGCTTTTGGGCACAGCGCCGTCATCGGATCCGATCAGTTCCTGTATTGGCAGCCCGCCAATCCGCGAGCCTGCTGTTCGCCTGACGTGATGGTGCGCTTCGGCGAGCCGGACGCGCCGTTCGACTCGTGGAAGGTTTGGGAGCGCGGCGCGCCGCAGTTGGCGATCGAGCTGGTCAGCGTGGCGGACGCGTCCGACAGCTCGTGGGCGGAGAAGCTCGATCGCTACCGACACGTCGGCCTGGCCGAGCTCGTGCGCTTCGACGCCGATGATGGTGCGGCGCCGTTGCGGCTGTGGGACAACGTCGACGGCGACCTGGTGGAGCGCGATCCCGCCGCTGTGGGCTTTGCGCGAAGTGACGTGCTGCAGGGCTTCTGGGTCGTCGTGCGCGATCCGGCGCGCGGCCTTTGGCTGCGGCTCGCGCGCGACGCGGCCGGTGCCGATCTTTACCTTACGCCGGTCGAGTTGGCGCGAGCTGACCGAGAACGGGCCGAAAGCCGGCTGGCCGAGCTCGAGGCGGAGCTCGCGCGTCTCAAAGCCGAACGCTAGCGGCCCCGCAAGCGCGAAAGCGCGCGGCGGTCGGCTTTGGTGGGGCGACCGGCACCGCGCTCGCGCACGGCGACGCGCTCTACTTTCGGTGGGGGTGGCGGGGAGTGATCTTCGAACAGCAGCTGTGCGAGCGCAGCCGAGAGTCGCTTTTCGGCCAGGCCTTTGACCACGAACACCACCGTGCCGCGCGGCGCGAAGGCGCGCACCTCGTCGCCGATTTTCACCAGGTGACTCGGCTTGGATTGCACTTCATTGATGCGCACGTGGCCGGCGTCGCAAGCGGCTTGCGCCAGGGTGCGCGACTTGAAGACGCGCGTGGCCGTGAGCCAGCGGTCGATGCGGATCGGGTCGGTGACGGCGCCCATGGGCAGGCGCGAAGCTAAGCATGTCTGGCGCGACGCCCGCAAATCCGTGCGCTGGCTGCCGGGGCGTGTTTGCATGGCTCTGGCCATGACAGTCCAGGACCGGCCCGGCGTAGGTCACGTCTTGCGAGGTGCGGCACTGCTCGTCCCGCTGTTGCTCGTAGGCTGGTGGCTGTGGAGTCGGCCCGAGCGGGGTCCGTCACGCTTCGACGACGCTCTCGACCGTGCGCTCGCGCCGGTCATGCAGCAGAGTGAGCTGCAGCAGGAAACCCGGTTGTTGACGTCGAGTCAGGCGCGGCTGTTGGCCCGAGACCTGGCCGAGCGCAGCGTTCCGTACCTGGGCCCGCGCGATCTCGAGCTTTGGGCTGGGGCCCGAGCCCGTGTAGCGCAAGCCTCCGCGCAGGCTTGCAGCAAGTTGTGGAAGGGGGGTGACGAATCCTTCCTGGGGCCGGCGATTGCAGACCTTGGTCCAGAAGCGCTCGAAGCTTACGTGCAGATGCTGGCGCGAGCTTTGGCGCTGCGGCTGGAGATGTTGCGCCTCCAGCAGAAGCCTCCCCCGCAGCCGTCGGCGTCGATCATCGAGCGCGGCTTCGCGGCTATTGCGCAGCAGCTACCAGCAGACACGCAGCCCGAGTTCGAGTTGAACGCAAGGCGCCGCGACGTGACCGACCAGCTAGCTTGCCAGCTCTTTCTCACGCTCTCCGGCGGCGCCGAAAAGCTCGAGCCAAGGCTGCGTGAGGACTTCTATCGAGCGCTCGCGAGCGGGCTCGAAGTCCCGCGTGGCGCGACTGCCGCGGCACGGCAGTAGGGCCAAGTCTTACCCCGGGGAGGGCGAGAGCGGGCGCTCGAGCAGCTCGTTACCGACGCCGAGCGTTTCGCCGAGGCGTGACAGTGCGGCTTCGACGGCGGTGCGCTCTTCGTGCGACAGCGCGGCGATGCCGGAGCGGTGCAGCGCGTAGCGCAGCGTGGCCGCTTCGAGCGACGAGAGCGCGGCCGTACGCGTGTAACCCAGTTCTTCCACGCGGTAGCGCAGCAGCACTTGGCCGTCCGTCATGACGCGCTCGCCGACGATCTCGGCGGCGGGCTTGGGCGTACCGGCCAGTTGCCGCAAGATGCCGCGCACGCGCGACGCACGCCGACGGATCTTCGCGGCCTCCGGGTTTTGGAACAGCGTGAAGAAGCGATTCCGCGCGAACGTGCGGGGCGCCAGGATCAGGGCCGCGAGCAGCGCGTCCAGATCCACCTCGGCTTTCACGGGCTGTCCCCGTGCGGCGTCTGCGCTTGCAGCAGCGCGGCTTGGTGGTGCGCGACGACGGCGTCGAGCATCTCGCTCAGGTCACCTTCCATCACGCGATCCAGTTTATACAGCGTCAGGCCGATGCGGTGATCGGTCAGGCGGTTTTGTGGGAAATTGTAGGTGCGGATCTTCTCCGAGCGATCGCCGCCGCCGACCATGCCGCGGCGCTCGTCGCGGATCGAATCGGCTTGCTTTTGCATCTCGATGTCGAGCAAGCGGCTGCGCAGCACTTTCATCGCTTTGGCGCGGTTCTTCAGCTGGCTGCGCTCGTCTTGGCATTTCACGATCATGCCCGTCGGCAGGTGGGTGATTTGCACCGCGCTGTTGGTGGTGTTCACGCCCTGACCGCCGGGACCGCCGGAAGCCGCGATGTCGACCTTCAAGTCTTTGTCGTCGATCTCGACGTCGACTTCGTCGGCTTCTGGCAAGACGGCGACGGTCGCGGTCGAGGTGTGAATGCGACCTTGCGCTTCGGTCGCCGGCACGCGCTGCACGCGGTGCACGCCGCCCTCGTACTTCAGGCTGGAGAACACGCGCTGACCGGTGACCAGCGCGATCACCTCTTTGAGGCCGCCGGCCGAGGCGTCGCTGGTGTTCATCACTTCGACGCGCCAGCCCTTGGTCTCGGCGTAGCGCGTGTACATCCGGAACAGATCCCCGGCGAACAAGGCGGCTTCCTCACCGCCGGTGCCGGCGCGAATTTCGAGGATTGTATTTCGCTCGTCGTTCGGATCGCGCGGTAAGAGCTGGATCTGGATCTCACGCTCGAGGTTCTCGAGCGCGGCCGTGAGCTCGGGCAGCTCCGCCTCGGCGAGTGGGCCCAACTCGGGATCGGACAGCGCCTCTTTGTCGTCGGCGATCTGCTTGGTCAAGTGCGTCCACTTGGCAAACGACTCGACCACCGGCAAGAGCTGCGCGCGCTCGCGGTTGAGTGTGGTCAATGCTTGCGAGTCCGACAGCATCTTCGGATCACACAGCAGCTGCTCGACCTCCGCGAAACGACGCGAAAGCGACTCGAGCTTGGCGGCGGGGATCATGCGGCTTTGGCCGGCTCCGCGAGCGCTGCATACGTGGCGAAAGAAGCGTCGGCGTCACGCACGGAGGCTTCACCCTTTTCGACGCGCAAGGTCACGAGCAGCGCCGACAACGCGACCTCGAGCTGCTGATCGTCAGGCTCGATGGTCGTGATCTTCTGCACCAAGAAGCCGGGCCACAGCAGCACCGACAGCGGACCAGTCGAGCAATACTTGGCGAGCACGCGCTGCAGCTCGAACGTGATCGCGGCGATCAACGGCAGGAACGGCAGCTTGAGCGCGAAGAACAACAGGTTGTCCGCCAGCTTGCCCAAGCCGAGCTGCGGCAGAAACGGCCCGAGCCCGCTGAACACCAAGATCGACACCAGCGCGACCATCACGATGAAGGTCGTGCCGCAACGTGGATGCAACGTGGTGCGGCTGCGCGCGTTGTCGACCGTGAGCTCAGCGCCTGACTCGTAGGTGTGAATCGATTTGTGCTCGGCGCCGTGATACTGAAATACGCGGTAGATTTCGGGCAGCCGGCGAATCAAGAGCATGTAGCCGACGAGAATCGTCAGCTTGGCTGAAGCCGTCAGTAGTTGAAACAACGGCGACCGCACGTCGAGATTGAGCTTGAATACGCTCGAAGCGCCGGCCGCGAAGGCTTGCGGCAAAGCCACGAACAGCCCAATCGCGAAAGCCACGCTGACCATGCCCATCCAGCCTTTGCCCTTGGGCTCTTCCGTCGGTTGCTGCGACGACAGCTCCGGCTCAGCCGTCATCAGCTGAATGATCGGCAGGGCGAGGGCGGAGAGCAGCGTGGTGCCGCTGGCGGCCTTGGTCTTGCCGACCTGCTCCTTCTCTTCGTCTTCCAGATCACGCTCGAAGATTTCGGCCGAGAAGCGCAGCGCTTGGCTGCCGAGCTTCAAGGCTTCGACCAGCGCCATCATGCCGCGTACGATCGGCCAGGCGCGGACACCCTTGCGCAGGTCGGCCATTGGCCGTTCTCGCACGACGAGCGAACCATCGCGGCGGCGCACGACGGCGGAGAAAGCGTGCGGGGAGCGCATCATCACGCCCTCGAGCAGCGCCTGCCCGCCGATATACGGCCTCGCCACTCCGTCCGGACCCATCACGGCAGGCTGATTCGACATCTCTCTCCTACTATAGCGACGCCGTAGTGCCCTGTCCGGGGCGAGCGAACAGGAAGGCGGGAACGCGGGAAGATTTTTGGGGTTCGAGCGCCCAATCCAGCGCTCCGTTTGGGCAAAGTCTCGAATCGCCCCACGCGACGAGCAGGCAACAACCAGCGGTGGCGAGAAGCTCTACGTCGGGCAATCCCGAAAACTTCCCGCCTTCTCGCCTTCCTGATGGAACCAATGCTCAGTCGCCTTCCTGTTGATTCCCTCTCGGGACTCGCGGAACGCGAGCTACTTCTTGGCGACGGCTGCGTTGCCGGCGTATTTGCGGCGGAAGCGATCGACGCGGCCTTGCGTGTCCATGAGGCGGTGCTTGCCCGTGTAGAACGGGTGGCAGGCGGCACAGACATCGACCTGGAGCTCATTCCGCGTAGAGCGGGTCTCGAACTTGTTGCCACAGGCGCAGCTCACGTTCACGACCTGGTACGCGGGGTGGATGCCGTCTTTCATTTTCGTTTCTTCCTGCCTCATGCGCGGAGGCGCTGGGGGGCTTGGGGGGCGGCGTTTGTAGCGCTCCGTCCCGACTCGCACAAGTGGGAAGGGGTCAGGGGTCGGGGATCAGGGGTTAGGGCGTGTCCCTGAATTCGTTCTGCTCTTGCGTGCCCGTGAACGTGCCCGTGCCCGTGCCCGACGGTCCGTGAGGCTCATCTTTGAGCGTTCCTTGGTGTGTAGGCCTTGTTTGCGCGCCCAGCTGGGCGCGGCGCGCGCGGGCCAGGCCCGCGCCAGGAACCTCGGCCTATCCAAGAGAACCTTGAAGAAACCGCGAGCATTTTCGGGCACGGGCACGGGCACGGGCACGTTTACGGGGATCCAGAATTCAGGGACACGCCCTAGGTGGCTGGTGTCGAATAGAGGGGCTGGCGGAACGGGCTTTTCTGCGGGCTCTTGCGCGCCGAAGGTCAGCGAAATGCGGTAGCGGCTCGCCTCGGCTCCCGAGGCGTCACCGATGCGTGCCCGGAAGCGAGATCG
>JBBRMI010000021.1:0-63659 GCA_038230915.1 Polyangiales bacterium | reverse complement strand
TCCCTGTGAAAAAATCTCGGCACGGGCCGCAGTCGAAATCAGACGACTGGTTCGCGGCGAACGCGCGGGTCCGCGGCCGGACGGGGCGGCCCGGCGACGCCACGTGGGTTTCTGCGATTGAGGCTGCGATTTGGCAGCCAAAAGATGTGAAGAATCATGAGTCCCGGCTGGCTTCGTTGCTCCTCAGTTACATACCGCAGTATGCGCCTTCGTCGCGCCTCGCCATCCGGGCGCCTCGACCGCGATCATCGACTGACTTAGCCATTCGCGGGCCCTAACCGCTTCGCGGCGTCACCCGGCTTCGGGTATACAGGACCGATGCGCGTATTGGTCACCGGCGGTGCCGGTTTCATCGGCAGCCACGTCGTTGTAAGCGCGCTCAGCGCCGGCTTGGAGGTCGCGGTCATCGACAACTTCTCGAGCGGTAAGCGCGCTAATCTGCCCACTGGCGTGCGCGTGTTCGAAGCGGATCTACGCGATCGCGAGGCCACGCAGCGCGCCGTGGCCGATTTCGCGCCAGACCTCGTCAGCCACCAGGCCGCGCAGGCCAGCGTCTCGGTTAGCATGAAAGACCCGCGCTTCGACGCCGAGGTCAATATCATTGGCGGCCTCAACTTGCTGGATGCCTGTACGGCCGCTGGCAGCCGTGTGCGGCAACTGGTGTTCGCCAGCACCGGCGGCGCGATCTACGGAGAGGTGCCCGAAGGCCAACGAGCCAGCGAGAGCTTCGCGCTCGAGCCGAAGAGCCCCTACGGCATCAGCAAGCTCACGTTCGAGCGCCTGCTTGCCGTGTACCGCGAGCACCGCGGCCTCAGCTCGACCGTTTTGCGCTACGCGAACGTGTATGGACCACGCCAGGACCCCCACGGCGAAGCCGGCGTTATCGCGATCTTTTTCGATGCCGCTTTGGTTCACAAAAACCTGGCTATTTTCGCCAAAAGCGCGGTCGGAGACAGCGGTTGCATCCGCGACTACGTGTATGTATCCGACGTCGCGCGTGCCAATTTGCAAGCGCTGCAAGGCCAGCTGCCGCACCCGGTCACCAACGTCGGTTCGGGTCGTGCCACGACGACGCTCGAGCTCGCCGAGCGCATCGTGGCGATCACTGGCGCGCGCTCGAGCATTGAACAGCGTGGCGTGCGCGCGGGTGATATCGAACGCTCGCTGCTCGACGTCGGGCGCTTCGAGCAAACGCTGGGCACGCCAACGCCACTCGATGTCGGTCTCGCCGAAACGGCAGAATGGTACCGTGCGCGCTAGTCGTGGCCAGATTCGCTGGGCGATTGGCGGCGTGGCACTGGCGTTGGGCGTGGGTTGCGGTACGCCGCCCGGCGCTCAGCACGCCCACACCCCACGCGGCGGAGTAGCGTCCACCGCCGAAGAGCCCGACCAAGCCGCTGAAGAGCCCGCGCTCGCGGCGCAGACGAACGGCGACGCGGGAGCCGCCGGCACTGAAGACGAGGAGCACGGCGACGCGCTCGACGACTCGGGCGAGAGCGCCGAGCCGGTGGTCGCCGAAACGCTCAGCGTGCGCCCGCACCCTCTCGACAGCTGGAGCGACGCGCAGATTGCGGCCGCGGTTTCGCACGATTTGCGCTCGCTCGGACCGATGTCGCTCGGTTCGCCCAACGCCGGCGCGTTGCTCAACGGCGTGCAGGCCAGCGCAACTCCGCTGTACAGGCCCGTGAGCCCGAGCGGCGCCTGGGGCACGCAAGAAACCCTGGATTATCTGGCGCTGGCGCTGGGCAAGGTGCACGAGCAGTTTCCGGGAACCGCTCCGCTCGCGCTCGGCGACATCAGCGGCAAGAACGGTGGTCCATCGCACCCCCACGTGTCGCACCAGTCGGGCCGCGACGTCGACATCGCCTATTTCTACAATGACGGCGCGGGTTGGTACGCGCGCGGCACCGCCAAGAACCTCGATCTAGCTCGCACCTGGGCGTTCGTTCGCGCGCTGATCGCCGAGACCGACGTCGATCTGATCCTGATCGATCATTCGATTCAGGTGCTGCTCGAAGACTACGCGCGCCAGCACGGCGACGATCCGAGCTGGCTAGCCGGCATCTTTCGCGGTGTGCCCGGCAAGCTGCGGCCGATCATTCGCCACGCGCCCGGTCACGCCACGCACATCCACATTCGTTTCTTCAACCCAATCGCTCAGGAGACCGCTCGGCGCTGTCACGCCCAACTGCTACAGGCCAAGCTGACGAGCGCGCCACAAAGCTTCATCACCCACAAGGTGAAGAAGAACGAGACGCTGGGCATGATCGCGCGCAAGTACGCTGTGTCGGTGCCGCGCCTGCGCGCGGTCAACGGCCTCAAGTCGTCGCTGATTCGCGAGAAGTTCGCGCTGCGTGTGCCGGTCGCGACCCGCGGCCCGACCGGTCCCGGTCCGCGGCTGCGCGTTCCAGCGCGCCGCGTCCCGCCCGCCAAGACGCCGGAGCCTCCGCCCCAGGCGTCCGCCGTTCAGCCGCCGCCGACTAAATGAACGATTTCGACCACGTCGCGGTCGGCCAGGACCGTTTCGGCGTGGAGGGCTCGAGGCACCACCTCGCGGTTCCGTTCCACCGCCACGGGTCCCTCGGTCAGGGCCAGCGCCTCGACCAAGCCCCGAACCGTGAGGCCGTCGGGGAAGGTTTTTGCCTCGCCATTCACCGTGAGCTGCATCGCGACGTCGAGCTTTGACCAAGCAAACTGGCGGAGCAAGCCACTAGCGGAGTAAAATCTTCGAGTGCGGGTTTCAGGCGTCGCTCTCGCCACGGTATTCGCGTCGGCACTGGCTGGCGCGGGCTTCGGGCTGTGGCCCGTCATGCAACGGCACTTGCCCGAACCGGCGCGCGTGACCCTGGGCGGTCGGGTGCCAGCGGCGGGCGTCGCGCTCTCGACCTGGCTGGGTCGCCGTGCTGAGCTCGAGGCCGACGCCGAGGTGCAGTTACGCCACCCAGACGGCGTGCTGATGGCGCCGCGGCGAGCGCTGGGGCTGTCGCTGGATATCGAAGGGGCACTCGCCGGGCTCGAGCGCCCGCGCGTGCCAAGCAGCTTGTTCACGCGGCTCAGGGTGGCGCTCGGTGGCGTCGCGCCGGAGCCAGTCGAGGTCGCGCCCCACTACCGGTTCGACGCCGCACGCGCCGCGGCCTGGCTTTCGGACATCGCGCCCGGGCTGCGGCGCGATCCGATCGACGCCCGCTTGGATCTCGGCGGGCACGCGCGGGTCGAAGCGCAACCGGGGCGCGAGCTGGATCTGGGGGCTTCCCTGTCACGCTTGGCCGCGCTCGGGCCAGCCGACGACCTCACGCTGGCGTTCACGGAGCTCTTGCCCAAGGTGCCGACCAGCACGCTGGTCAACGTCGACCCGTCGCTCGTGCTGAGCGAGTACGAGACCGACTTCGCTAAGCGCGGCGGACCCCGCGTGAAGAACATCGCGCGCGCCGCCAGCTACTTGGACGGCACCCTGATGGCGCCCGGCGAGGTCTGGAGCTTCAACCACACCGTCGGCCCACGCACGCTCGAGCGCGGCTTCATCGACGCGCCGGTGATCGTCGCCGACGAGGTCGAGCCGGGCGTCGGCGGCGGCGTGTGCCAGGTGGCGACGACCCTATTCGCCGCCGGCGTGCTCGGCGGGCTCGACGTCGTCAAGCGCCGCAGTCACAGCCGGCCAAGCGGCTACGCGCCGCTCGGTCTCGACGCGACGGTAATCGACGGCGAAGTCGATCTGCAGCTTCGCAACCCGTACCCGGTGGCGATCATCGTCCACGCCTTCTTGCCGGTGCCGACGCGGATACGCGTGGAAATGCTCGGCACAACGGCGCCCGGCAAAGTCGAGCACACCTACGCCGTCAGCAAGAGCGAGGACTTCTTCCGCAAGGTCGCCCGTCACGCCGAGCTGCGCCCCGACCAAATCAAGCGACAGCAAAAAGGCAGCCCGGGCTACGACGTGGTCAGCACCGTCCGCACCCACTACGTCGACGGCACCGAGCGCGTGCGGCACTACAGCAGCACCTACTACCCAGTGCCGGAAGTCTACTGGGTCGGGCGCGACGTCAATCCCGAGAGCTTGCCGGCCCTGCCCGAACGCGCCACGCACACCGAAGTGCAAGGCGACGCAAGCGACGTCACGCCCGCATCTTTCGAGCGCTGAGCCGTCCCTCGATGTCACATCGGCGAGCCGCTCGCGCCGCCAATGCCGCCGAAATCGTTGCCATCTGACCGCTATTTTTCGGTTGATTTCATGTGCTCCGCTGCCAGCTCAACGTAATGCGCGGCCCCGCGACGGCCTTCGAGCCGATCGTGCTCGTTCATTTCCCGCAAGACGCGCCCCGGCTGGCCCCGCACCAAGCTGTACGGCGGCACCACCATCCGCGGCGGCACGACCGTGCCAGCGGCGATCAACGATTCGGCACCGACCACCACGTTGTCGAGCAAGATCGAGCCCATTCCGATCAGCGCGCCATCGTGCACGGTGGCGCCATGGACGATCGCGTTGTGGCCAATCGTCACTTCGTCGCCGACGATCGCGTGCGATAGATCACTCGTCATGTGCAGGCAGCTGCCGTCCTGCACGTTGCTGCGCGCGCCAATCCGAATCATGCCGACGTCGGCGCGCAGCACCGAGTTGTACCAAATGCTCGCCTGCTCGCCGATTTCCACATCCCCGATGATCACCACGCCATCCGCGATGAACGCCGTCGCATGGATCTTCGGCAGCTTGCCTTTGTAGGGGCGGATGATCATGGCACGACCGGTAAGCTGCGCGGCGCGTGGCCCGCGCGCGGCAACGGCTGACGAGGCTGGGCTCCGCCGGCGGCTACGCCTGGGATCTCGCCGAGCAGCGAGTTCTTGTAGGAGCCGGTGATGCGCACGTCGCGCAGCTGGCCGATCAGCTCGTCAGGCCCGGCGGCGTGCACGATTTCGCTGCGTTCGGTGCGACCGCGCAGCGCGCCGGTCTTGCCGCGGCCCTCGAACAGCACGCTCTGCATCGTGTCGACTTGTTCGGCGAGTAACGCGGTACGCATGCCGTCGCCGAGCTGGATCAGCCGCGCCAGGCGGGCGATTTTTTCGTCTTCGGTGATGTCGTCGCCCAGGTTGACGGCAGCCGTATACGGACGTTCCGAGTACTTGAAGCCGTAGATCAGCGAAAAGCCGACGCGCTTCACGAGTTCCAGCGTTTCCTCGAAGTCTTGCTCGGTTTCGCCGGGGAAGCCGACGATCATGTCGGTCGCAAGCGTGACGCCCGGCACCGCCGCGCGCAGCGCTGCCACGCGCTCTTCGTATTCGGCAGCCGAGTAGCGGCGCAGCATCCGCCGCAGAACGCGGTCGCTGCCAGCTTGCACCGGCAAATGAACGTGGCGCGCCAGCACCGCCAAATCTTGGTGCGCGCGGATCAGCGACACGGTCAGGTGGCGCGGGTGTGGGCTCGTGTAGCGGAGCCGCAACAGCTCCGGCACTTGTTTTGCGATCGCTCGCACGAGCGCCGCGAATTCGCTCTCGTCCTCGCGCGCCCGCAGGCCGCGCGTGTGCTGCCACGGCGCCTCGCCGGCTCCCGGAGCTGGTGCCAGCTCGGCGAGCGGATCGCGGTAGCTGTTCACGGTTTGCCCGAGCAAGGTGATCTCACGCGCACCGGCCGCCACCAGTCGCGCTACTTCGTCGATGATCTCGCGCGCCGGGCGGTAACGTTCCGGCCCACGCGTGTGCGGCACGATGCAATACGTGCAGCGCTCGTTGCAGCCCTTCATCACCGTCACGAAGGCGCTGACCGGCGTTCGACCCGGCTCGGCGGCCGCCGCCAAGAAATGCGGCTCGGACAAATCGAACTCGGTGCGCACCACCGGTGCCACGGCGCCTTCGGCTTCCAACAGCAGCCGCGGCAGCTCCGGAATGTTGTCTGGCCCGAGCAGCACATCGATGTCCGGCATGCGCTTCAGCAGCCCAGCGCCCTCTTGTTGCGCCACGCAGCCAGCCACCACGATCGTGAGCTCGGGCCGTTGCCGCTTCAAGAGGGCGATCCGCCCGACCTCGCTGCGCAGCTTCTGCTCGGCCTTCTCGCGAATGCTGCAGGTGTTGAGCAGCACTAAATCGGCGTCGTCGAGCCCCTCGGCCTCGGAGTGACCGGCGCCACGCAGCACTTCTCCGATCCGCTCGGAATCGTGCGAGTTCATCTGGCAACCGAAGGTAATGACCGTAAAGCGAGCCATCGCGGCCGGCGGACCGTAGCATTTCCGGACGTTGACGGAGGCTCAGGACTCCGTTTTGATTCAGCCCCCTATGCACGAGGACTTTTCCGACCTGGTCTCGATGTGGGAGCGCATCACCACCCGCTACGCGGAGCGCCCTCTGTTCGGGGAGAAACGCGCCTCGGGCTGGGTCTGGCAGACCTATGCGGAGGTCGCCGAGCAGGTGAACGCTTTCCGGGCCGGCCTAGCCACGCTCGGTGTCGGCCGCGGCGACCGAGTGGCCCTGATCTCGGACAACCGGCTGGAATGGGCGATCACCGTCCACGCCACGCTCAGCCTCGGCGCGCTCTACGTGCCGATGTACGAATCGCAGACGCGAGCCGATTGGACTTACATCTTGCGCGACTCGGGCGCCAAGGTCGTATTCGGCGCCACGCGCGAGATCGTCAGCGCGCTCGAAGCCGCCAAACCAGGGCTCGCCGCGCTCGAGCATATCTGTGGTTTCAACCTTGACGCCACGGACGAGCGGTCGTTCGCATCCTTGCTGAGCCGCGGCCGAGCTGCAGCCAAGCTGCCGAGCACGCAAGTCTCGCCCGACGACGTCGCCGCCTTCGTCTACACCTCAGGCACGACCGGCGAACCGAAGGGCGTCGTGCTCACGCACAAGAACTTCTGCGCCAACATCAACGGGCTCACGCCGCTTTTCCCGTTCACTTCCGAGGATAAAGCGTTGTCATTTCTGCCGTGGGCGCACGCCTTCGGCCAAACCGGCGAGTTTTACACGCTGGCCGCGCTCGGCTGTGCGTTGGCGATCAACGACGAAGTGCCGAAGCTCGTCGCCAACCTACCCGACGTGAAGCCGACGGTGTTGGTCGCGGTGCCGCGCATCTTCAATCGCATCTACGAAGGCGTGAATCAGCAGATGCTGACCCGGCCGAAGGCGATCCGCGCGCTCTTTCACGCCGGCATCCGCGCCGCCACCCGCAAATCACGCGGCAACCAGCTCAGCTTCAGCGAATCGATCGCGCTGAAATTAGCCGACAAACTGATCTTCAAGAAGGTACGCCAGCGCTTCGGCGGGCGGCTCCGGCTCGTGGTCAGTGGCAGCGCGGCGCTGAGCAAGGAAGTCGCTGAGTTCATCGACGCGCTCGGCATCGACGTGTTCGAAGGCTACGGGCTGACCGAGACCGCACCCGTCGCGTCCGTCAACACGCCCGCGCATCGCAAGATCGGCTCGGTCGGCAAGCCGCTGCCCAACGTGCGCGTGACGATCGATCTGGCAGCCACCGGCGACCCCAAAAGCGGCGAAGTCATCGTCTATGGCGACAACGTGATGCGCGGCTACCACGGCCACCCCGAAGAAGACGCTAAGATCTTCACCAGCGACGGCGGCCTGCGCACCGGCGACATGGGCTACTTGGACGAGGACGGCTACCTCTACATCACCGGCCGCATCAAAGAGCAGTACAAGCTCGAGAACGGCAAGTACGTCGTCCCCTCACCGCTCGAGGAAGATCTGAAGCTGTCGCCGTATATCAGCAACATCATGCTGTACGGCCTCAACAAGCCGCACAACGTCGCGCTCGTCGTGCTCAATCAAGTCAATCTCGCCAAGTGGGCGGAGCGCGAGGGCGTCACGCTCGGCGCGGATCCGACGACCCATCCGCGCGTGCGCGAGCTGTTGAAGGCGGAGCTCGAAACGTACAGCAAGGAATTCCGTGGCTACGAACGCCCGCGCGGCTTCGCGCTGATCACCGCCGATTTTACTGCCGAAAACGGCATGCTCACACCCAAGATGAGCATCCGGCGCAATCACGTGCTGAAGAATTACCAGGCCACGCTCGACGGCTTATACAAGTAGACACTGGTAAGCATCGCGCTCCGTTCATGCATTGGGCCCTGCTCAGCCTCACCTCGGCGTTCTTTCTCGGCTTCTACGACATTTGTCAAAAACATGCCCTGCGCGGCAACGCGGTCGTGCCCGTCTTGTTCGTCAGCACCGCGACCTGCGCCACGGTGTGGACCGCGCTCTTGCTGCTCCAAGCCGTGCTGCCAGGTGTTGTGCCAATCAGCCTGCACGTACCGCCGCTTAGCTGGCTCGGTCACGCCGAGCTGCTGCTCAAGTCGGCGATCGTGGCGGCATCGTGGCTTTGTAGCTACTTGGCGGTGAAACACCTGCCGATTTCGTTGGCCGCGCCGATCCGCGCCACCAGCCCGCTCTGGACGTTGGGGGCCGCGCTGGTGCTGCTGGGTGAGCGGCCGTCTTGGCTGCAGCTGCTCGGCATTTCGACCACCTTGCTGTCTTTCCTGGGCTTGTCGGTGGTGGGACGACTGGAAGGTGTTCATTTCCACCGCAACCGCTGGGTCGGCTACATGGTCTTGGGCACGCTATTCGGCGCCGCCAGTGGTCTCTACGACAAGCTGCTGCTCGGGCAGCTGAAGCTGCGTCCGCGCGCGCGCCGAGCCGTTTCAGTTTCGATTCACGATCCCGCTGCTCGCGCTCTGCTTGCTTTGTGCCGATTTTGCCTATTTTTCGGCGCTGCGTGAGCCAGCCGGGCTGATCTCCTTGGTCGCGAGCATTCGCCGGGGCAGTACGTTGATCGCGTTCGCGGCGGGCGTGTTCGTGTTCAAGGAAGCCAACGGTTGGAAGAAGCTACCACCGGTCGTCGGCATCGTCGTGGGCATCGTGCTCACGCTGGCCGGCTAGCCGCGCTTCACTCATCGGCCAAACGAAAGCGCCGAGCACCCCACAGTACGACACTGGCCAGGAGTGGTGCCAGGCACCCGAGCGTGACCACCACGTAGTCGAACGCGGAGCGCGCGTGCGGCACGTTCCAAACTGCAGCTTGCAGTGGCGTCAGCACGGCGTCGAGCGTGACCGCGGCTACGAGCGGCGTGAGTGACGATGTGCTGCGCTTGTACAGGAACCGAAACAACCCGGCAGCCACCGCCAGATCGAACAAGACCCAGCTCCATTTGAGCCAAGCGGCGCCGAACCAGCGCTCGGCCGGCGCCAGCGCCAACAGCAGCGTCCACGGCAGCAGCAGCACCGCCAGCGCGCGCACGACGACGATCGGTCCGCGCGTCAGCGTGCGCCAACCAAAGCTCCAAAAACCAGTGCGGGTGAAGGCCCACAGCGCATCCAGCATCGACCGCCAGGCGCCTTGAGTCGGCGGATACGACAGGAAGATCGGCAGCCACTGCTCGGGCTGGAGCTTGGCTTTATACGAACGCAAGCCCTTGAAATCGTACCAGAGCTTGCCGCTACTGGCTGCGGCGCGTAGCAGCGGCGAAACGTCGCCGGCCAGCGGCGCCAGTCCCAGCGTGAGCCAGCGCGAACCATGTTCGCTGGCCCAGTTCATTACGCCGTCGATCAAGAGCTCCGCGGTGCCGTTCGGTGCCGCCGGATCTCGCACCAGATCTTCGATGAACCAACCGGCGCGCGCCGGCACCGGCACGACGCCGGCCACGCCGATGACCTTGCCCGCGCGCTCGGCGACGAAACAGCGCCGATCTTGGGTGAAGCTGAACAGCTCGAGCCGCACCAAAAAATCCATCGGCGCCATCCGGCGTGCCTTCAGCCAGCGCTCGGCGACGCGCGCGATGCCTTCGCGCGTCATGCCGCCATCGAGCTCGGCCGCCGTCACCTCGCGCACCGTGACCGACTTGGCGCGTGCGCGCCGCAGCTGTTCGCGCAAACTGCGGCGTCGCTTCAGAATCTCCCGCCACTTCTGCGGATCCCAAACCGGTTGCTCACCGATCCGCAATGAGACCAGCTGGCTGCCGGCCAAATCGAGCAAACGCTGCTCGGTCGCGAACAGGCAAACCCGCCTGTTCTCGGCGCGCGCCGCGGCCAGAAAATCGCAAAGGATGGCGCTGACTGCCGACGGCGGTCCGATCGGCGCGCCCGCCACCACCCACGCACGTCCCGAGTCAACGTACGCGACGCAGCCGCCCTCATGGAAGAAGTAGCGATAGCCTTCCTCGAGAGTTTGAAACGACGTCGCGTTCCAGCCGTAGCGACGGACCAGCTCGAGCGCGCGTTCACGCTGTAGCGCGACGTCCACGGTGGTCGACAAATAGCACTCAGTCGATCGAGCGTCTGCCGCTACTTCTTCTTGTTCGCGCCGCACTCACCCGCCGCGCAGCCGCCTGGCGCGCAAGACTTTTCTTTTTCAGCGGCGCTACCGCGTGGCGCTGGCGCTGCCTGGGCTGACGGCACTTCCTTGGCGGCAACGACCGGGCTTTCGGCGGCTTTGCCGACAGCCGCGGCCGCGCTCGGCGAAACGACCGCAACCGGCTCGGCCTTGACCGTCGCCGCCTTGTCGCAGGCGAGCACCGACAAGCCCGAGAGCACGGTTAGGATGGCTTCACGCGAAAGCGGTGACATGCCAGCGGAGCGTGACACCGGCTCCGAGGCTTTTCAAGGTATCAGAGCGGCAGGATCGCGCCGCCCAGCGGCCGCAGATCGACGCTAACCGCACCGCTTTTGCCGAGCGCCGCCACCGGCAGCCACAAGTAGCCGCCGGCCGCGTGATCCACGGCCACGAACCGGGCGCGCACGCTGCCGATCCGGCGCCCCGTGCCGTCCAGCAAATCGAGCTGCCGATCGCTCGGGCGGTCAGCACCGAGCCGACGCTGCTCGCCGACCCACAGACTGTGCCCAGTGCGATGGATGCGCGCCAACCGGAACAGCTCCGCTGGCTGCAGCGCCAAGGCCGTGAAGCTCTCGCTCGCGATGTAGTCGAGGCGGGCGAACAGGCCGCGATAGGTGTAGTCCGCGATCCACACCGGCCCGCAGTAGCTCATCACGTCTTTGGCTGGATTGGGCTTGACCAGCCGCATCAGGTCGAAGTCGTAACCGTAGATGCCGCCCAGCGTGGCGTTGGGGTACGGATAGTTAGGATCGGGATCGTCAACGCCACACGGCGCGTGCTCGCGACCCATGGCGTGACCTAGCTCGTGGGCCACGGTGTCCCACGCTTCCTCCGCGCCAGAGCCATCGGGAAACACCGCGACGCCGATCGCGCCGCGCGACTCGACTTCATCCGGACCGGCTACGTTCGAGAAGCCCAACGTGCAGCCGTTGGCGCAGAAATCGTCGTACGTCGCGGCGGGTGCCATCATGCCGTAGTAGAAGACGTCGTGGGCTGGCGCCGCCTGCGCGCGCAGCCTGTAGATCTCGTCCAGCGCTGGATCCCAACCGTCGCCGGCGCCTTTCACGAGCTGCGGCAGCGTCACGGCAGCTGCGACCGAGATATCGACGACCGGCGACGGAAACAACGCCAATAGACGATGCCGCAGCGCCGTGACTTCTTCGTCGCCCAGCTTCGGCGTAAAGCCGTTGGCGATGAACGGCACCACCACCAACTCGAACGGGCGCACGGTCTGGGCATCCAAGTTGGCGTAGCCAGTCTCCGGAAAACGCGCCAACGGCGTGGTGTCCGCTTCGAGCACACGCACGCGGTAGGTGCTGGTCGTGGCTAGGTCCGAAGCGTCGACGTTGAAAACGAACGTACTGGTCAGATCATCGGCCAGCGAATTTTGCGTGATCGTCCGTTGACTGACCAAGGTGCGGGTGACTTGTGGCGTCTTCAGGTCGAGCACGCCGAGTAACGGCCGCCCGACGAAGGTCGTCTCGACATCGACGAACGCCCGCACCAGCGCCTGCTTTCCGGCGACCAGTGGCGCGGGCCGTTTCGCGACAGCCACGGCGCCGCCCGCCTGCATCAGCGGCAGCTCGTGGGTCTGGGAAATGGTGACGGCGCGCAGCGAAAGCAGCGGCGGCCGGGCCGGCGCGCCCGCGGTACCTCGGGGATTGTCGTCGCCGGCCGCGCCCGCGACGATCGGCGAAGGCGCGCCTGCCGCCGCGTCGCCGCCCAAGCTGGACCCCGCGACGCTCGGCGCGCCGCCCTCTTCACTCATAGCGCCAGCAACGCCTGCATCACCGATCGGGCCGCGGCGTCGCTCGCTCGTCGGTGCGCCGCAGCCCGCGCCGGCAGACAGCATGCCGACGACGAGCGGCACCATCACACCCCGCAAGCCTGCCGCACGAGAAGCCAAAGCGAGCCAGCATAGCACGCCACAAAACACCGACGGCGGCGCTCCCAATGCACGCGCCGCCGTCAGTCGGTCTCGGGACGAGCAGCTTACTTCATGACGGGGGGCTTGGCGGGAGCAGCCGGCGTCGCCGGAGCCTTCGGCGCCATCGCAGGCTGAGCCGCCGCCTTCGCAGGGGCCGCAGCGGCCGCCTTCGCAGGAGCCGCAGCGGCCGCCTTCGCAGGAGCCGCAGCCGCGGGCGCAGCGGCCGCCTTCGGATCCTTACCAGCCACCGGCTTGGCCGCCTTCGGGGCGGGCAACAACCCGAGCTGCCCGGCGAATGCCATGCCGTTCGAGAACAGCCAGCTGTTCTTCACTTTGCCCGCCGCGAGCTTGGTGACCATGTAGTACTCGACGTTGACGGTCTTGCCCGTCTTCTTCAACTTCATGCTCGGCATGTCGCCGGTGTTCGTGCCGCTGAAGCGCCCGGTCGAAACCACATAATCACCAGCAGCCCAGGCTGCGCTCTGGTCGATCTTCACGTCGGGAAAGCCTTTGAGCATCTCCTCGTTCGACTTCGATACTTCTTTCTTGCCGACGCGGTCAGCCGGCGCCGCAAGATCCGAGAACACGACGTCGTCGGTCAGGGTTGCCGCGAGCGCGGCCGCGTCGTGCTTGTTGAACGCGGCCGTGTAGGCGCCCAGCGCCGCGATGTTGGCTTTCTCGGCGTCGCTACCGCTGCTGACGAGCGAGGGCTTGTCGGCCCAACCTTGCTCGAGCGCCTTGCGCGCCGGCATCGGGCTCAGCCCGAGCTGGCTCATGAAGGTGCCGCCGTCGTACGCGAAGCGCTCCTTCTGCACGAGGCGACCGTCGGGCGTGGTTTGAATGTGCTGCAGCGCCAAGTAGCCAATCTTCTTGTTGGTGGCGGCAATCTCGCCTTGCGGACCGGGCAGCGCGCCCTTGTGCGTGCCCTTCAACAGCACGACGGACAGAATGTCGTTGCCGCTCACCAGCGTGAGCTCGCTCTCACCGACGAGATCAGGGAACGCGGTCGCGAACACCTTGGCGTTCTTGTCGATCACGTTGGCTCGACCGACCAATGCCGGCATGCCCATGTCGACCTGCTCACTGCTGGCGTTCTCGGCGTAGCAGCCCGGGAACTTGTTCCAATCCTTGGCGTTGAACGAAGCCCAGCAGTCTTTGAACCACTTGGCCCGCTCGTCTGCCGTGGCGGCCGGCGGTGCGACGGGCTTGGAAGCTTCGACGGGTGTGGCCGGCGGCGCGGCGGCGACCGGTTGCGCGGGCGGCGGGGCCGCGAGCGGAGCCGCGGCGGGCTCTTGCTGCTGACAGGCGCCGAGGCCGACGAGGGCGAGACCGATCAATCCAATGCTGTGCTTCATGAAATTCCCCTTTTGAACAAAGGTGAGCGCAGGCGCGAAATCGCGCCTTGCGAGCCCTCGGGGTTTTACACCCAACCCAAAAGGCGCCGAAAGCGAAAACAGCCCAATTCGGCTTTGTGTTTTTGTGCTGAGGCTGCGCCTCAGGGGCCGTTGAAGCCTCTGATCTGGGCATCGAATCGCGGTGTTTCCTGCATCGCGGGCCGGTTCTTGACAAAACCGATGTGCCAATGACAAAACAACCTGCGTGAAGCTCTCGAACAAGGGTCGTTATGCGATTCGCGCCCTGTTCGATATCGCGTTTTACAACGACGGGCGCCCAACCCAGGTCAAGGACATCGCGGAGCGTCAGAATATTCCGCCGCGGTTCTTGGAGCAGATTTTCCAAGACCTGAAGCGCGGTGGCATCGTCGGCTCCAAGCGCGGCCCGCAAGGCGGCTACTCGCTCACCCGCAAAGCCGGAGAAATTCGTTTGGGCGATGTCGTGCGCGCGCTCGAAGGCCCGATTCAACTCGGTGATCGCGAGACGCAAGGCCGCCGCGCGCAAGCTTCGACCGACGCCAAGCGCGTGACCGAGCTTGTCTTTCGTGATCTGTCGTCGAGCGTCGAGGCGTGCTTCGACGCCGTCAGCATCAGTGACATCTGTAACCGCGCCGAAGAGTTCGGCATGAAGCGCCCCTCCTCCCAACGTTATGTCTACGTTATCTGATCTTCACCCTCGTTCGAGCTGCCGGCTACGCCCGTCGATTTCGGGTTTTGGCCGCGTTTTCGCGGGGGTCCGATGCTCACGTACAGGCGGTACACTCCGCTTCAGTCGTCGCGAAAGCCTCGCCAAAACCGCGAGCCTGACGGGCGGGTTACTGTTGAGGTCCGTGCGATGAACGATCTGCGTCCGCCCTTGAAGGATCATGCGCTGGTGTACGCGCGGATCATCGATCTGATCACCGACACGCCGCTGGTCGAGATCCAGCGCATGGCGGCCGAACAGCCGCGCGGTCGTGTCTTCGGCAAGCTCGAAGCGATGAATCCGGGCGGTTCGGTCAAGGACCGCATCTGCCTGGCCATGATCGAGCAGGCCGAAAAAGACGGGCGTTTGCGGCCGGGCGGCGTCGTGATCGAGCCCACCAGCGGGAACACCGGCATTGGCCTGGCGTTGGTGTCGGCGCAGCGCGGCTACCGCTGCATCTTGACCATGCCCGAGAGCATGAGCCTGGAACGCCGCCAGCTGCTGCAGTCGTACGGCGCCGAGCTAGTGCTCACGCCCGAAACCGAGCAGATGGACGGCGCGATCGCCAAGGCGATTGCGCTGGCCGCCGCCACGCCCGGCGCGTTCATGCCGCAGCAGTTCGAGAACCCCGAAAATCCCGCGGTGCATTCGCGCACCACGGTCGAAGAGATCCTGCACGCGCTCGGCGACGAGTCGCTCGATGGCTTCGTGGCAGCCGTTGGCACGGGCGGCACGATCAGCGGCGTCGGGCGTGTGCTGCGCCAGCGTTTTCCAGCATGCCGCATCGTCGCGGTCGAGCCCGAGACGTGCGCGACGATTTCGCGTGGCGAGCGCGGGCCGAGCAAGATTCAAGGCATTGCCGCCGGTTTCGTGCCCAAAAACTACGACGCGAGCGTGCCGCACGAAGTGCGCACCATCACCGATGCTCGCGCCTACAAAGCCAAGCGCGAGTTGGCGCGACGCGAGGGCCTTTTGGCGGGCATCAGCGCCGGCGCCAACGTGGCGGTCGCGCTCGACTTGGCGCGCGAGCTGGGGCCCGGCAAGAACGTGGTCACGATCTTGTGCGACACCGGCGAGCGCTACTTCAGCTTGGACGAGTATTTCAAAGCCGACGAAGGCGCAGGCAACAATGCCTGAAAAGCAAGCTCGCAAGCGCGCGCTCGTGGTCGGACTTGGCGGCCTGGGTTGCCCCGCGCTGTCCGTACTGGCACGCGTGCCCGAGCTCGAATTGTGGCTGTGCGATGACGACGTGGTCGAGCTTTCCAACTTGCATCGGCAGACGCTGTACGGCGACGCCGACGTCGGGCGCGATAAGCTCGACGCCGCGCAAGCGGCCCTGATTTTGGGGGGTGTCGCTCCGGCGCGGCTGGTGGCGGTGCGGTCGCGTCTACTGCCGGAAAACGCGCGTGAGCTCATGCGCCAAGTCGACGTCGTGCTTGAAGGCGCGGACAACTTCGCGACTAAGTTCTTGGCAGCCGATGCGGCGCGCCTCGAAGCGCGGCCGATTGTCCATGGCGCAGCCGTCCGCTGGGTCGCGACGGCGTGGGCGGTGTCGGCGGCCGGCGCGCCTTGCTACCGTTGTCTCTTTGAAGACGTACCGCCCGGCGCGCAAGAAGGCTGCTCGGAAGCGGGCGTGATGGGCCCGGTCGTTGGCTTCTGCGGCGCCCTGATGGCCGATCTAGCGCTGCGTGTGCTTTCAGGGGATGCCACCGCGTTCGGCTCGCTCTACACCTACGATGGCCTGCGCGACCAGCTCCGCTTGGTCCCCACCCCCCCCCGCGACAACTGCCCGCTTTGCGGCTCGCTTCCCTCCATCACCGACATCACCGAATCGCGCTACACGGCCCCCAGCTGCGCCGCCTGATTCTCAACTGCCAACCCGTAACTGCGAACTAAACAAATGATCATCGTCCGCATTCCCACCCCACTCCGCTCGCTCACCGGCGGCGAAGAGCAAATCCAAGCCCCGGGCGAAACGGTCAAAGCCGTCATCGACGCGATCGAGCAAAAGCATCCGGGCGTCCGTGATCGCCTGCTCGACGAAAAGGGCGTGCGCCGCTTCGTCAACATCTACGTCGGCGACGAAGACATCCGCTTTCTCGACGGCCTCGAGACCAAGCTCAAGTCTGGCGACGAAATCAGCATCGTTCCTGCCATCGCCGGCGGCTGATGGACCGCTTCGCTCGCCAGCAACAGCTCGCCTCTGTCGGTGAGCTTGGACAAGCGCGCATCGTCGACGCGACCTACGTGGTGGGCGACGACGCGGGTGTGACGTCGCTGGTTGCGCGCCAATACCTGGAGCGCGCCGGCGCCGTGCGTTTCGAGCCCGACGGCACTACGCCCACCTTCGTCCATGCCGCCGAGCTTCGGCACCCGGCAGCGCGCGAGTTTGCCGAAGGCGCTTGGCGCGCGCTCGCTCAGCTGCGCCTTGTGATTTGCCCGTGACAGAAAGACCACGATCGTGACTCAGCGACTCACTCGTTCTCGGCGGCTTTCGTCGATCATCGACGCCGTCGGCAACACCCCGATGATCCGCCTCGAAAAGGTCGCTAGAACCGCGCCCAGCGTCGAGGTCTATGTCAAGCTCGAGTACATGAACCCGGGCGGCTCAGTCAAAGATCGGCCGGCGTTACGCATGATGCAAGACGCGATCGCCGACGGGCGGTTGACGTCGGACAAGATCCTGATCGATTCGACGAGCGGCAACACCGGCGTCGCCTATTCGCTGGTCGGCGCCGCGCTCGGCTACCGCGTGCAGCTGGTGATGCCGAAGAACGTCACCAAGGCGCGCAAAGACATCACGCAGGCCTTCGGTACCGAGTTGATCTTCAGCGATCCGATGGAAGGCTCCGACGGCGCGATCCGCCTCGTCCGCAAAATCGTTGAGGAAAACCCGGACAAGTACTTTTACCCGGACCAATACTCCAATCCGAGCAACCCGCTCGCGCACTACCACGGCACCGGCGTCGAGATCCTGAACGCGCTCGGTGATCGCATCACGCATTTCGTGACCTCGCTCGGCACCAGCGGCACGATGATGGGCACGACGCGGCGCTTGCACGAGCACTCGCGACCGGTCTACTGCGTCGCCGCCGAACCGGCCGAAGCGCTGCACGGTCTCGAAGGCTTGAAGCACATGGCTTCCAGCATCGTGCCGCATATCTACGATCCGCACCTGCCGGACGAGATCATGCCGATCAACACCGAAGACGGCTGGGACATGTCCGACCGCGTGGCGGCCGAAGAAGGGCTTCCGATCGGTCATTCGACGGGCGCCAACATCTTCGCCGCCGTCAAAATCGCCGAAAAGCTGCACAAAGAGCAAGGCGGCGGCTGCGTCGTCACGATCGCTTGCGACCGCAGCGACCGCTACTTCTCACCCATCAAGTGGGAAAAACGTTACGTCTGGTGAGCCCCATGCAGAGCCCTCCCGCTTGCCCGACCTCGCAGTCGCCCGCTCGCCAAGCCTGGTTTCTGGCGAGGCTTTCGCGAGGAACGGAGCGGAGCGTACGTGGGTACGTGAGCACCGGACCGGAGCGAAAACGAAGCCAGAGACCAGGATCGGCGGGCGCGGCCACGGGTTGAGATGAGACCAATGACAAGCATGCAGAGCCCTTGGACCGAAGGTAACGTCACGATTCCAGAGAGCGTGTTGGCCGTGATCGAAGAGGCCGGCCGCGCCGCCTACGCGCGCAACGAAGAAGCGTGCGGCTACCTCGAAGGGCCAGCCGCGGATCCGCTCGCGGTCGACCGCGCCGTCGAGCTAGAAAACCTGGCCAACAAGTACCACGCGGCGGATCCCGAGGGTCATCCGCGCACTGGCCACGACTACTTCAAGATCAACGCGCTCAAGTTCGAGCGAGCGATCCGCCAAGGCATCGAAAACACGCGCCCGGTCAAAGTGTTCTTCCACTCGCACCTCGATTGCGGCGCCTATTTCAGCGCCGAGGACGCCGCCAGCATGACGATGGGCGGCACCGGCGATCCGTCGTTCGACCTTTCGTACCTGGTGACGGCCGTCGACGCAGGTAAAGTCACCGCGCATAAGCTGTTCGTCTGGAGCGCACCCTCGAAGAGTTTCGTGGAGGCGCCGTTTCGTCGGGTGCCCGGCTAAGCTGGCGGGCGCTTGCCGGGTCGGCGCCGCGGCTGGCCTGGGCGCTAGCACTTTCGTTCGGGCTGCAAGCGCCGCGGGCGCGCGCCGACCTGGGCCACGATATCGAGCGCGTGAAGCGCACCTTCGCTAGGCAGACGCGCTCAGACGCGCTGCGGCTGCGACTGATGGAGCGCGGCGAGGTCACGCCGGTCGTGCTGCCGCCGTGGTCGCTCGACGCCACGCGCGGTGACTGCACGACCGTGCTGTTGCTCGCGCCCATCCCGACCCAGTTCGTGGTCCACGTTCACCCCTGGCCCGGCTTGCCGAGCGTCTTCGCCAGCAGCGCCGGAGCGTTACAGCTCACGCGCTGCGGCCGCGAGCGCATCAGCTTCTTGCAGCTCTTGGTCGAGATGCGCTCACCGCGTGCAGTCGTGCACACGCTGGTCGCGGTGGGCTCCGAGCCGCCCGCCCCGCTCACCGTCACTTTGCCCGAGCGCGACACAGGCGCCGAAGCGCCCGCCGTCGATCCCGGACCCGTCCCCGAGCGCGAGCCGCTCGCCGAGCGCGTGCGACGTTTCGAGGAAACGTCACGCAACGCCGGCGCCAGCGGCGTAGAAACGTCCTTGTTGCCCAGCCAAGGCTACGTGCGGCTTGCGCTCGAGCCCGGCTGTCATCGACTGCTCACGACCGGCCGTGACGGCGCACCGCCGTACACGCTGCTGTTGGCCGAGAACGACGACGAAAAGGCGGAGCGGCTCGAGCCGAGCGAAGCCGGCGACGTCTACCACGAGCTCTGCACTGCGCGCGCGCGCCGCCTGCTCGTTTCGCTCGAGACGAGCCCCGCGAACGCCGAGCGCAAGCTTTCAGTCGCGCATTTCCCGCTGCCGAGCGGCTTGCCCGCTCGCTTTGGTCCGGAGGTCGCCGAGCGCTTGCTGCAGTCGCTCGGCGGCAGCGCCGCGCCGCGCAGGCTCGGTACGCTGGTCGTGGCGACGCTCGGTGCGCAGGGCCGCACGCTGTTGCCGCGCGCGTTGTTGCCGCAGACTTGCTACCTAGCAGCGGCAGCCGTGGTTCACGGCGCGCCCCAAGCCATCTCGCTCGGTGTGCGCGCCGGCCCGCTCAACGCGGAAGCCACCACGAGCGAGCAGCAGCCGGGGCCACACGTGGGCTTTTGCACCGGACGGAGCGGCCAGGTGGAGCTCGACGTCGAAGCGCGTGGCCTCGGTCTTTCCTGGCTGTTCTTCCTGTTTCAGATGGGCCCTGCCCGCCCGGAGGCGTCGTGAGGCTCGCGCGTCACGCACTCACGGCGCTCTTGCTGCTCGGCCTCGGCGCCTGTCAAAAACCCGCGCCACTGGCCGCGCCGCCGCGCAGTGGGCCGACCGGCAAGCTGCAGATCTCCCGGAAACCGCTCGATCCACGCCGGTTCAAGGGCACGGGCACGCTCGGTAGCAGCGTCGTCTTAGCGGTCGAGGCAGGCATCGCTGGTGACCGCGTCTCGACGCTGCTCGAAGTACCCAAAGAGGATTGCGTCGTAGCCATCGCGCGCGGCAGTGAATCGATCGAAGATCTCGATCTGCTGGCGTACGGCGAAGACGGCGCGCCGCTCGGCAGCGACGAAGCGCCCGACCGCGAGCCATCGCTGTTGATCTGCCCGCCGCATCCGGGCCGCATCCTGCTGACGGCGCGGATTGCCCAAGGCCACGGCATCGTCGCCATCGGCAGTGAGCGCGTGGCGCCAGCGCTCGCGGCCAAAGCCGCCGTGCGCTACGCCGTCAAAGCCCGCGATCCCGGCGACCCGGCGCGGCTCAAAGCCTGGCCGGGGCTCGACGAGCTGATCCTGCGCGAGCGTGCGCGCGTAGGCGGTAAATTCCAGGATCTGCGCCGGGTGGCGTTGGCGCTCGACGCCAGCGTGCCGACGACGTTGCCGGCCAGCATCGACGCGGGCCGCTGCGTGCACGGTTTGTTCATCCCATCGGACGACGTCTCGCATCTCGACGTCACGGCGCTGGACGATCAGGGACGGATCTTGGGCCACGCCGTCGGCAGCGGGCGACAGCGTTCGCTCGTGGTTTGCTCGCCGGTCGCGACCGAAATCGCGTTCGAGATCCGACCGCACGCCGGTCGCGGCCTGGCGGTCGCGGCGCTGTCGCGCTCGATCGCCGGAACCGAGAGCGAAATCGAGGGCGAAGTGCTGCGGCGCGACGTCTACCCCAGCGGGGACGCGACGAGCGAGCTCAAGACGCTTGCGGCGCGACTCAAGAAGCTCGGCTACGCGTCCGTGCCGGCGCCAACCGCTAAGCTCGACTTACGCATCGGCCGCCACTCCAGCGCGCAGCTCGTTCTGCGCGCTGGCTGCACCCGCATCGACGTCGTCGGCGCGGCGCCGTTGCGCGGCCTGGATGCGCGGCTCTGGAGCGACGCCGGCCAGCTGCGCGCGGCTGGCTCGGCTGGCGGCAGCGTCACGCTTTTCGGTTGCGGCGGCGGCAAGGTTCGTCTCGATATGAGCGCGCTCTTGGGCCCCGGATCCGTCAGCATCGTGACCGAGCCCGAGCCCGATGTGCCCGCCGAGCTCACCCGCTCGCCGTTGGCGGGCGGGCGGCTGGTGGCGCGTATGGTGGCGCGCGGCGTGCTCTTTCGTCCGAGCGCGATCGGCAAGGTCTCGGAGCTTGCGCTGAGCGCGGAACAGCTCACCACGCTGCCGGTCATGGTGCCGCTCGATCGCTGCCTGGAAGTCGACGTGGCGATCGAGGGTGGAGCGCCGGGCGTCGAGCTACGCGCGATCGAGGCCGACAGTGACGTCGAGCTCGATTCCGCTGTCGGCGAAGTGGCGGCGAGCACACGGCTTTGCGCCTACGGCCGGGCCGCGGTCGGCTCGCTCAACGCGCGTGTCGAGCTGCGCACCACCAGCGGGACGGCACGCGCCCTGGTCGCAACTCGCTTGCTCGCACCCGCCGACTAGGTGGTTCGGCTCGGCAAAACGGCCGGCCGGAGCCCAGTGCGGGTGGCCATTGACGCACGGCGGTGGCGATCGCACTCGAGCAAGGTCGGAAATGTCGACTGAAGCCCCGCCACTCGCCCCGTCGGCGGCCGCTGCTCAGGAGCTGCACAAGCAAGCCACGACTTGGCTCGTCATCTCGCTTGCCAGCTCCGTGTTGTGCGTCAGTCTGTGCCTCGGCATCGGCGGCGCAGTGTTCTGCTACTTGGCGCAGCAATCCGCTTCGCATGGCCTAGTCACCGACGCCGAGGCCAAGCTCAAGTGGGGCAAGATCCTGACCCTGGTCGGTAGCGTGATGGGCATTCTCTCCACGACCCTGTCGCTGATTTTTCGCTAGCGCCGCTCTAGCACCAAGCATCCAGTGAACCTCGACGAGCTGAATCGACCACAACGCGACGCGGTGACGACCCTCTCCGGACCCTTGCTCGTGCTGGCTGGCGCCGGCACGGGTAAGACGCGCGTTATCACGTTCCGAATCGCGCGACTGATCCAAGCCGGCATCATGCCATCGCGGATCTTGGCCGTGACGTTCACGAACAAGGCCGCGCGTGAAATGCGCGATCGCGCACAGAAGTTGCTTGGCCGCCGCAAGAAGGGCGACAAGCCGCCCGAGATCTCGACCTTCCATTCGCTGTGCGTGCGCGTCTTGCGCCGCCACGCGCGAGTGCTCGGCTACCCGGAAGCGTTCACGATCTACGATCGCGGTGACCAGGAAACGCTGGCCCGAAATGCGCTTCGCGACGTGCGCGTCGGCCACGAAACGCTCAAACCGGGCGATTTGTTGTCTTACATCGGCAACTGGAAGAGCCAGGGCGTGCGCGCCGATGCCGCTTTCGACGCCGCCGCCAAAGACAAAGCGCAGTTAGCCGCGATGGCCTACGGCAAGTACCAGGCCGCGCTCAAGTCGACCGGTGCGATGGATTTCGACGACCTGCTCTTGTGCACTGAAGAGCTGTTCGTCAGGCATCCCGAAGTGCGTTTCGCCGAAGCGTCGCGCTTCGATCATTTGCTGATCGACGAGTACCAGGACACCAACGGCCTGCAGTACCGAATCATCAAGGCGCTGGCCGACCGGCACCGTAATCTGTGTGTGGTCGGTGACGATGATCAGTCGATCTACGGCTGGCGCGGCGCCGAGGTGACGCACATCTTGAGCTTCCAAAACGACTGGCCCGAAGCCAAGGTCGTGCGGCTCGAGGACAACTACCGCTCCAAAGCGCCAATTTTGGAGCTCGCCAATACGCTGATCGCGCACAACAGCACGCGCCACAAGAAGGTGCTCCGGCCCTCGCGCGACGGCGGAATTCCGCCAAAAATCGTGCGCTTCGACAACGAGACCGCCGAGGCCGAAGAGGTCGTGCGCGACATTCGCCAACGCCTCGACGTGACCGACGGCCCGCGCACCGCCCCGAGCGACATCGCGATCCTGTTTCGCACCAACGAGCAGCCGCGCGCCTTCGAGCTCGAGCTGCGCCGCGCCAAGGTGCCGTACGTGCTGGTCGGCGGCATGTCGTTCTACGACCGCAAAGAAGTTCGCGACGTCTTGTCGTACCTACGCGTGATCGCCAACCCGAACGACGAAGTGTCGCTGCTCCGCATCATCAACGTGCCGTCGCGCGGCATCGGCGCCGGCACGATCGAAGCGTTGATGGACCGCGCGGTTTCAGCCGGTAAACCACTGTGGCAGGTGCTGCCCGACTCGCTCGGCGACATCCCGACCCTGCCGGCTCAGCGCATCGCCGACTTCTGTAAATTGATCGATCAATACCGTGGACGGCTGGGGCAACAGCCGCTCGCGGAAATGATCAAAGAGCTGCTCGCCACTGTCGACTACAAGTCGGAGCTGACGCGCGCCTACAAAACCCCCGCCGATGTCGAAACGCGCTGGGCCACGATCGAAGAAGTGATCAACTCCGCCGCCCTGTATACTGAACGCGCCGAAACGCCGTCCCTGCTTGGCTTCCTGGAAGAGTCCACGCTCGCCGATCGCGATGACTTCGGCGACGACAAAAAAGAGCGCCACGCGCTGACGCTGATGACGCTTCACAGCGCCAAAGGCCTGGAATTTCCGCACGTCTATCTGATCGGCATGGAAGAAGGCCTGCTTCCCCACCAGCGCTCGATCCTGGACGGTCGAAGCATCGAGGAAGAGCGGCGCCTGTGTTACGTGGGCGTCACGCGCGCGCAGGATACGTTGGTGCTGTCGTTTTGCCGCGAGCGCATGAAATGGGGCAAGCCGCGGCCGTCGATCCCGAGCCGATTCTTGATGGAGATGCGCGGCGAGACCGAGCGCGCCAAACGCGCCGCCGAAGCCGCCACCGCCATGTTCATGGAAGCCCACAAGCTAGCGCAGAAGGCCGAAGAAGCCGCCAATGCGAAGAAGCCGGTCAAGCGGCGGAGAGCATAGTTGGCAGTTAGGAGTTGGGAGTTCGCAGTTAGATCTCTGCTAGGCTCGCGGCCATGGCAACCGCACTCGTCACGGGCGCAAACCGCGGCATCGGGTTCTCGTTCGCGAAGCTGTTGAAGGCGCGTGGCGACACCGTGATTGCGGCGTGTCGCCGTGAAACGCCGGAGCTGGCGGCGCTCGGCGTCGAGATCGCCGAGGGCGTCGACGTCACGAGTGACAAGTCATTGAACTTGTTGGCGGAGAAGCTCAAGGGCCGGACGCTGGATCTGCTGATCAACAACGCTGGCCTGCTCGCGTCGGAGAGCTTCGATCATCTCGATTTTGCCTCGATCCAGCGGCAGATCGAGGTCAACGCGTACGGACCGTTGCGGGTCACGCACAAGCTGTCGACGCTGCTCAAACGCGGCTCCAAAATCGCGCTGATCACCAGCCGGATGGGCTCGATCGCCGACAACGGCTCCGGCGGCATGTACGGCTACCGGATGAGCAAAGCGGCGCTCAACGCTGCCGGCAAGTCGCTCGCTATCGATCTGTCGCGCCTCGGCGTCGCTGTCGCGATCCTCCACCCCGGCTACGTCAAAACCGAAATGACCGATCGCCACGGCAACGTCGAGCCTGACGCCGCTGCGCGCGATTTGTTAGCGCGCATCGACGACCTTAGCTTGGAGAACAGCGGCACCTTTTGGCACGCAAATGGGGAAATCTTGCCGTGGTAGGTGTCCGCCGCGACCACCGCCTTGGGTTGGGGGGCGTCGTAGCTCGCGCGCGGTTGGGCTAAGGTCGGAGGCGCCGTGCTCCGCAGCTACCCGAAGTCCGATCCGCCTTGGTCCCAGGCCACCTGGCTCGATCTGTGCGAAGCCACCGAGCAAGAGCGGGCCCAGGTCGAGGCCGCCACGGGCCTGCGCGTTCCGACTCAGCTCGAAGTGAGCGAAATCGAATCCTCCAGCCGCGTGTTCACCGAAAATGGCGCATCGTACCTGTCGACGCCCGTGCCGTCGTCCGGAGATGCGCACACGCCGCTCAGCGCCGTCGGGTTCGTACTCACGCAGCGCGTGCTCATCACGGTGCGCTTTGCGGACCACGCCGTGCTCGATTCGGCGTTTTCGGCTTGCGAGATGAGCGCGGGTCAAAATGCTTGCGAGGCTTTTTTGCGCATCCTCGAAGCGCTCGTCGATCGCGCCGCCGACGCGCTCGAGCACGCTGGCTCGGATCTCGACAGCGTGTCGCACGCCGCGTTTCATAGCGAAAAGTCGCGCGGCAGGCAGCTGCGCCAAAAAAGCGAGTCGCTGCGCGAGGCGTTGCGCAAGCTCGGCCAAATCGGCGATCGGATTTCCCAGATTCGGGAAACGTTGCTGGGCATCGGTCGCATTGCCGCGTTCGTCATGGAGACGAATAGCGCGCTGGTCGCGCCGGGCGAACAGGCGCGGCTGAAGGCGATTCGTGCGGATATCTCATCGCTCAACGACTACCAGGGGCACCTATCCGGCAAAGTGCAATTCTTGCTCGACGCGACGCTCGGTTTCATCAACATCGAGCAGAACGACATCGTCAAGACCCTCACCATCGTCTCGGTGGTCGGCGTGCCGCCCGTATTGGTGGCGGGCATTTACGGCATGAATTTTCGCCACATGCCCGAGCTGGACTGGCCCTGGGGCTACCCGTTCGCGCTGCTCTTGATGCTCGTGACCGGGTTCGCGCCGCTGCTTTGGTTCAAGTGGCGCGGTTGGATGTAGCCGCATCGGGCGCGTAGCGCTCAGCCAAACTTCAACTGCACCCACTCGCCGCGATCGGCCGGACCGCGGCAAGCCCATAGCTCCAGGCGTGCGGGGATCGCGATCACGCACGCATTCGTGGTCGTGCCTTGATCGTCTTCGGTGTAGCGGTTGATGCTGTCGACGCCGTCCGAACGGTCGCGCATCAACGTTTGCAAGGTCGCGACGCTTTGCGAACCCGAGCGCAGCTGCTGCTCGGCGCGCGCCAGACGCTTCTGGCTCGAGAGCGTGGCCGGCTCGCCTTCGACCTCCCGCATCGCGTCGCTAATGCAGTGATTAGTGCGCGCCACCGGCTCGGTCTCGGCGCGGCGCTCGCTCACGGTGTCCGGATCGCACTCGAGCTCGGTCGCGCCGGCGGCGTCCGCCAGCCAAAACGTGTGCGCGGCCGCGCGCGGCGCCCCGCGCACCAGCTGCTGCGCTTCTTCTGCCGAACCCGCCCGAATCGCGCGGTGCAAAACGCTCAGGTAGCCGACGCCAACGCGCGATCGCCGGGTCTTGATGTTCGTCGTTCCGACCGCCACGCCGGCGCTGCTCATACCGGTCAGCGAAAGCGCGCCCGCGCACGTCACCGACCACGTCTCGGGCCCTGCTGTCGGCCGTCGATGCACCGCAACCACGAAGTCCAGATCAGTCGGATTCAAATCCCAAGTTTGCCCGACGATCACCGCACCTGAGCTCGACAACCCCGGCGGCACGAGCAGCGACGTACAGCCTTCATCCGTCTTGCTGCTCGGCAAAAGCAACACATCGCGCACGTCGGTCATGTTGGTCGACGCGTAGAGCCGCTCCGCACTCACACCGGCGGCCTCCGCGATTCCGGCGTTCTCGACCGCGCCTTCCGGATCCCAACCCTCGAACACACGCAGGCACGCCTCACCCGCCGCCAAAAAATCGTCCACGCTGGGTCCACCACGTTCCCCCGAGTACTGCGCGAACGCCGTCAGCCGCTGCTCGATGAACGCGTTGATGCGCTCGCGCAGCGCCTCACCTTGCTGATTGCCCAACGAGCGCGCGTCTCCGCCGCACTCCACGATCGGAAGCTTCAAAAGCGACATCAGGCGGCGCTTTTACGGCTGATAACCGGTTTCGGAAAGCTCTCGATCGAGCCGCTCGTCGAGCGCCTGGTCCTTGGCCGCCGAAACTGCACCTTTTTCGGCCTTCTTCTTGTCGCGCGCGGCCGCGCTGGCCTTGCCGGCACGACTCCAGCGCTTGAGCATCAGGAAACCGGCGACGCCCGCGCCGCCAAACGCGACCGCCAACCCCGTGGCCAGGCCGCCGAGCGGGCTCGAGTCTGGTACCGCCAAAATCCGCTCTCCGTAACGCTTCACGAACGAAGCTTCGATCGTGTCGGGCGACTCGCCCGCTTTCAAGCGCTTTCGGATCTCGCGCCGAAGCTCGTACGCTGGCTCCGAGCCGTGAATGTCGATCGTCTGGGTCCAGCAGCAAGGCGCCATGATGCGGCCTTCGAGCCGCGACGCGCCTTCCACGTACCCTTCGAGATCCTCACCCGCTTCGCTGGCCGGCACGTGCTGAACTTCTTCCGCAAATGCCAGCGCCGGCAGCGCCGTCAGCGCGCCCGCCAGCAGCCAGCTCAAATGCCGAGGCCGAAAAGACATGGCCGAAGCCTACGCCTTCGGGAACGCTGCCGCCAGCATGTCCGGGATGCGCTCGAGCTTGTCGCGGACTTTGCCGCGCACTTCGCCGCGCGCCTTCTCGGCGGCGTCAATCTTGCGGTAATCCGCGAAGGAAACCAGCGTGACGCCACGCGACGCCAAAAGCTCGGGCACGTCCACGTTGAGCGCGCGACCACGCAGCGCATCTGTATCGCGCAGCAAAAGCTCGACCGTTTCCTTCGAATCCGCCTTGTTGGTACCGATCAACCCCGACGGGCCGCGCTTGATCCAGCCCGCCGTGTACAACCCGAGCTGCGGCTCACCGGCGAGGTTCGTGACCCGCCCAGCCGAGCTCGGGATCACGTTGCGCTTGGCCTCGAACGGCAGCCCCGGTGTCGCAGCACCGCGATACCCCACCGAGCGGATCACGAGACCGGTCGGAAGCTCCCAGAGCTTGCCGGTCGGCTCGGCGCGAACGTCCGTACCTTGGCCGACCAAGCGATTGTCTTCGATGCGCAGCGCGTGCACACGCCCGTTGTCGCCGAGCAGCTCGACCGGCGACGCCAAGAAGCGCAGCTTGAGCAATCGCGGCTTCTGTCCCACCCCCTGCATCTTTAGCCGGGCCAGGTAGGCCAGGTTTTTGCGCGCGGCCGGCGCCAAATCAACCTCGTCCGCGAACGACACGTCGGCGTCGACCTCCACACCGACGTCCGGCAAATCGGCGATCGCTTCGAGCTCGCCTTGATCGAACGCCGCCTGCGCCGGCCCGCGCCGCCCGAGCAGCACCACCTCACGCACCGGGCTCCCGCGCAGCGCCGCTAAGGCGCCGTCGGAGATATCCGTCTTCGCGAGCTCGGTGCGGTCGCGCAGCAGAACGCGCGCGACATCGAGCGCGACGTTGCCCATCCCGACCACTACCGCGCGCTCCGTAGCGAGCGAAAACTTCAAGTCGACGAAATCCGGGTGGCCGTTGTACCAACCGACGAACGACGTCGCGGCATAACTGCCAACCAAATCCTCGCCCGGAATGTCCAAACTGCGATCGAGCGCGGCGCCGGTTGCGAACAACACCGCGTGGTAGCCGGCCAGCAGCTCCTCGACGCTCACGTCGCGCCCCACCTGCACGTTGCCGAAGAAGCGAAACCCGGGCAGAGCCGCGGTGCGCTCGAACGCTACTTGCACGCGCTTGATGCCCTGATGGTCCGGCGCCACGCCGTAGCGCACGAGCCCGAACGGCACCGGCAAGCGCTCGAACAGGTCGACGTCCGACGGCACAGCCGCGCGCAACAGCGCATCTGCGGCGTAAAATCCGGCCGGGCCAGACCCGACAACGGCGATCTTCAGGCGATCTGCCTCGGCCATTTATCCCAGCGCCGCACGGCTACGGCGTAAAGTCACGCTATCATGCACCCGGGCCGCGAACCCCACGCTTGACCGCTTCGGACCGGGAGCCTAAAGTTTCAAGACTTTTTGAAACCTCAAACGTCCCCCGAAACCCCACGGACCTCCATGTCGGAAACCTCAGATAGCGGCGTGTTTCAGGCCGAGCTCGAGGTTGCCGACACCGTCGGTCGCCTGATGGAGTTTTGGGGTTTCAAGCGCCCGATGGGCCGCATGTGGACGCTGCTCTACCTGTCGCCGGAGCCGCTCGGGGCGGCGGAGATCGGCGCCGAGCTGAAGATGAGCGCCGGCGCGGTCAGCATGGCGCTCGGCGAGCTGGTCAAGTGGGGCGCGGTCAAGAAGAGCTGGCGCCCGGGCGAGCGCCGCGACTTTTACGAAGCGGAAACCAGCGTCGGCAAGTTGGTGCAGCGTGTCCTGCGCGAACGCGAGCTCACGCTAGTGCGCGAGTTTGCCGAAGCGCTCGGTCGCGCCGAAGCCGAGCTACCCGAGACCACCACCATCGCGCCCGAGGCGTTAGCGTTCAAACGCGAACGGCTGCAGCAACTGCGCGCGCTGTCGCAGCTGGGCGAAGGTTTGCTGCGCGCGCTCGTTTCCGGGCAATCAGTCGATCCCTCGCCGTTTCTCGGCATGCGTGACAAGGCCTCCTGAGGCCGTAGACTCCGACAAGACTCATGACCAGCACCGATTCCAAAAGCTCCGCGACGCGCGAGGGCTCGGGCGCAATGTTCGACGGCATCGCCCACCGCTACGATCTCGTCAACCGCGTGATCTCGCTCGGCATCGATCAAAGCTGGCGCAAGAAGACGGTCAGCTCGCTTGAGTTAAAGCCCGGCGCGCGCGTGCTCGATCTCGCGACCGGTACTGGCGATCTGGCGATGATGGTCGCGCGCACCCACCCCGAGGTAACGATCGTCGGCGTCGATCCTTCGGCCAAAATGCTGGAAGTCGGCCAGAAAAAGCTGATCGAAGCCGAGCTGACTCACCGCATAGAGCTGCAAGTCGGCGACGCGCAAGCCTTGCAGTTTCCGGATCGCACCTTCGACGGATTGTGCATCGCATTCGGGATTCGTAATGTGCCCGACCGCCTGCAGGGCTTGCGCGAGATGGCGCGCGTCACCAAAGCCGGCGGTCGCGTCGCGATCTTGGAGCTTTCGGAGCCGCGCGGCGGCGTGCTCGGACCGCTCGCGCGCTTTCACGTGCACAGCGTCGTTCCGGCCGTCGGCGCGCTTTTGTCCGGCGCCAAAGAGTACGAGTACCTGCAAAAATCGATCGCAGCATTTCCCTCCGCGCGCCGCTTCGAGGGCATGATGACCGAAGCAGGGCTACGCATCGTCGCCTCGACCTCGCTCACCTTCGGAGTCTGCCACCTGTATGTCGGCGAGCCTGCCGTCTGACGTGAACGCGCCGAGCGACGCACACCTGATCGGCGAGTGGGCGCGCTTGCTGTTCGCGACGTTGCGCGAGGCCGGCGTGCGCGACGTCTGGGTCAGCCCGGGCTCGCGCTCCACGCCGTTCACGTGGGCCGCTCAGCACACGCCCGGCATCAGCGTGCGCCCAGTGATCGACGAGCGCTCAGCGGCTTTTTTGGCGCTCGGCCACGCGCGCGTCACCGGCCGCCCGAGCGCGCTTTTGTGCACCTCCGGCACCGCCGCCGCCAACTACTTTCCGGCGATCATCGAGGCTTCGTTGTCGCATCTGCCGCTGGTCGTGCTCACCGCCGATCGCCCGCTCGACGTGCAGCACGCCGCCGCCGCCCAAACCATCGACCAGGTGAAGCTGTACGGCGATCACGTGCGCAGCTTTTTCGATCTCGGCCTGCCAGACGCCACACCGACGGCGCTCGCCGGTTTGCGGCGCGCAGTCGCGCAAGCCGTTTCGCAATCGCTGGGCCCCCTGCCCGGCCCCGTGCATCTCAACCTGCGCGCTCGAAAGCCGCTCGAACCCGCCGCCGCTCAGAACGACGCCGAACGCGCGCTCTCGGCACACATCACCGAGCTCAGCCAGCGCCCGCTCGCCCGTTACGCTCCACAAACCCGCTTTGCCAACGAAGCCGTTCGCGCAGCGGCACGAACGCTGTCCGGCGCCGCTTCGGGCGCGATCGTAGTCGGCCCACTCACGGCCTCGACCAAAAACCTGGCCGAGCCGCTCGCCGAGCTGTCGCGGATGCTCGGCTTTCCGCTGTTCGCCGAAGCGTCGAGCCAGGTGCGCTTCGCGCTCGCCGACCATGAAAATGCCGCGCCTTTCTTCGACTGGCTCTTGAGCACGCCCGGCGCGGCTGAACGCCACCGCCCCGAAGTGCTGCTCTGTATCGGCCAAACACCGACGTCGTCAGCCTTCGAGCGCTGGGCGGCGCACGTGCCGAAGCGGCTGGTATTCGCCGAGCACGGACTGCCCGACGCGCTCAACACAGCGGAGCTTGTCGCCAGCGGCGACCTCACGCAAGGCCTGCCGACGCTGATCGCCGAATTGAAGGGCGTTCTGGCACCCGCGCGGGCTCCGAGCAACTTTGCGCTCCAGCTGCGCGAAGCGCACCAGCTGTGCGCGACACACGTCGCCGCAGCGCTAGCGACGCCAGCGTCGGAATTGTCCGAAGCCGCGGCCGTGAAGAGCGTGGTCGAAAGCCTGCCCGACGGCACCGTTCTCGGGCTCGGCAACAGCTTGCCGATCCGCGACGTCGACGGCTACGTGACGCGCGCCGCTCGGATCCGGGTCACCGCCCAGCGCGGCGCCAACGGCATCGACGGCTTGGTCTCGGGCGCGATCGGCAGCGCGATCGGCAGCGGCGCGCCGATGCTGCTCTTGCTCGGCGACGTGAGCTTGCTGCACGATTTGGGCGGTCTGGCCGCCGTCGCGCTGTTGAAGACACCATTCGTGGTCGCGGTCGTCGACAATGCGGGCGGCCGGATCTTCGACCAATTGCCAGTCCAAAAGCTGTACGCCAGCGAACCCGACGCCGCTCGGCTCTGGCTCACGCCGCCCGGACGCGACTGGTCACACGCCGCCGCGCTGTTCGGCCTCAGCTACGCCGCTCCCACCACAGCCGAGGCGATCCGTGACGCGACCACGCTGGCGCTCACGCACAGCCAGCCCACGTTACTGCATTTGCGTGTCGGCCCGAACAGCGCCGCCCAGATGCGGCAGCGCGTGCTCGGCGCGCTCGCCACGGCCCTGGGCGGGGTCCGAGGCTGACGTGCGCTACTTGCTGCTTCACGGGTTCACCGGGACTCCGCAGAGCCTGGTCGAGCTCGGTGCCACAGCCGGCTCGGTCACGCCGACGTTGGGGGGTCATTTGGGAACCGCAGTCGTCGGCGGCTTCTGGGACGAGGTCGAGCGGCTCGCCGAGCTCGGCCGCGACTGTGCGGGCCTGTTCGGCTACTCGCTCGGCGGACGGCTCGCGCTCGGCATCTTGGCTCGCTTCCCCGAGCGCTTTGCCCAGGCCGTGATCGTCTCGGCGCATCCAGGCTTGGTGACCGAAGACGAGCGCGCGAAGCGCCGCGCGGGCGACGCGCGCTTCGTCGAGGTGCTGACCGAGCGCGGGCTCACGGCGTTCATCGATATTTGGCAGGCGCTGCCGCTGTGGGCTTCGCAGAGCGAGCTGCCCGATGCCGTCAAAGAAGCGCAACGCGGGCAGCGTTTACGCCACACGGCCGACGGCTTGGCACAAAGCCTGCGCCAGCATGGCTTGGGAAAAATGCCCAATTTGCGCTCTGAATTGGCGAAAATTCGAACCCCGGTCGAGCTTTTGGTCGGCGAGCGCGACACGAAGTTCGCGGCGCTCGGGCAGCAGCTTTCGGCGATCATTCCCGGAGCTCGGTTGACAGTCGCGGCAGCGGCCGGGCACAACCTGTTGCTGGAACGCCCGGAGCTCGTATCCGGGTTGCTGCTACAAGGTGACGCACCGTGACTTCCGCTACATCCGTCCCCGCGCTCGCGCCGCGCCCGTCGCTCGTCGCGAGCTGGGTGCTGGCTGCGCGCCCCAAGACACTGAGCGCGGCGAGCGTTCCGGTCGTGGTCGGTAGCGCGTGCGCGTTCAACCTGGGCCAGGCGCGGCTCGGGCCGGCGCTAGCGGCCCTCGTGGGCGCGCTATTGCTGCAAATTGGCGCTAATTTCGCCAACGACGTCTACGATTACGAGAAAGGCGCCGACACCGCCGAACGGCTCGGCCCGACACGCGCCGTGCAAGCCGGGCTGATCACCCCGGCGGCGATGAAGCGCGGCATGTACGCGGTGTTCGCGCTGGCGCTGTTGGTCGGCATCTACCTCACGACCGTCGCCGGATCGCTTATTCTGGGCATCGGCATCGTGTCGATCGTGTCCGCGATCGCCTACACGGGTGGTCCGTACCCACTTGGCTACAACGGCTTGGGCGACGTGTTCGTGTTCGTGTTCTTCGGTTTGGTCGCGGTGTGCGGTACGGTCTACGTGCAGCTCGGCCGCGTGCCGGCGCTCGCACTGTGGTGCGCGCTACCCGTGGGCGCCCTGGCCACCGCAATCCTGGTCGTCAACAACCTGCGCGATCACGAACAAGACGCGCGCGTCGGCAAGCGCACGCTGGCGGTGCGTTGGGGACCGCGGGCGGTCATCTACGAATACGGACTTTTGCTGGCAATCTCCTACGCCGTACCGCTATTTTTGGCGACTAGCTCGGCGCGCGGGCGCTTCGTGCTCTTGCCTTTGCTCACGCTGCCGCTCGCTCGCAAGCTGATGCGCGCGATTAGCACTGAAAAGGGCCGCGATTTGAACGCGCGGCTAGCGGGCACCGCCAAGTTGCTGTTGTTGTTCGGCGTGCTGTTCGCGCTCGGCATCATTCTCGACCGCGTTAGTCAGTCGCTGCAGCTAGCGCTGGGTGGCGGGTAATGAGGCTCGAGCTGCGCCGCGTCACGGTTCAGAGTCCGCGC
Source organism: Polyangiales bacterium (assembly GCA_038230915.1). Lineage (GTDB taxonomy): Bacteria > Myxococcota_A > Polyangia > Polyangiales > Polyangiaceae > PMG-095. The sequence continues at coordinate 30,150 of JBBRMI010000021.1, read as the reverse complement.
GCCCAAGATGCCCGGCGCGCCTGGCCCACACGCGATACTCTGCTCGTTCGCATCACGGATGCTGACGGCCACGTCGGGGTCGGTGAAGCGTCGCCGTTGCCGGGCTACTCGCGCGACCAGCTGGCTGACGTCGAAGTGGCTTTGGCTCAGCTCGCGACACCGAGCCTGGCGGCCGCGCTCGACCTCCTGCCGACCCGGGCGGCGCTGCGCGAGGTCGCGGACCTGGTCCCGCTCAGCCTGCCGTCGGCGCGCATGGCGCTCGAAACGGCGGCGCTCGATCTGCTGGGTCGCCGCCAAGGCTTGTCCGCCCCACTCCTGTTGGGCGCCGCGCCAGCCGCCACGCGCCCGCTCGCGGAACTGCTCGGTCCAGCGAGCGCACCGACCCTGCTCGCGGACGCCGAGCGCGCCGTGCGGGCGGGCTTCGCGGACCTCAAGCTCAAGCTCGGAGCCCCCGGGCGGCTGCAGCAGGAAGTGGACGGCGTGACGGCGCTGCGCAAACGCTTCACCCACGTGACCGTGCGGCTCGACGCCAACCGCAACTTGAGCCCGGAGGACGTAGCCAGCGCCTGGCAAGTCCTGTCGCGACTGAACATCGAGCTATTCGAAGAGCCCAGCGCGGTCTCGGCTCCGGAGATCGCGACCCTGCCGCTCGGTCTCGACGAATCACTGCAAGGTCTCGACGAATCCGCGGTAGCGGCCTTGCTTCGAACGCGCCAAGCGCGCTGTCTCGTGCTCAAACCGATGGCGCTCGGCGGACTCGATCATTGCTGGCGGCTCGCGGAGTGTGCGCGCGACTTGGGCGCGGACGTGGTCGTTTCGCACTGCTTCGACGGGCCGTTCGCGTGGCGTGCCGCAGCCGCACTGGCGCTGGCTTTGCCGCGTGGCCGCGCGCACGGCTTGGCTCCGCACGCGGGGCTCGAAGGCTGGTCCCTGCAAGCGCTACCCATCCGCAACGGTTGCCTCGAAACCTGGAAAGAGCCCGGCCTCGGCGCGCCGGCACCGCACGGCTTCACATGACAACACTCTCCATCTTCGACGCGGCGCGCGAGGCGCCCGAAAATATTGCTTGGATCGACGGCGACGAAAGCGTCTCATTCCGCGCCGCCGCCCAGCGCGTGGGCCCGTTGGTGGCCGCATTGCTCGCGGCGCGCCCGCGAGCGCTCGCGCTCACGCCGCGCGCCGACGCTGCGAGTCTGCTTTGGCTGTACGCGGCGTTCGCTACCGGCACGCCCGTGCTGACGCTGCACCAGCGCGCCACGCCCAGTGAACGTCGCGCCAGCATCGAGCTTTTAGGCGCCACTGAGCCGCCGGCGGTCGCCGCCCAGGACGTCGACCCGGCGTCGTTGCCGGACATTGCGGACGCCGCGCCACTGGCTTTCATCCCCACGTCCGGTTCGACCGGCGCGCCGCGCCTGGTCGAGCTGAGCCGAGCCGCGGTGGTGGCTTCGGCCCGTGCTTCGGCCCAAAATCTCGGCTGGGAAGCCCGCGATCGCTGGCTGCTTTGCCTGCCACTCGCCCATGTTGGCGGGCTATCGATCGTGCTGCGCTGCCTGCTCGCCCGCCAGACGACGTTGTTGTTCGAGCCTGGCCCAAGCGGCTTGCTCGGGCGCGTCGACGACCTGATGCGCGTCGCCCGCCGTGCCACGCTGATATCCCTCGTGCCTAGCACGCTGGCGGCGCTGCTCGATGCCGGCTTCACCGCGCATTCCGGATTGCGTGCGGTGTTGGTGGGCGGCGCCGCCTGCTCGCCCGCATTGGCTCGGCGCGCGCAAGCCGCCGAAGCCGACATCCCACTGCTGACGAGCTACGGGCTCACCGAGACGGCCTCGCAGGTCGCGACACGCTCCTACGCGCAGCGCTTCGAACCCGTTCGGGTGCGCGACGGCGTCGTGAGCTCAGGCAATGCTTTGGTTGGAGTGGCGCTGCGCCTGGACGCTACCGCGGCTGGGACGATCGGCGTTCGCGCGCCGAGCCTGTATTCTGGCTACGTGGGCGAAGGCCCGCCAGCGCTCGAAGCGGGCGGATTTTTCCGTACGAGCGACTACGGACAGTTCGGTCTCGACGGCGAGCTGTACGTGCGCGGCCGCAGCGATGACGTGATCGTGAGCGGCGGTGAGAACGTCGATCCGCTCGAAGTGGAGACCGCGTTATTGGCTCTGCCAGGCGTCGACGCTGCGTGCGTCTTCGGCACGCCCTCGGCTGAATTCGGTCAGGTGGTCACGGCGGCGCTGATCACTCGCGACCGAACGATGGCCGAGCCCTCTCACCTTGCGGAGTTGCTAGCTGACCGCCTCGCTCGCCACAAACTACCGCGTCTTGCAGTGATCGCGGAGAGTTTGCCGCTCACTGCATCCGGCAATGTCGACCGGCGCGCTGTCAGCCAACGCTTCAGCTCGGCCTTCGACGAAGCCTCGCGCGCGTGAAGCTCCGGCGCGCGTCGCGCCATTCATCTGCGACCAACGGCGCGCCCAGCTAGGTGGCTACTCCGAAATCGGCGGGCGTGCTCGTCCTGATGGGCAAGCACAAAGCTAGGTGCCTGATTCGAGGTGCTCGAGCGCGCGGCGTACTGGCTCGGGAATGGCAGTGCGTTTGAAGGTCGCCCGGTCCACGAACGTATGAACGACCTGCCCGACCACGCATACCTCGCCGTTTTCCGAGCGCGCCACGCGGTAGCCGAGCGTGGCTTCGGTCTCCGCCAAGTGGGCCCGGCAGATCTCGACGGTGACCGGATCGCCGAAGCGCAGCGGCTTGAAGTAGTCAGCTTCCGCATGCCGAACCGGCGCGAGCCACGCACCGCTGCGCAGCACTTCAGGCAGCGGACAACCCGCAAACGCAAGAAAAGCAGCATAGGCGTCGTGGAACATCTCCAAGACTCGGGGGTAAAAAATTATGCCGGCAGCGTCTATGTCTTGGAAGCGAATCGCGCGGCGATCGACGAAGGCGTGCGGGTGTGAGAGCTTGAGCTCCTCGCGATCGAAGCGGTGCATGGGATCGCTTCAGCATATCCGTGTCCGGGCAAAAACTGACCCATTTTGGCTTACTGCCGCCACGCACTGCTACGCGCACGACCGATGCGCGGATCATTGGAAGAAAAGGCATACTCGAACGCATTTCATGCTTTACGAGACCGGCAGCTTTGTTGTTACGTCACAGCGGCGCCCAGTCTCGTCATACCGGCACGCTCGCCGGCCACGCGTGGGTCACTTGGCTCGACTCCAGCACAAACAGAGCCAAAGTAAGGTCGAGGATTTCGAGTGCAAGAACGACAGGTTTCCGAGTCCCATTCCGAAGCGTTGGCACCGACCGAGCGCCGCGCCCTCCAGCGAGCGCGCGCTCATCGCGCGCAAGGCCTGACCGCGGCTGTCGGCGGCGCCGTGCTGGCGCTGTTCGCCCTCGGCTGCCCCCAGCCTGCGGATCTGCAAGACCCTAAGGGCTTCCCGCCGCCCGCAGTGGGCGGCGCGTCGTCGACGGGCGGTTCAGGAACCGGTGGTGCGGTCCCCTCGGCATGCGAGGTCAGCTGCATCAAGGACATCTTCCAAAAGCAACCAGCGCTCTGCAAGCTTTGCCACACGACTAAAACTACCGCGGACGGCGGCCTCCAGTCTTCGGGACTCAATCTGGAGGCCGACGGTTTCACCGATCGATTGAAGAACGTCGCCGCGAAGCACACGGACTTGCCGATGGGCAAGGACACTTGCACGCCGGGCGATAAGCTGATCGACACCGCCACGCCGGCGAATAGCTGGCTGCTCAAGAAGATTCACGGCGAACAAGGCAATTGTGGGGACCCTATGCCCTCGACGGGCACGCTCAGCGCCGCACAGAAGACCTGCATCGAGATGTACGTGGCGTGCGTTGCGCCAGGCGGCGCAGCGCCCGGCGGAACCGCAGGCGCAGCAGCTGGTGGGAGCGCAGGCGCGGCCGCGGGCGCCACCGCAGGCGCCGCAACCGGCGGCAGCGCAGGCGCCGCAACCGGCGGCGCAGCGGGTGCAGGCGGTACAGGCGGCAACGGCGGCACGGGGGGCACATGAAGAAGTTTCCAGGTTTGCGTCGCTCGTTCCGAGTCAGTCTTTTCCTCAGTAGCTTAGTTACCGCAGTCGCTGCCTCCCAGGCACTCCTGCTGACCGACGCCAAAGCCGACTCCTCCGAGAAGGTGAAGGTCGCGGTTGGCGGCTTCGAGGGCGCCAAGAGCGACGAAGTGCGCGCCGCGTTCATCGAAGCGCTGAAGAAAGACGGCAGCTACGAGATCACCGACGCCGAAGACGTGAAGCCTTCGGCGAAGGGCAAGGCAATCAGCGATGCAGCCACCGGGCTCGGCGTCAACGTCATCATCACGGGCAAGGTCAGCAAAGGCTTCGGGCTCAAGCTCAAGGTGCTGAACGGCGCCGACGGTAAAGTGCTCGACGACGCCGAGATCAAGGGCGGCGCGCTGCCCAAGCTCAAGAGCGCCATCGAGAAGTCGGGCGCCTCCAGCGTGGCTGATGGCATCGGCAAGGCCAAGGGCAAGGCCAAGAAAGAAGAAAAGAAGAAGAAGGACGAGGAGAAGAAGAAGGACGAAGAGAAGAAGCCCGAAGAGGAAGCGAAGCCGGACGAAGAGAAGCCTGCCGATGAAGCACCGGCGAGCGCCAGCGCGTCGGACAACGGCAAAGGGCTCTCGCCGCTGGACATCACCGCGGGCCTGCGGCCGATGCACCGCACCTTCACGTTCCACCAGACGCTGGCCGATGTCTTCGGTCCAAAGCTCTACGGCCAACTGTTGAGGTACGAACTGCCGCTCGGACCGACGCTATTCATCGATCTGAATTGGTTTCCGGCCTCCCACTTCACGAGCGGGCCCGCGGAGTGGATCGGTCTGACTGGCGGTTTCGAGAAGGGGTTTGCAACCCAATCCGTGTTCGGCGAAGGCACCGCCAAGCCGCAAACACTCAAGACCGACGAACAGTCGTTCTACGCGGGCGCGCGTTTTCGTCTACCGATCGGCCAGCACATGCTAGGCCTGACCGGCACCTACGGTCAGCATTCGTTCATCCTGACGGGTGACGATGGACCATGCAAAAACGGCGGTGCCGATCCGTGCCCGCTCATTCCCGACGTCAAGTACTCGTACGTCAAGGTCGGGCTCGACGGCATGTTCCGCTTCGGTGATTTCTTGGCGGGTGCGCGTGTGGGCAAGCGGTTCGTCATGAGTACGGGCGCACTCCAAACCGTTTGGTTTCCTCACGTGAAAACGCAGTCGCTCGAGGCAGGAGTGACGGTCGGCTATCGGTTGGTCAGCATGCTCGACCTGGTCGCCGGTTTCGACTGGCTGCGCTACGCCTTCGATTTCAACCCGGTGCCGAAGAACCGTAACTACTATGTGGCGGGTGGCGCGGTCGACGAGTACCTCTCCGGCTACCTCGCGTTCCGATTCCACTTGCCCGGCAAGGGCGAAGCAGTCGAATAGGTTCAGCATGCTTGCGGCGGGGACGAGGCTATACTCTGGGCCCATGTTGGCCCGGAGTAGGTTGGTCGTTGGCGCAGTGCTCGGCTTGGTTGCTTGCAACACCGCCAAGGAGCCAGCACCGGAGGCTCACGCAGAAGCGCCGGCGCCAGCAATGTCGGCCGCTGCGGGGCGCAAGGCGTTCGGGGCGCCACTCGGCGCTGGCACGAGCGTCGCGCTTTCGGACGTGCTGAAGGCGCCCGACAAGTTCGCTGACCAGAGCGTGCTGGTCGAGGGCGAGGTGCGCCGGGCCTGCACCCGCAAGGGTTGTTGGATGGAGCTGAGCGAGGCCCAAGACCCAGCCGCCGCGGGCTGCCGCGTCACGTTCAAGGACTACGGCTTCTTCGTGCCCACCGACTCGGCGGGCTCCAAGGCGCGCGTCGAGGCCAAGGTCGAGAGCCGGGTGCTCAAGCCCGAGCTGGTCGCCCACCTCGAGAGCGAAGGCGCCAAATTCGCGGATAAAGGCCGCGACGGCTCCGCCCACGAAGTGCGCCTGATCGCCACCGGCGTCGAGCTCTGGCGCTGAAAGGGGCTTGGGGTCAGGGGTCTGGGGTTAGCCCGCGGAGGGGCCCGGGGGCAGAGCCAAGGGTGAGCGCGGGGCGTGCCGCGGACGGCTGAAGAGCCAATACCGCTCGACTTGCCCTCTAAACCCCCCATCCCTCCGCCGACTGACCCCCGACCCCCGACCCCTTGACCCTCCCCGAAGTGGCCCGCCTTGGCGGGGATATGCTACGCACGGGCTGATGCGCTTTTGGCTCCGAATCGCGCTGTGTTGCTCGCTGCTGCTGGCCTCCGGTGTGGCCGCTGGCAAAGAGCACGTCGTCACTGATGGGCAGACGCTCGGCAAGATTGCCAAGCGCTACCAGATCAGCATCCAGGCGCTGTGCAAAGCCAACGGCATGACCCGGCGGGACAAGATCAAAGCCGGGCAACGCCTGACTATTCCGTCGCCCACCGACGACGAAGACAACGCCGAAACGTCGCTCGTCTCGCTGAAGGAGCAGGGTGAGGTGGACGAGCCGGAGACGCCCAAGCAAGCCGTCAAGGACGAGCCGCGCAAGGATGAGCCGCGCAAGGACAAAGACCGCGAGGACCCCGACGACCGCTCGGTGGGCGGAGGCCTACGCCAGATCGACCTGCCCGGCGCCGCACCGGCCTATTACTTCGAGCCGCAGGGCAAGGGTCGACTCGGCCTCAGGCCAGTGGTCGTGTACCTGCACGGGCGTGGCGGGCATCCGGAAGCCGACTGCCGCCGCTGGGCGTCGCTAGCGCGGCGCTACGGCTGGCTGGTGTGCCCGAGCGGCCCGGTGCCGTACGGCGACGGACGGGCTTGGGACAACAATTGGCCGAGCGCGCATCACGCGACGATGGCTGCCATCAACGCCCTGCGCGACAAGTACGGACGCCGCGTGCAGCTGTGGGGCAACACCTTGATCGGTTTCTCGGAAGGCGCCTACGCCGCGATGAACGTCGGCGTGCGCGAGCCACGCACCTTCAACCGCTGGCTGATCTTGGCGGCGAACTCCAAGTATTGGGGCGGCCCCGGCCTGGAAGCGCTCGGCTCGGCCAAGAACCGCGTGCGGCGCGTGTTCTTGATCACCGGTGAGCACGACGGCGTGATCGAAGGCACCCACCAAGTCGAGGAGTGGCTGCAGAAAGCCGGCGTCCCGACCAAAGTCGTCACGCCCAGCAACATGGGCCACGAAACGCCGCTCGAAAAGAAGACCGAAATGTACCGCGGCGCGCTCAGCTGGCTCGACGCGGGCTGACCACGACCTAAGTCACCGCAAATCTCCCAGATTTTTTCACAGGGAGATCGGGAGATCGGGAGGTTTTTGTTGTTCGAGCCTCACGAGGCCGCGCGGCGACTGCGCAGGATCCGTTCGACATCGTTCGTCTCGAACCCCAAACTTCTCGCTCCCGATCTCCCGATCTAGGAAGAAACTGGCGGCGACGCGCCCCAGCGATACCCGTTTCATCCCATCAGGGCGGCGGCTCCTGCCGCCATCCGGGACTCCCTGTGAAAAAATCTCGAACGGGAAGCGTGACCCGGTGACGCTACGGTAGTTTCTGCGAGGTGGGCTGCGTCGTGGCAGCCCCCCCGGAGTCAGTGATACGCAGCCGCGGTGTTCACGGGCTTGCCGCTGCGGTCGTGTTCGGCGACCAGGTAGCGTGAGGTGACTTCGCAGTTGGCGCACGATGGGAACTGCGATTTGTGGTCGCAGGTGATCACGACGGCGGTCGGCGGCGCCTGAGAGAACTCCGTCGGGTCGATGTGGCGACCGCACGCGATGCAGTGGATGTGGCCCTGCTCGTGGGTGTGGCCTGCCCCGCCCTGTTCCTTCTTCTCGCGCTTAGTTAGACGTTTCTCTCGCTTCATGGCGGCACGCCTCTATCACAGCTCGGCCAAGAGTGCTCGGGCGGCTTGGTGGTCGGGGTTCTCGGAAAGGGCCTTGGTGGCCAGCACCTTGGCTTTGCGCGGATCGCCCGCCTTTTTGGCGAGCGCGGCCAGGTGGTAGTTGGCGTCGGCTTTCATCTCGGTCGTGGCGCCGTCGTTCGAGCCGGGCTCGGGCGCCTTCATGATCGTGATGCCGCGGAAGGCGCGCTGCGCGGTGTCGTCTTCGTCAATTTCGAGCGCTTGCGTGCCGAGCTGCATCGCAAGCTTGCCGTTTTTGGGGTCGAGCTCGAAGGCGCGCGTGAGCGCCGCCAAGGCGTCGGACAAGAAACCGTCGGCCAAGTGCAGGTTGGCGATCTCCTGGAATACCTGGCCGAGCGCCTTCACGCGCTTGCCCTTGTAAGCTTCGGTGACCGAGGTCAGCAGCGCCAGCGCGTCGTCGCTGCGTTGGGTGGCGCCGTACGCGCGCGATAGCTGCACGACCGCGTCGATGTTGTCCGGATCCTGCTCGCGCACCATCTCCAGAATGCGCACGGCAGCTTCGGCCTGACCGTCGGTCGCCAAGAGCAGCTCCCCGGCACGCAGCAAAAGCCGCTTCTGCTCGCCCGGCTCCTTGGCGTTCTTCGCGTCCTCGAGCAGCATGTCGCACAGCTCGCGCACGGCGCCGATCGCGCCGTAAACAGCCTGCAGACGCTGCCGCAAGTCAGGGCGGCGGCGGTCGACGCTGAGCGCACGTTCCAAGCCTTGGCGCGCCTCTTCGGGCCGTCCGAGCTGCTCACACGCGTCCGCGAGCCGCAACGCATCGCGCACCAGGTCGTCGCCCGATTCGACTTCGACTAGCCGTGAAAGCGTGTTGACGGCGTGCTCGGCGTTGCCGGTGCGGGTCGAAAGGTCGGCCAAGCGCCGCAATGCCTCGATGTCGTCCGGCATTTCGCGGACGAACTCGGACAGCCGCGCGCGGGCGCCGTGGGCGTCACCGGCGGCTTCGAGCAGCTCGACCAGTCGGAGCGTAAGCCGACGATCTTCGGGCGGCTCAGCGCGGGCGATCGCGCGTTCGAGCGCGTCGATCAAGTCGGACGCCAGCGTGGGGTCGACCGCGTACGCGTCTTCGAGCGCGGCTACGGCTTCTTCGTCGCGTGACAGCTCACCCAACAGCTGCGCTCGCTTGCGCAGGAGCGTGGCGTCCTGGCTAGCGGTGCCCATGAAGGTTTCGAGCGATTTCAGCGCCGCTTCAGGCTGATCGGCGGCGCGGTAGGCTTCGACCAGACGGTCGAGCAAGCGCGCGTCGTCGGCCCGCTCGCGTAGCGACACGTTGAGCAGGCCCGCGACCTTCGAGTAATCCTCGCGCTCGGTGTAGCGTACAATCAACAGATCGCGCAGCGAAGAGTCGCGCGGGTTGGCGCTGAAGCTGGCTTCAAGCGCGCGCTCGGCACCTTCGCGATCGCCCAGTTCCTCCCGCAAGGCTGCCAAACGCCGGCCGAGCGTGGCCGCTTCGACGCCGGTCTGCACGCGCAAAAGGCCCTCGATCGCATCGGCGATCAGTTCCGGATCGCCGAGCTTTTCGGCCAGCGCCAACGAGGCTTGGAGCAGCTCCGGATCGTTCGGCGACCACTGCAGGGCTGCGCGACATACGTCCAAACCAGGGTCGAGCTGGCGTTTGTCGCTCAACATCCGCGATAGCTCGAGCGAAAGGCCAACGACCCGCGCGACATCATTCTGGTCTTTCGCGCGATCCAGCTCCTTCGACAGCAACGTCGCGAGCTCCGTATCGCGCCCGGTAGCGACCAGCAGCTCGCGCAGCCGGGCGACGGCCGAGATGCACGACGGATCGTCGCTTATCACCTCGAACAGCGCCTGAATGGCTGGTTGCTCGTTGCCGGGCGTCTTCAGCAGCAGATCCGCGCGTTCGAGCCGCAACTGGCTGCGCTCCGCGGGATCTTCGACTTCGCTGCCGACTTCGCCGAGCAGCTCGCAAAGCTCGCTCCACTGGCTGGTAGCTCGCAGCAGAAACACTAGCGGCTGCCACAGCTCACGGGCGCGCGGCTCGCTCTCGCGCAGCGCGCGATACAGGCGAACGGCGCGCGGTCGCTCCGATTCGTCGCCCGCCGACTCCAACGCGAGCGCCAGCGTGAACACACGGCGTTCTTCGACCGGCAGCGTGGCCAGCGATTGCTCACGCAGGTCGAGGCTCTTACCGAGCTCGCCCTGCCCGGCGTAGATGCCTGCCAACGTCAGGCGCGCGTCGGCCAATTCGCGCAGCGAAAGCTTGGCGTCTTCGTTGTGCAAAGCCGCTTCGAGGCCGCGCTGGGCCAGCTCGACGTCTTGCAACTCGGTGGTGGCCGCCAAGAGCTCGCCGAGCGCGACCCCCGAAGCGCCAGGCTGGGCCAGCTTGAGCACCAGCACCTCGGCCAAACCGCGCGCATCACCGGTGGCGCGCGCGAGCTTCTCGCGCAGCGCCGACAGCTCGGGCAACAGCTGCTCCGAAACCTCGAGACCGACCAGCGCCCGCTGCGCTTGGGCAGGATCGAGCCGGAGATCGAGCGCCTTGCCCAGCAGCGAAAGGCCGTCGGCTACCGTCGCGGGGCTCGCCAATTTGCTGCGCGCGAGCCGGAAATACAGATCCGGATCCGACGGCGGCGACGCCGAGCCCGCTCGCGAAAGCCGCTGCTCCAAGATGCGCGCCTCGGCTGCGGTCTCGCCGAGATGGTCGTAGATTCGGCCGAGCGCAGACCAACCCTCGTCGCCGCCGCGATCAGGACTGTCATCCAGCAGGCGCTCGATGACGTGAGCGCGGTCGCGGAAAGTGCCAACGCTCGACTCGAGGCCGCCGAGGTGCTCAGCGTGCAGGACGACCAAATCAGCCAGGGCAGTCGCGGCTTCGGCCGGTGACAACACCTGCTCGAGCCGGCTGTACAGCGCTCGCGCCAAGAGGTCGTGACGCCCGCGGTTGCGCAGCGCAGCCTCCAACGCCAAGGCTTCGCGGCCGCTCTCCGATGACGCCTCGAACGCCGATTCAATGAGTTCCTGAGCGCGCGTTTCGTCGCCGCGCCGCACTGACAGCTCGCTCAGCGACAACAGGGCTTCTGCCTTGCTCGGCGCCTCGGGGTCCTCATCGCGACCGACAACCAGCATCAGCGAGCGGAACATGCGCTCGGCGCGATCGAACTCGCCCTGCTCCATCGCCACCCGCCCGAGCATCTGCATGATGCCGGGGTGCGCCGGATCGATCTTCGACGCGGCGTCGAGCTCGCGCAGCGCGTCGCCTTCTTGGGCGCTGGCCAGCAGCACTCGCGCCAGCTGAAAGTGCGCCATCGCGCGGTCCTTCGGCTTGCGCGCGCCGTAGCGCTGGATCTGTTCGCCGAGTACGCCTTGGGCGTCCGGATAGCGCCCGGCCAGGAACAGCGCCTGCGCTAGCCGCAGCCGCAGCTTCTGATCGTCGGGATCGAGCTCGATGGCTTGCTCGAGCAGCGGCGCGGCTAGCGCCGGATCATTGCGGTGCACGAGCTGAATCTCAGCGGCGTCGCGCAGCAGCTGGATGCGTTGCCGACGATCTGAGGTGCGGCCTGCTTCCTCGGCCAACAGCGCCGCCAGCGCTCCGTGATCGGACAGCTCGCGATACAGCGTAGCTAGCGCGGCGCGCACGGCCTGCGCGTCGATTGCCAGCCGCGCGGCGCGCTCCAGCGCCGGACGCGCCTTCTCCGGAGCGCCGAGCTCGCGGTAGACGGCCAAAAGCTCCAGCGCACGCTCGGCGATCAGCTCCGAACCTTCGAGCAGTAGCAGCCGTTCGAGCGCGTCGGCGGCGCGCGGCAGCTCGCCCTGCTCACGGAAGATCCGCGCTAACGCCGAAAGCGACGCTTCGCCGCCCAGCTTGGCGCCCGCTTCGTGGTCGGCGATCGCGCGCTTGCGATCGGCCAGGCGCTGTTCGGCGTTTTCACCGGCGCGCGCGTACAACAACGCGGCCCCAGCGCTGTCACCGCGCTCTTGACGCGCTTTGGCTTGCCCCTCCCACAACGCGACGATTTCGGCGTGCAGCCCTTGCTCTTCCAAGAGCAGCGACAGCCGCGTCACCGATGCGTGCGCGACTTCGTCGCCAGGCTCCTCGGCCAGCAGCTCGTTGAACAGCGCGATCGCGCTCTTGTTGTCGTCGAGCCGATCGGAGCACAGGCACGCTGCGTCACGCCGCAGCTCGCGCTTCCGGGTCTCGGCGAATGGCAATTTGGCAGCATCGAGCAGCTCGGAGACGACGGTCTCGTACTCACCGCGCTCCAGCCGCCGGTCGCAAAGCTCCTGGACGGCCCAGTCCGCCGCCGCCAGCGCCTCGGGCGCGGCTTCCTTCTGGAATGCCGCCACCGACAGCTCACGCAGCCGCTCCACCACCGATAGGCCCAAGCTGGCGTCGGCCGGATGCAGCCCGGCGACCTCGATTGCCCGCTCCCAGTCGCGCGCTACCACGAAGGCTTCGAGCGCGCGTAGCAGCTCGCCGGTGTGGTGGCGATGCAGGGCGCCAAGTTCGAGGTAGAGGCTGCGCCGACGCTCCGGGTCGGCCTCGTTTTCGACCTCGTCGTCGTACAGCTCGCCGAGCGCGCGAAAGTCTTGCTCCTCGGTCAGCAGCTCTTTGAGCGACTCGAATAGCTGCGGCGAACGGCCATGCAGCCCGCGCACTCGCCGGAACGCAACGATCGCCCGTGGCCGATCTTCCAAGGCACGCGACAGCAGCTGCGCGGCGCGCGTGCGGTCACTGCGCGCCACTTGGTCGTCTTCGCTCAGCTCCGCGCGACGCTCCAGCGCCACCACCAGATCCTCGAAGCGCTGCGCGCGCTCGAGCGCCTTGCACAGCGCGTCGATCGCCTCGATGTCGTCGCCGCCCAGCTTGAGCCGCGCCTCCAGGTTCAAGATCGCGCGCGCCGGATCGCCCAGCTTCGACAGCGCGACTTCGGCCGCCTCGCCCAACGCCAAACGCCGCTCCGGCGCGGCCGGCGCCAGCTCGGCCAAGCGCTCCAGCACGAGTGTCAGCTCCTGCGGCGTCCCTTCGCCGCGCAAGATGCCGGAAAGGGCGCGCGCTGCCGCCAGCGCATCGCCGCGCTCGGCATCCGGCAACGCCAGCACGCCACGGTAGAGGTCGGCGGCGGCGCCGGCGTTGGCGAGGCCCTGTTCGAACGTCTGGCCGGCTTCGAGCAGCAAGCTGCCGCGCGTCGCCTGGCTTACGTCGCCGAGCGCCACGCCACGCAGCACCTCCGCCTGGCGTTCGAGCGTGCCCAGCTCGGCCGCCAGCTTCGCCAACCGCTCGCGCTGTTCGCGGTCGTTCGGCACCAGCGCCACGATGCCGGACAGCGTTTCGAACGCGCCGCTCGGATCAGCCAACGTGCCGAGCCGTAGCTCCACCGCTTCGTCTAGCAATGGCACGCGCGCGTCGGGCGCCGAGCCGTCAGCCTCGAGCTCGAGCATGCGCACGACGTCGACGATGCTCTCCTGTGCGCGGTAGTGCTGGCAGAGCAAGCGTGCGGCAGCGACGCGAACACTGGGCGCGTCGTCGACCATCGCCGTCTCCGAGCCCGGTAACGCGACGATGCGCTCGAGTAGCGCCACGCCGTCGGTCTCCCCACCGGGCGCGCCGAGTAGCTTAGCCGCTAGCGCGAGCGCTTCCTTCGGCTCGTTCAAATCGAGCCACAGCGCGGCCACGCGCCCCAAGATCTCGTTTTGCTCCGCCGGCTTGCTGCTGGGGCCGCGCAAGCGCAGGCTGAGTAGATCGATCAACGGCCGCTTCTTGCCGTTGCGTTCGTACAATCGCTCGAGCGAGGCTTCGACGCGGTGATCGCCCGGATTATCGCGATTCAGGCACTCGAAGTATTCGATCGCGCGCTCGGCGTTGCCGGCGAAATCACGCGCGGCCATGGCGGCTTCGCGCAGCAGCTCGACGCGCTCGGTCGCCGACAGATCGCGCGCCAGTCGCGCGTCGTACAGCTCGAACAGCTCGGCGTAGCGACCCTGGGCGTTGAACGCCAACTTCAAGCGATCGAAGGCCCAGTCGGCGGTCGGACACAGCGACAACACGCGCGCCAAGAGCGCGATTACCCGCTCGCCGTCGTCAAACCACTCTTCCTGAAATTCGACCACACGCCGACCCACCGCTTCGGCGACCGCTGGTAAGAGCTCACGCTCGATCGTGCGGGCGTAAGCCTCCGCGACCGGCTCCGGGCGGTTGAGCTTGCGCGCCATCTCTTCGGCCACGCCCCACAGTTCCTCTTCAGCGGGTGCGGCCTCAGCGCCGCGCAGCGCCAACTTCAGCGCTTCTTCGGGCTGATCGAGCTTGGTATCCAGAAGCTGGCGCATCCAACGCGAGCGCGCTTCTGCCAACTCTGGATCAGCCGCGGCAACGGCCAACAGCGCCTCGATCACGTCGGCGCGCGCGTCCGGATCCTCCGAGCCCTCCGCCATTCGCTCGAGCAGCATCGCGGCGCGGGTGCGGGTCGGTGCGGCGCCCAGCGCCTGGTGCACGATCCGCAGTGCGTCGGCGTCGCTGGCGTGTTTGGCCAGCACGCTTTCGGCCAGCTCGAGCGCGGCCTCCGGATCAGCCAACCGACCGATCAAGATGCTCGCCAATTTCAGCTGAATCGCCGGGCGACTCTCGGCGTCGGCGCGCGGCAAAAGCTCGCGCAGCGCAGCTGCCGCACCCTTCGCGTCGCCGGCCGCAGCGCGCAGCCGCGACAAGTCGAACAACGCGTCGGTGCGCTCCGGATCCGCAGCCACGACTTGCTCGAGTAAGGCGCACGCGCGGTTTGGCTCTTGAAAGCGTTGCTCCTCGACTTCCGCCCACTTGAGCCACAGCTCGATCGGGCTCGGCGCCTGCTTGACGCTCTCGGCCATCAGCCAGCGGTAGTCGGCAGCGCGCTCTTTGCTGAGCTCAGCGCGCTGCAAGAAGTCCGCGAACGAATCGAGCTCGTGGGCGGCGTCATCACCAGCCGTTTCGACGAGCGATCGGAACAGCTTTGCTGCCGCGTCGGCGCCGCCCGGGCTGCTCGACAACGCGCGCGCCTTGGCCAGCCCGAGGTGGCGCGCGCGCCCGGGATGGATTTTACGCGCCAGCGCCAGATCGACCAGCTCGACGTAGCTCGCCGCCGCGCCGGTGGACTCGGCGCGCTCTTCCAAGCCGAGCAGCAGCGTGACCAGGTGTCGCTCTTCGAGCGTCGGCAACACGACCTCGAACGCTTCGCGCACTTGCTCCCAGTCGCCGACCTGCGCCGACAGCTCGACGAGCCGTCCCGCCGCCCGTGCCGAGCCGGCGTCGACGCTCAGCACGCGTTCGTAAAGGCGCCGCGCGCGCTCCAGCTCGGCCGGCAGAAGCTCGGCGATTTCGGCGCCTTCCAACCAGGCGCGCGCCGCCCCGGCCGGATCCGACAGCTGCCAAGCGAACGCGTTGCCCAGCCGCTCGAGCAGCGCCGCCCGCAGCGACGGATCGGCGGTGCGACTCAAGCGCCGCTCCAGCGTCAGCCTAACAGTCGCGCCGTCGTTTTGATCGCGAGCCAGCCGCTCGATCGCCTCCAGCACGTCGTCGGCCAAATCCGTTGCTTCGCACAGCTCGCGATAGCGACGCAGCGCCTCCGCCGCGTTGCCGCGTTGCTCGCACAGCTCGGCCAAACGTAAAAGCGTGAACGTCTTCCGATCGCCGCCCTCGAGCCCTACGGCGCGCGTCAACTCGGCCGCTAGCGCGTCGAAATCACCCTTGCGCCCGAGCAGCTCAACCAGCGCCTCGTGCGCGGTGCGATCCTTCGGATCCTCCCCGAGCGCGCGATGCAGCGTCTTCACCGCGGCCGACGGGTCGCTAAGCTCGCGACCTTGCAACGACGCCAGCGCGTGAAACAGCTCGCGGCGGCGCGTCGGATCCAGCTCCTGCTCGAGGGCGCCCTGGTACAACGCCAAGCGCTCTTCCGGCGCGCCCTGCTCCGCAAGCAAACGATCCACGCGCCCCATCAGCTCGCGGGAGCCGGGGTCAAACACTAACGCACGCCCCAAAAGCTCGACCGCGCGTTCGAGATCGCCAGCCGCCGCAAACGCTTCACCGGTAGCCTTAGCCAGCTCGAAGACCGCCGCTGAGTCGACGGCCGCGTTGCCGAGCGCCGCGTTCAGCACGGCCGCGCGGTGGGCGGCGCTGCCCTGATCGGCGACGCCGAGCGTGAGCCGCAGCCAGTCGTCCAGCTCTTCGCGGCGCTCGCGCAGCGCGATGCCGAGGCCAGCACCCGAGAGTTCGAGCGCCCGTTCCGGATCGCCTAGCGCGGTGGCGGCGAGCATGCTCGCTTCGCGCAAGAACGCCAGCTTCTGCGTTGCGGTCGGCGCCAGCTCCGCGCGCACCTCGAGCACCCGCAACAGGCCCGTCGAAGGCGACTCGGCCCGCAGCACGGGCTCGAGAATTTCCGCCGAAAGCTCGCGAGTGTCGGGCAAATTGAGGAGCTTTTCGACCGCGCTACGCGCGGCCTTGTGCGCAGGGTCGAGCTGCAAGGCTTCCTGATAAGCGCGCAGCGCGCCTTCCGGATCCCCAAGGCGCGTCATGCGGAGATCTGCCAGCTCCATCCACAGCTGCGGGCGCTCGGCTGGCGCCGCCCAAGTGATGTCTTGCTCGACGAGCTCGCACACCTCGAAGAAGCGCTTGGCCTGGATCAACAGCGGCATCAGCCGACGATGCACCTCGGGGGTCGCGCCGTAGCGCTCCATCAGCTTCTCCCATAGCTCGATCGCACCCTCGGGATTGCGGCCCTTTTCCGTCGCTAGCTCGGCGGCGCTGAGCGCCAACGCACGCGCCTCTTCCGGTTCCTTCGTGCGCTCGGCGCGATGAAACAGCACTTCCGCCAGACCGTCTTCGTCTTTGGCCTCGCGGTACAAGGTCTCGAGCCGGCGCAGCGCCTCGTCGGTCCAGGGCGAGCCGATCAGCGCGCGCCACGCCACTACCGAGCGTTCGACGTCTTTAGCGTCGCCGTCGCTCAAGCGCGCTAAGCGCCGTGCCGCCGCCTGGCGAGGCTCCCGCTCGGGCTCCAGCTCGACGACCAACGTGAGCGCGGTGAGCAGCGACTTCTGCTCCGCTGACTCCGTGCACAGCTCGCACAGCTCACGTGCTGCGACCAGCGTCGCGGTGCCGCGTTCACCGAGGTCGAGCACCTGCTGAAATGCCGGCTTGGCGCGCTTCACGTCGCCGCTCTTCAGATACACCAGGCCGACGTCGGCGCCGACGCGCGCCCGCACCGCGTTGTCCTTGCTGGTCGCCAGCGCGCGCGACAGCAGCCGGGCCGCTTGCTCGGGCTGGCTGAGCGCCATGCTGAGCGCGACGAAGCGGCCGCGCAGCTCGTCGTCGCCCGGGTTTCCGGCCACGACCGGCGCCAAAAGCTCGAGCGCGCCGGCCGGATCCGACAGGACGTCTTGCCGCAAAATGCCCAGCCGCCGCTGCACCTCGACCCGGCGCGGACCACGCACGGTCTTCAGCTCGAAGCTCAACATGGCGACCGCGCGATCGGTTCGGGCCGAGCGTTCGTACGCGTCCGACAATGCCGCGGCGGCGCGCAGCGCGTGCGCGCGATTTTCGAGTAGCCCCTCGGCGGCCGCCAGCGCGGTCGGATGATTCGGCGCGAGCTGCAGCACACCTTCGATGTGGCCGAGCGCGCGCGTGACGTCCTTCAGCGAGCCGAGACACAGATCGACGAGCTGCTCGCGCAGCAGCAACGCTTCGTCCGGGCCTGGGCTTGGTTCACGTTTGAGTGCGAGCTCGAAAACGTCGGCGACCTCCTTGTGGCGGCCGCGGGCGAGCAGTCGCCGCACCAGCTCCTCACGCGCACCGTCGTCTCCCGGCGCCAGCTTCAAGATGCGTTGCGCCGTGTCGATCGCCAAGTCATCGCTCTGCGGCAAACCGCCTACCAGCTCAGCCGCGCGGCGCAGCAGCTGCAATTTGATCTCGGCGTCTTGCGCGCGCGAGCTGGCGTCGACGTAGAGCTCGGCCAAGCGCGCGGGCTTGTTCGTCGTCCCGTACAAGCGCTCGAGCAACCCGAACGCCTCCGGGTGACCTGGCACCGCCGCAGCGGCGCGCTCGGCGTAGGCGATCGCGCCTTCGGTATCGCCGCCCTCGACCTGAAAAAACGTGGCTGCTCGCAGGTAGATGAAGACCTGCTGCTCGCCGGTCAAAAGCTTTATCCGCTTGTCGGTGGCCACCTGCTCGTACGCCATCGCCAAGTCGGAAATCTTGTCGTGACGTACCGCTGCGCGGTGCAAGCGCTCCCAGGCTTCGGTTGGCTGCTCGCCCTTCGCGATCGCGTTGACCAACAACTCGAGCACCAAGCTCGGGTCGTCGAGCCTCTCCTCCAGCGCCTCCGCAACCTCGTGCAGCTTGAGCGCCAAGACGCTCGCGCGGCGCTTGCCTTCGGTCTTGGGTGCGGGGACTTCGGACTTCGGAGGTACGTTGGTCATGCGAAGGCCGGTCGTGAAGCGTAACAGACCTAACCCACCGCTTGGGAAGCCCCGACAACGTTGAAAAATTCGCGCTTCGCTCGTTGTCGTGACGAGCCACGCGAAGCGTGCTCATCTGAACAGGTGGGATACGTATGTCTGCCTCGTGGGTCGCGGGGTTGCCGCCCCGCTCGGCTGCTGTGCAAGCATCGAACCCGCTCAGCTCCGACATGAGTAAACTTTCACGGTCGCTTATCGAAGGAAGGCGACCAGCTCGGCGAGGACGCGGTCGGGGTCGTCCCACTGCACGAAATGGCCGGCGTCCTCGACGTGGTGCACGGTCACGGCCGTGATGTGCTCGGACACGTCATCGAGCAGCCGCGGATCGAGCGCCGGATCGCGATCGCCCCACAGAATCAGCGTCGGCGCGGCGATGATCCTGGAGCAGCTGAGTGGCCAACGCACGGCGGCACGGTAGTAGCTGAGCGCCGCCCGCGCCGCGCCCGGACGCAACAGCTCGCGCCGCGCGGCCTCGACCCTTGCAGCCGTCATCAGCACCTTCTTGGCTACCAACTTGCGCAGCATCCAGCCGAATACCCAGCGCCGCGTCACCACCCATTCCGCGATTCCCCGCAGTTGAAAGAACAGGATGTACCAGCTGCGCAGGAGCTGCAGGCTGCTCTTCAGCGCGCGCGAGTAGCTCGCGGGGTGCGCGGCGTTGAGCACCACCAGGTTACGCACGAGCTCCGGGTGTTCGCTAGCAAAGCAGTACGCCAGCGTGCCGCCCCAGTCGTGCCCCACCACCGCCACTGGCTCGTCACCGGTCCAGCGCGCTAACGCCGCAAGGTCGGCGATCGCGGCGGACGACCGATACGGCTCTAATCCCGGAGGTTTGTCAGACAGACCATAGCCCGGCAAATCCGGCGCGATCGCCCGGAAGCCCTGCGCGGCCAACCCCTCGCACAGCTCACGAAAACCCAGCGAAGAGTCCGGAAAGCCGTGCAGCAGCAGCACCGGTTTGCCCGAGCCGATGACCCGCACGTGGAGCATACCGCCCGGCGTGCTCACCATCTGAGAGTCGATCATTGTCGGTGCAGGCGCTCCGAAGCTCGCAAAAACCAGGGCAACGCCGACGGAGCCAGGCGTTTCATCACGTAGAGCAGCCAGGCCTCGGAGGTCACCGGTACCAGAGCTTTACCACTTTCAGCGGCGCGGACGATGGCCTTCGCGACAGTTTCCGGCGGGTGCCCGCGCCGCCGGTAGAGCTGCTGCAGCTGCGCACGTTCGGCCTCTGCGTCGGATTGCCCGCGGATGCGCGCGGTTTCGAGGATCGAGGTCGCGACCAAGCCCGGGCAGACGACGCTCACCACTACCCCGAAGGGTAACAGCTCAGCGCGCAGCGCCTCCGACAGACCCATCACCGCGTACTTGGTGGTTCCGTAGGCGGTCAGGCTCGGCAAGTTGCAGTAGCCCGAAGCCGACGCCACGTTGACGATCCGTCCCTGGCCGCGCTCTCGCATCGCGGGCGCGAACGCGCGCGTAGCGTGAATGGTGCCAAACAGGTTCACGCGCAGCAACCACTCCCAATCCGCTGCTTCTGTATCGAAAAAACCGCCCGAAACGCCGACGCCGGCGTTGTTGACGAGGCAAAACGTCGCGCCCAGCTCGCGCTCGACGCGCTCGGCGAAGCCTTGCACCTGAGCGCTGTCGCCCACATCGACGGTGGCGCCGAGGGTAGCGGCGCCCAGCGTCTGGCACTCCGAAAGCGTTGCAGCAAGCGCCGCTTCGTCGGTGTCACAGCCAGCAACCTTCGCCCCCGCCCCAGCCAACCGCAACGCGGTCGCGCGACCGATGCCCTTCGCCGCACCCGTGACCACTGCCACGCGCCCGCGGAGCTCAACGCGAGCCAGGCTCACTCACTCCCGTCGCACAGAAAATTCAACGCCCGCAGGCCGGGCAAAAAGAAATACTCGCCGCCACGCACCTGGACGACCTTCGGCAAGCCTTCGTATCGCTCGCGCGTCGGCCGCGCCTGCGCCGAAAAGATCCGCGGCACGGGCTGATCGTCGAAGTCGAACGCTTGTTTGCCGATCAGCGGGTCGCGCTCCGCCGACAAACCGGCAAATTTGCAGCTATTCATCCAAGTCTGCTGCACGAACTCGAACTGGCGGCGTAAATTGGCGTTGAGCGCCACAAAATACAGTCCGCGCTCCGCGCCATCATCGGTGCGCGGCATGCCGCCGTCGAGCTTGGGCCCGTAGGCGCGGCCGCGCCGCACCATGCGGTGCAGGTTGGCTTCGCGCAGCCCTTCCTTGGCGTCGTCGCCAAACATATCGCGCGGATTGGCGCGCCTGATATGCGCACCGAACGGACAGCGCAACCCGTCCGGATCCTGCTTTCTAAACCCAAAGTCATTTAAGCCCGCGGCCGGCGCCCGCTCGACATCCGGCGCTTCGACCAACGACACGCCGTTCGGCCAACGCCCAACGAAACGCGCCGCGATCAACTTGGCGCGCGCGCCAACGTCGGGGGCTTGCTCGGCGACCGCCGAATCCCAGCAGTATTGCCAAAACGCGGCAACGTCTTGGCGCAGCTTGCGCAAGACCAGGTACGTGCCGTTGTAGCCAAAGCCGACCCGATCGGTCCCCGACACCGGGAACGGGTGCTCACGCATGCCGCGGCGGCGCTTAGCGCTGGGAATGCTGGTCACCTTGCCGTAGGCGTTCGGATAGCCAATCACCAGCTCGCCCGTGGCGATCTTCACGTCGCCCGGTTGGCGCTTGCGACCGCTGCCGCGAATGTACGGCTGCGCGAAGCCGTCCGCGAAACCGAAATGTTCGCGGCCGTCGTCGGGCAAGCCGACGTCTTCGACGCGGCGTGCGATGCCGAACTTGTCGAACAGCTTTTCGAGCTCGGCCGAGCGCTCGGCGAGCTCCGCGTCGTTGCGCGCGTAAAGCATGGCCACGGCGTCGACCGGCTCGCTGCGGTTGCCCCATTGCCAGGTGGTTGGGTCGTCTGCATAGCGGTCGCCGAGCACGGTGGAACGCTCCGGGTGGGCCATCCCCTGCACGAACTCGCGCTGAAACGTGTCGAGGTCCTCCCGGCTGAGGCCGAGCGCTGCCAGACCGCGCGCCGAAAACGCCAAATTAAACCGATATTGGCCGTCTTTTTCCTCGACGCCACTCGTGACGTTGGTCAGGACCCGCCGTAGCCATTCGCGTGGCTCCCCACCGTCGAACTTCAGCAAGTAGAAGCGCGAGCGTGGGTGCTGTCTGTACGCGAACAGCATCAATCCCTGAACGTCAGCTCGTTCCAAGGCTTCTCCTCATAGCAGAGCCAATAGCCGTTCCGCGCTCGTGACGTCGAGCTGACTACCCAACAGCTCACGGAGCTTGGCGTTTTGCAGCACGTCACCCACCGAGAGCGTCGGGTAGGCGCTGTACCAAACCTGGGTCGGTACCTGAAACGCTCGCGTCCAGGCTTTGAACGTTTCTTCGTCCCGGGCACCCTTGAACAGCAAGAGCCGCGTCTTCGGGTACCACAGCGTGTTCGTCCAGATCATCGTTAGGCCCATCGAGGCCTTTTCGACGAACTCACCCAAGTACGCTTCCCAACTGCCATCGTAGTTGCTGAAAAAGAGCAGCCGCCGGTCGGGCAACGCCAGCCAACGAGCGAAGTGAATCGTCTGAATCCCGCCCAAACGCCCGGTCAAAGCGCCTGCATCGGCCAAGGCCGTGACCAGGTACACCATCGTCTTCAGCGCAAAAGCTCGGTACCATCCGGACTTGAGCGGTACCATGTGCGTGAGCCCGTTCTGGTCGACGCGGTCCTCCTCGACGCCGATGCCGTCGCGCTTGGCCTTCAGCTCCGGCGTCTCGAAGCTCGGCTGACCGCGCCGCACACGCTCGTCGAGCCACTCGAAGAACGGCGCCAAGAGGAACGCCAACAACACCGAAAACGGTCGACCGAGCGCGCGCGCCAGCACGCCGGATTTTTCCGACAACCCACGGTCGACGTGCCCCAACGTGAGGCCGCCCTGGGCCGCGACGGCGCGCGCAGTTCGTTGCAGCTCGAGCGCCAGCGGCAGCGCGGCTTGCGCGTCGACCTTGGCGCCGGTCGACAGCTGGCGTAGGCGGTCTTCGACCGCGCGGCGCAGCGTGGCATCGCCATGCACGACCGGCACCGAGAGGCCGCCGTGCGCGATGTAATAAGCCGCGGCGCGCAGCGAATGGTCGCGAAAGAACTGGGCTAATGCCGGCAGGTCGTCGGAGCCCGGGTAGCGCTCGACGTGCGCAAAGGCACCGTCGAGCAGCGGGCCGAGCGCCACCCGTAAATCTGCCACGTGGTCCGAAAGCTCGCCGTCGAAATTGGTCTCGAACGCCAGCAGGTGTTGCTCGCCGATCGGACGACCGTCGATGTCGAGCGACGGCGGCAGCAACACCCAGCGCGCAAAATGCAGGCTGCCCGTGCGCCCAAGCGCGCGCTGCAGCTCATGCTTGTGCTCGCGCAGCCACGCGTCACTACCCGCTTCATGTCCGAGCGTGATCGGCGCGACTACCGTCAATGCTTGCTGCCGAACGACCTTCAACGCAAAGCTCCTCGAAACCCAGGCGCGCTCATGTCGAGGCAACGCTCGACGTTGACGATGCCCTGCGCGACCAGCTGCTCTGTGCTCGCTTCCAACAGCTCTCGTCCTGCTTGGCCACCGGCAAGCGCACCGCGCCTGGCCTTGGCACAACTGGCTAGATAGCCCATGTCGACGCGCGAAAGACCCGAAATCGCGAGGTCCAGTTGCTCGAGCGCCCGCTCTTTTTGACCCTGCCCGGCGAGTAGGCAGCCCATCACGTGGTGGCCCATCGGCGCCGCGTAGTCCGGCCGGTCGCGAAGCAGCTCCTTGGCGCAGCGCGCGGCTAGGCGCCACAAGCTGGTCCGATCGCCACCGTCCTCGGCCGCCGAAAGCGCGCACAGGCCACGTTCGAACGTGGTGCAGACGCGCATCATGTGCACGCGCAAGAAGTGCGCAGCGCGGATCTTCGCAAAGTCGACCTCCATTTCCCGGTGCGCCAGCTGGCCGCGACTACGGTAGCGGTTGGCAGACACCCGCGACACCAGGCTGCCCCAGTGCCCGCCCGTGAATTTCTCCGAGAAATCCCCGCCAAATCGCGGAAACTCACGCGCGATGCGATCGGCTGTGTCCGGGTCATCGGCCACAATCGCGGTGATGGCCGCTGGGTAGACCATGTGCATCAGCGCGAAGCGATCCGCGCGTTCTTGCGCCTCGCGCAGGACCTCGGGCACGCGTAGCGCGGCTTCCTTCAGCTCACCGCACAAGATCAGCGCGTTCATCGACCAAGCGACGGCGTTCGCCAGCTCCCAATGCACGCCGCGGCAGCGCTCACGGATGATCTGCTCAGCGGCGTCGAGCGTGGCTTGGGCGGCGCGCCACTCGCCGCAAAATACTCGCACCAGCCCGGCCGCCAGCCGTGCCAGCGCGATCGCGTGCGGGTCGTTGCTGCGCGTGGCCAAGCTCTCGGCGGTCCTGACCAGACCCTCGATGCTGTCGCGGCCGCGCACTTCGACGGCGGCACGCCCCGAGGCTTCAATCGCCAGCGCGCGGCAAATCCGAATCGGCTCGCCGCAGTCCAACGCCAACAGCAGGTGGCGTGCGCCAAAGTCTGCGGCCCGCACCACGTCGAACAACGCCAAGCCCGAGCTGGCCGCGAACGCGACGTCGATCCGCTCCAGCTCCTGCGCGCTCACCGCGTCGCGCTGCTCAAAGCGCATTCCGCGCAGCATCAGGCGCGCGCGATTGCCGAGCAGCGACACGACCGCCGACGCAGTCGTCTCCGGGTAACCGAGCTTCACGTCGGTCAGCGCTTCGCGCAGCAGCCGTAGGCCTTCGGTCTCGCCGCCACTCTTCAGAAAGTGCTCGGCCGCCAGGCGCCGCAACGCGGTGCGCTCGGCGGCCGGCGCGTGGTGCACGGCACTGGCAAACGCCGCCGCGGCCTCACCCGCGTGACCTGCCGCCAGCAGCATGTCACCCACGCTGCGCTCCAGCTGCCAGCGCGGATGCGGCAGCTCGAGCTCGATGGCTCGCCGGTACAGGCCCGCGGCGCGCAAGAAAGCCAAGCCGCGTTCAGCCGCGACCGCCGCCAAAAGCACGTACCGGCGCGCCCCTTCGTCCTCACCGGCCGCCAGAAAATGTTCGACAAGCACGCCAGCTTCGACGCCGCCGAAGCGCTCGAGCGCCATCGCCAGCCGCGCGTGGAGGCCACGCTGCCGGTCAGCCTCGATGCCACTGAGCAGGCTGTCGCGGATCCTTCCGTGATAAATATCCAGCAGCTCGCGCTCACCGCTCTCGACCGAGCGCGTCAGCTTGGCCAC
Source organism: Polyangiales bacterium (assembly GCA_038230915.1). GTDB lineage: Bacteria > Myxococcota_A > Polyangia > Polyangiales > Polyangiaceae > PMG-095. The sequence continues at coordinate 5,470 of JBBRMI010000021.1, read as the reverse complement.
GCGCAGCCGAGCCCGCAAAGAGTCGGCGTCATTCAGACCGACGACAGCCTCGGCGACCCGAATCGGCAGTGGGCCACCCGCCACGCACAATACTTCGAGCAGCGCGCGGCCCTCAGGCGGCAGCTCGTCCACCCGGCCCTGAATCACCGCGTCGAGCGAGATGAGGCCGCTCGTCTCGTCGGCCGCAGCCGTGCGTTGCCACGCCGACAACTCGGACACGAACAGCGGCAAGCCCTGCGATTCCTCAGCGATCCGCCGCACGACTTCCGGCGACGACTGCGCTCGGTCACCCAGCGACAGCGCCGCCAGCCGCGCACAATCCTCGTACGTCAGCCGCGCCAGCTCCAGCCGCTCAATCTTGCCGTGCACGCTCATCCGCTCGACCAAGCCGAGCAGCTCGGTCAAGGCCACGCTCTTGCCCAGCGCTTCGGAGCGGAAGCTGCCGATCAGCATCATCGCCGGCGCGCCCGGCGCGTGCAGCACCTGCTCAAGCAGCGCCACGCTGTCGACGTCGGCCCACTGCAGGTCGTCAATGTGAATCACCAACGGTCGATCGTCGGCGATCGCCCCAAGCAGCCCGCGCAGAGCCATGAACGCGCGGCGCCGCAGCTCTTGCGGGTCACCGGCCTCGGGACGGCCCGCGCTTCGTCGCTCCAGCGCCGGCACGCCGCGCAGCACCGGAAACACGCGCAACAGCTCGGCGGCGTGTGTCGGCAGCAAGCTACCCAGCTCCTGCTGCGGCATCAACGACAGCCAGCGGCTCAGTTCGTCGACCACGCTATCGAGTCCCTTGAACGGCACGGCCTCGCGTTCGTAGCAACGACCGGACAACACCAAGGTCCTCGGCGTCTGCCCGACCTCCTTCAAGAAACGCTGGATCAGCGTCGTCTTGCCGATCCCGGAAGCGCCCGACACCAGCGTGAACACGGCTTCACCGCGTGACGCGCGACGCAGGCCTTGGCGCAGCACCGACAGCTCCGCTTCGCGCCCCACGAACGCGCGCGAAGAGCCAGTCGTGGTCGAGGGGCTGAGCGAGCGACCCGTCACCCTCGCCCCGGGGCGCGCTCTGCGCAGCCGATCCAAGATCTCGGCGCCGTGCGGGCGGTCTTGCGGCGCCGGCGCCAACAAGTCGAGACACAGCGCGCCGAGATCGGCCGGCACGCCGTCGACGATTTCGCTCGGCGGGCGCGGCCGACCCTGCTGCTTGGCGTACAGTACCTCTTCCGGGGCGCCATCGAACGGCAACTGCCCGGTCAAGGCTTCGTACAGCATCACCCCCATCGCATAGAAATCCGCCGGCGGCCCGACCAAGGAGGCGCGCGCCTGCTCGGGCGCCATGTACGCGGGCGTACCGAGCACCAGATCTTCGACCCGCTCGCTGCCACGGCCCAGCTCGCCCACGACGCCGAAATCCAGCAAGACCACGCGACTTTCCGGCGTGACCATCACATTGGACGGCTTGATGTCGCGATGCAGGCGGCCGGAGGCGTGGATCGCCAGCATGCCGTCGAGCAGCCCCAGCGAAACCTCACGCAGCCGGGTCTCGTCGCCGACTTGCTCACCGCTGTTGACGATCGCTAGCAGCGAGCTCGGGTCGACCTCCGACTCCAGCAACGCCGCTTCAATCGTCGGCGCGCTCGAGACCAGCGGTCGCAGGAGCGAACCCGAGTCGGTACGCGTGAGTTGGGCGCCGGACACGCGCGTGATCCCGCGCACGTAACTCACGAAGTCGGTCCCCTCCAGCAGCTCCATCGTGAAAAACCACTGGTCGCCCTCGGCGAACAGCTCGTACAGCTGCACCACGGACGGATGCGCGATGTCGGCGAGCGAGCGGAACTCTTTCTTGAAACGCAGCAGAGCCGACGGGTCGAGGCGCGTCATGGTCTTCAACGCGACCGCGGACGAGCGACGCAAGTCGCGTGCGCGATAAACGACACCCATCCCGCCCTCGCCAAGGATGCCCTCGATGATGAAGCGGTCGTTGCCTTTGAACTCGCTCAGCGCAAGTTTCGTGGCCAAAATAGGCTCCCACGCTACCCGCCGCTCACCCTTCAATCAACACCGGCCACACGGCCATGAAAAAGGGCCTTCCTGGTGGGGGCGACACTCCCCCCAACCGCATGGATTCGGGTAAGCCTCCCCACACGGACTCGAAAAACCTCCTATTGTCTCGCAACGTGGCACCCGAAAAATCGGCTCGCAGGGCTCGGAGCGCGCTCGAGCTTCACGCGCGCTATTTCGATCCGGATCATGACGAGGCCATCACACCGGAACAGACTCTGACCGGCATGACGGATCTCGGGCTGCCTTGGCTGCTCGCCGCGCCGCTGGCGCTGATCATCAACGGCTTCCTCGGGTACCTGACGCGCCAAAAACCGTCACTCAGTATTTCGGTTCCGGACATCGCTCGCGGCAAGCACGGCTTCGAATCGGGCGTTTTCGGCGCGGGCGGTCAGCTCGATGAAGCGGCTTTCGAGGAGCTGTTCCAAGCGCCCCACGCACGTCACCCGCGTGATCGTCTCACGTACCGCGAGTTTCGCAGCCTGGTCGTCAAGCACGGCGATCCGGGGCGCCGTTCCGGAATCATCGGCTCGGCCTTGGCGCGAATTTTCTCCGCCGCCGAAGTGTTCACGCTGTTCTGCTTGGCGTCCGACTGCCAAAAGCTGCTCGGCGATCAGGTGCTGCCGGCGATGAGTCGCAAAAACTTGCGCCGCTTCTACGAAGGGCGTCTCTTTCCCTTGTTGGCGCGCAGGCGCCGCGTGCTGTCGTGGCGGGGCGCGCCGTAGGGTCCCGCCGGTCGGTTCTGCGCGAACGACGGAAACGACGAACCACCTTCCGGCGGCACCAGGCACTGCGGACCGCGCCCGATTAAATCTCCGCGACCAGCACGCTTCAGCGCCTCGCGCGCCAACGGCTGCTGCTTCGGATCCCAGTAAAAGAGCAGCGCCTTCATCTGGCGCTTCTCGCGCAGCTCGTGCGCAGTGTGGACCGGCTCTTGTGTGAACGGATCGAGCCCCGTGTAGTACATCGACGTCGCCATCGACATCGGCGTCGGGATGAAGTCCTGCACCTGGCGCGGCCGCATGCCCTTACGCTTGAGATACAGCGCCAGCTCGACCGTGTCGGCCAGCGTCGACCCCGGGTGCCCGGTAATGAAGTACGGCACCAGGTACTGCTCTTTGCCGGCCTTTTCGCTGGCTTTGCAAAACGAGTCAGCGAACCGCTCGTAGCTCTCGATGCCTGGTTTTTTCATCTTCTCGAGCACGCGCGGGTTGGTGTGCTCGGGCGCGACCGACAGCTGCCCGCCGGTGTGGTGCTTCGCTAGCTCGCTGATGAACTCTGGGCTGCGCTCGGCCAGGTCGTAGCGCACACCGGAAGCCACGAAGACGCGGTTCACGCCCGGAACCTCGCGCACTTTTTTCAACAAGTCGATCACCGGCTGGTGATCAGTCACCAAGTTTTTGCAGATGCCCGGGTGCACGCACGACAACCGCCGGCACGCGCTCTCGGTGCGCTCGTCCTTGCACGTCATCTTGTACATGTTCGCGGTCGGGCCGCCGACGTCGCTGATCATCCCCGAGAATCCAGCCATCCTGGTCAGCGCCCGTACCTCGCGCACCACGCTGTCCGACGAACGGCTCTGGATCACCCGGCCCTCGTGCTCGGTGATGCTGCAAAACGTGCAGCCCCCGAAGCAGCCGCGCATCGTGACGATCGACTCCTTCACGGTTTCGAACGCCGGCACCTTGTCGGCTTTGTAGCTTGGATGCGGCGCGCGTTCGAACGGCAGGTCGTACAGCGCGTCCATCTCCTGCTCGCTCAGCGGCAGCGCCGGGCGGTTGAAGTACACGGCTTGCTTGCCGTGTACCTGTAAAATCGGCCGTGCATTTTGCGCATTCGTCTCGACCTGAAAGCGCTGCGACATCGTCGAAAACGCGCGTTTGTCGGCCAACACTTCTTCGTAAGACGGCAGCACGACAGGCAAACCGTCCGGTACGAACTTGCTCGGCGACGCCGCGATCCGACCCCACTCTTCGGCGTCGTCGATCACGTGAGCGGTGCCGCGTACATCCTTCAGGTCCGCGACGCTCTCGCCCCCGTCCAGCCGCCGCGCGATCTCCCACGCCGCGCGCTCGCCCATGCCGAACACGAGTAAATCCGCTTTGGCGTCGAGCAAGATCGAGCGCCGAATCGAGTCCGACCAGTAATCGTAGTGCGCGATGCGGCGCAGCGAGGCTTCGATGCCGCCGAGCACGATCGGCGTCCCAGGAAACGCCTGCCGACACAGGTTCGAATACACGATCGTGGCGCGATTCGGGCGCATCTCGGTGCGGCCGCCCGGCGAGTACTGGTCCTCCGAGCGCACCTTCTTCTGCGCCGTGAGCTTGTTCAGCATCGAGTCGAGGTTGCCGGCGCTGACACCGACGAACAGCCGCGGTCGCCCCATGCGCGCGATGTCGTCGGGCGTGCGCCAATCAGGTTGCGCCACCACGCCGACCTTGTAGCCGCGCGCCTCCAAAAACCGCGCGATGAGGATCGGCCCGAACGCCGCGTGGTCGACGTAGGCGTCACCGGTCACGATCAAGATGTCGAGCTCCGAGTAGCCGCGCGCCTTCACTTCCGCGGCGGTCGTGGGCAAGAAGCCGCGCCGGGTCGTGGGAGGCGCTGCCTTACCGGGAATACGCAGCTGAACGAGGTCCATCGCGTTCAATCCAACCTGGCCGGCACGCCCGGCGTGCAGTTGTCATGGGCGGTCGCGGCGAGGGGAAAGAGGTCCACGGGGGCGGTGTAGCAGGATCCGCCCAAAGCTCCGCGAATCTGCTCATTTTTGGCGGAGCTTGCAAAGTTTGCGCAGTGTTTCCCCTCGGTAAGGGCCCTTCCCCGCAGATTTCGAACTGTCTCCGCACGTTACGCGGCGGCCCGGGTCTGGCATGTTTTCTGCTTTTCAACCTGGCGTCATGAGCGGCACCAGCCGTTTCGCCCACTCCGCAGCCGACGTCTCTGGCCGCGCCCCCGAGCGCCGCATCCACCACCGCGTGCTGGTCGGCGCCGCCGCCTGGGTGATCGTCGACGACAAACGCTTCAGCGCCGAGTGCGTCAACGTCTCGATGGGCGGCGCTGCCGTCAAGACCGATGTCCACATTGCCACCGGCAACGTCATCCGCTTCGAACTGTCGCTCGGTCTCGACGGTCGCTCGGTCTCGATTCAGTGCGAAGTGGTGCGCGCCTCGAAGGCGGAGGTCGGCCTTCGCTTCATGGCGCTCGACCGCGCGTCGCTCGAGGCGATCGTCTCGCTGTTGTAAACCGCAGGCGTGAACGCGCGGCTGACGTTAGGGTCTGTCCCTGAATGCTGCGCTCTCGGCGTAAACGTGCCCGTGCCCGTGCCCGTGCCCGACGGTCCGTGAGTCACCGTCGGCGGTATTTGGGGGTAGTAGGCCAGGGTTTGTGGCGCGTGCCAGGCACGCGCGCG
>JBBRMI010000020.1:0-65488 GCA_038230915.1 Polyangiales bacterium | reverse complement strand
GGGTGGTACGGGTAAGCTCGACGCTAGGGATAGCAATTGGGCCTCAGTTGCCTGCTCGAACACCTGGAATTCTTCCCGCCTTCCCGCCTTCCTGTTCGCTCGTTGCTCGAATCGCAAAATGCGATGAATGGTCAGAGGAAGGCGGGAAGACGGGAAGGCCTGAACTTGGGGTGGGCGAATCGGGGGCGTCGACCCACCGGGAAAGCGTCGACCTCTCCGTCCGCACGCTCGAACAATCAAAACCTTCCCGCCTTCCCGCCTTCCTGTTGATTCCTCGCTCTCGCGAGCTCGTTAGCGCGCGACGCCGGGGATGGAGTCGTAGGAGAAGGCGGTGCCGTCGACGTGGAAGGTGGCGCGCAGGAGGTTGGCGCGTTGCGAGGTGCCGCCGACGAGTAGCTCGAATTCGCCGGGCTCGACAACGCGCTGTTCGTAGGCGTTCACGAGCGACAGCCGCTGATGCGGGATGAAAAGCCGGAGGACGCGCCTTTCGCCCGGGGCGAGCGTCACGCGCTCGAATGCGATCAAGGACTGATTGACCCAGGTGACCGAAGTGACCAGATCAGAAACGTAGACTTGCACGACTTCGGTGCCGGCGCGCGTGCCTTCGTTCGCCAGCTCCACCTCGAGCTCGACGGCTTGCCCGGCGTGGACGAGCGGCGTGCGCACCTTCAAATTTTGATAGCGAAACTGCGTGTAACTGAGGCCGTGACCGAAGACGAACAGCGGCTCCTGCGTGAGATCAGCGTAGCGGTCGCCGTGCTGACCGCGCACCTGGCTGTAGAAAATCGGCTGTTGCCCCACGTGCCGCGGATGCGAGATCGTGAGCTTGCCGGACGGGTTCTGCTCGCCGAACAGGATTTCAGTCAGTGCCTTGCCGCCCTGCATGCCCGGGTTGAAGCACTGCAGGATGGCGTTGGCGCGGCTTGCACTCTCGGGCAACACCAACGGCTTGCTGCCAATCAGCACCAAGATGAATGGCTGACCGGCGGCGGCGACGGCGTCGATCAACGCATTCTGATTGCCGAGCAACTCGAGCGTCGCCGTGCTGCGTGTCTCGCCGATGAACGGGATGTCGTCGCCGACCACGACCACGGAAAGCTCGGCGTCTTGCGCTACCTTCACCGCTTCCGCCAGCGCGCCTTTTTCCTTCGACCACAAATCACCGGCGACGGCGTGGCGAACGGCAGCGTGGGGCAACTGCGCGCGGATACCGTCGAGCACCGTCGTCGTGAGCTCGCGCGGCTGCCGGCCGTATTCCGGTCCGTACTGCGTCGCGCCGAGCGACCAATCTCCGAGCTGCGCGAGCGCGTTGTCGGCGTTCGGACCAACGACCGCCACGCAGCTCAACTTGGCCGCGTCGAGCGGCAAGATGCCGTCGTTCTGGAGCAGCACGATCGACTCGCGCGCAGCGCGCAGGTTGAGCGCGCGGTGTTCGGCAGAATTCACCACACATTTCTGCGCCTCACGATCGGGGCGGCGCGGGTTCTCGAACAAGCCCATCCGGAACTTGAGCGCGAGGATGCGCCGCACGACGTCGTCGATCTCGGCTTCGAGCAAGAGCCCGCGCGCGACGGCTTCTTGGGCGGCCTCGAAGAAGCCGGGCGTCGCCATGATCAAGTCGTTGCCGCAGCGTACGGCAATCACCGCCGCTTCGACCAGACTGGGAGCGATGCGCTGTTCGAAGACCAAGCGCCCGACGTTGGCGTAGTCGGTAACCAGAATGCCCTCGAAGCCCCACTGGTGCTTGAGCACCTCGCGCAAGAGCCAATGATTCGCGGTCGAGGGCAAGCCGTCCATCGACTGGTAGCCGGTCATGAATGTCATGCAGCCAGCTTGGACGGCACGCTGGAAGGGCGGCAAAAAGAAGCTCTGCAGCTTGCGCCGTGAAATGTCTGCCTCCGACGCATCGCGGCCGCCTTGAGTCTCGGAGTAACCGGCGTAGTGCTTGGCGCACGCCAAAACAGCGTCTGGATCACTCAAACCTTTGCCCTGGTAGCCACGGATCATCGCTGCGCCCAGCTCGCCTACCAGGAACGGATCTTCACCGAAGGTCTCGCCGGTGCGACCCCAGCGCAGGTCGCGCGTCAGGCACAGCACAGGCGAAAAGGTCCAGTGCGCGCCGGTCGTCGCCATCTCGCGCGCTGTGACGCGCGCCACCTGTTCGACCAGCTCCAGATCCCACGACGCGGCCATCGCCAGCTGAGTCGGGAAGATCGTCGCGCCGGGGTGAAACGAGTGGCCGTGAATGCCGTCCTCGCCGATCAAGAGCGGGATACCGAGCCGGGTTGCCGCTGCCGCGTCCATCGCTTCGCTCAAACGCTCGTTCAAGATGTGAAACATCGAGCCGGGCTGCTTGTCGCGCACGTTCTTGACCGGATCGACTTGCCCGTCGAGCTGCAGCATTTGGCCGATTTTTTCGGCCAAATTCATGCGCGAGAGCAGGTCTTCGACCCGTCGCGGCACCGGCTGAGTCACGTCCCAATACAGCGCCTTGGCTTGGGTTTCATCGGTCATGTTCAGTTGCTCGTCTTGCGTCCGTCTTTGCTCTTACCGCGCGCCAGTGCATCGTCGATCAGCCGACTGACGAGCTCACGCGGCCCGACGCCGCTGGCTTGCATCAGCTTCGGGTACATCGAGATGCGCGTGAAGCCCGGGATGGTGTTGATCTCATTGACCCAAAGCTTGCGCTGCTTGTCCAAGAATAAGTCGACCCGCGCCATGCCTTCGCACTCCAGCGCTTCGAATGTCCGGCGTGACAACGCCTGGGCCTCGGCAGTTTCCGCCGCGCTGAGCTCGGCCGGAATGCGCGTCGTGGCGCCCGCGTCGTCCAGATACTTGGCAGCGTACGAGTAGAAGCCGTCCGGGTGATCGATGACGATCTCCCCCGGCACCGAGACGAGCGGCACTTCGCCGCCTAGCACCGCGCATTCGATCTCACGCGGATGATCGAGGCCTTGCTCGATCACCACCTTGGCATCGAACTCGAACGCGCGATCGACCGCAGCGCCCAGCCCGGCCGGCCCGACGACGCGACTGACGCCCACCGAAGAGCCTAAATTCGCTGGTTTGACGAAGACCGGGAACGTAAGCTTGGCAGCTTCGCCGAGCGCCGCTTCGCGCGCCTTCGCAAAGCGCGCCTGGCGCAAGGTAACGTACGGCAGCAGCGGCAGCCCGGCTTGCTGCAAGAGCCGCTTCATCACGTCCTTGTCCATGCCGACCGCCGAACCGAGCACGCCCGCGCCGACGTACGGCACCCCGGACAGCTCGAGCAAGCCCTGGACCGTGCCGTCCTCGCCCAACGGACCGTGCAGCACCGGAAAAACCACGTCGACCCCAGCCGACGCCTGCGCTTCGACGGCGAGCTGAAGCGCGCCGCTCGCTGCTGGTCGCGGCGGCAGCGACACCTGCGGCAACCCTGACGACAGCGCGATCGCTTGCGCACCCTCACCAGCAGCCAGCAAGGATGCGCGCGACTCGAGCTGCCAGCGCCCTTGCTTGTCGATGCCGACCAAGACCGGCTCGAAGCGCTCCGGATCGAGCGCCTCGACCACGAAGCGCGCCGACAGCAACGAAATTTCGTGCTCAGCAGAGCGGCCGCCGAACAGCACGAGCACACGGAGCTTCTGGGTCATCGTTCGGCGCGCAGCATAGCGGAGCCCGGGCGCGTGACCAGTCAAAGCGCCGCGGTTTTTCAGGGATCCAGCTCGGCGCAGATCGGCGAGCCGGAGGCCAGCACTTGGACGTCGGCGACGACGCGATCGAGCAGCGCGCGCGTCGCGTCGCTGCCGTAGCCCTGGCCGATCACCAGCATGCCGGTGCCGCGACAGATCGGCACCAGCAAGAGCCGGCCGCGAATCGGCGTGTCGTCCACCTGCCAGATGCGCTCGACCGCCTTGCCGACCGGCGTTTGGGCGCTGGCCGATTTGACCAGGATGCTGACTGTCTGGTCGTGCTCGAGCGGCTTCTTCAGGGCTTGCTCGAAGGTGTCGAACGAGTGACGCACCGCTTGGGGCGTAAACGCCAAGTCCGAGATCGCGAAAATCAACGAAGCGAAGCCAGCGCCGTCGGCGCTGAAGCTGACGTCGTCCTCGTCGATTTTGGGTTTGAGGCCGGGGGCGACCGGAATGGTCAAGCCCAAGCGCGGCGCGATCACGCGATCACCGCGCACGAACGGCCTGGGCACGGTCGCGGCGCGGCGAACCTCGGGAATCGAGATCGGTCCAAACGGTGCGACGGCGGCGATCCTAGCTCCTACGAGCTCCGGCAAACCGCCGAGCAGCTGGCGCCCGACCGGCGCCGGGAAGCCACGCGCCACGCCGACGACGCTGCCGTCACGCCGCACTTGCGTGGCGTTTCGAAAAATCTCGCGTGTCGCTGCGGGCGCGTGGTCCCAACAGTTGACGGTCGCGCGCAGCGCTCGCTCGAACTCCTGCGCGTCGGCCTCGCTGTCCCAAGTCGTCACCAGCAAAAGGCCACCCTGCTCGCCGTGGCCCACGACCGTGAACGCATCCCCGCCCCAACCGGCCGCCGCTTGGTGCGCGATCGGTCGCTCGTTGCAGACCTCGAGCATCGCGCGCAGCAGCAGCTCACCGACGTGACCCGAGCGGATGACTTGAAAGCCCGGTGGCGCCGCGGGGGCCCGCACCGGCACCGCCAACTCACCCGCCAGGTACTTCTCCGGGTGGAGGATCTGCTCGGTGTTGGCCGGCGGCACTTCGTACAGGCGATTGACCAGCGCAAAGCCCCCGGCGCGGTGCACTTGGGCGACGAAGCTTGCGCCCGATTGGTACGGAAACAGCAGCCGCTCGCGCTGAAACGGCGGCGCGCTCTTGAGCTCTGGGCTTTGCTCGAGCGCGGCCTTGTAGCCCTGCAGACTGGCTTGGAGCGCCCCTTGCGCCATCCGCACCAACACTCGCGACAACGGCACGTGATTTTCGTCGGCGGCAAACGCCGCCATCACCAGCATGGCGTCGCCTTCCAGGAGCGACAGCCGTGCCAAGCGCGCATCTTCGTCGATCACGTTCGCTACTTCCGGCACGCGGAAATGCTGAAACTGCAGCGAGTGCCCCAGCTCGTGCGCGACCACGAACGGCAGGTCGGCTTCGTTGCGCGCGCGCTGCCGGACGTGCACTTGATGCAGGAACTCGTCGTAGAACGCGATCATCTGGCTGCGGTGCAACGAGCCAAAGCTCTGTGCGGGAGCTGCGCCCTTGGCCGCAAAGATCAACCCGAGCCCGAGCTGTACAGCGGGCAGATCGATCGGGGTCGGCGCGATCGCCTCCCTTTCGGCTTTGAGGTCAGCCACGCGATGAAAAGCCGGTTCGTCATCGAACACGACCGGTGTCGGCTTCAGCTCGGACAGCTCGCGCAGGCGCGCGACACGGGTCACGAACGACTCCGGACGACTGCCGAGCTCGTCACCTGCGGTGTGCGCAGGCTTGACCTTGGTCGCACAGCCCGTGACCAGACCGAAACACAAGCCGGCCATGGCGGCGGCACGCGCGGCAGCAGTCATCCGCCCACGTTTTACCATCGGACGAGGTGCGCTATAAAGAGCAGCGTGAGAGCCTCGCCAGCCGCCGTCGTCTGCTTGGCAGCGCTCTGTTGGTCGTGCGCTCGCTCGAGCGCCGCGGCTCCGGCCCAGCACCCCAAGCGCGCGCGTCACGACGCGCCGGTCGTTGCAGCCCAGCCGGGCGCTTGGTTCGACGGGTACGGCAACCTGACGGTCGTCGGCGCTGGTCGGCGTTTGCGCCTCGTGCTCTCGGCGCCGATTGCCGCATGCGGCCCGGCGTTCCAAGGCGGTGGCAGTGCGGCTGACGTCTCGGCGCGCGCCAGCTTGCCATTCCATGTGCTCAACGATGCCTGCCGCGGCGCGCACCCGGCGATCTTGCTGGCTGAGGAGAGCGACACCGCGTCACGGAGCGAGCTCGAGCGTAGCTACCACGAGGTCACCCACTGCGCGGCTGTCGATTGGGCCTTGACCGAAGGCTGGATCCCGACCGTCATCGACGCCAGCGACCCCTGCCCACTCGCGCTCGGCTCGGGCTGGCGCATGCCCGCCGCGGCCGAGCTGCAGGGCCTGACCGTCGACGATCGCGTTGCGGTAGCGGGCGCGTTGTTCGATACCGACTCCAGGTCCGACATCGGCGGTCTGTTGCTGTACGCGCGGCCCGCGACTGGCGGCTTGGCGCTGGTGACGATCACCCCCAATGCGGCTGAAGTCGCGCCGATTTTGAGCGACGAAACGCGCGCGCGACCGTTCTTCGGTGCAACCTTGCGCTGCGTACACGACGGCCCTTTGACGGCCGGGGCGCTCCCCGCGCCACCCGCGTTGCCGCACGCCAACGAGTGCCTGCGCGCCCAGCGCCAAGCGCAAGGCTTCAACGACGCGGCAGGCGCATCCAAGCCGGTGCCCGAGCTCCAGAAGCTGAAGAGCTGGCTCGATCGCGCGCAGCAGACGCCGGCCCTACTGCGCAACGGGTCAGACCTGCAGGATCTGATGCGCTTGCTGGCGGCGCCAATCTTGGACACGCTAGCGGCCCACGCGCGTGAAGAGCGGGCATTGACTGAACACTACGCCGAGCTAGCCGAAGGGCTGGATGATCCGTCGGTCGCACCGAGCGAGCGCGGGCGGCGCCGCGCCGAGTTCGACCACCTGCGCAAACGCTTGGGCGGTAAGATCGCGCAGAGCGCCGAAGCGTCGGGCGTGAGCGTCGAGCTCGGGGCCCTACTGGCGCGCGTTCAAGCACTGCTCGAAGGGGTAGCCGGCCAACCTGCAAGGCCCAAGCAGGCAAAGGGGCCCGACTACGCGCCGCTTTTGACGCGCGTGCGCGCTCTGGGTGGCGCAAAAGGGGCCCTCCGTGAGCAGTGACGGCGGCGTAGTCAGCGGTCCAGTCGCGTTTCCGGGCTATCCGCCGGGCCCGGCTGCCGCGCGTCATGTGTTCGAACAGCTGGGCGCGCTGGATGACTTGCGGCGAGACGTGCTCGGCACCGTCGGCCAGCGCTTCGCGACCTATGGCGACTTTTACTACAACGAAGCCGCGGGCAACGTCGACATGTACAACACGTGTCACCCCGACCTGATTCATCAGGTGATGGTCACTCAAGCACGCGCCTTCCACAAACGCACGACGGATCTGGAGGTGCTCGGCAACGGCCTGTTGACGAGCGACGGCGAAGAGTGGCGACGCCAGCGCCGCCGAATCCAGCCCGGCTTCCGTCACGAGAGCATCCAACGCTACGCGCAGTTGATCGCGGAAGAGACCGAGACGTTGGTGCGTGGCCTGCGCGAAGGCGACGTGCTCGACCTGCGCAAAGAGATGATGCAGCTCACGCTGCGCATCGTGTGTCGGGCGTTGTTCGGCCAGCACTTTGCCGGCCGCAGCGAGCGGCTGTCGCGGGCGATGCGCGTCATCCAAGAGCAGGTATTTCTGCCCAAGTTCTTCCCCAAATGGGTGCCTTCGCCAGGCAACCTGTTGCGCCGCCGGATGATCGCCGACGTCGACCGCGAGGTTTTCCCGATCATCGATCGCGGCGGCGAACCCGGCTCGCTGCTATCCGATCTGCTGGCGATGACCGACGACGAAGGCGCAATGACGCGCCAGCAGCTACGCGACGAAGTGGTCACGCTGTTTTTGGCCGGTCACGAGACCACCGCGCTCGCGCTCACCTGGATGGGTTATCAGTTGGCGCTGCACCCAGAGATCGACGCCGAGCTGGGCGCGGAGCTCAGCCGCACGCCAGCAGACCTGGCCGCGACTCAGCTTTCGCAGTTGCCGTTCGCCGAACGGGTACTCAACGAGACCTTGCGCCTGTACCCGCCTGCGTACATGGTGCCGCGCGTGTGCGCCGAGCCAGTCACGCTCGGCGGCTACCAGCTCGCGCCAGGCGCTGAGGTATGGATGTGGGTTTACTTCATGCATCACGACCCGCGCTGGTTCGATGAGCCGGAGCGCTTTCGCCCCGATCGCTTCTTGCCCGAAGCCGAAGCCGCGCGCCGACCGGGCTCGTACATTCCGTTCGGCGCCGGCAGCCGCGCCTGCGTCGGCCGGCATTTCGCGGTTTTGGAGTCGCTGTTGTGCCTAACTGGGCTATTTCGGCGCTTCCGCCTGCAGCTAGTCAGCCCGCGGACCGTACGCCTCCACCCGCGCATCACGCTCGCGCCCGCGCGCCCGATCCAGGTGCGCCTCGAACAGCGACGTTGACCTGAGCTTTCATCACATTTCGACCGGGCACCCTCGCGTAGCGGCGTCAGAGCGGCGGCGCGCACTGCTCGCAAAGCAAGCGCGTGGCGTCAACCAGGGCGAGTACGTTTTGCTGGTCGCCGCGGCGTAAGCTCAACGAGCGCGCCTCACGTTCACGGCGACCCACGACCGCGACGTACGGGATGCCGTGCTCGTGTGCCAACGCGATGCGGCGTGACAAGGTTTCGCCACGAGCGTCGCTGACCGCGCGCAACCCCGCGCGCTTGAGCTCGGCCGTCACGTCGTGCGCGTACTCGTGCTGCTCCGCGTCGATCGGCAGCACCACGACTTGGTCGGGTGCCAGCCACGCCGGCAAGCGCCCGTCGTGCTGTTCGAGCACGATTCCGAGAAAACGCTCCAAGCTGCCGAGCGTCGCACGATGCAACATCAACGGTCGCGCCCGCCCTCCCCCGGCGTCGACGTATTCGACATCGAAGCGCTCGGGCAAAACCAAGTCGAGCTGGATCGTCCCGCATTGCCAGCGCCGACCAAGCCGATCCGGCAATGCAAATTCCAGCTTGGGGCCGTAAAACGCACCGGCTTTGGGCACATGGACCGGCTCGAGCTCGGCCTTGGCCGCGGCCGCCTGCAGCAACTGTTCGGCGCGATCCCAAACCTCGTCCGACCCAGCACGCTCGTCAGGTCGCGACGCAAAGCTGACCTCGACCTGCTCGAAGCCGAGCGCGCCGTACAGCTTCACCAGCGAGCGACAGAACCGCGCCACCTCGGCTTCGACCTGCTCGACCTCGCAGAAGACATGGCCGTCGTCCTGAGTGAACTGGCGCAGCCGGAAAAGGCCGTGCAAGGTGCCGCTCGGCTCGTTGCGATGCACCAGGCCCAGCTCCGAATAGCGCAGCGGTAGATCGCGGTACGAAGGCGCACGCCGGCGCAAGATCTCCAAATGTCCGGGACAGCTCACCGGCTTGACCGCCAGCGCGTCGTCGGCCATTAGGAACATGTTTTCGCGAAAGTGCTGCCAATGCCCGCTCGCCTCCCAGATCGGTTGGCGCAAAAGCTGCGGCGTGCGCACCTCGGCGAAGCCGTCAGCGTCGGCGTGACGGCGGATCAGCGCTTCCAGGGCGCACAGTGTGCGGTAGCCGCGCGGATGCCAAAATACCATGCCGGCGGCCTCTTCCTGAAAGTGGAACAGGTCCAGTCGGCGGCCAATTTCTCTGTGATCGTTTGCAGCAAGCATCGTCGTTCTCCGTCGGGGGTTACCGAACCGGCAGAACGACGCCACGTGGCCGCGCCCTGCCGGGACTCGGCGGGGCAGGGTTTCGTAGGCGATTTCTCGATGTCGAGCTTATGCGCAGACGAAGCCGAGCCCGCCGAAGCGGGTCGTCGTCGCCGTGGTCGTCAGAAGCCGTGCGAACATCGAAGACAAACCTATACGCGACGCCCGGAAGGTCGTCAACCGAGCGCGCCTCGCGGAGTTGTGCTCGCCCGCTACTTTACGGGGACGTTGGTCTTAGTCTCGCAGCCGAAGATCACGTCGACCCTCGCGCCCTGATCGGCCTTGACCGCATCGCAGTCCGTACCGCACAGGGTGATCTTGGTTGGCGCGTCCTTGTCGTCGTACTTCCAACCAGACATGCAATCACCCTTGGCATCTTGGGGGATCGACGTCTCTTTTCCGGCGCCGTTCGTGTACAGCACGTTGACGTACTTCGGATTGAGCGTCTTACCGGCCGGCGCTGGCGGCACGGTGAACTCACACGTGCCGATCTGCCCGGCAACTTCAGCCAAACCGGCGGACAAAGCCGCACCGAAGTCGGTCGCGGTTGTCATGTCGAGGTGGCAATAGGTCGGGCCAGCGTCGGAACAGCCGGCCTTGGCCGTACCGCCGTTGGTCGCCATCTTCGATAGGTCACCGCGCGCGTCTTCGCTGCCCGGGCTACCGATCACGAACGTGCTGATCGACGCCTTGGCCGACGAAGCGACCTCGTCG
Organism: Polyangiales bacterium; assembly: GCA_038230915.1. Classification (GTDB taxonomy): domain Bacteria; phylum Myxococcota_A; class Polyangia; order Polyangiales; family Polyangiaceae; genus PMG-095. Next base: position 55,297 of record JBBRMI010000020.1, on the reverse strand, counting down.
ATCAGCGGTTGGTCGTCGACTGGATTTTGACCATCTCCCCTGCAATCGAGCGTGAAGGTCGGGATTCCATCGGTGATCAGCAGCACGAACTTTCGCCCCGCGAGCATCGAGGCGGCCACCGTCTCGGACCCGAACTTGTAGGCGGCGTGCGTGGGTGTGCCGCCGCCAGGGCGCGCGCGACCGACCGCGGCATTGAACGCTCGGCGTTGTGGCGAGCTCGCGGCGTCGAGCAGCCCGATTGGGAGGTCGATGCGGTTGTTGATGCAATTTCGGTCGCCACCCCCGTTCGGATAAAAATTGATGCCGACGGCGATGTTCGCCGGCAGGTTGGCGACAGCTGCCGTCAAAGCGGCCTTGGTGATGTCCCACTTCGACTTGTTGCGGGGAGGATTGTGGCTACCGTTGGCGCCCCAATCCATCGAGCCGCTGATGTCGATCACCATCTCGACCACGGCCGGGATCGCGTCCGCGGTTCCGCTGCCGTCAGCGCAAGCGGCGTCGCGCGTGATGGTCGTGACGCCGGTCGCCGAGCCGCCACTGCCGACCGGGTTGCCGCTGCCGTCCGTCCCGAGGCTGAGCGTTCCGGCAGTCCCGTTCCTTCCGGCACTGCCCTTGCCTCCATTCACGGTGCTGGTGTCCTCGCCACCGCAGGAAACCGCCAGCGACGCGGCCAGCGCAGGAATGGCAACGAACAGGCTACGTCGAACAGTGGGGACGAACATCATAGCGGCGGCTCTCCAGACTCCCCCAATGGAGGACAGCAAAGTGAGAAGGTGTCCGTCGACTCAGGTGACGGCTCACGCCCTCATTCTCCATGGGCTCGCGCCCCCAACTTCGTTCGGGCTCCACGACGCGTTGAGGCTTAGCGGGCGAGCGCGATGTCGGCGTAGCTGGAAGGCGCGGCCGTGAGCCGCTCACCGCGGGTGCCCGGCTCGAGCAACACCGAGCGACCTTCGCGCACCACGAACGCGCCTTTCCACAACTCTTTCGCCTCGGCCCCGACCGCACGCATGAACGCGTCATCGTGATCGGGGTCGTGATGGAAGATGCCGAGACGACGCGCGCCGGCAGCGCGGCACAGTCGCACGCCTTCTTGCCACGTCGAATGCCCCCAACCGACCTTCGCCGGGAACTCCGTGTCGGTATAGGTGCAATCGTAGAGCACGAGATCAGCGCCTTCGATCAACTGCAGGATTCGTTGGTCAGGTTCGCCGGGACGGTGCTCTGTGTCAGTCACGTAGCAAAACGACACGCCACCGTGCTCGATGCGGTAGCCAGTCGCGCCGTTCGGATGATTGAGGAGCGCGGTCTTGATCACGACGTCGCTACCGAGCGTGAACGTATCGCCAGCCGTGAAATCATCGAACGCGGACGCGCCGCGCATGGCGTCGAGCGGCACCGGGAACATCGGATCGGTCATTTGACTCGCCAGCACCGAGCGAATCCCCAACTTGTGCGGCAAGTGGCCGGCCAAGATGCGCATCGACCACGCCGGATCGTACGCGGGCGTAAAGAATGGGAACCCGCAGATGTGATCCCAGTGCGTGTGCGAGAGCAACAACGTGGCGCGGCGGATCCCGCGCTGCAGGAACGACCGCCCCAAGCCGCGGATGCCGGTACCGGCGTCGAGGATGATCTCCTCCCCTCCCACCGAAACGTGGACGCAGCTGGTGTTGCCACCAAAATGAACGTGGCTGCGCGCCGGGCACGGGATGCTGCCGCGGACGCCCCAAAACGTGAGCTTCAAGCCCACCCCGATGTGCACGGCCTGATCGCGACGGCAATTATCCCTTCGCGCATTCTTTCAGCTTATAACTCAGGCCGGCCGTACCGTGGCGATGAAATTGAACGCCACCCAATGGCCCCTGCGCGCAGGGGCGTAGGGTCCGAGGCGCCCGGCGGGGTCGCCGCCACCTCATCGTGCGGCATGCCTTCGCCCCACGCCTTCGTAGCGCGCGTGAAGCACCGCATCGGCTCGGCCAGCGGTGACTTGACGAGCCTCCGTCAGACGGCTAAGAGCCGCGGCGATTCAGTAAACCCTTCGGTCGAAGGGTGGGAAGCCGGTGTGAATCCGGCGCGGTCCCGCCACTGTAATCGGAGCGACGAAGCCCAGGCGATAGCCGCCAGCCACTCGGGAAAACCGGGGAAGGCCGAGCCGAGTCAATGCTCCGAGAGCCAGGATACCCCCTTCCGCCGAGACCCGACGAAGCCCCACGGACGATGGGGCGAGGGCTCGCGGCATGCCGTCGCCAGCGCTCGCTCTGCAGCCGTGGGGTTGCCTGCTGGCCAGGACCAGCGAGGAGCTCACGTGAAGACACTGCATTTTGTTTCGCTCTTGGTGTTGGCTACGGCTGCGACGTTCGCTTGCAACGACAACGAGGACCGGATTCACGGTGGTAACGCCGGCGCCGCGGGCAAGAACAGCACCGCGGGCAAGAGCAGCACCGGCGGCGATAGCGCCAGCACTGCAGGCAAGAGCGCTGCGGCCGGCAGCGCAAGTACTGCAGGCTCAGGCGGCAGCAGCGCCGGCTCGACCAACGACGACGGCCTCGGCGGCGGTGGTGCCACGAGCGTGAGCGAAGGCGGCGGCGGGCACGACGACAACGCAGCCGGAACGGGCGGTGCAGCGGGCGGCGCGGGCGGCGCGGGCGGCGCAGGCGGCGCGGGCGGCGCGGGCGGCGCGGGCGGCGAAGTCGCGCAGGCTCAGCTCGAGATCATCGGCAACTGGAACGACAACTTCGGCGGCACGCAGATCATCGGCGCGACGGACTGGAACGGCTCGGCGCTCCTGCTCTACGACAACGCCACCAACGTGGTCTACACGCAGTACCCGCCCGACGACATGTACAGCCCGAACAAGTTCGCCAAGACCGTCTACACAGATATCTCTGGCAACTCGTTCTACTTCTGCACGCTTGTCTTTGGCGCGGACACGCTGGCAGCCGCGCAGGCCGATACGGGCGTTGCCGACGCCACGGATCCTGACACCACCGGCTGCGGCGGTTTCTCCTGGACCAAAGCGACCAGGCAATGAACGCCGACCACGCTCGGAAACAGGTCCTTGGCCTAGCAGGCGCCGCGTTGTTGAGCGCGTTGCTGGGCTGCAGCAGCAACCCGAAGGATGCGCCTGTTGCGGCCGGCATGGGCGGGGAACCGAACGAAGTGGGCGGAACGGGCCCGAGGCCCGCCGGCGGCTCGGCAGGCAGCTCTTCGGGCGGCAGTGAGACCGGCGGCGGCGACGCAACGGCAGCCGGCGGCGACGCGACTGGTGTTGGCGGAACAGACGCGGGTGCCGGAGGCGCGGCCGCGCCGGAGATCTTGCAAACCCCCGCGTACGCCAGCAGCGTCGAGTCATTCGATCCCGGCGCCGGCGCCGGCTTCAATCAAGCCAAGCTGCCAGGCATCGTGCTCGGCCCACCAAAAGGCAAAGGCTCGGGTTCGGGCTCGCTCGACGTGGTGTCGCTCGGGGCGGGCGGTGAAATCGTGCTCGGCTTCGGCGACTTGCACATCGTCGACGGGCCGGGGCCCGACTTCGTCGTGTTCGAAAACGCGTTCTGGCCCGGCGGCGATCCGACGCAAGTCTTCGCCGAGTTGGGTGAGGTTTCGGTGAGTGAGGACGGCCAGAGCTGGCAAACGTTCCCGTGCGACAGCGCGGGCGACGGTCACGGCAACTTCAACGGCTGCGCGGGCGTCACGCCAACGCTCGTCTACGACGCGAGCCAGTTGGTCCCACTCGACCCGAAGCAAAGCGGAGGCGACGCCTTCGACCTGGCCGAGCTCGGTTTGCAGCGGGTGCGATTCGTCAAGATCCACGATCTCGAAACCCAACCGCCCGGCGGCACGACGACAGGTTTCGATCTCGACGCCGTTGGCGCGATCCACGCCAAGTGATACAGCGCCTACGAAGCGCGCCCAACGCCGCGTTTTTCAGCCAATTTTACGGCAGCTAGCGCGCCGAGCGCTACCATCAGGTGACCAAGCTTGGGGTGCTCCGGCTCGATGTCGGGCGGTAGTCCTGCCGCGACGAGCGCTTCAGTCATCAGTGGCCCGACCGACGCGATCACGACCCGCGCCAGCCCGGCACGCAGTCGCTCGGTCGCGCCGCGCTCCTCGGCGACCTGCAACAAGTGCGTGAGCTGAATGCCGCTGGTGAACAACGCGACGTCAGCGTCGCCGCTGGCAATGCGCTCGATAGCAGAGTGGAGCGGCTGCAGATCTTCGGGCAACGTCCACGCATAAGTCTTCACCAGCCGCACGCCGGCCATCGCGCGCTGTTCGAGCCCCGCGACGAGATCAGCGTTGGTGCGGCCGTATTCTTGGACGTAGGCGCGCTTGCCGCGAGCTAGATCGTGCGCGTCGATTTCGCGCAGCACGTCACGCCACGTGTTCGGCTCGCCCACGACGATCGCCGGCTTGATACCGAACGGCTTCAGCGCCGCGTGCGGCTTGGGCCCGCGGCAAACGATCGTCGTCGACGGCGCCTGGAGTAGCTCGAGCACGCGCGCCCGCGACAGATTCTGCTGCAAGCCTTCGATCAGCAGCTCCGCGCCCACGCCCGTCAACAAGACGAGCAAGATCGGCATGCCGTCGACCAAATCGTGTTCGAGCGCATCGAGCCCCGCAGGTCCGCGCAACGGCACTTCACGCAACGAAGGGGCCTCGACAGGCTCGCCGCCCAGACGTGCGATCATCCGGCTCGACTCCGCGCTGCGACGGCTCTCGAAGCACACGACACGCAAGCCTTGCAGCGGAAGAGGGCTCGGGCCGGGGCTGGGGGGGACGGAAGCAGGCATTGCCGCACCTCAATACATGCGGCGCGACGAGTTTCAAGAATGTTTCAGCCGAATTCAACGCTCGCCGGGTCGAATCTGCAAGGCGGTGCGGATCTCCTCGGCGGCCTTTTGTTCGGCGGGATCGAGCGCGGCATCAGCCACCAAGGCCGAGCGAGCGGCGCTCCAGATGATTTCGCTCCGCATCGGATCGAAACCGAAATCGGACAGCACGCGCAGGCTCTCGTCCCGTCCCAGCTCGGGACGCTCCAGCATCGCACGCCCGAGCGCCTCGAACGCACGAGCCAGCTCGGCGGACGTGTCGCCGTCGAACGGCGCCAAGCGTGCGCCGCGCACGACGTCGAGGAAGCGCGACGTCTCGGACGCCGCTACATCACCGTTGGCGACCGCGATGTGCGCGAAAGCGGCGGCTACGCCGACGATGACTCGATCGCGGTCCTTGCCGCGGAACGCCGCCCACAAGGCCGAAAAATCCGGGTCTTGCATGCCACCCTCAGGCTACGCGACTTCCATGATAGAAGCCATGGCGTGATTCTCTCCGACCGGGACCTCCGAGAGCGACTCCGTCGCGGCGACCTCGTGGTCGAGCCGCTGGAGAATCCAGAGCTGCAAATCCAACCCGCCAGCATTGATCTGCGGCTCGACAAAAGCTTTGTCGCGTTCCGCGCGTCGCGGCTGGCGTGCATTGATCCACGGGACATTCCGAGCGACGCCACCGAACGGCTGGAGATCGCCGACGGCGAGAGCTTCGTGCTTCACCCGGGCGACTTCGTGCTCGGCTCGACGATCGAACGTGTGCGGATTCCGCCCGACCTCGTAGCGCGCGTCGAAGGCCGCTCGAGCCTCGGCCGGCTGGCGATCGTCGTTCACGCTACTGCCGGCTTCATCGATCCCGGGTTCGAAGGCCAGATCACACTCGAGCTGTCCAACTTGGGCCGCACCGCGGTGAAGCTGTACCCCGGCATGCGCATCAGCCAGATCGTGCTGCACCAAATGACGAGCCCGGCGGAGCGCCCCTACGGCGCCGCGCGCGGCAGCAAATACCAAGGCCAGAGCGGGCCGGTCGTCAGCCGAATCAGCCACGACAAATCATGAAGGTGCTGATCATTGGCGGCACCGGGCTGATCAGCACCGGCATCGTCGAGCACCTGCGCACGCGCGGCGCGGACATCACGCTGTTCAATCGCGGCCAGCGCGCCGGTAGGGCCGAAGCTCTGCGCGTCATCGTCGGCGACCGCAATCAACCGTCACAGTTCGAACAGCGCCTGGCGAGCGAGCGCTTCGACGTCGTGATCGACATGATCTGTTTTTCACCGGCGCAGGCCGAAGCCAGCGTGCGCGCCTTCGCGGGTCGCACCGGGCAGCTGATCTTCTGCTCCACCGTGTGCACTTACGGCGTCGAGATTCCGCCGCATGTCTTGGTCGACGAAACCTTCCCGCTGCGCCCGACCAGCGAATATGCGCGCAACAAAGTCAGCTGCGAGCAAATCTTCGAGCGGGCTGCCGCGACCAACCAATTCCAAACCACGATCATTCGACCCAGCAACACCTACGGTCCAGGCGCGTCGCTGATCGATCAGATGGAGTTCGACAGCGTCGTCTGGGATCGAGTTGAAAGCGGGCTGCCGGTGCTGCTTGCCGGTGACGGCATCGGCCTGTGGCAGTCCACGCACCGCCACGACGTCGGGCGACTGTTCGCTCATGCCGCCGGCAACCCGAAGACGTACGGGCAAGCGTTCAACGCCACGCGCGACCACGTATTCACCTGGCGCGACTACTACCGCGAGGCCGCCCAAGCTCTCGATACGACCGCCCAGCTCGTGCTGGTGCCGGCCGGCTGGATCGTGGCGCAGCAGCCGCAGCGCTTCTCGTTCTTGAACGAGATCACTCGCTACCACGGCGCCTACAGCTCCGAAAAAGCCAAGACGGCTGTGCCGGAGTTTCGCTGCCAGGTGGGCTTCGTCGAGGGCGCGCGCGAGACGCTTTCCGACATGAAAAGGCGCGGAGTCTGGCGCCGCCATCAAGACGACGCCGAGTACTCCGCGCTGGTCACCCGCGCGCTCGAGCTAGGCTTCGAAAAGCTTACAGCCTAAGCGCGCCGTCTGGGTTTCGAGGATTGCTCAGAAACAGGTGACCTTGTCTTTGTTGCAGTAACACCGCTGGCCTGCGCACAGGCCCTGGCCGGTGCAGGCATTGCCAGTCTTGGCCTTGGCCGGGCACGTGGCGTTGCCGAAGACAGGACCGGCGCCGCCAGCGCCGATCGTGTCCATGCACTGCCAGGTGGGCATGTTGCGGCCGCGACAGCTACAATTCATGGTTCCGTAGTCGCAACCGCCGCGCAAGCCGTCCATCGCCACGCACATGGTGCCGTCGGCCGGCATCAAGGCAGGACAGCCCGCAGGGTTTGCACCCGCGCCGCCTGCGCCGCCCGCGCCCACGTCGGGCGCGCCAGCCTGGTTGTTGTTGGTGCCGGCGGTGCCGCTGTTACCACCGGTGGCCGCGTTGCCACCAGTACTGCTGGTGCCAGCGGTGGCGGCGGACGAGCCCGCCGTGCCGGTCGTGCCACCACCAGAAGACGCCCCGGCGGTGGTCGCGCTGCTGCCAGCAGTGGACTTGCTACCACCCGTGGTCGCAGTGCTGCTGTCGCTACCGCCGCAATCGACAATGGTGGAGCCAACCAGAGTGAGCAGCCCAAGAGCCAAGAGTCCCGTCTTCGTTTTCATGTTGGATCATCCTTTAAGGTGGAATGATAAAGCCGGGACAGAAAGTCCGGCTCCGCGACCGCAACGCGGCAGTGGGACACGCCCACCAATCAGAACGAGTAGTGGAACGACCTGTCGACGAGCAGGCAGTGACTGCCATTTCTTTGGGCGTTCTGGGGCCACCTCGCGGCACCGGCCGTCCACTTTGAAACAGGCCCATCCGGAACCGGTTGAACCAGTACAGGGCTCAACTGTCCCCCGCCATTTGCCTCCCAACTGTACTGGTTGCAGCAGCTTACGACCGGTACACTGCCCGCCATGGCCGCTGCTGCAGAGTCCCCACTGTACGAGCGCTTGGCCCACGATTTGGGTGCCAGCATCGCGAAGGGTCAGCTTCGCGCAGGTGATCGCTTGCCGTCGGTGCGAAGGCTCGCGCGCGAGCGAAGCGTGAGCGTCGCGACCGTCTTGCAAGCGTACTTCGAGCTCGAGAACGAAGGCCTGGTCGAGGTTCGGCCGAAGAGCGGCCACTTCGTGCGCCGTGAGCGCGGCCCCGAGCTGCTCGAGCCGAGCACGCCGCGCCGCAGCAGCGTCCCGTCGGAGATCTCGGTCTCGGCGGCCGTCGCGGCGCTGGTCGCTTCAGTTCGCGATCCCAACGTGGTGCCGCTCGGGAGCGCGGTGATGGCGGCGGAGCTTCTGCCGATCGCCAAGCTGAACCGGATCTTGTCCGAGATCGCGCGCGAGATGTCGACGGCCGGCGCCAACTACGATGCGCCGCCGGGGCTGTCGACGTTGCGACGCCAGCTCGCCCGACGCGCGGTGTTGACCGGCCTGCCGCTGCGCGAGGACGATTTCGTCACCACCGTGGGCGCAATGGAGGCGCTGCACATCGCTCTCCGCGCCGTGGTGCGGCCGGGCGAGACGATCGCCATCGAGACCCCCACCTACTTCGGCGTGATGCAGCTGATTGAAGAGATGGGCATCAAAGCCTTGGAAATCCCGATGCATCCCCGCACCGGCATGGATCTCGACGCGCTCGAAGTCGCGCTCAAAGCTGGCGGCATCAAGGCAATTTTCTCGATGCCGACCGTCAGCAACCCGCTCGGATCGGTGATGCCGGACGAGAACAAGCGGCGGCTGATGAGCCTGCTCGAGCGCCACGACGTGCCGCTGATCGAAGACGACGTGTACGGCGATTTGCTGTTCGACGGCTCGCGACCAGCGCCGATCAAGGCGCTCGATCGCGACGGTCGCGTGCTGTACGTCGGCTCGGTGTCCAAGACGTTGGCAGCCGGCTACCGCGTCGGCTGGATCGCGGCGGGTCGTTACCAGAGCACGGTCGAACGGCTCAAGTTCACGCAGTCCGTCGCAACGCCGACCTTGCCGCAAATGGCGGTCGCCGAATTTCTGGCCAGCGGCGGCTATGATCGCCACTTGCGCAAGACGCGCCGGCTACTCTCGGTGCAAGTCGAGAGGACGCGCGAGGCGATCGCGCGGCACTTCCCGGCAGGCACGCGCGTCAGCGCACCGCGCGGCGGTTACGTGGTGTGGGTCGAGCTGCCGGGCAACGTATCGGCGTTTTCGATTCAGCGTCGCGCGCTCGAACGCGGCATTTCGGTCGCGCCAGGCCCGATTTTCTCGGCCGGCGGGCGCTTCGAGAATCACCTACGCCTCAACGCTGGCGTGGTTTGGTCCGAGCGCATCGAGCATTCGCTGGAAGTGCTCGCCGACATCGTCAAAGAGCTCAGTACCTGAGGCAGCTGTTGCCGCGGCTGATCGAAGCGGCGCGCGAGGTACCGAACGTGCACGCCGAGTCGCCGCCTGAGCGGGCACGCGGCAGCCCTTGACGCCGAAAAGCCGCCGAGGAGACGCTGCCAGCGAATGACGGACAAGGCCGGGCGAGTGCTCGCCGGAAAGTACGAGCTCGTGGAGCAACTGGGGCGTGGGGGCATGGCGGTCGTGTGGCGCGGCATCGCGCACGGCGCCAGCGGCTTCGCCCGGCCGGTCGCGATCAAACGCATCGAAGCGGCCGTGATCGGCTTCGCCGAAGTGGTCGAGATGTTCATCGAAGAGGCGCGCGTCGGCGCACTCTTGAACCATCCGAACATCGTGCAAGTCTTCGATTTCGGCCAGGATGAAGACGGCCACCATTTCCTTGTCAGCGAGCTGGTGAATGGGATGCATCTCGGGCAATGGGTGAAGAGCCATTTCGAGCGGGCTCAGCGCGAGACGCCGTGGCCGCTGGTGGCCGCGATTGGCATCGAGATGCTGCGTGGGCTGGAAGCTGCACACTCGCGCCGGGGCCCGGACGGCACCGCTTCGCCGATTTTGCACCGCGACGTCACGCCGCCCAATATCTTGCTCGACGTCGGCGGGATCGTGAAACTGGCCGATTTCGGTTTGGCGCGTGCGATGGATCGCGGGCGCATGACGCGGCCCAACATCGTCAAAGGCAAGCTCTCGTACCTGTCGCCCGAGCTCCTGGCTGGCGACGCACCGAGTCCGGCGACGGACCTGTTCAGCGTCGGCATCGTGCTGTGGGAAGCCTTGACTGGAGAACGGCTGTTCAACGCCGGCAGCGACGTCGACGTCGTGACGGCGATCCGCGAGGGCCGGGTGCCGCTGCTCAGCATGAAGCGACGCAACTTGCCGATGGCGCTGACCAGCGCCGTGCACCGTGTGCTCGAGAAAGATCCGGCCCGCCGCTTTCGCAGCGCGCGCGAAATGCTGGAAGCCTTGACCGACGTGCTGCGCGTCCTGCCCGAGAGCACCGACGCCTTGGCGCTCGGCAAGAGCGTGCGCGAGGCCCAGAGTCGCCTGAAAAGCCAAGGCTGAGCCGGGGCGGGAGCGGCGACGGAACGGTCTCTTTCGACGAAAAACCGCCATTTTTGCGCGAAAGCGCGCGTGAATTTGAAATTCGTTTTCAGTACGCTACGCTCTTCCGACCACCAATCGCCATGCTGCTTTCCGAGATCCAGACCGGCCAAGTCGTGCAAGTGGTGCGCATCGCTGGCCACAGTTCGTTTCGTCGGCGCCTGATGGAGCTCGGGCTCGTGCCCGGCACGCGTGTGGAGCTGGTGCGCGTGGCACCGCTGGGTGATCCGGTCGAGCTTCTGGTGCGCGGCGCCAGCCTTTCGATTCGCAAGGCCGAAGCCGGCGTGATCGAGGTGGCGCGCGCGACCTCAGCTCCGGCTGAGCGATCGCTGCCCACGGCCGTGAGCCTTTCGCCAGATCTCGGGGTCTGAGTGAGCCTTGGCCAGCACCACGACTGACCGCGCAGCATCACCCCGGGAGCAAGGCGGCGACGCGCCGCAAACCGCGCGACCGTTGGTGCTGCTGGTCGGCAATCCCAACACCGGCAAGACGACGCTCTTCAATCGGTTGACGGGGCAAAACGCGCGCATCGGCAACTACCCCGGGGTCACGGTCGAGCGCCGCAGTGGCAACTCGCGCCTGGATGGCAACCAGCTGGTCGAGGTGGTCGACTTGCCCGGCACCTACTCGCTCAGCGCGCGCTCGGCCGAAGAGCAAATTGCGCTGTGGGCCGTGCTGGGCCAAGGCCAATATCAGCCGCCCGATCTGTGCGTGTTCGTTGCCGACGCCAGCCAGCTTTCGCGCAACTTGTACCTGGCGCTGCAGCTCGCTGAGCTGGGTTTGCCGCTCGTGATCGCGCTGAACATGATCGACGAAGCCGGTGAAAATCCGCCAAACGTGGCCGCGATCGAGCAGCTGCTCGGGGTGCCGTGCGTGGCGATCAGTGCGCGGCGCGGCAGCGGCATGTCGGCGCTGCTGGCGGCGATGGAGCGCGCGCTGATCGAGCGCGGCACGCCGCGCCTGCACATCGCTTACCCGCCAGCGCTGTTGGCCGACGCCGAGACGCTGGCCGGCTCGCTGCCGGCGGACCTGCGCTCGAGCCCCGAACGGGCGCGCGCGCTGGCGCTGTGGGCGCTAACCAGCATCGAAGAAGACGACGAGCTGACCGATATCGATCCTGGCTTACGTCGAGCCACGCTCGAGTTGCGCCGCGCGACCTCGCGCGACCTCGACCACGAGGTGATCGCGGCCCGCTACGCGTTCATCGACGATCACTTGCCGGATTTGTACCGGCGGCTCGATCGCCATCCGAAAAAGCGCCAGCTGTCGGAGCGCGCCGATCGGGTGCTGCTGCATCCGGTGTGGGGCTTCGCGCTGTTCGTGCTGGTGATGCTGGTCGTGTTTCAGTCGCTGTTCTCCTGGTCGGATCCGGCCATTTCTCTGATCGAAGACGCGTTCTTGTGGCTGCGTACCGGCATCGCGGCACTACTGCCAGCCAGCATTTTCCGTGATTTTTTGACGCAGGGCCTGATCAGCGGCGTGGGCAACGTGCTGGTGTTCCTGCCGCAGATTCTGCTGCTGTTCTTCTTCATCGGCTTGCTCGAGGACTCCGGCTACATGGCGCGCGTCGCCTACTTGATGGATCGCATCATGCGCAGCCTGGGTCTGCACGGCCGCGCGTTCGTGCCGATGATGAGCGGCTTTGCTTGCGCGGTGCCGGCGATTTTGGCGACGCGCACGATGGAGCGCCAGCGCGACCGACTGCTCACGATGCTGGTCATTCCGCTGATGACCTGTTCGGCGCGGCTGCCAGTCTACACCTTGATCATCGGCGCGCTGTTTCCACCGTCGCGTGTGTTCGGGTTCTTGCCGGTGCAAGGCTTGCTGATGGTGGCGATGTACCTGTTCGCTACCGTGATTACCTTGGTGTCGGCGGGCGTGTTAGGGCGAACGGTCGTAAAGGGCCGAAAAGTACCGCTGATTCTGGAGCTGCCGCCGTATCGGCTACCGAGTCTGCGCGGCACGCTGAAGATGATGTGGGAGCGCAGCACGGTGTTCTTGAAAGAGGCCGGCACGGTGATCTTGGCGTGCACAATCGCGCTTTGGGTCCTGTTGTCGTTCCCGCGCGCGCCGCAGCCGGAAGCAGCCGCCCGTCCGGCGGTCGCGGCCGCGCACGCAACTCCGACCCGCCACCCAGCAGCGACTATGCCTGGAAGGGCGAGCCCGATCGCCGAGAGCTACGGCGGAAAGCTCGGTCACGCCATCGAGCCGGCGCTGCGCCCACTCGGCTTCGATTGGAAGATCGGCGTCGGCTTGATCGGCGCGTTCGCGGCGCGAGAAGTGTTCGTGGCGACGCTCGGGCTGGTCTACGGCATCGACGAATCGGGCGACAACCCAACCCCGCTACGCGACCGCCTGCGTGCCGAGACGCGGCCCGACGGCAAGCCCGCCTACACGCCGCTGATGGGCCTCTCGCTGTTGATCTTCTTCGCCATTTCCTGCCAGTGCATGAGTACCTTGGCGGCCGTGAAACGCGAGACGAAGAGCTACCGCTGGCCCGCGTTCATGTTCGTGTACATGACCGGCCTCGCGTACCTACTCAGCTTCTCGGTCTTCCAAGTCGGTCGCTTGCTTGGCTTTTGAGCCACTGCCGCGCTCGTTCTACGCGCGCCCCGTGCTGTCGGTAGCGCGCGACGTGATCGGCAAGGTGCTCGTACACCGCACGCGCGCCGGCACCGTGGCAGGTCGGATCGTCGAAGCCGAGGCGTACCGCGGGCCCGAAGATCGCGCGGCTCACTCGTGGGGCGGACGCCGCACCGCCCGCACTGAAGCCATGTTCGGCCCGCCCGGCTTTGCCTACGTGTTCTTCGTCTACGGCATGCACTGGCACCTGAACCTGGTGACCACGCGCGAAGGTGCGCCGCACGCCGTGCTGTTGCGCGCCGTTGAGCCACTAGCCGGCGCCGGGCTGATGGCGCACCGTCGCGGCTTGCCCGAGACGCACGTCAACCTGTGCAACGGCCCCGGTAAGCTGTGCCAAGCCTTCGACGTCGGGCGCCACCACTACGGCGTGGATCTCACGCGCGGTAGCTTGTTCCTGAGCGAATCCGAGCAAGCTCGCGGCAAGCTCGGGCGCTCAGCGCGGATTGGTGTCGACTACGCCGAGGCTTGGGCCGAGAAACCCTGGCGCTTCTTCGAGGTCGGCAACCGTTACGTCTCGCGCGGACGCGCGTCGAAGCACGCGCCGCGTTGAGCGCGCCACCCTTAGCTACTGGACGGGCAGGGTGTATGTAATCGTCAGCTTCGGCCGGTCCGCAATTTTCTCAGCTTCGGAGCTGCTGAAGTCGATGCCGTCCGTCGTCTCCATCCGCAGGTAGATCCCGTAGGGCTGATGGTCGCCACTCAGCCAAGCCTTGACGGCTGCCTTCAAGTCGATCGTCACCGTACCCAAGACCGTGCAGCTCACCGGGCCGAGCACCATGCCGACACTCGGTTTGTTGTTCCAGCGCACGTTGCCCTCGGTCCACGGCTCGTTGACGAAATACACGGTTGCTGGGTCACCGACATTGATGCAATTCAGTGTCAACGTCGCTTCGGTCACCAGCGCGCCGTCGGGGATTTGCGTCAGCGGCGCGTTGATGAGCGACTGGACCACGCAGCCGTTGTCGCCGTCGACGTTGATGCTCACGGCCTGGCCGTGGTTCACGAACTGGTTGCAAGATTCGACGTCGGTGTCAGCAATGTCGTTGATCTCGACGGTGACGGGGTCGTTCTTCGCGCCGGCCATGCCAGCCATGCCGCCGACGCCAGCTGAACCACCTGCACCGCCCAGGCCGCCTTGCCCCGCGGCGCCGCCCGCGTCCATGCCGGCCTTGCCGCCGCTGCTCGCGGGTTTGCCGCCTGTGCCACCGCCGTTGGCTTTACCCGCGGCACTACTGCCAGCGCTGGCCTGGCTACCGCCGGCCGAAGCAGCGCCTTGCGCGGTGCTGCCGGCCTCGGCCGCCGAATGGCCGGCAGTGCTCGAGCCGCCGGCGTCCGGCGACGTCAGCTTAGTGTCGTCGAAACTAGCGCCCGAATCATGCTGGCAGGCACTCACGAGCAGTGCGCCACCGAGCGCGAACCGAGGACCAAAGACCCTGCGAAATGAGGTCAAGCGGGCACCTGTTCTTAGATGTAGCACAGCCGACTGGACAGCTCGCCTATTCCGTTCTCGTGATAGAACGACAGCCACGTCGATGATCGAACGAGCCCAAGGTGGACGCCTGCGCGGCCAACGCATCACGCTCTGCGTCACAGGTAGTGTAGCCGCCTACAAAGCCGTACTCCTGCTCCGCGCGCTGAAACAAGAAGGCGCAGAGCTGGAGGTCGTGCTCACGCACAGCGGCGCCAAGTTCGTCGGCGCTGCGACGTTCGCGGGCTTGACCGGGCGCGCGCCCCACACGTCCATGTTCGAAGGTGAGGTCACGGGCGAGCTGCACGTCGAGCTCGCCCGCAGGAGCGACCTAGTCCTGATCGCGCCCGCCACGGCCGACGTGCTTTCGCGGCTCGCCCACGGCCGCGCGGATGACCTTTTGACCGCGACCGTGCTGTGCGCCCGCTGTCCGGTGCTAGTCGCTCCCGCCATGCACCCGAGCATGTGGGCGCACCCCGCCACGCAACGCAACGTGCAAACGCTCGTCGGCGATCAACGCGTCGGGTTCGTCGGCCCAGTCGAAGGCGAAGTGGCGTCGGGCGACATCGGGCTCGGGCGCCTGGCGGAGCCCGAGACGATTCTCTCGTTCGTCGTCGCGCAGCTCTCGGGTGGCTCGCTGCGCGGCCGGCACATCGTGGTCAGCGCCGGCCCAACCGCCGAGGACATCGATCCGGTTCGTTTCATCAGCAATCGCTCGTCGGGCAAGATGGGCTTCGCGCTCGCCGAACGTGCGGCGGCGCACGGCGCCAAGGTGACGCTAGTCGCCGGACCAGTCGCGCTCGCAACACCTGCCGGCGTGACGCGCGTCGACGTGCGCAGCGCGCTCGCCATGCGCGGCGCCATCTGGCAAGCCCTGAAGCCCGACCTGAGCGGCGCCGACGCGCTGATCATGACCGCCGCGGTCGCCGACTATCGCCCCGCAGAGACGCATGCCACCAAGCTCAAGCGCGGTGAATCGACGATCGGCCTCGAGCTCGTACCGAACGCCGATCTTTTGGCCGAAATCGGCGCGGCCCGTCAGGCCGAGTACCCGGTCCTGGTCGGTTTCGCGCTCGAGACCGAGACCGACGAGCGGCTGATCAACGCGGCGCGCGGCAAGCTCGCCAAAAAGCGCGTCGATTTGGTGGTCGCCAACCACCCTGATACTTCGATCGGCAAGGACACCATCACCGGCAGCCTGGTCGGCGTGCGCGACGCCGAGGCATTCGGACCGCTATCGAAGCGCGACGCCGCCGATCGGATCTTGGATTTCGTGGTCGCCGCCTTGGCCAAACAAGCGCACTAAAGCAACGAACGATGAAGCTGACTCTGCTCACGGTGGCGCTGATCACGGCTGCGATGGCGTTCGCGTTCCGCCTCGACGTCGCCGGCAGTCCTTGGTTTTGGGTCGCGCTCGGCGTGCCGTACCTTGGGCTCGCGGCGTTGGCCGTGCGTAAGCTGTGGGACGAAGGCGCGCTGGTCGACGTGCTGTCGCCGCGCTGGGGCGACTTTTCCATGGGTTTTGCGACGGCAGCCATCCTGCTTGCGGCTTCGTGGGGCGCGCGCGCGGTGCTGGCACCAGCAGGTAGCACGCGCCTGGCCTGGCTTTTTCGCGTCTACGCGCAGATCGGCGACACCGACACGTTGCAGCGTTCGGTGCTGTACACCGGCGCGCTGTTCGTGATCGTGGTGTGTGAGGAGCTGGTCTGGCGTTCGATGGTGCTCGACGAGCTCACGCGGCGCTTCGGCACGCGCCGCGCCTGGCCGCTGGCGGCGCTGTGTTACGGCGTGACCGCGCTGCCGACTTTGTTCACGCTGCGTGATCCGCTGGCCGGGTTGAACCCGCTCTTGGTCACGGCCGCTCTCGGCTGCGGCATCGTCTGGAGCTTCCTGGCTTCCGTCAAAGGCCGGCTCCTGCCGGTAGTGATTGCCCACGGCGTCTTCACCTATTTCTCGCTCGTCCAATTCCGCTGGCCGACGTCTTAGTGTGGGCGAGCAGCGAAACAACAGGAAGGCGGGAAGGCGGGAAGGATTTTGGGGTGTGCGAGCGGTGAGCTCGGCGCGTCCGCCCTGCCCTAGCAGCTCGGCGCGGGCCGCAGGCCCGGCGAACAACAAAGATCTGATCTTCCCGCCTTCCCGCCTTCCTGTTGACTCCATCTCGGCTCACAGCGCCGAGGAGACGTCGGCGATTAGCGAACGGAGCCAGCGATGGCCGGGGTCGGCGTGTTGCTGCTCGTGCCACACTTGGCCGACCGTGCCTTTTGGCAACTTGAGTGGCGGCGGAAAGAGCTTGAGACCGAGCGGGGCCGCGAACACCTCTGCGACACGCCGGTCGAGCGCAGCCACGAAATCAGTCTGTGCGACCAGCACCGGGACGGTCAGAAAATGCGAAACGCGGGCGCCGATCGTGCGTTCCTTGCCCAGCGCACCGAGCGCGCGGTCGACCGAACCGAGGCTATCGGCGCGCGCCGATACCAACACGTGCGACAGCTCGAGGTAGTGCGCGAGCGTGAGCTTGTTCTTCACGGTCGGGTGACGGCGCCGAACCACGCACACATACTGGTCGTCGAATAACGGCTGCTCGTAGTGATGCGGCGGCAGCTTGTCGTAAAAGCCGAGCATCACGTCGACTTCGCCGCGCGCGAGCTCGGGCGGCGCTTCGTGAAGGCCCCAAGGCCGCAGTTGAAGTTGCACGCGCGGCGCCTGCTTGGTCAAGCGACGCAACAGCGCCGGCAACAACACCAGCTCCACGTAGTCGCTGGTCGCGATCACGAAGCGGCGCTCGCTCGTCGCCGGCTCGAAGCGCGGCCCGGTTAGCGCGCCCTGCAGCAGCCCGAGCCCCTTCCTGATCGGCTCGGCAAGCTCCTTGGCACGCGCGGTCGGCGTCAGGCCGGTGCGGTGGCGCACGAACAGTGCGTCGCCGAACAACGCGCGCAGCTGCGACAGCGTGTTGCTCATCGCCGGTTGCGTGACGCCGGCGCGGCGAGCAGCCCGCGTCACACTCAACTCGTCGAACAGCGCGTCGAACGCGACCAGCAGGTTGAGGTTCACGGCACTGATATTCATATCTTGGATATCTTACATCACTAACATCATTTTGACTACTGACGTCGGTCGGAGCAGATTCAGCCGGCGAGTCATTCAGCTCGCTAGAACCAAGAAAAATCCCATGCTTGCAGAACACATCGCAACCACGTCAGCCAGTGAAGTCAGCACCGACCAGCTCGCCGCCCAGCTGGAGAGCGAGCGCCCGCCGCTGGTCGCCGAGATCCTCGGGCCGCAGTCTTTCGCCGCCGGTCACTTGCCGGGCGCCGTGAACCTACCGCTCGAAGGCTTCGCCGAAAGCGTCGCCCGTGCCCTGCCGAACAAGGCGTCGGAGATCGTCGTCTATTGTGCTAGCTCGGCCTGCCAAAACTCGGACATCGCCGCGCGCAAGCTGCAAAGCCTCGGCTACCAAAACGTGCGCATCTACAAAGCCGGCAAGGCCGCCTGGAAAGCCGCCGGCCACCCGCTGGTCGGTGCCTAGCGAGCACGGCAGCGAGACAACAGGAAGGCGGGAAGACGGAAAGCGAGAGCTTTTTGATTCGCCCGGCCTGCGGCCCGCGGCAGGAGGCGACAGCCGGGCGGTACCCGAAGCGTGTCGGGTAACCCACCCCAAAAATCTTCCCGCCTTCCCGCCTACCTCTGACCATTGGTCTCATTTCTCAGCCGCCCGCCCGCCAAGGCGGGCGTGGTCACCAACTGAAATGAGACCAATGGTGATGCGCCTTCCTGTTGATTCCCCTGCTCGCGCTCAGCTCATCAGTTTGGCCAGCTCTTCTTCGGAGATGTCGAAATCGCTGAAGACGTTTTGCACGTCGTCGTGATCATCGAGCGCTTCGACCAGGTTCAGGCACACCTCGGCGTCGCGCTCGGTGACCATCTTCTTGTTCTTCGGCACGAAGCCGGCCTTGCCCGACTGAATCGGCAACTTCGCGGCCTCGAGCGCGGCCGTCACCTTTTCGACGTCGTTCGGCGGCGTGTACACCGCCCAGACACCGCCCTCGTCGCGGTAGTCCTCGGCGCCGGCTTCGAGCGCCGCTTCCATCAGCTGGTCTTCGGTGACCTGGGCTTTGTCGAGCGTGATCACGCCGAGCCGATCGAAGGCCCACGCCGCCGTGCCCGAACCGCCCATGTTACCGTTGTGCTTCTCGAAGATCTTGCGAATCTCGGCGGCGGCACGGTTGCGGTTGTCGGTCATGCCTTCGACCAAGAACAACGTGCCGGAGGGCCCGGTGCCCTCGTACAGCACTTCGTCGTAGGCCGCGCCCTCGAGCTCGCCGGTGCCGCGCTGGATGGCGCGCTTGATGTTGTCGGCGGGCATCTGCTGCGCTCGGCAATCCTGCACCGCCTTCCGCAAGCGGGGGTTCGCGTCGACGTCACCGCCGCCAATGCGCGCGGCCGTCGTGACCTCGCGGATCAGCTTCGTGAAAACCTTGCCGCGCGCCGCGTCGGTCTTGCCCTTCGTCCGCTTGATGGTTGCCCACTTGGAATGGCCGCTCATGCGCCGCCGTGAGTAACACGGCATTGCCCGAAAATCAGGCGTCTTCGTTGGGTAGGCATGGGCTGGCCCTCACCTTTCGTCCCTTCTTTGGCTGCCAAGCCGCGGCGGAGGGAAGCGTTGGTGCGACTTGCTGCCCTGATTTTCGCTAACTACGCTCCCACGCCCTCCAGTCGCCAGGCTTGTGCGAGGCGGGTCGCGGCAACCCTCTTCGATGACGTCGCCATGCCCTACGTGAGACGTCGGGCCGGTCGCTCCAGCATGGCGTGGATGGATCGCGCGGCGGCGGCCTTATCCGGAATTTTCTTTCTGGCGTCGGGAGGTACGCGCACCCGCTCGTAGCAGCCGGTGATACGCGCTGCACAACGCCAGGTGGACCAAGACGCCGAAGACGACATCGCCATCCGTCTGGCGAGCGAATAGCCCGCGGAGTGGTCTGCCGGCGACCGTTCAGCCCCCGTGAAGATCTCGATACGCCTGCAGCAGAAGTGCGCCGACGATGTCGACAACCGCCATGCCAGGTGGCGGCTGCAGTAACTGGACCACGCTGTCGGCGATGTCGTTGATGGAGCGCGCACCGTCCACCAAGCTCAGTACCCTGGCGACGACGGGTGAGGCGCTGGGCAGGGGGCGCACGAACGCCGGCACGCTCAAGTAGCGCAAGATCACCCAACTCGGTACGGGTGCGTCGGGGTCTGCCACCGGGCCAGCTAGCTTGGTGGCACTGAAGGTCAGCACGCCTTCGGTGCGGGCGTGCGCAGAATCCGGAGAATGCAAGTAACTCACCTCGGCCGCCGAATGCGCGTCGACTCGAAAGGCGGCCAGCTCCAGTAGCTCCAGGACTTCTTGACTCGAGAAGCGCCGATCAAAGTTCGACGTTTTGTAGAGCAGCGCCCCGTCGTTGAGCCAGCGACCTCCGGGGCGGAGCAGGTACGAAACCAGCCCGATCACGTCACGGAAGTCCTCGGTCGCGACGTCTATGAACCAGGGCGTGATGACGGTGTCGAAGCTTGCCGCCGCGAATGGCGGCTCAAAGGCGTCTCCCAGGAGCAACGCGAAGTTCTGCGGCGGGTCGCCTTCGCGGTGCAAGTCACGAGGCAACGCGGCGTCCTTCGGAGCAGCAGGGTCGATCGGCGTTTCGACCAGCGTGGCGCCGCTATCGAACAGAACGGCATGCGCTACGAGCAGCACGAAGGGATCGAGGTCGAACGCGAGAGTGACCTCGGGTGAGAACGCACGATGGAGGTCGTAGGCGAGCCGCCCGGCGCCCGCGCCCAGTACCAGCACTTTCCCCAGTTCGTGCCCTGGACCCACCACGGTCGTCAAGCGCGCAAGGCTTGCCTGGTTTTGCACGGAATCGCGCCAGCCCCAATCGCGCAGCACGTGCTCGAAGTATTGAACGATGCGCGAGCCCTCGCCGCCACGCTGCTCCGCGCGCTCGAGCGCGATCGGACAAGCGGTCACAGCGGGCGCGAAAAGGGCCGCAATGGCCGCTCGATTGCTATGGTTGGCACTGGCGATACGTTCGAGCCGAAGGCGCGTGCTCGGCAGCAGGTCGAAGCGCCCGAGCTCCGCCTCCAGCTCGAGCCGTGTGCGATGCATCATCACCTCGAACTCGGCCAGCTCCTGCCGCCACTGGCGCATCCGGCTCGCGCGATCAGAGACCAGCATCGGTACTGGGCCGAGGCTCTCGAAGACGGCCTGGCAAGCCAGACAGGCCAGGCCATCGTCCCTAGCAACCAGCTGTCCCTGGCAATGAACACAGAGGGCGACCGAAGCAATCAGCGCGGCCTGGGCATCAGCGTAGGTCATGCTAGGGCCGCCAGGCGTGACGCCAGGGCTCGTGGTTGCTCATCTTCAAGGCCAACTGTAGCCGGTTCGACTGCAGCTAGACCCAATGCTGGCGATGATGAACAAGTCACTCAGCGTATCCATGACGACGGCTTCCACGTCGCGCTCGCCGTGCGGGATCGCGAGGACGATCGTATAGAAATCAAACACAGGTGGCGCGCCGCAAGCTGGACCTCCGGTTCGGCCACCCGGCCAGGCGCAGGACTGAGAACCCAACTCCGAACCGCAACCAAGACAAACACCGCGCCGCTCGCACGATAACGCGACGAGCAGCTCGCTGCCCGACGCGGAGCGGCGCGCCCGTCGGAACCTGCGCGTGGATAGAGCACACGAGGCAGGCGCGGAGCTCGCGTTCGCCGTAGCGGTGTAAGGCCCGTGTGACGCCAGAACGTCTCCAGGTGCTCTGGACGAGTCTCTCGAGCGTGGCCACCTCTTACGCATCGGCGGCCACGGTCAGGTCTAGCGCGGCCGCGGCCACGCGCAGCTCAAAGGCGTCGTAAACTTCGCGCGAGGCCCGACGACGCCTGGCCGTTCGCCAGCCTTGATTGGTGATCGGGCCGGGTTCGGGGTCGCGATCGGCTGATCGGCTGATCGGCAGCGGGATGGGGTTCGGCTGGGGCAGCGGCTTCAGGAATGCACAAATTCGCAAACGGCAGCGGCTTCGGACGCGGCAGCGGTTTCGGTCGGCTCGGGCCTGCTTGTCTTGGGGACTCATGCCGAGAGCGCGCACCCGGTGCGCCAGCGCCGGGTCATCCGGAGCCAAACGGTGGGGCGCTGGCACACCGGCTGCGCGTAGGGGGGCATGATCTTGCGCCGCGTTGCTTACACCCTGCTTTCGCTCTTCCGCGGCGTCACCCAGCGCTCCGACGAGCGCCGCGCCGTGCCGTGCCGTGCCGTCGAAGACGCTGATGAGCGACTGCTTCTTCGCGCTCATCATGACCACCCCAACCGACCTCAAGCGCCAGCCCTAATCAACCTGCTGAAAGGAGACCACTGAAACCCAGGGCCGAAGCCCGCAACCGAAACCGAAATTTCCGGCTCCGCGCCGAGTCCGAGAACGGCCCCGCGCGAGCGCGGCCCCCAGCCTCGGCTTGCCCGAAGCCCTTGCCGAGGCCGCTCCCGAACCCGCTCCCGAACCCCTTCCCGGGGCCGCGCCCGCGCGAGGCCCCGACAACGGATCAAGACTGGGCCGTTCGCAGCGGGGCTGCGCCGGGCCGAACCGGGTGCTAGCCTGGACCGCATGGGACAGGGTCAAATGGGCGGAGCTATCAATCACAACCAGGCTGCGGCGGGCGCGTCGCTATCCACGACAGCGGGGACCAGCGGCCTTTCACGGTATCGGGTCATCGCGCTGTTCGTGCTCACGACGTTCTTCGTGGCAGTCAAAACGGTCGGGCACGACTACTGGGCAGTCGGTTTCGGCTTGGCAGTGACGGGGTTGATCCTCCTCACGCCGGAGTCCACCGAGCAAGCCCAGCCGTGGCGTCAGCATGCGCTACGGGTTGTTTCGGCGTGCTTCGTCGTGGTCACCCTGGCGTCCATTTGGACGACGCTCGGCGCCGGCCCGCACTGAGGCCAGCGATAGCCTAGCGGCTCTCGAGGCGCTCTTTGCGCAAGTACGCGATCAGCTGCTTCTCGGAGGCAACCATCGAGTACTTTTGCTCGATGAACGCGCCCAGCTCTGCGAAGTCGTCGAGCGGATCCCCGCCCATGTCTTGATGGTACGTCGACCACAAGATCAGGGTCGGAGGATGACGCTCGAGGTCGGCCATGAAGCGACGCGTCACGTCGCCGTGGCGCAGCTCTAGGCGTCCGTAGCCGCGGTTGCAGGTGTTCGTGTTCAGCGTCGTGATGGTGCCGATGGTTTTGTAAACCGGGCCTGGCGCGAGCCGATGACAGTGCTCGTAGACGCTCCACGCCTGCCAGCCCCAAGCCAGCACGGTGTCGCTCGGCTCGAGCAGCGGCTCGAAACGCCGGCAGATCGCCGCCACGTGGTGGTCGTTGTTCACGAAGTACGACTGCAGCCAGAAGCGCTCGGACAGGCCCGGAAACGCGGCTAACAGGCCCAGCATTACCGGCAGGGACCGCACGAGCCTGTGCCAACCGCTCGTCTCCAAGCCCGTGAACACGCGCGCCAAGAGCCCAGTCGGACGAAGCGTCAGCACGGCCAACGCTGGCCACAGCTGCGCGTTGTCGTGGGTGAAGAAGCGCAACGTCATCGTCACGCCGATCAGCGACACGAGCAGGAACACCCACGGCACGAAACCCGTCCGCGAGCTGCGCGCGTCGAAGCGCCCCGGCAGGCAGCCGAGTAACGCCAACCCCAACATGGCCGGCATCTGGTCGGGCAAGCACTGCATGCCAATGCCGGCCGCGTTCAGGTAACCGCCGGCACCTTTCGCCACCAGCCCCACGTACTCGTTGCCGAAGCTTTGCATCTGGCGGAGACCCAGCGAAAGCACGTCCAGCCTGCCGTGCGCCCAGAACGGCAAGGCCACGAGCAGCGCGGAGACTAGCGCGCCGCACAGCCCCCATGTCGGCAGCGCAAGCGCACGTGCGAAGTCGCGTCGCGACAGCTCGCGCAGCCAAAGCACGCCAAAAAGCAGCAGAAGCGGCCACGCCGACGGCTTAATCGCCACCGCCAGCAGGCCGAGCGCACCGGCGAAGCTCCAGCACACCGCGTAGTGCCACTCGCTTCGAACACGCGTCGCGCGAGCTGCCGACGCCGCCGCGAGCGTGAACGGCAGCGCCATCCAAAACGAGTAATTGATGTCGGCGTCGTTGGCGATCACCGACGCCGCCGCGTGCAAGAGCGCGATGCGTTGCCCCCAGCGGTCGCCGTAGCAGGCCTTACCGAGGGCTCCGGTCGCCAATGATGTGAGCGTCCCCCACACCACGCCGAGCAGCCAGACGCCGCGCAGGCCCCACAACCAGAGAGCTGGCGCCAGCAGCACGAACGCGCCGGGTGGCTTCACCTCCATCGAGTCGAGGTACGGCAGCTTGCCGAGCAGAAGCAGCCGCGCGTTGTAGACGATGCCGGTGACGTCGAGATTACGAAATCCAGGATCGATGACGCCGCGCCCGAGCCATAGCGCGTTGAGCAAGAAGACGCCCAAAAGCACCTTCTGCCACGAGCCGCCGGGACGGCTGGCAGGATCCAACTCCAACGAAGCCAAGCCAGTGGCCGGTTACCATGGGATTCCGGGCGCCGATGCGAAGATCCGACGATTCTTCGCGGCGCCGTCGCTCCAAACCGACTTTACGCGGCGCTCAGCTTGCGAACCGGATGCGCCGCGGATGGCGGTGGCGTCGAGGCTTTGGGCAGGGCGGTCGCCGAATGGTCGGCTTGACCCTCCAAAAAGCCGATCAGCCGCTCGCGCAGCTCGTAAAAATCTGGGTCGTCGAGCACGGTGTGGCGGTCGCGCGGCCGCGGCAACGTGACTTCCATGATCTCCCCCACCCGCGCGCGCGGGCCCGACGTCATCATCACCACGCGGTCGGACAGGAACACCGATTCGTCGACGTCGTGGGTGACGAGCAGCAGCGTCTTTTTGTCTTCGCGCCACAGCTGCAGCAGCACGTCCTGCAGCTCACAGCGGGTGATCGAATCGAGCATCCCGAACGGCTCGTCCAAGAGCAGCATCCGCGGCGACAGGGCGAAGGCCCGCGCCAAGCCGACGCGCTGGCGCATGCCGGCCGAAAGCTCGCTCGGTTTCTTGTGGAGCGCGTCCGCGAGCCCCACGCGCGACAGGTAGTACCCGGCCTTCTCTTTACGCGCGGCCCGCGTCGCTTTCGGCATTGCTTGCTCCAGGCCGAGGACGACGTTGTCGAGCGCGGTCATCCAATGAAACAGGCACGGCGCCTGAAACACCACGCCGCGGTCGGTGCCGGGCTCGGTGACCTCCTTGCCGCCCATGATCACCGTGCCCTCGGTCGGCGCGGTCAGCCCGGCGACGATCGACAACACCGTCGATTTGCCGCAGCCGGAGTGGCCGATCAAGCTGATGATCTCGCCCTCCGCCACCGTCAGGTTGAAGCCTTCGACGACCGGGACTTTGCCTTGCGGACCCGGGAAGGCTTTGGCCAGGTTCCAAATTTCGAGGAATTTCTTAGGATTCATACGACGACCTCTGCGATTTGCACGGGCTCGCTCGCGGCGGCCTGGCTCTTTTCCGGCTTAGGCGCGGCGTTCGCCTCGTGCGCGTCGCGCTCGGCGCGCTTCTTGGCGCCTGACTCGAGCAAGTATTCGAGCACGCTCAGCCGCGTGGCGCGAAAGCGCGGGTCATGGTTCAGCGCCTTGCGATCGCGCGGGCGCTCGATGTCGACGTTCGTGGCGGGGCCGAGCGAAGCGCGCGGTCCGGCGCCGAGCGGAATGACCCGATCCGAAAGCAAGATGCCTTCGTCCACGTCGTTGGTGATCAGCAGCATCGTCTTGCCGCTCTCTTGACTGATCCGCTGCAACTCGCCCTGGAGCACGCCGCGCGTCAACGCGTCGAGCGCGCCGAACGGTTCATCGAGCAGTAGCAGCTCTGGCTCGATCGCCAGCGCTCGGGCCACCGACACACGCTGGCGCATGCCGCCGGAGAGCTCGCGCGGCCGCTTGCCCGCCGCCGCACCCAGGTTGACCATCTCCACGAACTGCATCGCGTGCGCGCGGCGCTCGGTGCGCGTTCGCTTCGGATACACCTGGTCGACGGCCAGCTGCACGTTCTCGAGCACACTGAGCCACGGCAAGAGCGAATAATTTTGAAAAACCACGCCGCGCTCGGGGCTCGGGCCCTTCACGACCTTGCCGCCGACCTTGACCTCGCCTTTATCCGGAAAAATCAGCCCTGCGAGCAAGGAGACTAGCGTCGTTTTGCCGGCGCCCGAGTACCCGACGATCGACACTAGCTCGCCCTTTTCGATCGACAGGTTGACGTCTTGCAGCACGTGCGTGCGCTGACCCTCGCGACCGTAACCTTTGCAAACTCCGGAAAGCTCGATGAACGCCATGCTCAGGCCGCCTTGAACCGCCGCTCGACCAAGCCCATCACCCGATCGAGCATGAAACCGACAATCCCGATCGTCAGGATGCACAGGATGATGTGCTCGTAAATCAACGCGTTGTACTCCTGCCACAAGAAGCCACCGACGCCCGGCGCACCGGTCAGCATCTCGGCCGCCACGATCACCAACCAGGCGATACCGAGGCTGAGGCGAAATCCCGTGAACATGTACGGCAGCGCCGCCGGGATCGTCACCTTCGTCAGCGTCTTCCACGCGGACAGCTTGAGCACACGCGCGACGTTGATGTAATCCTGCGGGATCGAGCGCACGCCGAGCGCCGTGTTCATCACCGTTGGCCACATCGAGCACATGGCGATCGTGAACAGACCCGCCGGCTCGGGCTTGTGAAACAGCACCAAGCCGAGCGGCAACCAGGCCAGTGGCGAGACCGGCCGCAGCACCTGAATGATCGGGTCGAAGGTGTTGGTGAAGCCCTTGGACATGCCTAAAAACAAGCCCAGCGGCGTACCGATGACGATCGCCAACGTGTAGCCCTTGGCCACGCGAATCAGTGAGTACCAGGTGAAGCGCAAGATGCCCTGATCGAGCTCCCCGCGCTTTTCGAACGGTTCAACGATGTAAGGCCTGCTGATCTCCCACGTCTTCAGCGGAGACGGCAGGCTGGTCGCGAAACTGGAGCTCGCAACCGCCCAGAGGAGGACGACGCAACCTGCCCCCACCATTGGCAGCAGAACGTACTTGATCAAGCTATCAATCAGGTTGCTCTTCATCGGGATCCTCAGCTCTTCATCGAGTGAATGGCGAACGACTTAGCGAACTTCTCGGGCTCTTTCGGATCGAAGACCGAGCCGTCGAATAGCGTCTCAGGCGCGTCGTTCCGCCCGCTATGACTGACGCCCAGCTCCTTCATCGCCTCTTCGTAGATGTCGGTTCGCATCACTTGCTTGGCAACGCCCTCGTAGTCGGGCGCGCCGGTGACCATGCCCCAACGACGGAACTGCGACAGCCAGAACTTCGCGTACTTGGGCTGCGGGTAGTTGCAGTTACGGTCGCTGAAGATCATGTAGTTCTCGTCCTCTTTCTTGCGACCGTCGCCGTAGTCGTAGTGACCTTGGAGGCGGCCCAGGATCAGCTCCGGCGCGCAGTTGATGCAGGTGGCGCGCGCCACAATTGACGCTTGTTCAGGCCGATTTTTCAGGTCGTCCAGCCAAACGCTAGCCTCGTGTAGCGCCTTGATCACCGCCTTGACCGTCTTCGGATTCTTCTGCGCAAACTCTTCGGTGAACGCGCACACCTTTTCGGGGTGATCCTTCCACATGTCCTGCGTGGTAATGGCGGTGTAGCCGATGCCGTCGGCGATCGTGCGCGCATTCCATGGCTCGCCGACGCAGAATCCATCCATCTTGTCGACCTTCATGTTGGCGACCATCTGCGCCGGCGGCACGGTAACGAGCGCGATGTCGGTATCCGGGTTGATGCCACCCGCGCCCAAGAAGTAGCGCATCCACATCGCGTGTGTACCCGGCGGAAACGTCATGGCGAACATCAGTGGCGCACCTTTTTTCTTCGCCTCGTCGACGAACGGCTTGAGCGCCTTCGGATCCGCCGCCACCTTGCCCTTGAAGGCCATCTTGAGCGAAATGGCCTGACCATTGCGGTTGAGCATCCACGGAATGACCATCGGCTTCTTCGGTGAGCCGAGCAGGCCCATCGTCGAAGCGAGCGGCATACCGATCAACATATGCGTGGCCTGGATGTCGCCGTTGGAGAGCGAGTCACGAATCGCGGCCCAGCTGGCGCCCTTCACGATCGTGGAGTTGATGCCATACTTCTTGAACAGGCCTTTTTCATGGGCAATTACAATCGGCGAGCAGTCGGTGAGCGCGATCATGCCGAAGCGCATGTCGGCGACTTCGGGCTTTAGCGGATCCACCGGCGCTGCGCTGATAGCTGCGCTGGCTTTCGAATCCGTCGGCGCCGCCTCCGATTTGTTGCACGCCGGCAGAGTGAGCGCGGCGGGTAGCAGCGCTCCGACTTTCAATACGTCACGTCGTCCAAACGTCGTCATGACTGTTTGCCTCCTTGAGAATATCAAAACGCGATTGGCAGATCGAGCTGCACGACTTTGTAGCTGGCCTTCTTCATCGGGTTGTCGAGCGGCATCGAGAACGAGACGCCGGGCCGAAACCAAACCGAATCGGACAACTTGAAGTGACCACGCGGACCTACCGCCCAAGTCGTGGTGTCACGCAGCCCGAGCGGCGTCATGTTGGTGGATGCTTCGTCGGCCTCGACGCTTTTCGGTGTACTCAGCCAACGTTGGTGTCGAATCTCGGCGCCCAGCGAGAGCATCGGAATGACGAAGTAGCCGACATGTAGACCCAGCGTCAGGTTGGTCTTCGATTTGTCGGGGTTGTTGGCGACACCCATCGCGTTCTTCTTGTCGCCTTTAACGCGCGTGAGCTGGAGCACGGTGGCCTCCACTTGTGCGGTGAATCCGCCAGAAACGTAGGCAAAATCGACACCCGGGAAGACTGTAAAGTCATTCACGGCGAACATCGCGTTGTCCATCGCCGAGCGAGCGCGAATGCCGGCGGCGTTGGCAGTCTTGTTCTCGGGCTTGGCGCTGTCGCCGCCGCCCGAGCCGATCGGAATCGCCAGACCGAGAAAGAATGCGAGGCGGAGCGGCTTGGCGGGCTTGATCACATACGTTCCGCCGACCACGGGGTTCAAGAAGTTGACCGCGGAGTCGACCGGCTTACCCGCAGCCATCACGCTGCTGGGCGGTGAGTTCTGCGCGACGCCCAAGCGCAGCATCGGGGCAAACTGCTCGGTCACCTTGTAGCTTGCCAGCAGCATCGACGCGACCGTCGAGCCCGACTTCTTGCCAGCGTTGTCTTTGTAGAACGCGACCGAAGTATCGGAGCGCACCACGTTGCCGACGACCGCGGGCCGCAACTGCCACGGTAGCGAGTACGGCGGCGGCTTGGGTTTGGCAGCAGCAGCCGCGGGCGCGTCCTCTGCCATCGCGGCGGCAGAACAGCTGAAAGCGGCGGCGAAAATCGCGAAGTTTACAGAGCGCAAAGCAATACTATCCATCTCGAGGCTTCCTTCGACTAGGCACACGTCGGCCATCCCAGGCCAGGCCTGGGTTAGTGGTGGGCACAACTTCAACTCTCCGAGAGCTGTCTCGAATTCGAGAAGGAACTCAGCTCTCGGTCAGCGCTTGCTGTGTGATCTGATAATCCCAAACGCAGGGATCCCGATCAAGCGACGCAACCCCATTTTTGTGTTTCGCTTCAGTTTCTGAAACAGCAGAGAAATCGGCTCTCGACCAAACGAAACAAAACGCCTCAGTCTGCGCTCACGCCAGCCACGATACGCGCACCGAAGGACCGACCCCGCACGATGACGACGCTAGAGAACCCAGCCGAGCCCACCAAACGACAACGCGGCGAGCGCCTGGAAGCAGCTCGCCGCGTGGACCATCGCGCTGGGTGAACTAGCTCGTGAGTACGCGGCCGCGGTACGTCCGGGGCGCGCCGTGCGAGCCAGCGACGCTGACCGGTGGCGGCGTCAAGCTCGGTGACGCAACCACCGGCGGCGGCGCGCTCGTCATCAGCGCCACGATCTCGGGCTCGATGCGGCGCGTGGTGAGCGTCACGGCCATGCGCAAAGCGGCGGCATTGATGTCATTGGCCGCGATCACCGCCAAAAGGCCGTGCGCGAAGCGCGTCACGTACAGCCGGTGCTCATCGAAGCGGAGCACGGCGGACGCTACCTCGTCGCCGTCCGCAGCCATCGTCTCGACGAAGCGCGACAGGCGTGCGCCAACCTCGACGAATAGCTCATCGTGGAAAACGGCCGGCAAATCTTTGCCGATCAGCTCGCCGGTCGGGCGCAGCACGAAGCTGCCGTGGACGCCCGCGACGTCGCGCAGCGCGGCCAGCGCGCGGGCGATGCCATCAGCGTTCATAGTCCGAGCCTCTCCCGCACCTGAGTCAGGTCGGCGTCGGATGCCGCCGTGAGGGCGAAGGTGTTGCCCGACTTCTCTTTATAGATGAGCGTCCGCGAGCGGTGCTGCGTGACCTCCACCGACACCAAGCCCTGCATGCCGAGGCCGTCGCCGACGAGCTCAGCAAGCCGCGCAGCGTAGGCCGCGATTTGGCTCAGCTCGCCGGCATCGCCCTTCGAGCTCACCACGTTGCCTGCTTGATCGATGCGCACTGCTGCACGAACCTGCGCCAACATCGGCGCTGAAACGTCTCCGCTCACACTTCCCTCCGACCTAGAAGATACCGGCGCCGGCGCCACCACCGGGGGCGGGGCCGATGACAGGGGACGTGGCAGTCCCGAGCGTGTGCCGGGGAACGCCACCAAGTTGTGGCCACTGGCTTCATCGCGCCGCGCTTCGTCGCGGTGCTGCGCCGAGAGGATCAACAGGTTTTGCCAGTTCGAGCCAATCGAATCGCGATCCGGCCAGCCGGCGCTGCACGGCTCGAACGTCCCGTCGTTCCAACGCAGGATTTCGAGCGCGGCCGTTTCACCGATGCCGCGCCGACTCACCGCGTGGACGATTTGTCCGCCGCGAAAGAACAAATAACCAACGTCGTTGCCTGAGCTGACGCGGATCACGCGTTCATGACCGGACAGACATTCCATCTGCACCAGGTCCGCGAGGCTCGCGCCGTGCAGGTTCGCGCGAAAGCCACTCTCACGCATCGTGTTGGGAGACTCTTCGCCACTGTTCATTGCCGGCATGCTGACTCCAAAGCAACTTCGAATCCCATCTATTTCATGGACGATGAACTCACAAGCTTTGCTTTTCAAGGGCCATCTGACGAATAGCTCACTCTTCAATAGTGAACGTAACGCACCCACATCCCCCACGTATCAACTCAGGACTATCAACCCGCAGGATGTACTGTCTCCGCGACAATCTTCGGTTATTTTCGCGAGAAATGCGCGCGAAACACCAGCGAAATGCGCGGCGGGCCATGGTCGGAGCATCGAGGCTCGCTAGCGTCATTCGCGTAACGAGCAGCGCACATGTTCGATCCGACAACCCTCCAGGAAGTAGCCAAACAGTCAGCTGACACGGCGCAAGGCCTGGGTCAGCTGACGATCTCGGCTAACTTGGTTTGGACGTGCATCACTGGTTTCATGGTGATGTTCATGCAGGCTGGTTTTGCCCTGGTGGAAACTGGTCTCACGCGCTCTAAGAACGTCGCCCACACGATGGCGATGAACTTCCTGGTCTATTCGATCGGGGTCCTCGGCTTCTGGGTGCTTGGCTTCGGCCTGCAGATGGGTGGCGTCGGTGCACTCGGCACCTTCGGCGGAGACGCCTCGCTGTCCCACGAATTCAGCGTCAATGTTGGCGGGAAGGAGTGGGGCCTGTTCGGGGTGAGCGGCTTCTTCTTACCGGTTGCGATGTTCACGCCGGCAGTCGCGGCCACGTTCTTGTTCCAGATGGTGTTCATGGACACCACGGCCACGATTCCGACCGGCGCGCTGGCGGAGCGCTGGAAGTTCGGCAGCTTCGTCGTCTTTAGTTTGGTGATCTCGACGCTCATCTACCCGATCTACGCTAATTGGGTTTGGGGCGGTGGCTGGCTGTCAGCGCTTGGACGCAACTATGGGCTGGGCCATGGGCACGTCGACTTCGCCGGCTCGTCGGTGGTGCACATGACTGGAGGCGTCGCGGCGCTCGTCACATGCAAGATCCTTGGTCCGCGTATCGGCAAGTACAATTCCGACGGCACGCCGAATCCGATCCCTGGCCACAACATCCCGATGGCGGTGCTGGGCACTTTCATCCTGTGTTTCGGCTGGTTCGGCTTCAACCCCGGCTCCACGCTGGCCGCGAGTGACAATCGCTTTGCGGTGGTGGCCGTCAACACCATGCTTGCGTCCGCATCGGGCGCGCTCGCAGCAACGCTCTACGGCAAGCTCAAGTTCGGAAAGCCGGACCCGACGTGGATGTGCAACGGCATGCTCGCGGGTCTGGTGGCGATCACGGCGCCGTGCGCGTTCGTGAGCTCGAGCGCTGCGATCTTCATCGGCGCCGTCTCGGGTCTGCTGGTGATCGCCGCGGCGCTGTTCGTCGAGACCACGCTCAAGATCGACGACCCAGTCGGCGCGATCTCGGTGCATGGGGTCAACGGCGCCTGGGGCATCGTGGCACTCGGCCTGTTCTCGAACGGCACCTACGGCGACGGGTTCAACGGTGTGCCCGGCGCGGTCAAAGGGCTGTTCTACGGCGACAGCGGGCAACTGACTGCATCCCTAATCGGGATCGGCGTCAACTTCGCCTACGTGGGCGCAACCTCTGGCATCGCCTTTTTGATCATCGGCAAAGTGTGGGGCAATCGAGTACCGGCTGACGTCGAGCTGGCCGGCCTCGACGTGCCGGAGATGGGCGTCGACGGCTACCTCGGCGATCCCGGCATCAGCTTGCCGGATGAGTCCGCCGGCTCCGGCAACGGCCGCGACTACTACTCAGCTCACGCAACCGGGGGCCAATAGGATCAGCATCGGCCGGAGGGACTCCTCGCCCAAAGGCCAGTCACGACAGCAGATAGACCGAAAAAAAAACAACCCAATACATACGCGGCAAATCGACGGCCGTCGGGTTCACGCAGCCCGGCGGCCGTCACTAATTTGGGCTGCGCCCAAATTAGTGACGGGCTTGGTTTCATTGCCATCGAGCTAGCTGAGAGGGTGTGGCGACCCGCGTGACTTGAAGCGCAGCGGGCGCTCGGCCTCGCCGAGTTTCCCCAAGCGTTTCTTCATGCGCCGATCGTGATCTTATCGTGCCAAAGTCCGGTGGGGGCGATCCAACTCGCCCCGCAAGCGGAGCTCGTGATCTTCGCAGCAGCAGCCTGACGAGCAGGCGAAGAGACAGAGCGAAGCTGCAAGCGCTCCGCGCCTATCCGCGCTGCGCTGCCGCGGAACCCGCAACCCGCCCCGCGCAACCCGCCCCGCGCGCGCGCGGACTCGCTGCAGGCTGGCGCTGGCGCTGGCGCTCGCGCTCGCTTGCACCGCGCGCCGCTACACAAGCTTCTGCGAGAAAGGCTGCGTCTTGGCAGCCCTCTACCGGCGCTCCATCACGCGAACAAAGCCTCGAGCGCGTCCGTGGCGCGGCCTTCGTCCTTGCCGATGCCGTCGGTCGTCACGCCCAGCGCGCGCGCGACCGTGACCAGCGCTTTGGTGTAGTTGTCACCGCTGGCGCGCACGTGCTGGTCGCCGCGCAGCCGCCCACCGGCCTTGCCCGCGAACAGCACCGGAAACTCGACGTGCTCGTGCAAGAGCCCCGACGACACCTCGGAAGTCGCATAAATCAGGCTATTGTCCAGCACTGTGCCGTTGCCTTCGGGCAGCGCCTGCAGCCGCTTCAAGAAATCCGCGAAGCACGTCATCTCGAAGATCACGCCCTGGTGCACGCCTTCCTGCTGTGCAGCGTCGTGGTTGTAATAGTTGTGAAAGTCGTGATTGAGGTTGGCGTCTGGAAAAGAGACGTGACCTGCCGGCGGCGCGAACATGTAGGAGATGACGCGCGTAAGATCGCACGCGAAAGCCAACGCCATCAACTCCGACATGACTCGATTGCGCTCGCGCGTCGCCTCGCGACTTTGGTCAGGACCGAGCGTCGGCGCTAGCGGTGGCTGACAGCTCGCGACGCGGCTCGCGCCGGCGGGATTTTTCAGCTGCAGCTCGAGCGAGCGAACGCCGTCCATGTGCTGAGCGAGCCGCGTCTGGTCGGCTGCCCCCAATCGCCCATTTAGCGCCGCGGCGTCGGCCAGCACGGCATCGAGCACGCTGCCGCGAGCTTGTGCGACCAAGTCCGCTTTCGGATCTGGAGCGCTGCCCACATCGCCAAAAAGACGCTTAAAAATGCTGCCAGGATCGTAGTCGGGCGGATTGGGGGCATCGGGCCCGCTATGCGAAACGTTGTGATACAGCGTGCCTTCGATATCCGGATCACTGGCGCGACTGAGTCCAACCTCGACGCTCTGAAAGCGCGCTGGAGCCACGCCGTGCGCGACAATCTGATCGATGCTCGGTCCGCGCACCGTGTTCACACGCCGGCCAATCGACGCATTGACTTGGTCTTTCAGCAGCGCCGAAGCTCCGGTGAGCGCCCCGGCGGCGCCGGCCACGTGCGGGTCGTCGCTGATCAGCGACTTGATGCCGAGCCCGGACACGACCGACAAGGCTGACTTGACCTCACTCAAGGGCGCTAGCTCCTCGCTCAGTGCCCAGCTCGAGCCCTGGCCGACGCTGCTCGGATTCCAGCGTGGGAACAGCACGCCGTTGCCAAAGAACCACAACCCGAAGCGCTGCGGCAGCGCGCCGCCAGCGGCGTAGGCGGTCCCGCTCTCGTTGAGCATGGCGTCCAGGCGCGGTAACGGAAGTGCCACCGCGGCACCGCTGGCAGCGAGGCCACGCAAGAGTGCGACGACTGAGGCGCAAAATTTTGCTCACAATGATTCCTTGGTGGGCGCCGGCGGCGCGGCGAAGCGGAACAGATCGGAAGTAACGAACGCGAGCGTAAAATCCCCGAAATGCTGTCCGGATTCGTCGAATTTCTTCGCTAGCTCGTCAATCCACGCTTCACCGCCGCTCGCCTCACTTTGACCGAGCACGTAGCGGTACAGGTTCCTCAGCAGGCACGAACGTACGCTCGGGCTATCGCGCAACAGCTGGTTCAGCTGACGCAGCCCGTTGAACGGCGCGCCGTCGAGGTCGCCGGTGGTGTCGATTGGCAACCCGCGATCCATGTCGCGAAAGCGACCGATCGCGTCGAAATTTTCTAGCGCGAGCCCGATCGGGTCCATCAGCGCGTGGCAACCAGCGCAGGTCGGGCTGGCGCGATGCGCTTCTAGCTGTTGCCGGCGCGTGAGTGTCACGCCGGCGGGCGGTGCGGGCAACGTGGTGTTCACGTTGGGCGGCGGCGCGGGAACCGTCTGACACATCAACACCTCGCGCACGAAGCGGCCGCGCAGCGTCGGTGTCGTCTCGTTGCTCTTGGCTCGCACGGCCAGAAATGCGCCGGTCCCCAGCAAGCCCGCGCGCTGCCCGCTATCCGGCAGCGTGACCGGAGCCATCGCTGACTGACCCGGTTTCGGCAGCCCATACAGGCTCGCCAGCTCGTCGTCGACGAACGTGTCGCGCGTGGTCAGGACGTCGAGCAGCTGATGGTTCGGCGCAAAAGCTGCGGTTTCCCACATTCGCTCGACCTCTTCGCGCAGCGAGGCGCGCAACGTCGGCGTGAGCTCCGGGTACAGCGCGGGGTCCTTCGGCACCGTATCGACTGCCGGCAAGTTGAACAACTCGCGCGCGAACCCGCGGATCGATTCGTGACCCTGCGGCGTCGCGAGCAACCGTTGCGTGTGCTGACTGATGCCGCCGGGCGAGTCGAGCTCACCGTGCTCAGCCGCGGACGTGAGCGCCTCATCCGGGGTCGAGTTGGTCAAGAAGAACGAAAGGCGCGTCGCCAGCTCGACGCCGGTGTAGCGAAGCCGCGTCGAGTTCGTCGGATCGGCCTCACCCAGCTCGACGCGGTACACGAAATTGGGCGACTGCAACAGACCCGCGAGGGCGTTTTCGAGGCCGGCTTGCGGATCATTCAAGACCTTGCCAGTGCCGTTCGCGACTCCGACGTAACGCGTCACTTCATCGCTGCTCAGCGTGCGACGCCAAGCGCGGCGACCGAACCGACTGATCACACTAGCGGCGCAACTCGGATCGCTAGCTGGATCGCAGTTCACGACCAGCCCGAGCTTGCTCGAGTCGGCCCACAGGCTATCGAGCGCTTGGTAGACGGCACGCTGGTAGAGCTCGGTCCCAACGGGCGAGACGGCGACGCGCCCGGCGCCAACCTTTTCGAAGCCGTCCAGCCGGGTGTCGGGCTCGAGCTCGAGCGCCACGGTCACGCCCAACAAATCGCGCAGAGAATTGCCGAATTCCTCGCGGGTCAGGCGACGCAGGCCGGCGCTCGGCGGCAACGGCAGCGCCGCCAGCGTCGCCACCGGCTCGGCGCTCGGCGCAGCTCCCGGCGTGCCACCTGCCGCGGGCAGCGCGAAACCCGCCTGGATGTCCGCGTTGCAGCCCAAGGCAGCAGCGCTCGCGGCCAGCATGCCGATCAGAAGCGAAAGGCCGACTGGCGCACTTGGCATGTACCTGAATGTCGCGCCCGCGTGCCCACCCACAAACAAATCGCCAAGCGTCGAGAAACGCGCTGAGATGAGCCCGGTGCGCGCTGGCCGCCTCGTCCCGCTCGGTCTCGCCCTCGGGCTCGTTTGGCAATCGACCGCGCAGGCAGAGGGCGCGCAAGCGCAGGCGGTCGAGCTGACCTGGTCGGCGCCGGTCTCACTTGGTTGCCCGGACGCCGACTACGCCCTGGCCGAGCTGCGACGCTACGTCGGCTCTGGACGCCAGCTGCAGCGGCCGATCCAGGCGCGCGTCGTTGTACAGCGCGGCGGCGGCGGCGATTTGCGGCTGATACTGCGAACAGAGCAGGCGAACTCGCAAGGCGAACGCACGCTGCGCGACGCGTCGTGCGCCGCGTTAGTCGACGCCGCTGTAGTGATCCTGGCTTGGATGGTCGACCCACAGAAAATGGCCGCGCGCGCGACCACCGCAGCGCCGTCGCCCGCCGAGCCCGCCGCCCCTGCACCCCAAACGCCCCCAACGGCGGTGAGCGCGACTCATCCACGGCGCGAGCTCGAGCCGTTTCTCGACCTGGGGCTGCCGCTCGACGTCGGAACCTTACCGCGGGCCGCGCTGGGCGGCGAGGCGCGGGCCGGCATCGCGCTGATACCGCTGCGCTGGGCCGTGTACGGCGCTTACTGGCCTGCGGTGGAGCGGACGCTCGGCGCTCTGGCGGATGGTCGGGCAGTCGGGGGCACATTCACGCTGCTCGCTTTCGGCGTACAGAGTTGTCTTGAAACACCGTTGGGCGTGGGTGCCGCACGCCTGCGTTTGGGCGCTTGTGTTGGACCCGAGCTCGACCTAATGCGCGGTGAAAGTTTTGGCGTGAACCGCGGCGGCACCGGTCAAAAGGCCTGGCTCGCAGCGGTCGGCGAGGTCAACGCTCGGCTGCGACTGAGCGGTCACGCTTGGGTGGTGTTGCGCGCTTCGAGCGTCGTTCCCACGCTGCGCGAAACCTTCGCGCTGCAGGGCGTGGGCGTGGTGCACCAACCAGCGGCGGCGGCGTTTCGCGGCGCGCTCGGAATCGAGCTGCAACTTTGAGCCAGCACCACAATTTGAAGCGATTTTTGGCAGCATTTTCGCTGCTGGCAACGTCCGCGTGCGGCTCTCACGGCACGACCTTCATCGGCGCTGAGGTTGCCGAAGGCGGAAGTCCCAGCGGCGCGAACGGCGGCGCGCCGCCGACCACGGAAACCTGCTTGGCGGTCGGGCCCGGCGACGCGTGCACCACCCTACCCGACCGACGCCTGCCTCCGCTCTCGGTCAATGGCAATCAGTTGCTGCAAAGCGGGCATCCGTATCACTTGTACGCCGTTTCACGCAGCGAGTTGCTGTGGGGCGAGCAGAACCGCGACGGCTGCAACGGCGACGACCACTTCCACGACGCCGATCTCGAGGCCATCGTGAGCTGGAACTTCAATGCCGTGCGCGTTGGCCTGTCGGAGGCGCGCTGGTTCGGCCGGCGCTGCGACGGCGCGACGTACCCGACCCGCATCGACCACGCAGTGGCGATGGCGAACGCCCACGGCCTGTACGTGATACTCGAGCTGCATTGGACCGATCTGAGCGGGACCGCACCGTGCGATGCCGACTGCCCGATCGGCCTTGAACCGATGCCGGACCAAGAATCCCTGGTATTTTGGCGACAAGTCGCGGCTCGCTACGCCAACAACCCCGGCGTCGTCTTCGACCTGTTCGACGAGCCCGGGCCCAGCACTGGTGCGGGCGCCGACGCCGACTGGACGTGTTGGCGCGACGGCGGCTGTCAGCTGGGCGCCAGTACGGTTTCGGGCGTCACCTACACCGCGACCGGCATGCAGCCGCTGTTCGACGTGGTCCGAAGCGCAGCGCCGCAGAGTGTCGTCGTCGTCGCTGGCGCCGAGCTCGCCACCGACTTGTCGCGCATCGCACAGGGCTACGCCCTCAACGGCGCACACATCGTGTACGCCGCGCACATGTATTCGGGGCGCGGCTTCGGCGCCGCAGATTGGCTAGCCCGCTTCGGCGCGCTCGCCGCCACCTACCCGATCATGGTCAACGAGCTTGGCTCGCTCGACTGCACGGCGAACGACACGAGCCAACTTTTCACGTACCTCGACGCGCCGCTCACCGACACGAGCGTTCGCATCAGTTGGGGGATCCGGTCATGGAATCAGCCGGGCAACTGCGGCTACCCGAGCATCATCGGCGATTTCGCCGGCGCCCCGCTTGGTGACCAAGGCGCGCTGGTGCGCGACCATTTGCGGGCCTACGGCGTCAGCGCCGGCCCAGTTCCGCCTTGAGCGAGGCCCAGTTTCAAAGCCTGAGGATTCATCACATTTGGCGATTCGAGCAGCGAGAGAACAGGAAGGCGGGAAGGCGGGAAGAATTCTGGTTGTTCGAGCAGGCACCAGCGGCCCGATCGCTATCCCCACGCGTCGACTTGCCCGTACCACCCACCCCAGATCTGGGGTTCTCGTCCTTCCCGGCTTCCCGCCTTCCTGTTGTTCCTTGCTCGGTAAGATGCGATGAAGGGTCGGGGGAGACCCGGGCTAGGCGCAAAAAGCCGCCAGAATCGTGGGCGGTGACGATTGTGTTGTGGGTTTGTGGGCGCTCGGTACCTTCAGAGACGTGGCTTCACAGCTGGCCCGAGCGGCAGATGCCTCGCTCGCTCCCCCACCCGCCGCGGCACAATCGCCGACGTTGGCGGAGCTGTACGACCAACACGCCGATTTCGTGTACCGCTCGCTCGTCAGTCTCAAGCTCGATCCGCACGCGGCGGAGGACGCCATGCAGGAAGTCTTTCTCGTGGCGCAGCGGCGCCTGCCCGAATTTCACGGGCCGTTCTTCAAGGCGTGGCTTTATCGCATCGCCACCGGTGTCGCCTCGAATGCGCGACGCTCGTGGTGGCGCCGCAGCCGACAAACCGCGGACGTCGACCTCGAGGCCTTGGCCGATCCGAGCAGCGCACCGTTCGAACAAGTCGCTCACAGCGAGCGTGTCGAGCTGCTGCAGACCCTGCTGCAACGCTTGAGCGACAAAGAGCGCGAGGTCTTCGTGTTGGTGGCGCTCGAACAGCTGCCGCAAGAGCAGGTGGCGCGCGCGCTCGACGTTCACGTCAACACCGTGGCCGGGCGCCTGCGCGCTGCCAAAGAAAACTTGGAGCGACTGATCCGTTCCCACCGCCGAACGGCCCGAGGAGGACGCGATGGCTGATCCGAGCTTGGATGACTTGATCGAAGCGCACCGCACGGAGGTTCATCTGGGCGATCGGCAGCGCACGCGCGGGCGGGCACGCTTGTTGGCCCGAGCCGGCGCCGGCGTCGCAATTTCGACGCTGGCAACGGGCGTCGCGGCGCGTTCGGCAAGTCATGGCGCGCTCGTGCTCTGCGGCAAGGTGGCGCTCGGCTTGGCGTTGGTCGGCGGCTTGGGCAGCGCCTACTACTATTCGAAGCGCACAGTGCCGCCCGCAGCCACCTCGAAGCCGCTGTCAGCTGCGGCCGCCCTACCCGTAGTTGTGGCGAAGAGCGAGCCCGAGTCGACGCCCCCACCAACCCCCACCCCCGAGCCGCAGTCCCCGGGGCCGACGGTTGTCCCTTCGGCGCCGCGCAGTCGAGCCGCCCCGAAGGCGTCGGCGGCAACGACCAAGCGCCCGTCACTCGCCGACGAAGTGCGCGCCATGCAAGCAGTCGACGGCGCCCTGCGTTCCGGCAATGCGGCCCACGCCCTCGAGCTCTTGGACCAAGCTCCGGTAGACACTGGCGGCATGGCCGAGGAACGCGCCGCCGCCGGCGTCTTCGCCCTGTGCAACCTCAACCACGTCGACGAAGCCCAACGTGCCGCCATCGCCTTCGCCCGCCAATGGCCCAAGTCCCCGCTGGCGCCTCGCGTCGCCTCCAGCTGCGCCGAGTAGCCACCAAGCCACAACGTCGTTGTCAGACGCCGGTTTTTTTGCCGGGCGTGCGATTACTTCGTCGGCGGGGCGACCCTCGCAACACTAACGCTCCATGACTGCGTCGCCGTTTGGGATTTTGGGCTGCGGTCTCGCAGCATGTGCCGTGTTGCTCTCGAGCTGCAGCTCCCCAAGCACAGCCGCCGCGCAGGTAGGGGCCGGCGGAAGCGCGGGCGCGACTGGCGGCACCCCGGCAAACCCTGGGGGCGCCCCAGTCGTTGGCGGCAGCGGCGGGGCGGCTGGACCGGTCGAAGGGGTGGCCGGAGCAGCTGGTAACGGTGGTAGCGGCGG
Source organism: Polyangiales bacterium (assembly GCA_038230915.1). Lineage (GTDB taxonomy): Bacteria > Myxococcota_A > Polyangia > Polyangiales > Polyangiaceae > PMG-095. Next base: position 14,985 of record JBBRMI010000020.1, on the reverse strand, counting down.
TACCGCCGGGGCGGTGGGTTTGCCTGGCGATTGGTTCGATCCCGCGTGGAAGCAGCGCCGGAAAATCACTGTCAGCGACCCCCTGCTGACGGAGGAGCTCCAGCAGTTCCAGCTGCCGGTGCGCCTCGATGCCCAAAATTTCGATTACGCGAGCGCGCAGGCTGCCGGAGAAGATTTGCGATTCGTCACGCCAGACGGCGTCGTTCTCAAGCACGAAATCGAAAAGTGGGACCCCGTTGGCGGATCACTCGTCTGGCTCATGCTGCCGAAGCTCGGTGCGACTCCGCTCGAGCTGTGGCTCTATTCCGGCAACTCGGTGGCGCCCGCAGTGACTGAAGCAGACCGCCGCGCCGTCTGGCCCGCGCCGTACTCTGCGGTTTGGCATCTGGCTGGTGACGTCGCCGATTCCTCACCGAGCGCGTACGGCGCTAAAAATGTGGGTGGGACTTTCACCGAAGCCAAGTTCGGACAGGGCATGAATCTGTCGCGCCCGAGCAAGCAGTACGTCATCATATCGCCGAACACCCCAATCCCGATCATCAGCGGCGCCGACGGGTCCACGTTCTCGGCTTGGGTCCACCCGGTCAACGTCGATGGCGGCCCGAGCGACGGCACCGACCAGGCCGACAACGGCAGCATCGTGTTTACGGTCGGCGGTCACACGACTGGCAATCACAATTCATACAGCGACTACAACGTCAGCTACGAAGGCCGGATGATCTCGCACATCGATCCTGCAGACCAGGGCTCGTACCGGCGTGTGCGCAGCAACCCGGGCGCGATCCAGATGAATGAATGGACCTGGGTGACCTACGTGATCGATTTGCCCGCTAATGAGGTGCGCTTTTACAAGAACGGGCAGGCGGTCGGACCCTTCACGGAAGGAGCTTTCAACGACTCCAAGTACGCTTCTCAAGCTTCACTGCAGGTCGTCATCGGCACTGAAGAAGACTTGACCAAGCACTTCTGGGACGGCGGATTGGACGAGCTTCGCATCGAAAAAGGCATGCGCTCCGCGGCCTGGATTGCCGCGCAGTATCGAGCCATGACGACGGCGGGCTACGTCACGGTCAGCGCCAAGTAGTCCAAAACCCACGCGGTCACTCCTCCGGAGCTACATCAACCGCCACCGCAAGACTGTGCTGCCCACCGCCCAGGACGATCCCGCGGAGCGGACTCACGTCACTAAAATCGCGACCCCACGCGACGGTGATGTGGCGTTCGCCTGGGAAAACGGCGTTGGTCGGGTCGAAGTCGATCCAGCCGAGGGCCGGCAAAAAGGCCGAGGCCCAGGCGTGGGAAGCGTCGGCGCCGACCAGCTTGGGGCGGCCGGCGGGGGCTTCGGTTTCGAGGTAGCCGGAGACGTAGCGCGCGGCCAGCCCGAGCGAACGCAGGCAGCCGACGGCGAGCTGCGCGAAATCTTGGCAGACGCCGCGGCGCTCGCGCAGCACTTGGGCGAGCGGCGTGCTCACGTCGGTGGCCAACGGCTCGTATTTGAACTCGCGGAAAATTCGTTCTGAGAGCTCGCCGACGGCATCCACGAACGGGCGGCCGGGCGCGAAGATCGGCGCCGCGTACTCGGCCAGCATCTGGTGGCTCCGGACCAGCGGCGAATCGAAGCAAAACTCGCGCGCAGCCAGGAACGACCGATCCCGCTCCAGCTGCTCACGGACTTTTTCCCACGACAAACGCGTGGAGGGGGTCAGCTCGAGCTGCGGCGACGCGACCTCGACGCGGCTCTCGCTCGTGACCTCGAGCACCTCGTGCGGAGCTAGCACCTCGACGAAATGTGTGACGTTGCCGAAGTAATCGCGCCCGCTTTGTTGCTCGGCTTCGCGCGGCGAAATCGTGATTCGACTCTCCAGCACGCGCTGATGACTCAAGCTACGCGGCTCCAAATGCAGCCCGTGCGTGGCGTGCAAGACCGGGCTCTCGTACTCATAGCGCGTGGTGTGACTGACGCGGTAACGCCTCACGAGCTTGCCTCCAAGTCCTCGTTCACCCAGTGCGGCGGCGAGACGGCGCGCTCCTTGGACAAATGCGAGAACCAGGTAGCGCTGATCTCGTCCGAAAGCTGCCACAGCAGCACCAACGCCTCTTCCAACAGCTGGCGCAGCCCCGCGCCATCGCCCGCACAGGCTTGCTCGATATCGGCGGTCAGCAGGCTGCTTTCGAGCGCGATCACTCGCCGCTCGGCGCGACTGCGCGCAACGCCTTCGTGACCCGGCAACCGTCGCAGGTGCTCTTTGGCCAGCTCGACCTGAAACGCGACCGAGCGCGGGTTGGTCGAATCGGTGAGCAGCAAGTCGACGACGGGCGCTGCCTGCAAGCTTGACAGGTAGCGCGCACGGTAAGTGAGCAAGCTGTCGGCGACCTCGAGCAACGCTTCCAGGTGCAAGCGCGTGGCGCCGGGCGCCAAGAACGCCTGCAGCAGCTGCAGCATGTACGCGCCGCGCTCGACGCGCCGGCCCAAGTCCAAAAACGTCCAGGCGTGACCGCGCACCATGTTGTCGAGCGTGGTGCCGCTGACCGCCGCCAAGCCGAAAATCAGCTGATCGAGCGCTTCGATCGCCACGACCGGGCTGGTCAGCGACGACGCCTCGAGACCGCTCAGCGTCCGGGTCAGCCGCCGCAGCACGTGCCAGGCATCGCGCGACAAGCGGCTGCGTACGCTGAGTGTGAGGCTGTGAATCCGCCCCAGCATCGACGGCAAGCCCGCGTTGGCCACCCGATCGGCGACCAAACCGAACAGCAAAGCTTCGGCGGGCGTGGCTTCTTGGGTCGGGTGCGGTACGCCGGCGCTGCCCGGCACGGTGCGCGGCAACACGCCAATGCGACCGAGCGTATCGATGATCGCCGACAGCACGAGCGGCGCGTCAGGCCCCGCCTCCGAGCCGATGCGCTCGAAGCCGGCGCGCGCCAGCCGCGCCGTCGAGTCGACGCGCTCCACGTAGCGACCCAACCAAAAAATGTCGTCGAGCAAGCGGCTCGGCAGATCCAAACCGCCACGCCGCAGCTCGACTCGCTGATCCGGCATCGTCGGCAGCTGCGGCTCCGCGCTGCCGGGCGCGGCCGGGATCCAGACGTCTTTGCTGTAGGCGTTGCTCTTGATCGCCAAGAACACGCCGTCGGGCGCCTCGTTGATCCGCGCCAGGCCGCCCGGCATCACGTCGTAGTCAGCGCCGTCACGCACCAAGAACGAGCGGAACGCCACGCTGCCAGTCGACAAGCTGCCGCGGTCGAGCACCGGCAAGCCCGAAAGCTCCGGCCAACGCTCGGCCACGAAATCACCGGAGTGCACGCGCAGCCGATCGAACAGCTCACGCCGCGCATCCATGCTGAGCTGAGACGGGAAATACGGTTCACCGCGTCGATCACCGAACGCCGGCTTGATCACGAAGTCGTCGGGGTGCGCGAGCACTTCTTTCAGTGACTCGGCGTCCCCGCACCAGCGCGTCGTTACGGATTCGAGCAACAGCTCTTCCCCCAGCAAATGCCTACTCAGCGCCGGCAGGTAGGCTTTCAGCGCCGGCGTCTCGCCGATCACGGCGCCCAGCGGATTGGCCAGGCCGACGTTGCCGGCGCGCGCCGCCGAGGTCAGGCCCGCGACGCCACCCGACGAATCCTCGCGCAGCTCGAGCGGGTCGGACCAAGCGTCACCGATACGACGCAAGACGACGTCGACTTTGCGCAGGCCAGACAGCGTTTTCAAGTAAACGTAGCCGCCGCGCACGCTCAGATCACGGCCTTCGACCAGCTCGTAGCCAAGGTAACGCGCCAGGTAAGCGTGCTCGAATGAGCTTTCGTCGCGCGCGCCAGCGGAAAGCAAGACGACGCGCGGCTGTCCACGCGTGCCGGCCGGCGCCAAGCTCTCGACCGTGCGGCGCAGCTTGGCGAAGAACCCCGCGACGCGCTCGACCTTGTACTCGCGAAACAGCTCCGGCAGCGTGCGCCCGAGCACCAAGCGATTCTCGAGCGCGTAGCCGGAGCCAGTCGGCGCCTGCGTGCGGTCGGAAAAGACGCAGAACTTGCCGGTCGGATCGCGGCCCACATCGGCGGCATACAAGTGCAGCCACTGCCCGCCGAGCGGCAGCCAGCCGTGACACGCGCGCAAAAACTGCGGGTGACCGAGTACGAGCTCCGCCGGTAACAGCCCGTCTTTCAGCAGCCGCTGAGGGCCGTAACAATCGCGCAGCACGCCGTCGAGCAACCGTGCCCGCTGCCGCAACCCGGCCGACAACGTTTGCCACTCCGCGCGGTCGAGCACGAGCGGCACCGCGTCGAGCTGCCACGGCCGGTTCGTGCCCTCGGGTACGCCCAAGATGTTGAACGTCACCTCTTGCTGGGTGATGCGCTGGCGCACCACGCGCCCGAGCTCCTCGAGCTCTTTTGGATCCTTACCCTCGAGGAACCTGGCCAGTGGTCGCTGGTGCGAGCGGATCTCGCCTGCGCTGTCCCGCAGCTCGTCGAAGCTGCCGGGCCGCCGGGACGGAGGAATGCTCGAGCGGCGCTCCTGGCTCTGCGACGGCTCCACGCTGCCACTTGTAAGCGAAGAAGCGGGCCCCTGTCGATCTAGCCCGCGGATCACCGGATCCAGCGCAAATCCAGAGTCATGGGAAAGTCGGGATTCACGCTCACGGAGCGAGGCGTGAACGCGCCCTGAGTATGCCCAAAACCGTTGAAGCGAGCGATGCGGCGGCCCTCGGCGGCGGCGGCATTCACGGGCCGATCATCGTTCGCTCGACCGCCCGCATGGACCACGTGGTAGGTCGCGCCGGCGATCGCGCGTTGGTTCCAACGATCGTACAGATCGAAGCGCAGCGGGCCGTGGATGCCGATTGTCGGGTGCAGGCACGACGGCGGCTGCCACGCGCGGTAGCGAACGCCGCACACGTACTCACCGCGCGTACCGGTCGGTACGAGCGGCATCTCGACGCCATTGACGGCCACTGAATGGCGTTCGGGCGCGACCCCGAACAAGCGCACTTGCAAGCGCTCGAGCGACGAGTCGACGTAGCGAGCCTGACCCCCGGCCGAGCTCTCTTCGCCGAGTACGTTCCACGGCTCGAGCGCCGCGCGCAGCTCGAGCGTGGTCGTGTCACTGACGACGCTGCCCAGCATCGGGAACCGAAATTCGAAATGCGGCTTGAACCAAGCCGGATCGAGCTTCAAGCCGCGCTGCGACAGCTCAACCAGCACATCTTGGAAGTCCAGATCTACGAAGTAGGGCAACAGAAATCGGTCGTGCACCTGGGTGCCCCACTTCACCAGCGGCTGCTGGTACGGGCGCTCCCAGAACGTGGCGAGCAGCGCGCGGATCAACAGCTGCGTCGCCGACGACATGCGCGCGTGCGGCGGCATCTCGAACGAGCGCAGCTCGACCAGGCCGAGCCGCCCCGTCGGACCATCCGGCGAGTACAGCTTGTCGATGCAGATCTCGGTCCGGTGCGTGTTGCCGGTCACGTCGACCAGCAGGTTGCGGAAGATGCGATCGACGAGCCAGGGCGGGCAATCCATGCCGCGTCCGGGCAAGCGCGAGATGGCGAGCGAGAGCTCGTGCACCGAGTCGTCGCGGCCTTCGTCGGTGCGCGGCGCCTGCGAGGTGGGGCCGATGAAACGGCCGGAAAATAGGTACGAAAGCGCGGGGTGGTTGTGCCAAAACGCCAGCAAGCTGGCCAGCAGATCCGGTCGGCGCAAAAACGGGCTATCGCCGGCTGTCGCGCCTCCCATCACGAAGTGGTTGCCGCCACCCGAGCCGATGTGTTGACCATCGAGCTCGAATTTCTCGGCGATCAAATGCTCGGCCCGCGCCTCCTCGTAAAGCAGCTCGGTCTGCTTCACCAGCTCCGGGAACGAGCGCACGAACGGCACATTGACTTCGATCACGCCCGGATCGGGCGTGACCTTGAAGTTGCCGAGTCGCGGATCATCCGGCGGCGGGTAGCCTTCGAGCTGGATCGGTAGGCCTAGGTCCTTCGCCGTCAGCTCCAGCGCCGCGACGAGCTCCAGGTACCCCTCGAGCGTCGCGACCGGCGGCATGAAGATGCACAAGACGCCGTTGCGCGGCTCGGCCACTAGCGCGGTGCGCACGACGCCGCTCGCCGATTCAAAAGCGGTCGGTGCCGTACGCCGCACACCGAGCGGATCGAGCCCCGGCTTCGGTGCTAATGGGCGAGCGCCCGGCCCCTTGCCGTCAGCGCCGTCGCCACGACCGCGTTCGAACTCGCGCGGCTCGGCACGGCCGGTGAACGTCGGCGGCGCGCCCTGAGCTCCGCGCGGGCCGACCGGAAACGTGAACTGGCGTGGCAGCGGCGGACGCTCTTCGAACGGGTCGCGCGGCGGCTCTTGAGGGCGATCACCCGTCTCAGCCCATGGCTGCGAGTCGAGCGGCAGACGGAAGCCTGCCGCTGAATCGCCCGGGATCAGGAAGCAATGCTCGTCGCGCAAAAACCAATCGCCGCTGACCCAGGCGCCGGCCCAATGCGCCAACGGCAGCACGTAGCCGACGACGCTGTTGAGACCCTGCCGGAAAATCCGGGTCAGCCGTTCACGCTCGCCCTTTTCGTCGAGTCGCGACTCGAGCGGATCGACGTTGGTGGGCAGGCGCCGCTCGCGCCACATGTAGTACCAGGCGTCTTCGTAGGCCGGCATCGTGCCGGGCTTCTCGACTGCGAGCAGCTCGGTCAGTCGCTTCAAAAAGCGCTGCGCGTCTTCCGACGTGTGGCCGTGATTGCTGCCAGCCAGCGCGACAAGTGCCGGATTTTCCCAGGTCGGGACGCCATCGTGGCGGAAGAAGCACGACAACGCCCAACGCGGTAGCGGCTCGCCCGGATACCACTTGCCTTGCCCGTGAAAGAGAAAGCCGCCCGGTTGCCAGGCGTCGTGCAGGCGCCGCAGCAGGCGATCGCCCATCTCGTGCTTGCTGCCACCCATCGCGGCGGTGTTCCACTCGGGCGCATCCGGCTCGCGGTTGCTGACGAACGTCGGCTCACCGCCCATGGTGAGGCGAACGTCGCCTGCCACGAGCCGACGATCGACGTCTTTGCCGCACGCGACCAGCGCCTGCCACTCTTCTTCGGTGTACGGCTTGGTGACGCGCGGGCGATCGACGACGCGCGTCACCGTCATCTCGAAGCCGAACTCGGCCTCGATCTTCTCGAACAGGCTGCCTTCGATCGCTGCCGCCGACGACGGCTCGGGCGAGCAGGCCAGCGGGATGTGACCTTCGGCCGCGAACAGGCCCGAGGTCGGATCGAGGCCAATCCAGCCCGCGCCGGGCACATACGCCTCGCACCAGGCGTGCAGATCCGCGGAATCCGAGGCGGGGCCCGTCGGACCTTCGAGCGGCTTCTGGTCGGGAACGAGCTGAATCGAGTAACCGGACACGAAGCGCGCCGCGATGCCGAGATCACGCAGCACGTGCACCAAGAGCCAGCTCGAGTCACGGCACGAGCCGCGGCCCAACTCCAGCGTCTCTTCTGGCGTTTGCACGCCCGCCTCCATGCGGATCACGTAGTCGGCCGCCTCGCGCACCGCGCGATTCACATCGACCAAAAAATCCACCGTGACGCGCGGGGTCACGTCGAGCTTCGACATCAGGCTGCGGAACGCCGCGCCGCGCTCGCCCTTGACCAAGTACGGCGCGAGCTCGCGCGCCATTGCCGGCGTGTAAACGAACGGACACTTCTCCGCGCTCTCGTCGACGAAAAAATCGAACGGATTGATCGACTCGAGATCGACGACCAAATCGACGGAAACCGAAAATTCTGTGGTGCGCTCGGGCACGACGATGCGCGCCAAAAAATTACCTTGCGGGTCTTGCTGCCAATTCAGAAAGTGTGCGCGCGGCTCGATCTTGAGCGAATAGCTGACCACCGGCGTGCGCGCGTTCGGCGCGGGCCGGAGCCGCACCACCTGCGCGCCGAGCAGCGCCGGGGAAGCGTAGCGGTAGCTGGTCTTGTGAGTGAGCGCGACACGAATGGCCATGATTTCGAACCTAAACAGCGAGGACTAAAACTCGAAAAACTGGTCATGAACGGCGCCGCCGACTTCGTTCAGTTGGCCTTGTAGCCCATCCACGTACTGGTGAAGCCCCTGCTCCATGATCTCTTCGATCTTGGCGTAGTCGAGCTCCGAGCGAAGCCGGCCAATCAGACGCTCAGCCTCGCTCTCGAACGAACCGAACGGTGCGCCCGAGATGGCGTGCAAGCTTTCTTGCGCACGCTTCACGCAGCGCAAGATGCTGCGCGGGAAATGGCGATCGAGCAGTAAGAACCCTGACACCGACTCGGGCGTCGTGAAGTGCCAGATCTGACGGTACATCTGCAGCGCGCTGGCCGAGTTCAGTAGCGTCGTCCAACCCAGCTGATCGGTGTTGCTGCTGACGCCGTTTTGGGACTGAGTTTGCGTCTGGCCCTTCGACTGCGACTGCGACTGCGACTGCGACTGGGCTTGCGTGTCGGGCCGCGCCGGCGTCGAGGCTGGAGTTTGCGTTTGCGTTTGCGTCGGCGAGAGCAGGAAATACTTCACGTCCAAAATTCGCGACGTTTTGTCGGCGCGTTCCAACATGCGTCCCAGGTTCGCGAAGTGATAGGCCTCACCGCGAGACAGCGTAGCGTTGGTCACGCCCTCGAAATAGATTCCGGCGCGTTTCACGCGTGCGCAGAAGTCGATCAGATCCTCCGGCTGCACGCTGGGGCGTGCCGCTTGCACCACCATCAGGTAAAATTCGTTCAGCTCTTGCCACATCTCGCGCGAGATGATGTCGCGCACGCTGCGCGCGTTCTCGCGGGCGCGTGACACGCTGGACAAGATCGAGCTCGAGTACTCGTCGTCAAAGGTCAGAAACTGCGTGACATTGGCGGGCGTCGCCTGCCCGTATTTCTTCTCGAAGATGTCCTGGTCGCCGGTAGTCAGGACGAGCGAAGCCCAATCGCGCTCGCCATGCGCCGAGCTCTCGAGCATCAGGTTCAAGCTCACGTCGATGAAGCGCGCGACGTTTTCGGCGCGTTCCACATAGCGACTGGTCCAGTACAAGGCATCTGCGACGCGGCTCAGCATGACGCGGGAGCCCTTTGCGCGCGGACGGCGACCAGTAGGGTACCTAGTGTGAGAATCTTCCCCTTCATTGCCGTCACGATGCCAGCACCCACGTGTCTTTGCTGCCGCCGCCTTGCGACGAGTTGACGACGAGCGAGCCCTTTTTCAGCGCCACGCGCGTCAGCCCGCCAGGGCTCACCTGAACCTCACGTCCGTAGAGCACGTAAGGTCGGAGGTCGACGTGACGCCCTTCAATACGATCGCCGACGATCGTCGGTGCGCGCGAGAGTGCCAAGGTAGGTTGCGCGACGTATCCGCGCGGATTCTTCTTGATCCGTTCGGCGAAGTCGACGCGTTCGGCCGCGGTCGAATGCGGGCCGACCAGCATGCCGTAGCCGCCCGCGCCGTCAGTCGCCTTCACGACTAGGTCCTCGAGGTGCGACAGCACGTAGCCGCAGTCTTCTTCGTGGCTGCACACGTACGTGGGCACGTTGGGAATGATCGCGTCTTGGTCGAGGTAGTATTTGATGATCCGCTCGACGTAGCGGTAGATCGCTTTGTCGTCGGCCACGCCAGTTCCGGGCGCGTTGGCCAGGGCCACGCGGCCTTTCAAGTAGACCTCGAAGATACCCGGCACGCCGAGCAGCGATTCGGGCCGAAATGCCAGCGGATCCATGAAGTCGTCGCTGACGCGGCGGTAGACCACGTCGACGCGCTGCAGGCCCGCCGTGGTGCGCATCTGCAAGAAGCCGTCGCGCACGACCAGATCGAGCGGCTCGACCAGTTCGACGCCCATTTGCTGCGCCAGGAACGCGTGCTCGTAGTAGGCGCTGTTGTAACGGCCCGGCGTGAGCACGACTACGCGCGGATCCGAAACTGCATCCGGGGCTAGATGCCGCAGCGTATCGAGCAGCCGCAGCGGATAGTCATCGACCGGGCGCACGCGCAAGCTCTCGAAGATTTTCGGGAACGTGCGCTTCAGCACCTGGCGGTTTTCGAGCACGTAGCTCACGCCCGAAGGACAACGCAGATTGTCCTCCAGCACGTAGAACTCGCCGTTCTTGTCGCGCACCAAGTCCGAACCGGTGATGTGGCACCAGATGCCGCGCGGCGGTTTCAAGCCTTCACACTGCGGCCGGTAGTCGGCGCATGTCTTGACCAGCTCGTTCGGGACGATACCGTCCTTGATGATCTTTTGGTCACCGTAGACGTCAGCGATGAACAGGTTCAAAGCCTCGATGCGCTGCTTCAAGCCGCGCTCGAGCCGCTCCCATTCTTTGGCGGAGATGATCCGAGGGATGATGTCGAACGGGAAAATCCGCTCGGCCTCCCCGCGCAGCGTAAAAGTAATACCCATGCTGAGCAGAGCGCGCTCAGCGGCCGCCTGGTGCCCGAGCAGCTCGCCCTCGCGTAGGCCGTTGATGCCGTTCACCAGTCGCGAGCAGCCGGGGCGAGGTGACCCGGCTGCCTCGAAAATCTCGTCGAAAAACGGACCGTTCTGCGGGTCGTAGCCGTTGAAATTCATCCGCTTCGTTACTTTCTCCGGCATCCAAGCGCGCTCGGTGCATCAACCGAGCTTCGCGAATATTTCAGGTTTGTTTCGCGCTGACCAGCGGCGCGGCCGACCGACCTGTTCGCGCGAGCCTGGCACGCTCCTTCCGTAACCGGCCAGCCCGGCTCTGTCAAAAAGGCCGATTTTGCGGCGGGCTAGCGCTACGGCAGGCGACGCTGACTGAAGTGTTGCTCGGCCGCCAGCGACGCGAGGTAGTCGAGGAAACTGAGCTTTTGCGCGACGAAGTCCGGTCGCTTCGTTTCGCCCAAGCAGCCCTCGGGTGCGCCGTTCACGTACGTCGAAAGGTAACCGGTCGTGCACTCGTACGGCAGTTTCTGCGCCGCGAGGCCTTGAGCCAGCTCTTCGAGGTTTGCAAATTCGAACATCTGCCCAGCGCCGTCCTGGGTGGGGACGAAGCTCTTGGAGTCGACGGGCAAGCCGCCGTCCAGATCGCGGTAGCGCCCGGCTTCATCGTAGTGCTCCAAGCCGAAGCCGATCGGGTCGAAGCGCGAGTGACAAGATTTGCAGATTGGATCCTTGGCGTGGATCATCTCGATGTGTTGGCGGGTCGTGAAGACTCCGGGCTCAGGTGGGCTCAGCACCGGCACACCGGGCGGTACCGCCGGCTTTTCACGACACAACAACCGCTCCATCACCAGCACGCCGCGCTTGGTCGGCGACGATGCATTCGGCCCCGCCAGCGCCGCCAAGAGCGCGCCCTGCGCCAAGATGCCGATGCCGCGACCAGCCGGCCGCGCAGTGACGGCGTAGTCGGAGATCGGCGCCGGAAAGCCGTAGAAAGTCGACAAAGCGGGCGTCGGTGTGGTGAACGAAGCCGTCAGCAGCTCGTTCAAACCGCCGTTGTTCGTCACGACGACTTGACCCAAGAAGTAGCGCGCCTCGCCGACCATTTGGTCGCGCAGGCCGTCGAAGCCGACGACGCCTGGCTTGCTCATGCTGCTGGTGCGTCCGTAGCCGAGCCAAGAGTCGAAGAATTTTTCGACCACGCGCAGACCGTTGTCCGTGAGCAAGAGGTCGCGCGCCTGACCCTCCAGCGCTTGCGGCGTCGACAGTTGGCCGGCCTCGGCCTTCGCCAGCAGCTCGTCGGTCGGAGCGGTGCCCGTAAAGTCGTAAGCTAGCTCGGTCGCCAGCTCGGCGGGCGTGAGTTTGTAGGTGCCGCCGGAGAGCGTGCCGACTTCACGCCGATAGACGGCTTGCGGCGATTGCACGAGCGCGCGCGTCACGTAGCGAATCGCGGTCGCGAAATCTTTCGCTGCCAACACCTGTGTAAACAGCGCAACGTAGCGGGCGTTTTCTTCCGCCGTGAGCGCGCGACGGAACAGCCGCTTGGCATATTTGTCGATGAACTGCTGCGCGCAGGCGGCGTCTTTGGTCGACGCGGAGCAGGGCAACAGCGTCGCCAGCGGCGCGCCGCTCACCGCGACTCCGACCGTGTCGCCAGCGCGATCAAGCTCGTCTGCCAGCTGTTTGCCGACGACCAACAGCGTGGAGTCGTTGTCGAAGCCGTGCGTTGAAATCGCGTCGGCGCTGAAGCTCGCGCTCCACGCGCCCTTCACTTCGGGGAAGACGTCGGCGAGCGTGTTGGTCAGCTCGTCGCGGCTAAGACGACGCAGGCGCGGCGCGCCGACCTTCGAAGCGCCGCAGACCGAGGCCGGATCCTGACCTGGACCGCCACCACCGCTGCCCGAGGTGCCGCCGCTGCTCGGGTGCTTCTCGTCGTTGCCGCTGACGCCGCCGCACGCCACGAGCGTGAGCGCGCTGAGCAGCCCCGCCACGCGCACGCCTTCGCTCCAGCACCTCACGCCAGCACCTCGCTGACCACGCCGCTCGAGTCGGGAAAGCTACCGGTCACGCCGATCGCGCGACACAGCGCCAGATACAGGTCACCGGCAGGTCGATCCTGCGCGAACGTGACGACTTGTCCGGGTTTCAGCGCGCCACCACCGCCACCGATGATCACCGAAGGCAGGTAGGAGAGCACGGCCGGCGCAGGCCCGGGCTGGATCTCCCTGGTGGCGGTCGGGTGGTAGGCGCCATCGCCAATCTCGCTCATCACGTAGACGATCGTATTGTCGATGACTTTATGGCTCGGATCAGCCGGATCGGGCTCGAGCAGGGCGCTGAGCGTGTGCTCCAACAACTGCTCGATGAACCAGCGCTGGCAGGTGGCGAAGTCGTGGCGCGTCGTGACGTCGAGCCCCGTCTGCGGGTACCGGTTCTGTTGCGGCTGGGTGTGCGACAGCGCGCTGTGGTGCGCGCCCTTCGTGCCCATGAAGCCGAAATCGAACTCGCAGTTCGTGTACATCGGTTGGACGGCCACGACTTGGCGCGCGTTGCAGCGCAGCGCAGCGCCCGCGAGCTGCAGCTGGGCTTGCAGCAGCTTCTCGAAATTCTCTTCCTTGAGGAAAAAATCGCCGGATTGCCCAGCAGCCGCGGTGCGCAACGCGTCAACGGCCGCTAGCGCGGGCGCCTTGTCGCAACTGATCACGCCCACGCCCGAGCCGCCCGCCTTCAACGCGTGCACCGCGTCCAGGTGCGTCTTCAGCTTCGTCTGCTCGGCGGTCAGGCCCTTCAGCTCTTGCTGCAGGCTCGAAATCTCCGCTTCGGTCAGGGAATGCAGCGCGTCGGTCAGGGCTACGTCGGGATCCGGCCCGGACGCTGCGCTGGCGCCTTGGCCCAAGCCCCCGAATACGGCGTCGTACGCGGCGAGTGGATTCTTTTCTGGCACCACCGGGGTGCCGTCCCACATCAGCTTGCCATCCTTGTCGAGGCCAAACGAGCGGTGCGCGCAGGCGCCGAGGATCAGCGGTTTGACGTTGAGACCCGCCGCGATTTGATGCTCGAGCGTCGTTCGCGGGACGGTGTCGTCTGGCAGGCCCGCCCCGCCGCTGAGGCCCGACAGCGCGACCACCAGCGCTTCGTGCGTGGCAGCCCCCTTCGGGTATTTGAGGCCCTGAATGACGGTTGTGTATTGCTTCAGCTTCGCTTGAAGCGGGCCAAGGATGCTGACCCCGGACATGTCGAGCGCGAACGAGGTCGGATCATTTTCCATGACCTGCGGCCGGAAGTGCTCCGGCGGGGCGCCGTGCGGCATGTAGAAGAGCAGAAAGCGTTTCGGCGCGGCGGTGGTCTGGGCGAGCGCCACGCGCGCCAACCGACCAGCAGCCGACACCGTCAGCCCGAGGCCCAGCGCGCTCATGAACACCCGCCGGCGAACGCGAACCGAAGCGTTGCTATGACCCATCTTGCTCCTAGTTCGTAGCACGGCAGTCTAATTCAGCCAGCAAATTGCCCGTACAAATCGGCCTTGGTACCGCTCCCACACGGAACCGGTTTCAGTCATGACCCGCGCTGGAACGGCTCGCTTGCGCTGTTCGAAGAAGGTGGCGACCGCTGGCAGATCGACGTGTTCGCCCAAGAGTTGTTCGGCAGCGAGCTTTACCTACGCGCGGGCTCCTGCCGTTTGCCCGCGTGGCAAACGCTGTCGTTCACCGGCCTGGTTAGCGCGACCAGGGAGTACGCTTGTCATTGGTCTCATCTCAGCTGTTGAGCACGCCCGCCGATCCTGGCTTCTGGCTTCGTTTTCGCTCCGGTCCGGTGCTCACGTACCAACGTACGCTCCGCTCCGGTCCTCGCGAAAGCTCGCCAGAAACCAGGCTTGGCGGGCGGGCAGCTGGCAAATGAGACCAATGGTCAGAGGGAGTACGGGATCCCAGCGGCACGCGACCGAGCGCGCTCTCTCGCCGGCTGCCGGGCTCGTGCTCGACGAGGCTCGCTTCCAAGGTTGGGGCGCCGCTCGCGGTCTGCCTAACTCCTAGCTCCGAGCTCGGAGCTCGAGCTCCGAGCTGCCTTATCGAAGTGAAGGCACGGCCTGCCAAATAGTGGACCCCCGTTCAGTGGTTTGATACTGAACACCCATGCAGATGCCGCTCCCCCAAGCCCTGTTGGTCCTGGTCTTCCGCTCGGCCCGTTCTGGCCGCTGTCCCAACCTGACCGCCTTTTGCCGGCGCTCGGGCACCACCGTCCACGCCTTGCAGCGCGCCTTCGACGAGCTCGAGCAGCAAGGCCTGATCAGTTTCTCTCCGCAGGGTGAGCGTCTCACCCTGCAGGGCTTGGCTTGGGGCGCCGCGCTGGCACGCCGAGCTAACCGCGCGCACCGGCCGCTGGTCGCGTGCCGCTCGCTCGCAGCGTGAGGGGTCGGGGGTCGGGGGTCAGGGGTCAGGGGTCAGGGTTTAGGGCGTGTCCCTGAATTCTGGATCCCCGTAAACGTGCCCGTGCCCGTGCCCGTGCCCGAAAATGCTCGCGGTTTCTTCAAGGTTCTCTTGGATAGGCCGAGGTTCCTGGCGCGGGCCTGGCCCGCGCGCGCCGCGCCC
>JBBRMI010000019.1:0-69423 GCA_038230915.1 Polyangiales bacterium | reverse complement strand
GCCCGTGCGATGCGAAGCGGAAAACCACGGCCACCAGGAGGAGGAGGTTGGCCAGGGTGCCGAATTTCGCATCGCTCCACGAGGCGAGGATCGCCGACTGCGAGAGCACGAGCGCGCACGCGCCGACGAGCCAAAACCATCGTGGGGCGGCGACGAACGCCACGGACGCGGCGACCATCAGCACCGCAGCGCCGACCCAAACGAGCCCCATCGAGCGCCCGATCGGCTGGGACAGTTGGTTCATTTCGGCCAAGCCGAACGCTTTTGCGAATCCAAAGAGGTGAATCAGCCCATGCAACAAAAGCACGACGACGAGTACCCAGCGCATGCAAGTCTCCGCGATCCCGCGCGTTTCGTTTCAGCGCGCAGGGCGGGTGCGTGCGCGGCGTTTTGTGAAGACGTGGCGTTTTGGCGCGCCGGGAGATCGAAAACCTCACCAAGCGCGGACGCCGACGAGCCTCGTGCCTCATGTATGCAAGCCAGCGCCCACGCCGCTGCTTCCCTCGCTGGCTGCACCAGCAACGACCAGCTCTGCCTCACGAGCACGTGCGCGAAATCTGTGGGGATTGTCCTCGCTCACGAGGCGAAAGCCCCCGGGGCTCGTGGCCGCGGCGCACCAAGACCAGTAGTCGCCGCCGCCATGCCACCGCTCATCGCGACCGGCGACTGGATTGCGGCGCTGGCCGGGTTCGTCGCAGTTGGAGTGACCGTCGTTGGGCGTGCTCACGTTGGGGCGGCGGTGGTGGGCATCCAAGCCGAAAACCAGGTCTTGCGCGCGAAACCGGTGCGCGTTGTGGCAGCTTGTCCAACGCGAGCGATTGGTGCAGCGGAACGCTTCACTTGTTGCGGGCTTCGCGGCGCTCGGGCTCGAATCTTGCTCGCAGGCCGCCTCGATGACCCACTCAAGTGCGCAACCGACCGACGAAGCGCCGGCGTCCTTTCGGGGACTAACGTCGGCTGAAGTTGCCGAAAGACGTGAGCGGGATGGCTTCAACGAGCTTCCGCGCGCGGGCTCTCGTGGACTGCTAATTGACATCGCTCACCTCGTTCGAGAGCCGATGTCGCTGCTTCTGCTGACTTGCGGCGGTGTCTACGCAGCGGTGGGGGACCGCCAAGAGGCGTTCATGCTGCTCGGATTCGTCATCTTCATCATGGCGCTGACGCTGGTTCAGGAGCGCAAGACGGGGCGCGCACTGGAAGCACTCCGCGATCTGGCCAGCCCGCGAGCACTCGTGATCCGAGACGGTCAGCGCGTTCGTGTCGCTGGCCGGGAGCTCGTACAAGATGACTTGATCGTGCTCGCGGAGGGAGATCGTGTCCCGGCGGACGCTGTGGTTCTGCAGGCCAGCCATATTGGGGTCGATGAATCGCTCGTCACCGGCGAGTCCGTGCCCGTGCGGAAGAGTATCTGGGACGGCGCGCTTGCGTTCGCGCGCCCCGGCGGCGAAGATCTCCCGTTCGTTTATGCCGGTACCTTGGTGACGAGTGGCGCCGGTATCGGACGCGCGCGCGCCACCGGGCCGCGGATGGAAATCGGGCGGATCGGCGCGGCTATGCAGAGCCAAGACGAGGCGCACGAGACTCCGCTTCAAGCTGAAGCGCGGCGCCTCGTCGTCAAGCTGGCTTGGGTGGGCGGTGCCCTCTCGCTGGTCGCGGCGGTTGGCTACGGGGTCGCGAAACACGACGCGCTTGGCGGTCTCTTGGCTGGGTTGACGTTGGCCATGGCGATCCTGCCCAACGAGTTCCCGGTGGTCGTCACGATGTTCTTGGCTCTTGGCGCTTGGCGCCTGGCGCGGCGGAAGGTCCTCGCACGCCGCATACCGGCCGTGGAGTCGCTGGGGGCGATTACGGTGCTGTGTGTTGACAAGACCGGAACCCTGACTGCAAACCGCATGACCGTCAGGCGCATGGCCGCGAACGGAGAGACCTTCGATCTCGAAAATCCTCACGCTGCGGCACTGCCCGAATCGATGCACCAGACGGTGGAGTACAGCATCCTCGCAAGCCGTCGTGATCCGTTTGACCCGATGGAGCGTGCCTTTAAGGAGCTCGGGGAGCGAAAGCTCGGCGGAACCGAACATTTGCACGACGACTGGGAGCTCGTGCGCGAGTACCCGCTCACCCGTGAGCGTTTGGCCGTCGTCCAGATCTGGCGCGATCCGAGCCGCCCTGAGCTCGTCGTGGCCACCAAGGGTGCTCCGGAGGCAGTGGCCAAGCTTTGCCGAATGAGCGAACCAGAACGAGTCGGCTTGGACGCCGACGTCGGCGCGCTCGCGGTCCAGGGCCTGCGCGTGCTGGCGGTGGCCCGCTCTGGGGTGCTGGAGGCTGCCGTCCCGGACGACGTTGGCGCACTCGGTTTTTCCTTCGTAGGACTCGTGGGACTCGAGGATCCCGTGCGTGAAGGTGTTCCCGCGGCGGTCGCTGAGTGCCGCAGTGCCGGCATCCGTGTGGTGATGATCACCGGTGACTACCCATCCACCGCCGAGGCTATCGCTCGTCAGGCTGGACTGGACACAAAGCACGTGGTTACCGGTCCCGAGCTCGCTGCCATGTCCGAAGGCGAGCTCCGCCGTCGCGTGGCGGACACCAGCGTTTTCGCGCGCATGCTCCCGGAGCAGAAGCTCAAGCTGGTCCAGGCACTCGCCGCGAATGGTGAGATCGTCGGCATGACCGGTGACGGCGTGAATGACGCATCGGCACTGAAGGCCGCTCAGGTCGGTATCGCGATGGGCGCCCGCGGCACCGATGTCGCACGCGAAGCCGCGGCGGTCGTACTGCTGGAGGACGACTTCTCAGCCCTCGTATACGGCATTCGGGCGGGCCGGCGAATCGTCGACAACTTGAGGAAGGCCCTGGCGTACATCTTGGCCGTCCACTTGCCCATCGTCGGCCTAACCCTCGTACCGATCGCGATGGGGTGGCCGCTCGTCTTGCTGCCCATTCACATTGCCTTCTTGCACCTAGTGATCGACCCCGCTTGCTCGGTCGTCTTCGAGGCGCAGCCGGAAGAGGCCGACGTGATGCAGCGGCCGCCTCGTGCGCCCCGAGAACCGATGTTCGGCGGCAGGGTGATCGGGATTAGCAGCGCGCAAGGAGCTGCCGTGCTCGTCGTCGTGTTGGCCGTGTACGCGATGTCGCTGCATCTAGGAAGAGTCGAGGACGAAGCTCGCTCGCTCACTTTCGCCACATTTCTCGTAGCGAACTTGGGATTGATCTTCATGAATCGCTCGTGGTCCAGGGATCGCGCAGCATCCTTCTTCAAGGACAAAACCTTGTGGGCGGTCACAGTCGGCGCGCTACTGTTCCTGGCGCTCGTGCTCTACGTCCCAACGCTGGCTCGTCTGTTTCGCTTCGGGGCGCTCGGGCCGCTCGACCTTGGACTGAGCTTTGGCGGAGGAGCGCTCAGCGTCGCGTGGTTCGAGATCGTCAAGCGGCGCTGGGGTGGACCCGGTACCGATCGGTCGCCCGGGGCCCGCCTCGCCGCCGCACCGGACTGACGGGAGATGGTTCTAAGAGGGTGCGGCGTTTCGCCGCGCCAAATATCGTTGTGAGCTTAACCGTTGCGCGCGGCGGATCGTGTTAGGAGGGTAGTCCGTCCGTCTGCTTCTCGCACGGACGCGGCACCTCCATGTTCAGGAAATGTTTGTCGAGTCTTCGGCCGAACTTGCTTCCCCGTGTGTGCTTGGCGCTCGTGGTCGCGCTACTCACGCTGTCGTTCAGTAGCCACGCCCACGCCTACGCGTGGATGATCCGGCACGACTACAGCGCTTGCACGACGTGCCACACCGACCCTTCCGGAGCCGGTCTGTTGAACGAGTACGGGCGCGATCAAAGCGAGCAGACACTGCGCATGCGCTACGGCTCGCCTGCCTCGCCGTCCAGCACTGCCGGCGGCTTCTTGTGGGGGCTCGTCAAAGAGCCGGGCTGGCTGACGCTAGGCGGACAATTCCGCCCCATGTTTATGGAGCTGAAGGTCGGCAGCGCCAAGTTCACCTCCAGCACGATCCTGATGCAGACCGATGTGCAGGGCCAAGTGGACGTCGGGCACTTTCGGGCCAACGTCAGCGTCGGCGTTGCCGCGACCGATGGCTCGGGGGCGTCGATCGCGGGCCGCTTCATCTCGCGTGAGCACTGGCTCGGCTATGGCATCAGTGACGATCGGTTCCT
Source organism: Polyangiales bacterium (assembly GCA_038230915.1). Classification (GTDB taxonomy): domain Bacteria; phylum Myxococcota_A; class Polyangia; order Polyangiales; family Polyangiaceae; genus PMG-095. The sequence continues at coordinate 65,256 of JBBRMI010000019.1, read as the reverse complement.
GCTACGACTCGGCCGCATCAATCTGCCGTTCGGCGTGCGCTCGATCGAGCACACGCTGTGGGTTCGCCGAGCAACCCGCACCGACTTGAACGACACCCAGCAGCACGGCGTCGCGCTCGCCTTCGATGGCTCCGGTATTCGCGCGGAGGTGATGGTTCTCGCCGGCAATTACCAGATCCGTCCCGATGCCTACCGCGAGCGCGGCTACAGCCTGTCTGCCGAGTACGCGGCGGCAGACAGGCTGGCGGTCGGCGTGAGCAGCCTCGCGACGCACGCGGCGCGCGATCTACTGATCAAGGTCCCGAACACTCGCCAAGCGCACGGCGTCTTTGCGCGCTTCGCACCCTGGGAACCGCTCGTACTGCTGGGCGAAGGTGACGTGCTCGTGCAGCACACGCCCGGCTCGGCGTCGCTGGTGGGCCTGGCCACGATGTTGCAGGCGGATGTCGAGCCAGTTCAAGGCCTTCATTTCATGGTCACTGGCGAGACGTACACCCCGGGCAAGCAGGCGCAGTCGTACGGCGGCTGGCTGGGCAGCGCGTGGTTCTTTGCCCCGCACGCTGATCTCCGCGTCGATTTGATGCGTCGGAGCGAAATTTTCGGGCCGTCGCGCGTTCCGGTGACCGCCGCCATGGCACAGTTGCACGTCTTCTTGTGAGGGTCGTCATGCCAATCAGATCGCTCCAAGCTCGGCTGCTCCTGATCGTGGCGGGCACCTTGTGCGCGCTACCGGCGTCAGCGGTCCCGCGCTTTACCGGCGTCATCGCCAGTCAGCTGCAGCTCGACTACGCGCCGCCGTGCAGCGTCTGCCACCTCACGAACAAAACCGACGGCGCAACCGTAACGACGCCGTTCGGGTACGCGCTGCGCGCCCGTGGCCTCGCTGATGGCGATTCACTCCCGCTCGCTCTCACGCAATTGGCCACCGACCGGGCTGACAGTGACGGCGATGGCGTGTCGGATGTCGACGAGCTCAAGAGCGCGACGGACCCCAACTCCAGGGCCAACGCGTCGCTCGTCGGCGTGGCCGATCCGAGCTTCGGCTGTTCGACGAAGGGGCCCGCGCCGACTGCGCCCGCGCTGCTGCTGTTCCTGCTCGGGGCAGGCGCCGCGGTGATGCGCATGTCACGGCCTTCGCGGCGTCCGCGACCCTGACGAGTCGTTCGTCACGGCACCGTGACGCGGCCTGGCGAGGTCACGCTGGCCTTCTGACCGTGACAACAAATGGCAATCGCTCGAGGTCTGCTTTCGGCAGCATCAAGCGCTCGGCCTTGGTACGTCACCTTTTGGCTGGCAAGGCGGGATTTTCGGCCAGACCGCCGCTTACTACTCGCCTCGCGTCGTTGAAGGAATGGGACACCGGGTCCTGAAAGTTGGAAAATCCGAACCCTTTCGGGGTGTCGTCGGCTCCAATGGACGGATGACCATCATGACCACCCCGACTGGCTCGATCGAAAACGCACATCGCGGCAGCTGGCGCCCCTTGAACATAGGGTTTGATGCAGCCATGGCGCGGCTACCGGAGGCGCTACAGAGCGAAGGCTTCGGGATCATCACGCAAATCAACCTCCAGCAAACCTTCAAGGCAAAGCTGGGGAAGGACTTCCCGCGCTATATGATCTTCGGCGCCTGCAATCCGAGCTTTGCGCTCGAGGCCGTCGAGACTGACGCGCGCATCGGCTTGCTGCTCCCGTGCAATATCGTGCTGTTCGAACGACCCGATCAAACCGTCATGTTGGGGACGATCGACCCGATGGCGCAACTCGGCGCCGAGAGCGGCCCCCTCAATGAGATGGCGCGATCGATTGGTGACCGGCTCGGAAGGGTCGCGTTGGCGCTAGGCGCCGAAGCGCGATGAGGAGGAGCAGATGACCCTACGTTTGATTCTGTTCGTGCTGGGCGGAGCAACCGTCGGCTTCGCGTACCAACGATTGAATGGCTGCCGTAGTGGCACGTGTCCGCTGACCTCCAATCCGTACATCGCGACCCTCTACGGCGCGGTTGTAGGCTTGCTGGCTTCCGGCGGGTTTCGATAAGGCGCGGCTGTGCACGGAGACCCCGCCAGGCGTCGCAGCAAGAATGCGAGCCGCGGGATGCCGAAAGGATTCGAGACGAAGCACTTTACCTCGCGGGCGCCCGGCCCCACGCTGGTGGCGCTTGGAAACCGAATCCGATCTCGTCGAAAGGGCTCGATCTGGAGACGAGGCAGCCCTGACCCGCCTCGTCGACGTCTACGCGCCTAAAGTCCTGCGCTTTGGCCGAAAGCTCTGTCGGGACACTCAGGATGCCGAAGACGTGCTGCAGCAGACCCTGCTCAGCGTCGTGAGTCATATCGGGGAGTTTCGCGGCGACAGTCATTTCGCGAGCTGGCTGTTCGCGATCGCGCGAAGCCATTGCATCAAGCACCGCACTCGCGGCGCGGCCGCAATTCCAACGCAGGATCTCGACCGTGCCGGGCTCGAAGTGGCCGCACCCCTGCGCCAATCCCCGGACGAGGCAGTTTCGCGGGAGCAGCTGGAAAAGGCTTTGGACACGGCCATCCGAGCGCTCGAGCCTGGCCAGCGCGAGGTGTTGGTCTTGCGTGACGTCGAAGGACTGAGCGCACCCGAGGTCGCCGAAGCATTGGACCTCAGCGTCGAAGCCGTGAAAAGTCGCCTCCATCGCGCACGAAAAGCGCTCAGAGAGCAGCTCGCGCCGTGGTTCGAGCAGAGCTCACCGGGTGCCGCTTGCCCTGACGTGGTCGATCTACTTTCCCGCTACCAAGAGGGCGATGTCACGGCTGAGGTCTGCCAGACCATGGAAGCTCACGTGGCGGGGTGCCCCGAGTGTGCCACGCGCTGCCATTCGCTGCGGAGCGTGCTGTCTGCCTGCGGCGCCACCCCCGCCCCAGAGCTTTCCGAAGAGCTGAAGCATGCGGTGCGCGAGCAAATTCGCAGATCACTGAAACGCCAGCTCGGCTAACACGGCGCGAATCCTTTTTGCTGCTCCTGGCTCGAACGGTCAGGAGCGGCCAATGTTTTCTTCCGATCCCCGCAATCAGCACGTTCGATCCGACCAAGCAGCAGGCCTCGGCCGAGCGACGTTACTCGACGTGCGCCGCCCCGATGAGTTTGCCACCGGACACCTGAACGGCGCCGTCAACGTCCCGGTGCAAGAGCTGGCCGGCAGGCTAGCCGAGCTAGGGCCGAAGGACCGGCCCGTTGCTGTGTACTGCCGCAGCGGGCGACGGAGCGGGGCCGCTGCTCAATTGCTGCTCGAGGCGGGATTCGCGTCGGTCAGCGACCTCGGCGGCCTGAGCGACGCTTCGCAAGTAGCTGAATTCGCTACGCAAATATTCTACGAACCCTTTCCGCGCGGGCCGGCTCTCACCGACGAGCTTCCGATGCAAGTCAGACAACTCTTCGACCAGGACACCTTCACCTTCACGTACTTGCTCATCGACGACGCCACGCGCGAGGCAGTGATGATCGACCCCGTGCGTGAGCAACTCGAACGCGATATTCGGCTGCTCAGCGAGCTAGGCCTGACTCTCAAATACGCACTCGAGACGCACGTTCACGCCGATCACGTCACGAGCGCTGCGGCGCTGGCCGAGCGAACGGGAGCACTGACCGCCGCGTCCAAGCTCGGAGCTGCGTGCGCCATGCGCCACCTGCGCGATGGCGACGTGGTTCGCTTCGGCGACACAACCCTGCGCGTACTCGAAACACCTGGTCACACGCAGGACAGCCTGAGCTTCTACGCCAGCGGCCACGTCTTTACGGGTGATGCCCTGTTCGTTCGCGGCACGGGCCGGACCGACTTTCAAAACGGAGATGCCGGCGCGCTCTACGATTCCATCACGCAGAAGCTGTTCGTGCTGCCGGAGCAAACAGTCGTCTGGCCCGGCCACGACTACCACGGGCACGCTGTCTCGACGATCGGCGAAGAGCGGCGTCACAATCCACGGCTCGCCGGCAAAACGCGTGAAGAGTTCGGTGCCATCATGAGCGAGCTCAACCTCGCACCACCCAAGCGGATTCAAGTCGCGGTGCCAGCAAACCTGGCCTGCGGGCGAGAAACGCCAACGACTCCGGCGCAGGGTTAAGAAATGGCGCTCGGGCTCACCCTCTCTCTCTTTATCGGGCTAGCGTTAGGGCTGTTCGGTGGGGGCGGTTCCATCTTGGCCGTTCCGATCCTGACCTACGTGCTCGGAGTTCCGCCGAAGGCCGCGATCGCGGCGTCATTGCTGATCGTCGGAGTGACCAGCGCAGCGGCTCTCGTCACTCATGTGCGGGGCGGCCTTGTCGTGTTTCGTACGGGCCTGCTCTTCGGCGTCGCGGCGATGCTCGGGGCTTATGCGGGCGGCAGCGTCACGCGGTTCATCCCTGACTCCATTCTGCTGCTCGGCTTCGGTATCATGATGCTGGTTACGGCTGCTGCGATGCTCCGCGGCAAGGCCGTTTCGAGAAAGCCCGAAGCGGTCTCGACTGCGCCGCTCTCGAACATCCTCTTGCATGGTTTTGGTGTGGGCGTGACCGCGGGCCTGGTGGGTGCGGGCGGTGGCTTCCTGATTGTGCCGGCATTGGTGCTTCTCGGCGGTATGCCTATGAGACGAGCTGTCGCCACATCCCTGCTCGTCATCTCGATGCAATCCTTCGCAGGGTTCGTGGGTCACCTGGGACACGCCACCATCCCTTGGCACATCGTGCTGCCGGTAACCGCGCTCGCGACGGTCGGGAGCGTCGCCGGTGGCATGCTCGTCAAGAAAGTGCGTCCGGAATCGCTGCGGAGCGGCTTTGCGTGGCTGGTCATCCTGGTTGCGCTGTTCGTTGTGACTCATCAGCTTCACGAGCTCGCGCGGCGGTCGCCGGCCTACGTGGCGGTCTTCGTCACGCGCTGGCCGTGGTGGCTGGGCGGAGCAGCCATCGCCGCGGTCGCGCTTGCCTTGCTGTTCGTGGAGAACAAGCAGCTGGGGGTGTCGGCTGGTTGCGGAGAGGTGTGCCGCCTGCCCGTGAGCGCATCTGCCCGTGCCTCTTGGCGACCACGCTTCCTCGTCGGCATCGTGTTCGGTGGCGCCATCGCCGCGTTGCTTGGCGGTCGCGTACCGACGCTCGCCATGGGCAGCCTCGACCAGCTCGTTCACGGGATTGGTCCGAAGTTGGCGCTGCTTTTCGGTTCTGGGCTGTTGGTCGGCGCTGGCGCCCGGCTTGCCGGAGGCTGCACATCGGGGCACGGCATCGTCGGTACGGCGCTCGGCGCTCGCGCGAGTTGGCTGGCCACCGCGCTCTTCATGCTCGGTGGCTTTGCGACCACACGACTTGTATTGTTCCTGCACGGAGGGTTTTAAGACATGAACGGCAGAACTCTGGTGTTTGGCGCCCTGTTTGGTTTCGTGCTGAGCCGAGTCGGCGCTACCGACTACGACGCCATCCGAGATATGTTTACGTTTCGCAACCTGCACCTCGCAGGCGTCATGGCCATCGCGATAGCCATCCTCTCGTTGGCCTTTTGGCTCGTGCGGCGCAGCTCCGCCAAAACCTTCGATGGCCAACCGATCGCCCTAACGCCGAAGCCGATGACACCCGGGCTCATCGCAGGTGCTCTGCTGTTCGGCGTCGGTTGGGCTCTGTCGGGCACCTGTCCCGGCACCGCGCTGGCACAGCTGGGTGAGGGCCGTCTCGCGGCGGTCGCGACTCTGGCCGGCATTCTCGTTGCTTCAGGCGCCGTCGAGGCGTGGCAGAGTCGCGCTGCCAGACTGGATGTCAGGAGCACGGGAGTAGAAGCCCTGCCATTCCAGTAGGATGTAGCAATCTGGATCCCGTGCTGCAGTGGCCGGTGCACAGGTACACGTGGGCATCGCCGTAGGGACCCCGAAACGCAAAACTGCGCTGACCGTACTGTCGGCTGACGCCCACGGTTGACATCGCGGTATTCGGGCACACGCTGTTCAGTATGCGCATCGCCTGTGCTGCCTGCTCTCAAGAGAATCGTTTGCCAGCGGCTCGCTTACTGGACAAGGCACGCTGCGCAGCCTGCAAAGCGCCTCTGTTGCCCTTGCGGACCCCGATCGCGGTCGCCAGCCTGGAAGAATTTCAGGAGCTCGTGAGAGACGCCAAGGTGCCCGTCGTTGTCGACTTTTGGGCGGCATGGTGCGGACCCTGCCGCGCTGTGGCGCCCGAGCTGGAAAGGCTCGCAGGATCCAGCGCCGGCCGGGCGATCGTCGCCAAAGTAGATACCGACGCACAGCCGGAACTGAGCGCACGCTTTGGCATTCGCAGCATTCCCACACTCGTGGCGTTCCGAGCGGGTCGCGAGACAGCGCGCGTTAGTGGAGCGCTGAAGGCCGCTGATATCGCGGAACGCCTCGGCTTGTGAGCGCACCGCGCTGGTTAGCCTCGTGCGGCGTCGCACGCCGCGCAGGCCGGCTAGGCTGCCGGCTCGCGCGCGTCCGGTACTTCTTTCGCGAGGATTAACTCGACGTCCGGCGGATGCAGCAGCGTTCCGTAGGCCGGACAGTTGCGAACCACACGCTCGATTTGCGGCAGGTACTGTTCGGGTACGCTTGCAGGCAGCGTCACGCGTATCGAGAATCGGCCGAACCGGGGCGAAGGCTCGCGCACTTTTTCGGCCTCGACTTCGACGCGAAGGCCTCCCGGCGAAAGCTTGCGTGCGAAGAGAAACGCGGCGGCGAAGTAGTGGGCACAAGCTCCAACGGCTGCCGCCATCACGTCGAGCGGTGAGGGGCCGCGGTCGTCACCGCCCGGAACTGGGCTGGCTTGATCGAACAAAAGCTCGTGTGAGCCGAGTCGTACACGGCTCGCAACGCCGCCAGCCGAATCGATGACGGCTTTCACGGTCGCCTCCCGCTCGGGCCGCTCAGCAGCGCCGACAGCCACGTCCTGCGACCCTTGCTGGGCGTCGCCTCAGCTTCGTTGGCCGTTTCTCGGCACCGGCACCTGGCTTCAACTGGAACGTCGCTCAAAACCGACTCCACGTGCCGGCCGCAGCCCGCAAACGTCGGTTTTCCACAGGTCTTACAGGTTACGCGCTGGCACATCTTCTTGCTCCTTCATCGAGTGAGAGCCGTCTGCGAGGCTTTGGGGTGCGATGACTCTTTCGTGTCGCAAGCCGACGGCTTTGGGCTCAGTGCCGCAAACGATCATGCAACGCCTGAAGCAGTATTGATGCCACGTGCGGAGCGTGAAAAGCAGGCGACCGAACGATCGCCGCCAGGGGCTCACGGGTGTGGGCGCGAACCATTTGCGCCCAGCCGATCTGCGCTGCGCAGTCGTTGCGCTCGACCCCGAACGGCAGCGAATTTCGCCTGCTCCTTTCGTTCTCCGGGGGCACCATTAGCAAGCCACGCGCCAGCCGTACGCCGAGCGTGGCTGGTGGCGATTGACCGCGAATTGTGCCACCGGCGCGCTCGTCCCGAGCAACCGCACCGCAAATACTGCGCCGAGGGTACGCCTTCGCCGCAATTGGCGCGGCTGGCTTCAGGCGTCGATCAGGCCGAGCTCACCGAGGTAGTCGGCTTTTCCGAGCGGCACGCCGCCACTGCGCAGGATGTCGTAGGCGGTGACGACGTGGAAGTAGAAGTTCGGGATCTGGCGACCGAACAGGTATTCTTCGGCCTCCCCGAACGCTGCACGAACCCTATGCCTGCGGTTTCGCACGATCTGGGCCAGAACCCTCAACGCATTTCACGAACGCCGAGCTAGAATTGGCGGCGCTGGCTGAGGTGGCGCGAAGGGCATCACTTTGCACGGCGAGCGCTTCGATCCAAAGGCGGACGATGAGCGGCCCGAGGATCGCGCCCCACGCACCGAAGGCGGCCATGCCGCCGAAGAGCGACACGAACAAAAGAAACGTCGGCATTCTCAGCGAGCCGAAGTGCGCGAAGACGGGGCGCAGCAGATTGTCGACGCTGCTGATGACGGCGAAGCCAAGCACCGCCAGAACGGAGCCCTTGATCGTGTGACCCGTGAGGAAGAACCCGAAGGTGAGCGGCGCCCAGACCAGGCCCGAGCCCACGACCGGGATCATCGAGGCCAACCCGGTGATCGGGCCAAGTACCCACCAGCTCGGAACGCCGAGCGCGAGGTACGCCAACGTAGCGACCGCCCCTTGGGTTGCGCTGGTCAGCCCCACCCCAACCAGCAGGCCTCGACCCGTCTCGTGAAAGGCCGCGCTGTAACGCTCGAGGTGGCCGGCTTCAATCGGGGAGTGGCGCCTGACCCACACCCACAAACTCGAGCCGTGGAGCAGAAAGGCGTGCGCACCGGCGAAATAGATGAACAGGGCAATCACGCCGCTGGCCGCTGCGCCCGCGATGTTCTGAAGGAAGTTCGCGCTCTGCGCCCCATAGCGTCGCACCAGCTCCAGCGCCGACGCCACGTCGTTCGGCAGGCGCGGCGTGGGTGAAGCGCCGGTCCCCGTGGCAATCGACGCAAGGGCGCCCTGTGCCGACGACTGCTGCGCGATCAGGTGCGCGAGCTGCTGCGCCCCGGAGACAACCCCCAGTACAATCGCAACCAGCGGCAGCGCCAGGACGAGAAATAGCAACAGTGACAGCACGGCCGCTGCGCGGCGCCTGCCCTTGAGCACGCGCTCGAAGCGCACCAATAGCGGGCGAGCAAGTGCCGCCGTCCAGGCCGCGAGGACGAGCGCGGGCCAGAGCGGCCAGCAGACGTACATCGCTGCTGCGGTGAGTGCGACGATGGTCCATTGCAGGACTGATGTTGAGCTGTTGCTGCCGTTCATGTTACCGCTGACTGCAATGCGTTTTGCCGCAAAATGCTCACGATTCGTTCGACCGCCGCTGCGTCGTGGCCGCCACTCGCTCGGACTTCGGCAGCTTCCGGCTCTTCGTAGGGCGTGCTCGCTCCAGGCAATTTGGTCGCGTCCGCGTCCGCGTCCCCGCGAGCGTAGAGTCCCTTATTGTCGCGCTTGCGACATTCCGAAAGCGGCGTCGTTACCCACACCTCGACGAAGTGGGGCGCGAGTTGCCGCGCCTGGCGACGATATTCCCGGAGATGCGCGGTGGCGGCGACGAGCACAATCAGACCTTGTCGAGCCAGCTCGGCCGCCAGGCTCGCGAGCGCTAGATAGAATTCGGCCCGATCGCCGTCCGAGTAGCGCAGCTTGGGGGCGATAAGCTGACGAACCACGTCCCCGTCCAGCACGCAAGAGCCTCGCTCGAGGTCGCCCAAGCGGCTGCGCGTGAGACCTGCCAGCGTGGATTTTCCCGACGAGGGCAAGCCGGTGAACCAAATCACCACGCCGCTCATCGAAACACCCGGTCCGCGAGACTAGGATCGAAGCGCTCTTGCCCGAGCGTCAGCTCGATGAACGACAACAAGCGGTCGCGAGCGCTGTTCGAAAGGTTCGGGTACCAAACCGGGCATGCCAACACGAGCAGTCGCCAGGCTATGAAAGGCGCGGCGACCAAGAGGAGCTCTTCATCTTTCGTGCGTGACAGGTAGTCGCTCCAGAATTCGCGCCACAGAAACGAGAAGGCGCCCTGCCAAGCCGCCACATCCTCGATCGCGAAGAAGATGAAATTGACCGCCATGCACGTCACGTCATCGGCGGGATCGCCGAGCGAACCGCGACTCGTGTCGAGCACTCGAAGTCCTGCTTGCTCGTCGAAGAGCACATTGAACGGATGAAAGTCGCCGTGGATTCGAGCGAGGCGTTCCGGGCGCTGCTTCAGTCGCCAGCGCCAGTCCAGACACTTGGCCTCAATCTGCTTCAGCCTTTTCGAGTCCACGCCCGGCGTCGAAGCCGGGTAGGCATCGACGATGCCGAAGATGCCTTCGCCGCTGCCGAGCAAATCGCGCAGTGAGCGCTCGTAGATTTTGCCGTCCTCTTCGCGCCGCACATGCAGGAAAACCAAATAGTCAACGAGCGCCCGCACACGGCGCACGTCTGCGGGCTCGGCGGCGCGCATGTTGGCAATCAGTCGCAGGTCCTCGGCATACGGATGTCCATCTAGGTAGTCGGTGAGAAGGTAGAACTCGCGCGTATCCGTCAGGGAGACGCTGCTGCCGTCTTGCCGCAGTGCCCCCACTTCTAGAGCCTGGACGTGACGCGGGATGCCCGAGAAGGTATCAGCGGCCAACAGGAGCTCCGCTGCCCTGTCCGAGCGTCGATCGTGCCCGAACTGGTTCGAGCTCGTACCGTGGAGAACGAAGCTTCGTCGCTGGCCATCGACCAAAGCATCGATGCGAACCGGAACGCCATAGCCCGCAGCCTTGGCGGTCGCTTGCTCGCGTCGCGACTCCGCGTCAGCGCCCAGCGCCGCCGTTTTCAAGATCTGGGCGCCGGGAACCGACCGCTGAAGGATGCGGGTGAGCTCCGGATCGATGTGACTTGGCAGCTCGCCGGCGCCGGCCAACCTAGCGCAGCTCCTTGAGCAACTTGGCCCAGCTTTCACCGTGATCGATGCCGAGCTCTCTCGCGATTTCCTCGAGCGCGCTGTCCTCGGCGGGGCTGACGGTCTCCGGCTGGTCCAGGGCCTTGGCCGTGCTGCGCGCAACGCCTTCGGCATAGGAAAGGAGCGCGGGCAGCTCACTGAAGTCGACCTCGATGTCATCGGGCGCCGCGGCCAAGAAGTAAATGTCACGCAAGCCCTCGACGATGTAGGCGTGGGTTGGGGGCGTCTCGAGCCAGCGGCTCAGGACCGTCATGGCGGCTGCGCTCAGGTCGTAGTGTCGCGCTGCGAACGAATGGATGCGTTCCTTTTTCACGCTCTCCATCTTGCCGTCGGCCCAAGCCACGTAGATGAGTGGCAAGAGCTTCAGCACGCGATAGTCGCTAGGCTGAATGCCGAGTCGCTCGAATGAGCTGTGTAGTTTATCCCGTTCCATGTTTGCCTCGTCTGGGTTCCAGGCGGTCGTTCGATTCATGGAGTGTAAGCAAGGAGCGAGCCGGCAACGCTGGCGCGGTCCTGCGGTCTCGCTCGGCATCTCGCGCCGAGCGCAACACCTAGGCGTGGGCAACTTCGCCTCACCGCGCAGATTCGGTCGGTCCCGCAAATTGCGCGCAGCGACGCAGTTTCTGCGCCGGTTGGGCGGCGCGACGCGCGAAACTCGCCGCGTGCCTTGAGTACGGGGCTTCTGGCTACGGCACGCCGCGTGCAAAAGGCCGGCCCACTTAAACCATGAAACCCCAGCGTCGCTCGGAGCTCTGAGCGGGCACGCGCGCAGGCGACCTTGCCAGGTCTCGAGGCGTATTGGTCGCTGGCCGTGGACGCGCTGCTCACCCGGCTCGACGCCACGCCGAGCGGTTTGACGTCTGGGCAGGTCGCCGATCGACTGGCTCGGTTCGGCCCAAACACGCTGCGTGAGCAACGTCTGACGTGGCTCGGTGTGCCGGGCAATCAAATCAAGAGCCCGCTTACGTTGCTGCTGGTGTTTGCGGCGACGGCGTCCGCGGTGACCGGTGAGTTCGCGACGACGACCGCGCGCGCGCTGCCGCTGCGCACGTTCGCGCCCGTGAACACGGTATTTTTTCGAGTCGCGAGCGACGCTTGCGCGGCGCGCTACTCTGGCTGCGCGCCCGGCCCGAGCTGTTCAGAAGCGGCTGGTTCGTGGAATCCTTGCTGACCGAGATCGTCGTCGCGCTGTTGCTGCGCACACGCAGGCCCTTCTACAAGAGCCGCCCGGGCAAGTTCGTGCTCGTCAGCTCATGCGTGGTCGGTGTGGTGGGCATCTTGGTGCCGTTTCTCCCGGTTTCGAAGCGGATCGGCTTCGCGCCGTTGCCGGCGGTCATGGTCGTCGCGCTGCTGCTGATCACGGCGCTGTACGCGCTCGCCGTGGAGCTGAACAAGGCGCGCTTCTACCGCCGAGCCGAACGCTCCGCCGCCGGCACGCGCCTTGCAACCGAGCAGGCATGAATCAAGTTCACGCACGACTAGCCAAGGACCACGAGGAGCTGCACGCGCTGCTCGAGTGCTTGGCGGAGGACGTCGAAGCGCCAGAGTGCGGCGAGCTCGAAGCCACGTGGGGAGCGCTCGAGGCACGCTTGCTGCGGCACATTGACGCTGAGGAGCGGTACCTGCTGCCGCTGCTGGAGGCCAGTCACCCTGCCGAAGTGGCGCGCAACCGGGCCGAGCACGCCCGCATTCGCGACTTGGTGGCGGAGCTAGGCATCGCCGTCGAGCTGCATTCCGCGCGAAAACCAGCTGTCATGCAGCTGATCGAGCTTCTCACGCGCCACGCGCAGCATGAGGACGAGGTGCTTTACCGTCTGGCAGGGGCCAAGGCCTCGGTGGCGGTCGCGCACAGCGTCTTCGCGACGCTGAAAGACGCGCTCGGCACGGCGGTTCGCCGCGGCAAATCCCTGTTCGAGTCTGCGGGCAGGAGCCGAGTGGAACCGTGATCCAGACCGTGCAAATGCCGACGCGGAAACACGTGAACGCCGCCCACAGCCCCAAGATCCTGGTCCTCTTCTTCTCCCGCACCGGCACTACGCGACGGGTTGCCGAGGCGATCGCTCACGCGACCGGCGGCGACTGCGAGGAGCTGCGTGAAACGCGGTCGCGCCAAGGCATTTTCGGCTGGTTGCGCTCCGGCTACGAAGGGACGTACCGGCGTGCGTCCGAGCCACTTCCGCTGAAGCACGATCTCGCCGCTTACGACATCGTCTTTATTGGGAGTCCGACCTGGAGCCGCGCGCTGTCGAGCCCGGTGCGCGGCTTTTTGATCCAGCGGCGCCACCACCTGCCGCAAGTCGCGCTGTTTGCGACGTGTGCTGGTCAAGGGGCAGACGAAGTGCTCGAACAAATGGCGGCGCTCCTCGACGCGCCGCCCCTAGCCCGACTGGCGCTGCTCGAGCGGCATGTGGGACATGGCGCCGCTGTGCGGGTCGGGGAGCTGGTGGAGCAAACGTTGACGGCTTGGAGCAAGCACGCCGGGCTCCCCGTCGCGACTCAGCGTTTGGCCTGAGAAAAGCGGGTTTGACGGACAGGAGCCGCCGGGTTCCTCTTGGGCTCGCAAGCTCAAGAGCTCGTGCAGCACTCACGGATCCCCGTCGTCCTCGTACCCCGAGATCGCGAGGGCTGAGCCGCTCTGCTGGCTGCCGAAATGCGGCCTTCTTGCAGAAGCTGCTGGAGCGGTGCTGGGTAAATTCGGGGGCGCGGGCGTGCAGCGCTTAGCGTTTGCGCGTGCGTGCAGCGCGGGGCGGGTTCCGCCGTGCCGCCATCAGCGAAACTGGGGCTCACCCGCAAAACACGCGGTAGAGCTGCGCGCTTGCAGCCTGCTTTCTCGTGCGAACGAACTCAGGTGCACGGGCACACGAGCCGCGGCTACAATCAGTCCCATGAGCCAACGCGAGATTCGAGCATTCGACTACGTCAATCAACCCTACGAGCCGGTTCGCGACGCGCTGAAGAAGGAAGCCCAAAACATTTTCCAACGCGCGACGAAGCTCGCCGAGGATCGCAGCGGTGATTTGGTCGCTGGGCTGAGTGTGGAGCTGGCGGGTCTCCAGGTGAGCCGTGACGTCAAAATAGCGGTGGGTGAAGCTCGCGAAGAAAAATTGGGCAGCACTGACCTTTCGCGAATCACGCGCATGCCGCTCGAGTGGCACGCCGCCGCGTCGGCCGGTCTGTTCCCGGCCTTGAAGGCTGAGCTCAGCGTGTATCCGCTGTCTGCCACCGAAACCCAGATCGAGCTCCGTGGCCACTACGACCCACCGATGGGCGTGCTGGGTGGCGCGCTCGATGCGGTCGTGGGGCATCGCATTGCAGAAGCGTCCGTACACCGCTTCGTCCACTCTGTCGTCGAGCGGCTCCGCTCGGAGCTCGCAGGTTAGGGAGCTCCGAGCGGAGCCCGGTTGACAGCTCGTTAGGCGGACACAAGCTGTCGGGGTGAACGTCACTTGCGGCGCGTGCGCTCGAGAGAATCGCCTTCCCGCGGCGCGGCTGCTCGACAAGGCACGCTGCGCGGCTTGCAAAGCGGGGCTGCTGCCACTTGCGCGACCCGTCGCGGTTTGCAGCGTCGATGACTTCGAGGAGTTGATCCGCGACGCGAAGGCGCCGGTCGTGGTGGATTTTTGGGCGGCGTGGTGCGGTCCGTGCCGCGCCGTCGCCCCCGAGCTCGAAAAGCTCGCGACCAGCCGAGCCGGCCGGGTGATCATCGCGAAGGTCGACACCGATGCCCAACCTGAAATCAGCGCGCGATTTGGCATTCGCAGCATCCCGACGCTGATCGCCTTCCGCGGTGGCCACGAGACGAAACGGGTGAGCGGTGCCATGAAGGCCAGCGACATGGTTACGCGCCTTGGCCTCTAAAGCTCGGCGTGACTCAGGCGCGCTCCGCCGTCCACGCCGTCGCCACGTCGAGTTGTTCGTAGCCAAAAGTCTTGAGCTCCGCCTTCACGAAATGGTCCGCCAAGTACGGTGCCCAGCTCGCCAGCTTGGAGTCGGTCACCAGCGCGATACGGTGCACCTCCCGGTGGTGGTCCTTGACGAAACGGATGTGTCGGAGAAAGCCCTGAAAGTTCTCCCAGCCTGGAAATTCTGGAGCCCGAATGATCAGGCCGTGCAGCTCACCACGAGCTTCAATCCAGGCGTCGGCAGTGAGAGTCAATTCCTCGAAGTCCCGTGCCCGCAAGGGGCCCTTGACCTCGACCACCATCACCTCAAGCTGTGGGACCAGGTAGTAAGCGATGTTTGCGTCCCGTTTCGGCAGCGACGCAAGCCATTGCGCGGCCTCGCCGTAGGCTTGATTGCCGAAGACCCGTATGGGGCATGGCATCATGATGGCAGCGACGTGCGCGAAGTCGCTGATCCAGGCGCTGTCACTGACGATCGCACAACCCTCGAACAGCCGCAGCGAGTGAAGGCCCACGCGGACGTCCTCCCACACCGCCCCGGCCGTGACGCCCTCGAACTCCGGGCCCAACTGGTACAGGAATCGCAGGCGACGCCCGTCACGGCGTGCAGCATCGATGAGCGGCTCGAAGGTGGTTTCGTAGTCGCTCTTCGTTACTTTGCCGATGGCTTTGAGCCCGTCGACTCCAGGCGGCAGATCATTGAGTGTTTCGAGCATGGTTCGTTCCTCCAACAGCGTTTCGTGAATAGCGGCTACGCCTGACGCTTGGCCAACGAGAGTTTGCGGTAAAGTGAGCGCTTCTTGTACTGGTGGGCTTCCATCTTGTGGATCACGTCGGCGAGCATGCGGGCCGCGTCGGCGATGTAGGGGCCCTTGTTCAGCATCACGCATTCGGCGCGCATCGACATGGCAGCGTCGGTCATCTCGGCTCGCGTCGGGAGCCCCGAATGGGCAACGCTGTCCAGCACCTGGGTAGCCCAAACCACGGGCAGGTGGCACGCCTCGCCGAACCACAACAGCTCCTCCTGCATCTCCGCCAGCCGTTCGAAGCTCAGCTCGACGGCCAGATCTCCGCGCGCGATCATCAGTCCGACTGGGTGATACTTCAGCGCCTCGAACAAGATGGCCGGCAGGTTCTGCGTCGCCCCACGCGTCTCCAGCTTGAGGATCATGCCGAAGCCGGGCTTTTCGGCGCGCTTGATGCGTTCGCCGATCAGGGCCACGTCGCTCGCCGAGCTCACGAAGGACACTTCCACACCATCCGCGAACGCCAGCGCGAAGCCGAGCGCGGCCTCGTCCTGCTCGCTCAGCTTTCCGAGGCCGAGCTCGCTATCAGGAAAGGCGACGCCCTTGCCAGAGCGAAGACGCGTCGGCGACTTGAGGGCGCGCTGAACGCGACAAGCCAACCCGTCAGGCTGCGCGACCTCGACGACCGCAACCAGTTTGCCGTCATCGAGCACGACGCGGTCTCCAACCTTCACCTGCGTCAGCAGTTGTGGCTCGGGGCACATCAGTGTCGGCAGCGCCGAATCGACCTGCCGACCATCACCACTGATGGCGAACCTGTCTCCCACGGCGAGGAGGATCCGGCTCGGCTGCTCCGGAATGGGCCCCACGCGTCCCTCTCCCATCAACTTTTCGCCTCTAAGCCAGCCAAGCGGCAGCCCCGCTGCCAGGTAGAGCGAGCGGTCGCACGTCGCTTCCGCGCTGTCCGCGCCCGCTTTCTTGACGATCAGCCGACGCTTGCGCCCTCCCGAGTCGACGAGCTGCAATGCGTCGCCGGTCTGGAGGCGCGACAGCCATTCTCGAGGGATGGGAACTTGAGAGCCGCTTTGGAACTGTGCCACGAGTTGCAACGTCGTGGGGGCGAGCGTGCGGCCTCGCCGATCCTTGTTGCGTGGCAAATGCAACACCGTTGGCTCTGTGCCGGAGATATCGGCGCGCAGTTTGGGTCCTGGCAGATCGACGATGACTCGGCCCGGCTTGCCGAGAGCCGCTGCTCGCCGCTTGAAAGTCGAGGCGATGGCGGTCCACTCTCTTGGTGACTCGTGAGCGCCATTGATGCGCAAAACGTCCGTGCCAGCCTTAAGCAGCGAATCCGCCCAGCTTGGTGTGACCTCGGCCGCGTCGGGCGCCGTGACCATGATGTACACATGGCGGTTCTCAGGGCGGGGGCCGAATAGGTCACGAGTGTTCTGGTGCAAGATTGACTCGGCCTTGTCTGAGTCGAGCGCGTCCTTCGACGGGGCAGACATGGCGGTGTCTCGGTCACCGGCAAGCCACGCTTCCAGGCGCCGCAAGGTGTCGCGCACGTGCCCTTCACAGCGCCCCAACGACGAGAGCCCGACCGCAGCCAGCTCGAGCTGTACCTGATGAACGTCCTGGCGACGCAGCCCGAGGTAGTGCGCAAGATTGACGGCGCTCTGGCGGTGCTGGGGTAACACCGCATCGATCGCCGATTTCCGCGAGAGCTCTTCGTCTTCGCCAGTACCGACCAGCGCCTGAAGGCTCGAGCGAAGCCGCGCGACTCGTTCGTTCGAAGGTATAATCGTCAAATTGAGCCTCTTTAGGTCCAAAAATCAGCCGAAGCGAAAGCCAGGAAATAGCCGTGTCAATGACGCCAAAAACGACGGTGCACTCAACTCGGTCTGGCCCGACGGCCATGCCGTAGGGCCGCTTGAGCGGCTGCCACGCGGGCGATCGGTACCCGAAACGGTGAGCACGACACATAGCTCAGGCCGACCGTCTCGCAGAAATCGATCGAAGCCGGGTCACCCCCGTGCTCGCCGCACAGCCCGAAGTGCATGTCCGGCCGGGCAAGACTGCCCTTTTCGACCGCGATCCGCACGAGCTCACCGACGCCCGAGCGATCGAGTGACACGAACGGATCGCCCGGCAGCAGGTGCTGCGCGACGTAGGCTGGTAGAAAGCTGCCAGCGTCGTCGCGTGAGAGACCGAGCGTGGTTTGGGTCAAATCGTTGGTGCCAAACGAGAAGAACTCAGCATGCTCCGCGAGCTCGTTCGCCAACAGCGCGGCTCGTGGCAGCTCGATCATGGTGCCGTACGCGAACGGCACGTCGAGCCCCGCCTCCGCAAACACCTCCCGCGCCACGCGGTCGACGACAGCACGCATCGATACCAGCTCGGGCGCGCCTAGCGTGAGCGGGATCATGATCTCGGGTTTGACGTGCTTGCCCTCTCGCGTCACCTCGCACGCCGCGCGCAAGATGGCGCGCACTTGCATCTCCGGAATCTCGGGATACGAAATTGCAAGGCGCACCCCACGGTGACCGAGCATCGGATTGAACTCGTGCAGCTCGTCGATCCGGCGTCGTACTTCGGCCGCGCTGAGGCCCAAGACACGCGCTAATTCTTCGAGTTGCGCCGGCTCCTTCGGCAAGAACTCGTGCAGCGGTGGGTCGAGTAGCCGAATCGTCACCGGGCGTCCGTTCATGACCCGGAACATCGCCGTGAAATCGCCGACCTGGAACGGTAGGATCTTGGCGAGCGCGCCCTGACGCGCCTCCGAGGTCCTGGCCAGGATCATCTCGCGCACCGCCAGGATGCGCTCGTCGTCGAAGAACATGTGCTCCGTGCGACACAGCCCGATACCCTCGGCGCCGAAGGCCAGCGCCTTCTCGGCCTGCTGCGGCGTGTCAGCGTTGGCTCGCACCCCGAGGCGGCGTACGCGGTCGGTCCAGCCCAACAGCGTGCCCATCTCGGCCGACAGCTCGGCGTCGATTGTAGGCACCGCGCCCGCAAACACATGCCCGCTCGAGCCGTCGAGCGTGACCAAGTCGCCTTGCTTCAACGTGGCAGCCAGCGAGCCGTCTTTGGCGTGAATCTCGAGTAGACCGGCCGCGTAGTTCACGCTGAGCGCGGCGCAGCCCACCACACACGCACGTCCCATGCCTCGCGCGACGACCGCCGCGTGGCTGGTCGCGCCGCCGCGAGCGGTGAGAATCCCCTTCGCCGCGCGCATACCGTGTAAATCCTCGGGCGAGGTCTCCACGCGCACCAGGATCACCGCGTGGCCTTGCTCGGCCTGGCGTTGAGCATCGTCGGCGTTGAACACGAGCTGTCCCGTGACAGCTCCCGGCGATGCGGCGAGCCCGGTGGCCAGCGGCGTGACTTTGGCGTCGGGATCAATGGTCGGAAACAGCAACTCCTCGATGCGCTCGGGGGCGACGCGCAGAATGGCTTCGTTGGGAGTCAGCAAGCCCTCTCCCACCATTTCGACGGCAATCCGTACGCTGGCGCGCGCCGAACGCTTGCCGTTGCGCGTCTGGAGCACATACAACTTACCGTCTTCGATGGTGAACTCGATGTCTTGCATGTCGCGAAAGTGGTCTTCGAGCTTGGCTTGAATGTCGAACAACTCTCGGTACCGCTCGGGCATCGCCTCCTCGAGGCTCGTGCCGCGCGTCTCGTCGCTCTTCGCCAAGGGTCGCGGCGTTCGAACCCCTGCGACCACATCTTCTCCCTGGGCGTTGGGTAGCCACTCGCCGAAAAAGCGCCGCTCGCCCGTGCTCGGATCGCGGGTGAACGCCACGCCCGTGGCGCTACTGTCTCCCAGATTTCCGAAAACCATCGCCTGTACGTTCACGGCCGTGCCCCATTCATCGGGAACGTGGTGCATCTGCCGGTAGAGCTGAGCGCGGGGGTTCTTCCAGCTCTCGAACACGGCCACGATCGCCGCCTCCAGCTGGACATACGGGTCCGTCGGCAGGCCATTCGGCGAAGCTTGCTCGATGATGCGCTGGTACGCGCGCACCACCGTTCCAAGCTGCTCCGCCTCCAGCAGCGAGTCGGGCACGCGTCGCGCCATCGTCTCCTCGTCGGGATCGATGGCAATGCGATGCCGTTCGGCGTAGCTGCGGCGCGCCTCGTGGAGCACTTGTTCGAACGGCTCGTGCGCGAGGCCCAGCACGACATTGCCGAACATCGCCAAAAATCGGCGATGAGCATCTTGCGCAAAGCGCTCCGAGCGACTCTGGCGGGCCAGCGCCACCACGGTGCGTTCGTTCAACCCGAGGTCGAGAATCGTGTCCATCATCCCCGGCATCGAGCTCTGGGCGCCGGAGCGAACGCTCACCAGTAGCGGATTTTCCGCCCCGCCGAAGGTCTTGCCGGTCAGCCGCTCGAGCCAACCGATGGCCGCTCGCACCTCCTTCAGAAGTCCCGTCGGCACTTGCCCCGTTTTCAAGTAGTCGACGCACATCTCGGTCGTGATCGTGAACCCGGGGGGCACCGGGATGCCCATGCTCGCCATCTCGGCCAAGTTCGCGCCCTTGCCGCCGAGCAGCTCTCGGAACGCCGCGCGGCCTTCTGCCGCACCGGGTTGAAACGTGTAGATGCGTTTTCGGCTCATTGTCTTCGTGCTCCGACCGCGAAGTGTTCACTCACAATCCGGTCCCAAAACCGAGTTTGTGTTGCAACGCGCGTGCCGGCGCTATCTCGCCTATCTCGCCTACCGTTCGCAAACGCCGCAGGCCTGAAACGCGCGCAGGCCTTGCGCCGGCCAGCCCGCAAGAACTGCGCGCGGCGTTGTGGTACTCGCACGAAAGCGCGGTTCTCGAGCCGGTATGGCCGTTGCAACGCCCCGGCGAATGCCGCACACGCCGCACGCGACACGACTTGGATGCCTGATCGTCGCGGTGCTAGCGGCTGCCTGCGGCGCGCCCGACCCGTCACGCCCCACGGCGGAGCCCGAAGGGTGGACCGACGAAGTCGCGCTGCCTGTCGCCACCGACCTGAACGCCGATCCGCACATCCTCGAGGTGAACATCGAGGCGCGACTGTCCAACGTGGAGCTCATCCCGGGCAAGCAGACGATGCTCTGGACTTACAACGGTGGCATGCCCGGACCGTTGCTCCGCGCCCAAGTGGGTGATCGCCTGATCGTCCACTTCAAGAACTCCTTGCCCGAGCCCACGTCGATTCACTGGCACGGCCTGCGCATCCCCAACGACATGGATGGCGTGCCCGAGAAACCGTACGCGCCCGTCGCGCCCGGAGCGACGTTCGACTACGACTTCGTGTTGCCCGACGCCGGTACGTATTGGTACCACCCGCACTACGCGTCGGCAGAGCAGCTGGGCAACGGCCTGTTTGGACCGATTGTCGTGGATGATCCGCAAGAGCCCAAGGGCTTGGGCGACGAAGCCGTGATCGTGCTCAGCGATTTGGGGCTCGACGCCAACGGGGTCCTCGAGCCGGCCGACGGCGGCGGCGCCCTCGGCACGCTGTTCGGTCGTGAAGGCAACCTGATGCTCGTCAATGGCAAGCTGCTACCCACGTTGCACGTGCGCCGTGGCGTTCGGCAGCGCTGGCGCGTGATCAATGCGGCAAAGGCACGCTATTTCCAGCTGGCACTCGCCGGCAACCATTTCACCCGAATCGGCGGGGACGGCGGCATGCTCGAAGCACCGCAAGCTTTGGACACTCTGCTCTTGACGCCGGCGCAGCGCGCCGACGTGCTCGTTGAACCGACACCCGAGGCTGGCTCCAGCGAGCTTGCGCTGCGTTGGGTCGCGTACGACCGCGGCTTTGGCACGTCTTACAATCGCCCCGACGAAGACGTGATGCACCTGAGCTTCAGCGGCGACGCCGTAAAATCCGCCCCGCTCCCAGCGCTTCACCGTGACATTCCCAACCCCGACGCGAATGGCCGTCGCCCAATCGACATTTCGCTCACGCTCGACACGGATCAGGCCGGTAAGCTGGTGATGGGCATCAACGGCGTACCGTCGTGGAACGCCGACCACATCATGACGCCGTTGGGTGAACGGCAGCTGTGGACGATCAAGAACACCTTCGACTGGGATCATCCCTTCCACTTGCACGGCTTCTTCTTCCAAGTCCTCGACGTGAACGGCATCGCGCCGGCGGTTCGCGAGTGGCACGACACGATCAACGTGCCGGTCGACGGTACTGTGCGCTTCGTCGTCGACTTCGACGCGCGCCCCGGCATGTGGATGTTTCATTGCCACATTCTCGACCACGCCGACGCCGGCATGATGGGTATGGTTCACGTGCAGTGAGCCGTGAAGCGGGGAGGACCGATGCGTCGTCGATTCACGTCGCCAGAAGCGTGCGATCGGGCTCCGCAAGGGCAACAACGGCGCTTTGCAGGCTGCGCAGCGTGTGTCCGAACGCCGCGATGTCAACGGCGGGCGCT
Source organism: Polyangiales bacterium (assembly GCA_038230915.1). Classification (GTDB taxonomy): domain Bacteria; phylum Myxococcota_A; class Polyangia; order Polyangiales; family Polyangiaceae; genus PMG-095. The sequence goes on along the minus strand of JBBRMI010000019.1, from coordinate 43,755 downwards.
AGCTGAAGTTCGGTCAGCGCAATTCTTGCGTTTCGGGGTAGCCGAGATGCTCCGCCAGTCGTGCCTGGCGTGGATCTCCGGCGCGAAACGGCTTTGGCCGTCTTTCAGCGCCGCACACATGACACGCAACTACCGATCGTCTTTCCGAGGTGATGATGTCCCTGCAGAATCGAGGTGAAGCGCCCAAACAGGCTCGGCAGGGGATTTAGTGAGTTCATCGGGCGGCACTGAACGCAAGGTTTGATCCAACCGCGGCTCGCTATCCTACGGCATAGGGACCACGGGGGCGCTGAGCTCACCGTGCGCGCCCGATGCTGCCGTGGGGAGCCGGCTCACTACCGCTCGGTGCCGTCAGCCAACTCGGCTCGGCGGCCTTCGCGATCGCCATGCTCGGCGCCATCGAATCGTTGCTCTCGGCCATTATCGCCGACGGCATGACCGGCAAAAAGCAGGACCCTGCCGTTGAGAACGAGCCCAGCGTTTCGTCAGTCGCTTAAGTGGCATGTTAGTTGCTGAAGTTTTGTGGACGAGGCTTGCCGCTTGAGCATTCCCGCTCAGTTCGAGCTCCGCGTGGACAACTAGCCGCACCCGCTCGGAGCGCGCGCACCAGAGCGCCCCAACTCCAGCCCGCGGCTTAGCGGATCGAACCTATGCAAGAACACAGCGAGCCTCATCACGCGACCCCCGATTCGGAACCCGAGCTGGAAACGGTTACCGAGCCCTCGTCGGCGCCTCCGCCCGCGGCGCCGGCTTCAACTCCGACCGTTTCCTATAGCTGCCCGATGCATCCAGAGATTCGGCAGGCTGGGCCCGGCGCCTGTCCGAAATGCGGCATGGCACTCGAGCAGGTGAAGTCCGAGGCTCCGCACTCGGCAAAGCCGACCAAAGCGGCAAAGCCAGCCAAAGCGCCGCCCGGGGGCGATTGGACCTGCCCCATGCATCCCGAGATAAGTCGCGATGCCGCCGGCAGTTGTCCGAAATGCGGCATGGCGCTCGAACCGCGCACCGCGAGCGGCGTGGCCGGTGGTGAGAACGCCGAGCTGCGAAGCATGACGCAGCGATTTTGGGTGGCGCTCCTTTTCGCGGTGCCGCTGCTGGCGATCACGATGGGAGAAAACGTCCCACTCGTCGAACGAGCGCTCGAGTCGCTCATGTCCGTGCGCGTGCGAGTCTTCGTCGAGCTCGGGCTCGCAGCGCCGGTTTGTCTGTGGGCGGCGTGGCCATTTCATGTTCGTGCGGTTCAATCGGTCGTGAATCGCAGCTTGAACATGTTCACGTTGATCGGGCTCGGGGTCAGCGTTTCGTTTGGCTACAGCGTGATCGCGGCGCTATTCCCGCAAATGTTTCCGGCCTCCTTCCGCGGGCACGAGGGGCAGGTCGCTGTCTACTTCGAAGCGGCCGCGACTATCGTCACCCTGATCCTGCTCGGGCAGGTGCTGGAGCTTCGCGCGCGGAGCCAAACCGGTGCCGCGATTGAGAAGCTGCTCGGCCTGGCAGCAAAATCAGCTCGACGCATCGACAAGGGCGGAACCGAAACGGATGTGCCGCTCGACGCCGTGAAGGTCGGTGATCGACTTCGAGTCCGGCCAGGCGAAAAAGTGCCCGTGGACGGGGTGGTGATTGAAGGACAAAGCAGCATCGACGAATCGATGGTGACCGGCGAGCCTATCCCGGTGCAGAAGCAGGCGAACGACAAACTGGTGGGTGCGACAATCAACGGCACCGGTAGCCTGGTGATGCGCGCCGAGAAAGTCGGCGCAGAAACGTTGCTCTCTCGGATCGTCGCCATGGTTGGGGAGGCTCAGCGCAGCCGCGCTCCGATCCAGAAGTTGGCAGACGTCGTGGCCGGCTACTTCGTGCCCGCCGTGATCGGGATCGCAGTACTCACTTTCGGGGTCTGGGCTCTCTTTGGCCCCGAGCCCCGCATGGCTCACGCGCTGATCAACGCCGTCGCGGTGCTGATCATCGCTTGCCCTTGCGCGCTGGGGCTCGCGACGCCCATGTCGATCATGGTTGCGACCGGCAAGGGTGCGAGCATGGGCGTCCTGTTCAAGAACGCTGAGGCGATTGAGCTGATGCGCAAAGTCGACACGCTCGTCGTCGACAAGACAGGGACGTTGACGGAAGGCAAACCAAAACTGGTTAGCGTCGTCGCTGACGGCGGCACCGATGAAGCGACGCTCGTCCGCTTGGCCGCGACGCTCGAGAAGGGCAGCGAGCATCCGCTGGCTGCGGCAATCGTCAAGGGTGCCGAGGAGCGCAGCGTCGCGCTCGGCAGTGCAGAAGGCTTCGAGTCGATCACTGGCAAGGGCGTCCGCGGGCGCGTCGACGGCCGCGACGTGGCCCTTGGCAATCGCGCGATGATGGAGAGTCTCAACGTCGACCCCGGAGCCCTCGTGGCGCGCGCTGAAGAGCTGCGTGCGGATGGCCAAACTGTGATGTTCGTCGCCGCCGACGGCAAGCCCGCCGGACTAATTGGTGTTGCTGATCCGATCAAGGCGAGCACGCAGGCGGCAATCGAAGCGCTGCATCGAGACGGCATGCGGATCGTGATGATGACCGGCGATAGCAAGACAACCGCAAAGGCAGTCGCCAAAAAGCTCGGCATTGACGAGGTGATGGCCGAAGTCTTGCCCGACCAAAAAACTGCGAAGGTGAAAGAGCTGCAGGGCACGGGCCGAATTGTCGCAATGGCCGGCGACGGCATCAACGACGCGCCGGCACTAGCCCAGGCGCAGGTCGGCATCGCCATGGGCACCGGGACAGACGTCGCGATGGAGAGCGCTGGCGTCACGCTCGTGAAGGGTGACCTGCGCGGCATCGCGCGCGCACGCGGACTCTCGCGGCGCACGATGGGTAACATCAAGCAGAACCTCTTCTTCGCGTTCATCTACAACGCGGCCGGCATCCCGATCGCCGCCGGCGTCCTCTACCCTGCGTTCGGGCTACTGCTGAGTCCGATGATCGCGGCGGCCGCCATGAGCCTGAGCTCCCTATCGGTCGTCGCTAACGCGCTTCGCTTGAAACGAGCAAGCCTGTGAACGCGGCGCATGGGCATTGGTGGCAGGGAGGAGGACACATGGGAGGCATGGGTGTCTGGTGGGCCCTCGTCCCCATCTTGCTCGCGCTGATCGTCTGGTCACGGATTAGAGCAAGAAAATCTCGATAAATATATTCGATTCCGTCGACCAGGAGGGCAGCCCCCCCACCCGAATTCGATCACCGATTCAATGCACTCGGACCAAGGAGACTCATCATGCAAGCACAAACCGAACACGTCGCAACGAAGGTAACTGGCTCTGAAGCGTCGGAAAAGACCGCGGTCGTCGCCGTCTACGCTACTCACGAGCAGGCAGAGCAAGCCGTTCGTGACCTCAGCAAGTCCGGAGTCGACATGAAGCAACTCTCGATCGTCGGCAAGGACACCCAAACGGAAGAAGGAGTCGTCGGCTACTACACGACCGGTGACCGCATGAAAGCCTGGGGAAAGAATGGCGCCTTTTGGGGCGGCCTCTGGGGGATGATGTTCGGGTCCGCGTTCTTCCTCATCCCAGGTGTCGGGCCGCTGCTCGCCGCCGGACCGCTGGTTGGTTGGATTGTCGGCGCGCTCGAAGGCGCAGTGGTTGTCGGCGGCTTGAGCGCGGTCGGCGCAGGCCTCTACAGCATCGGCATTCCCAAGGACAGCGTGATTGAGTACGAAACGAAGATCAAAACGGGCCAATTCCTCGTCATCGCTCACGGTGCCATCAGTGAAGTCGGCAAGGCCAAGAGCGGTCTGGAAGCAACCAAACATCAAGGCATGAGAGAGCATTCCTGCTGCGGGTAGCGCGTTCGGGGCTCGCAGCGTGCCGGCGGTGCCGCCGAATCCCGATCGGACTTGTTCTTGCAGAAAGGATTCACCATGGCTCCGCTCTTTGATCGCACTAGTCTGCTGATGTTTGCTGGCCTATTCGCTCTGTCAGCCTGCAATCGCGAGACACCCACCCCCGAGCAGCCCGCGTCAGCGACGGGCCCCGCAGCCCGCGTTGCGATCACGGTGACCGCGGACGGGTTCGTTCCTTCACAAACCCGACTCAAAATCGGGCAACCCGTTACGCTGGTCGTCACGCGCAAAGTCGAGCACACCTGCGCGACTGACATCGTGATCAAGGACTTTGGCGTGAACAAACCGCTGCCACAGGACCAGCCGGTAGAGATCACGTTCACCCCGACCAAGCCGGGCCCGATCCGCTACTCGTGTGCGATGGGGATGGTATCTGGCGAGCTGGTCGCCGAGTGAGAGCTGCTGTGCGGAACGCAGTCGTGTTGTGTTTGCTCGCGCTGAGCCGCCCAGCTTGGGCGCAAGCGGCATCGCCAGCGCTTCCCACCGACGCGACTCTGACCAAGCTCATCGCAGACAGTCTCGCAGCCCGGCCGGAGGTGGCTCAGGCGAAGGCCGTCGCGCACGCGAACCAGGAGCGAGTGTCACAAGCCGGAGCACTGCCAGACCCGATGCTGCAGGTCGGTATCCAGAACGACGGCTTTCGCAGCATTGAGATTGGGCGAATGGGCACGAGCTTCGTCTCGTTCATGGCCTCTCAGACCTTCCCATGGCCGGGCAAGCTGGGGCTGCGGGAGGACGTCGCTAAGCTAGCCGCTAGTCAGAATCTGAAGGCCGTCGCTCGCGTGCAGTTGTCCACCGAGGCCGACGTCCGGCGCGCGTACCTCGATCTGATCCTCGTTCGCGATCGCCTCGTTCTGTTGGATCAGCTCGAGGTCATCTGGCGGCGCTCACGAGGCGTGGCGCAGTCGAGGTATGCGACGGGCGGCCCGCAGTCGGACGTGCTGCGCGCGCAGCTCGAGCTCAATCGCATCGCACAGCGCCGCTTTGCGCTGCAGGCTCGAGAGCAGAGCCGGGTGCAAGCGCTCAATCGACTCCGGGTCCGCCCGCTCGCCGACCCGATCGACACGAGCGGGACCCATGTACAAGACCTCGCGACGCTCCTTCCACTAGAACGCTTTTTCTCGTCGCAGCGCGCTATCGCGCGCAGCCCCGAGCTTGCCGCTGCTCGCCTTGCAACGACGCGCGCGGCCAGTGCACTCTCGCTGGCTGGCAAGTCCTACTACCCGGACCTGACGGTGAGTGCCGGCATCATGTACCGCGGGCAACTACCGCCGATGTGGCTTGCGACGGTTGCCGGCCCGCTGCCGCTATTTGCCGGCAGCAAACAGAACCGCGCGGTCGCCGAAAGCGAAGCTTGGTTGGGCGCGGCCAAGAATGAAGTCAGCGCAATTGAGCAGCAGCTCCTTCTGCGCAGCGCGGAACGGCGAGTCGCGTTCTCCTCGTTGCGCCAGTCAGTCGACCTGTACCAGCAGGCCTTGCTCGTTCAGTCGGCGGCCATCAGTGAAAGCACTCTCACCCAGTATGCAGTGGGCAAACTGTCATTCGCTTCCGTGCTGGAAGCCAACGCAAGCTATATCGCCGACCAGGAAGCGTATCTGGAGTCCATCGCGGCGGCTCAACGGCTGCTGATTGCCGAGGTCGAGGTGAGTCTTGCGGCGTCCCCGATGCCACTCGAGGCGGCGAGCTCGTCTGGGATGACAACGGCTCGCGACGGCCAAAGTGAAGCGTCGCCCTCGAGCATGTGAAGGTCAGCATGACAATCCCACCCACCGACATCCCGGTTGTGCCACGCACGAAGCGCACGTTCGGCACTCGCGCATTGGCCATGGTCGCTGTGCTCAGCGCCGCGGTTGCGATCCCGGCCGCGCTCGCGGTCTCGTATCAGCTTCGGTCGGGAGCGCGGGCGGGTGCACCGACGGGGATCGCGACGCTCTACCAGTGTCCCATGCACCCGTCGATTATACGGGACCATCCGGGTAATTGCCCGATTTGCGGCATGAAACTGGTCAAGATCAATAACAGCAAGTCGAGCTCGGACGCGGTCGCCAAGCTCCCCGAAGCGCGCCGAATTCTTTTCTATCGCTCGCCCATGGACCCCAAGGTGACGTCGAAGACGCCGCGCCATGACGAAATGGGCATGGACTACGTGCCAGTGTACGCGGAAGAGGCCGGCGCGAGTCCGGCGCTTCCGGGACTCGCCGTCGTGGAGATCGACCCAGCGCGGCAGCAGCTGATCGGGCTCAGCACCGCGGAGGTGACTCAGGGCCCTGTTGGCGGAGCGTGGCGCACCGTGGGTCGAGTTGCGATCGACGAGACACGCGTCCGACACATCAATTTGAAGGTGTCGGGCTTCGTCGAGCGCGTCTACGTCGACTTCGTCGGCAAGCGAGTCAAAAGGGGCGACCCGCTATTTTCGATGTATAGCCCTGAGCTTTTGGCGGCTCAGGGTGAGTACCTGGTTGCCCTGAAGACGAAGGCGGCGCTGTCCGGCGTTGGAAACGACGGCGACGGTCTGCTTAGCGCCGCGCGTCGCAAGCTGGCGCTTTGGGACGTCCCGGAGTCCGCCATTACCCGACTTGCGAGTACCGGCGAAGTAAAGAAGTCGCTCACGTTCTACTCACCGCTCGCGGGCGTTGTCACCAAGAAGGACGTGGTCGAGGGCATGAAGCTCGACGCGGGCGCGATGCCGTACGAAATCGTCGACCTGTCGTCGGTTTGGGTGTTGGCTGACGTGTACGAAAGCGAGCTGCGCTTCGTAGCGGAGAACATGCCCGCGACCCTAAAGCTGACCGCGTTTCCGAATCGTGAGTTCAAGGGCAAGGCGACGTTCATCGACCCGCTGCTCGACCCAGAAACCCGAACCGTGACGGTGCGCCTCGCGTTCGCCAATCCCACCGGCGAGCTCCGACCGGGCATGTTCGGTGAGGTGGTTCTGCTCGGCACGCCTCGAGAAGGGCTCAGCATTCCCCCCGACGCGATCATCGACTCTGGCACCAGGAAGCTGGTGTTCGTGGCGATTGGAGCCGGGAAATTCCAGCCTCGGCTCGTGAAGCTCGGCGCGAGCGATGACACGCGCGTCGAGGTCCTGAGCGGCTTGACGCTGGGTGAACGAGTCGTGACTCGCGCGAACTTCCTAGTCGACTCCGAATCGCGACTCCGCGCCTCGCTTGCTGAGACTTCGGCCGGTACGGCCTCGCCCGCGGCCCCCGAGAGTGCCCGCGTCTTGCCGGCCACTGCCGAGCCCGCCGTTCCCAAGCCATGATCAAGGCAATCATCCGCTTCTCGGCCGCGAATCGCTACCTCGTGATCGCGGGCACGGTCGTCGCGCTGGTCGTCGCCTGGTGGTCGATGCGCACCATTCCACTCGATGCGCTACCGGACCTTTCGGACACTCAGGTCATCATCTATTCGCGCTGGGACAGAAGCCCCGACATCATCGAAGACCAGGTCACGTATCCGATCACTACCGCACTGCTCGGCGCCCCGAAAATCAAGGCGATCCGTGGTTTTTCAGACTTCGGCTACAGCTACGTGTACGCCATCTTCGAAGATGGCACGGACCCGTATTGGGCGCGCACGCGCGTCCTGGAATACCTGTCGAAGATCACGCCCCAGCTGCCCGCTGGCGTGAAGGTCGAGCTCGGGCCAGATGCTTCTAGCGTGGGCTGGGTCTTTCAATACGCGCTCGTCGACGATACGGGCAAACACTCATCCGATGAGCTGCGTTCTTACCAGGACTGGTTCTTGCGCTACGCGGTGCAGAGCGTGCCTGGGGTGTCCGAAGTTGCTACCGTGGGCGGGCAGGTTCGCCAGTATCAGGTGACCGTCAATCCGAACCAACTGGCGGCCTACAAGCTGCCGCTGAACGTGGTCATCGACGCAGTTCGCTCGGGGAATAGCGACGTCGGCGGGCGCCTGGTCGAGCTGTCGGGACGCGAGTACATGGTGCGCGGTCGCGGCTACGTCAAGAACATCCACGACATCGAGGCCATCGTGCTGCGGGCGAGCGGCGGCACTCCGGTGCTGATCAGGGACGTGGCGAAAGTCACCCTTGGCCCCGAGATGCGTCGGGGCGTTGCGGACTACAACGGCACGGGCGACGCCGTGGGAGGGATTGTGGTGATGCGCGCGGGCGAGAACGCGCTCAGCGTCATCGCCCGCGTCAAGGCCAAGCTCGAGGACGTGAAGGCGTCGCTGCCGAGCGGCGTTCGGGTCGTCACGACGTACGACCGTTCGGAGCTGATTGAACGCGCGATCGATACGGTCAAGCACAAGCTGCTCGAGGAGATGATCGTGGTCTCGATCATCATTCTGATCTTCTTGTGGCACTTTCCGTCGTCAATCATTCCGATCGTCACGATCCCGGTGGCGTTGGCTCTGACGTTCATTCCCATGAAGCTGATGGGGCTGAACGCGAACCTGATGTCACTGTCGGGCATCGCGATCTCGATTGGCGTTCTGGTCGACGGCGCAATCGTGGAAGTGGAGAACGCGTACAACAAGATCTACCACTGGCAGAAAGACGGCCAACAGGGCGATTTTCACCAAGTTCGGCTAGCGGCGCTGATGGAAGTCGGCCCGGGCGTCTTCCTCTCCCTGATGGTCATCGCGGTCGCATTCATGCCGGTCTTCACCTTGCTGGATCAAGAGGGCCGCCTATTCAGGCCGCTCGCGATCTCCAAGACGCTGGCCATGGGGATCGCGGCGTTTCTGGCGATCACGCTCGACCCAGCGCTACGCATGCTGTTCGCGCGCATCGAGCCGTTTCGATTTAGACCGCGGTTTCTGGCCTGGATCGCGACCCAAGTCTTGGTCGGGAAATACTACTCCGAAGAACGACATCCAGTCAGTCGTCTGCTGCACCGCTTGTACGAAGGGCCGTGCCGCTTCGTGTTGCGCCACCCCAAAGCTACGATTGCTACGGCGTTCCTGATCGTCGCCAGCGCGATTCCCTTGTACGCGCGGCTCGGCTCCGAGTTCATGCCGCCACTGACGGAAGGCAGCATCTTGTTCATGCCCTCAGCGGTGGAGCCCGGTATGTCGGTAGCCGAGGCGGAGAAGGTGCTCCAGCTGCAGGACAAGATCTTGATGACATTTCCCGAGGTCGAGCGCGTCTTCGGTAAGGCAGGGCGGGCCAATACCTCCACGGATCCAGCGCCCTTCACGATGATGGAAACCACCGTGCTGCTCAAGCCCGAGAGCCAATGGCGAGAGAAGCCGCGCTGGTACTCGGCCTGGGCGCCGAACTGGCTCAAGAGCGTACTTCGCAGCTTCTGGCGCGACCGGCTCACTTCGAGCGACCTCGAGGACCAGATGAATCAAGCGTTGCAGATCCCGGGAATGTCCAACGCTTGGACGATGCCGATCAAGGGGCGACTCGACATGCTGTCAACCGGCGTTCGTACGCCAGTTGGTATCAAGATCATGGGCGCCGATCTGGCGACCATCGAGCGCATCGCCAAGGAAACCGAGGCGGTCGTCGCCCGCGTTCCTGGCACTCGCAGCGCCTACGCGGAACGGGTCGCTGGCGGCTATTTTCTCGACTTCGTCCTGAAGCGCGACCGACTCGCGCGGTACGGTCTGTCAATCGACGACGCCAACACGATGGTCATGACCGCGGTCGGCGGCGACAACCAAAGCATGACGGTCGAGGGCCGCGAACGCTACGGCATCAACGTACGCTACGCCCGCGACTACCGCGACGATCTTCAGGCCTTGCGCCGCGTGCTCCTGCCGCTTCCCAGTGGCCTCGGGCAGATCCCGATGGAGGAGATTGCGGACGTCGGCCTGGCGCACGGACCGTCGATGATTCGGGACGAAAACGGAATGCTTGCCGGCTACGTCTGCGTCGATTTCGATACGGCTAAAGTCGACGTGGGTCATTTCGTCGAGCTCGCCAAGCGCGCGGTGACGTCCAACGTGAAGGTGCCACCCGGCTACATCATGGCCTGGAGTGGTCAGTACGAGAGCATGCTCCGAGTGCGCGAACGGTTGAAGCTGATCTTGCCGCTCACGCTCGTGCTGATCTTCGCTCTTCTGTTCATGAATACGAAGTCCGCATTCAAGGCCAGCATCGTGATGCTCGCGGTGCCGTTCTCGGGAGTGGGCGCGTTGTGGCTCTTGTGGCTGCTCGGCTACAACATCTCGATCGCAGTCTGGGTCGGCTTGATTGCGCTCATGGGGCTCGACGCGGAGACTGGCGTGTTCATGCTCTTGTTCTTGGACTTGTCACACGGCGCGTTCAAAAAGGAGGGCCGACTCAACACCGTGCAAGACCTCGTGGAAGCGGTCGTGCACGGGGCAGTCAAGCGCGTGCGCCCGAAAGCCATGACGGTCTGCGCTGCGATGCTCGGTCTCTTGCCCATCATGTGGTCGACCGGAACAGGAGCCGACTTGATGAAGAGAATCGCAGCGCCCATGGTGGGCGGGCTCGTGACGAGTTTCATCATGGAGTTGCTCGTCTACCCCCCGATCTACTTCCTGTGGCGGAAGCGCCAACTAACGGCTCCATTAATTGGGGCCTCTGCCACGGGACCGGGGCGTAGGTAATCGTGGCGCGAACCGTCGGAGCGCAGCACGTAGTTCTGTCGGGTCTTGAAGTGTCCCGCATCGTCAGCCAGCCCATCGAGCAAGCGCCGATGGAAGTCGCGGACGAGGTCCTGAGAGACATAGGGCGAGCGTTCGAGCTGCTCCATCAACCACGCCGTGCCTGCGCGGTAGTTGAGTAGCTCGCGCGCTTCGATTACTGGGTGGCCGCTCACCGTGAGTCCGGCGAGCACATCCCGCGCGTCCTGTTCCGAGAGCGTGGAGCCCTCGACCAGCGTGGATCCAATCAGGAGCCACTCCTCTAAATCCTCCAGCGACCAGCGGATTGCTACACGTCCGCAAGGTATCACGCCTTTCGAGCGGCGACCCGAGCGGATCTTGCAACAAAGCATAACCGCTGGCGCGCTCAGTTGCCGGCGGCGTGCTCCGGATGGTCGGAAACCGGCGTGACGCGCAGCTGGTCGAGCAAGTCGTCGAGGTCGGCTTCGGAAGCGGGTAGGCACGAGACGAGTCGGCCCAGGTTGCGGCGAGCCCAATCGGGAGAACGCCCGCTGAGCACGGCGCGCTGCTCGAGGCCCAAGAGCTCGCGCCACTGCAGGCCGCGCCGGGCGTCGTAGTCGGGACCGAAAGGTTGCCGCGAGCCGTGCCTGAGCGAATCGGCCATCCGCAGTGCAAGCTCGTTGGCCTCGTCGAGGCCGACGTTCAGGCTTTGCACGCCGAGCGGTCCGGTCAAGTGCGCTGCCTCCCCCGCCAACCAGACTCGACCTTGGCCGAACTTCTCGACTAGCGCGCGTCGAAATTCGGCGACTCCACTCCATGAGCAGATTTCGATGTCGGATTTGTACCAGGGCAAACGTGACCCGAGCAGCTCGCGAAAAAGCTGTAGATCAGGCGCCCTGTCCAGCGCGCATGCCATCTGAAATGTGAAACGCGACAGACCATCTTGCAGTGGATAAACGCTGTTCGCGAAGTCCTCGGACAGCGAGAGCTGGGCTTCGCGCCCGGAGCGCTCCGTGGCCGCGTCGAAGAAGACGTAGCTCGACAGCGCTCCATGTTCGGTGAGCTTGATGCCAAGCGCTTCGCGCACCGTGGACTCGTAGCCGTCGGCGCCGATCACGTAGTCGGCATCGAAAGCGTCCACGCTGACGCGACTGACAGCGCCGATCGCGCACGGTTCCTGCTGAACGAGGCGTCCCCAGACCGCGCCCTCATCCTGGGCCAGCACTGCCAAGCGCGTGTTCCACTCGATCGATACCCCGGTTCGCGTCAGCGCATTGGTCAACGCCTGCCGCAGGACGTCTTGCGGCAAGGTCAAAAGGCCTGCCGCCACGCCCTTCACCTTGGGCGGATCGAGCACGGCGCGCCGCTCGTACTCGGTATAAACCGCGAGCCGCGTCACTGGCCGCCCGCGCCAAAACAGCGCCGCCGACAGCCCGAGGTCGTTCAGCAGCCGCAGACTTTGTGGGTGCAGGACCACCGGGTAGGTACGGGCGCGCAGCTCGGTCTGTTGTTCGATGATGCGCACGTCGATGCCTTGCTCGCGCAGGCGTAGCGCCGCCAGTAGTCCAACCGGTCCCGCGCCAACGACCAGGACCTGCGTACGACCTTCGCGGAGCGTGCGGGTGGAGATCATCCACTACGACGGAGCAATGTCCGTGCCGAATCGTTCGGCCGGCTCCGCGACTAGAGGGGCGCGACTCTCGCGCAGAAAATGCGGCTGGTGCGCGCAGGATCCGCGTGCGCACCAGCGGGCCGCTTCGCCGCCGCCTTCCTCGCCGACCAGTCTCAGGCGCGCTGATCTTGCGGCGGCGTCGCCCGCTCACGCTGCGGGAGCACGCACCTCGGCAGTCTCTTGGGAGAAAGACAGCTCCACTTCGGGTGAGTGCAGCAGTGTGCCGTAGGCCGGGCAGCTGCGCACGGCGCGTTCAATCATTGGCAGGTAGTGCTCCGGGACGCCCGCTGGCAAGGTTACGTGGATTGCTAGCTTGCCGAATCGCGGTGAGGGTTCGCGCACTTTGTCTGCGTTCACTTCGACTCGAAGTCCTGACGGCGCGAGCCCGCGCGCATGCAAAAATGCCGCCGCAAAGTAGTGCGCGCAAGCACCGACCGCCGCCGCCATTACGTCCAGCGGCGACGGGCCGCGGTCCTGGCCGCCAGGAACCGAGCTCGGTTGGTCGAACAGCAACTCATGCGAAGCGATTCGGACGTGGCTCGCGACTCCGCCCGCCGATTCGATGACCGCCTTCACGTTCGCCTCCCGGAGGCCGCGTCGAACAGCGAGGCGAACCAATCTTTCACCGATTGACTCGGCGACGATCGGTCCTTTCGGCCGGTTTCGCGGCAGTGGCATCGGGCGTCGGGCGGAACGTCCGCCAAGACGGCTTCGATATGGCGGCCGCAGCCCACGTAGCTCGGCTTTCCGCAACTCTGACAGGTGACACGCCGACACATGGTTTTCTCTTTCCTTGGTTGAGGGCCCCGGGCAGCGAGAAGGGTTCGTGAATTCGTTGCACCGTGAGCGAATGCGATGGTCACCAACGCGGTCCAAGCGTGCGGAGACGCCCGCTTTGCACCGTTGAGCTCTGCACGCCCACGCTCACCTTGGCTGCACGCAGGATCTGGGCGCCGAGGCGATACCCGGAAGCAGCCTGTTGCATGACGGCTCCCACGAGCTTCGGGTCTGTGACGGGGACAGCGGCGACGGCCTCGTGGAGGCGTGGGTCGAAGCGCTGCCCGGCGGCGTCGATGCGTTCGACGCCGTAGCCAAAGAGCACGGTTTCGAGCTCGGCGCGCACGATGCGAACACCGTCGACCAGCGCCCCGTCACTCGCCTTTTCCGCGGCATCGATGGTTCGGTCGAGGTTGTCGAGGACTGGCAAGAGCTGTACGACGAGCCCGCGTCTCGTCTCGTCGTACACGCGCTCGGCGCCTGTCTGAATACGCGCCTGGGTGGCCTCGAGCTCACGATAGGCGCGCGCCAAGGAGGCTGCCCCGTCGGGTGCATCGACACTACCGTCGCGGGCCGCCGTCTCATCTTTCAGCATAGTGCTCTCCTTCGAGCAAGCGGCGTGCCCAGGTGTTTCGCGGCTTGGCCGGGTTCCGTCGGCGGTGGCGGTCGCTGCGCGGCGCTTCGCCGCAGTTCGTGCGCTCCTGCGCAAGAACCGCGCAGCAGTCGGTTCCGAGGCCCCCCAACGGAAGCAGATTTGCGCGCGGCACGGGCTTTGCTGAACGGAGCGAACCGCCTATGAAGCCGATCAAGCACATCCTCGTCCCCACCGATTTTGCAGCCTCATCAGCCGAAGCGGTTGAGCTCGCGATCATTCTCGCCAAACAGTTCGACGCCGAGTTGACGCTGCTGCACGCCTGGGAGCTTCCCGTTTACCCGTACATGGAGCTGATGATCAACGTGGATGAGCTGACCAAGAACGTCGAAAAATCGGCTGCACAGTACCTGCAAACCAAGCTGAACGAAGTGAAGGCGCGCGTGCCCCGCACGAAATCGGTGCTCAAAATGGGCGCACCTTGGCAGCAGATCATCGACGCGATCAACGAGGTCAGGCCAGACCTCGTCGTTATGGGCACGCACGGTCGGCGCGGCTTGAGCCACGCTTTGATGGGCAGCGTCGCCGAGAAGGTGGTGCGAACGAGTCCGGTGCCGGTCCTCACGACCCGCGCTCCTGTCTCCGTCGACGCGAGCTGAGCTCCGATTGCCCCCCACGGCTGCTGGCGCGCTTCGTGCAGCCTCACTGGGTATGGCAAGCTCGGCAAGCGCGCGGACGGCGGTGATGATCGTCGGCGCGGGTCCCGTAGGGTTGGTCGCGGCGATTCGATTGCGCGAGCAAGGGGTGGGTGTGCGCGTCATCGACGAACAGACCGCTGACGGCAAACACACTTACCCGGTCATCCTGCATGCGCGCACGCTCCAGACGCTGGCTTCGCTGGGGGTCACCGCCCCGCTCGAGTGGCGCGGGCGATCCATCAGGCACTTGGCTGTCTACGTCGAGCACGCACTTTGCGGGGTGTTGGACCTTCCATCCGCTGAGGAGGTGTCCCCCGGAGCCCTGACCCTGCCTCAGGACGTCCTGCGGCAAGGGTTGATGTACCGACTGTCGAGCCTTGGTACCGAGGTCGAGTGGAACACGCGCCTCGTCGCGCTAGAGCAGGACGAGGCGCTCGTCAGGGTGGGGCTGGTGCGGCGCGCGCGTGTCGAGGGCGAAGCTCCTGCGCTCAAGCCCGAATGGCTGGACGTGTCTGCCCAGACCGTCGAGGCCGACTTCGTCATTGGGGCGGACGGTCTTCGTTCGACCGTTCGAACAGCTCTCGGCATCGAGATGGTCGAACGCGGCGAGCGTGAGGCTTATGTCTTCTACGACGCTTCCGATCCACGTGCTGGAGACAAAGCGCGTCTCATGCTGTCATCCGGCTACGGCAGCACCGTTTACCCGCTGCAAGGGGACTTCTCGCGCTTCTGCTTTCAAGTGGCGGTGCGCACTCCGCAACCGCCCGGACTCACCGAGCTTCGAGAGCTGCTTGCGACGCGGATGCCTGGGTATGCCGCGGACCCCAGCAACTTCGATTGGAGCGGGAGCGCGGAGTTCCACCCCGCGCTCGCGTCCAGCTTCGGGCACCAGCGCGTGTGGCTGGCCGGCGACGCGGCCCACTCCACCAGCCCGCTAGGAGGGCAAAGCATCAACACCGGAGTGCACGAGGCAGACGACCTCGCTCGCCGGATCGCCCACAACCTTGCCGAACGCCGCGGTCCGCTCGGCTCAGCCTACGCGGAACAACGCCGCATTGAATGGAATCGTCTGTTTGGCCTCGGACCCAGCGCGCCCAGCCTTGTGCACGCACCCGCGTGGGTCAGCCAAAACATCGCGCGACTGCTGCCCAGCTTACCCGTCTCGGGCGATGACTTGGACGATGTCCTGGAGCAATTGAGAGTGTGGACAGCGTGAGTTAGAGTTCGCCTTTCGTAGATCAGTGAAAGCTCGCGCGGCTACTTGAGCGATGAAAGTGTCGAGCGTCGCGTCGGCCGCAGGCGCCGGCGCCGTGTGAAACAGAACCAGCAGCAGCCCCAACACCGCAACGCCAGCGCGCGGAGTCGGTGGGGCGCGACGAACCAGCTTCGATACCTCAAGCACCGTCACTGGCAACAGGCCTGCCAGCACCGACAGCGCGCAGTCTCCCGCCGACAAGCTCCCGAGTTGGAACAGCCTCTGTGTCACCGGAATGTGGTGGATGCCGAGCTGTACGATGAACGACACGACCACCACGCCAACCAGCTTCAAGTTGCTGAACGCTCCCACCTCCCAGAACGTGCGGGTGAAGCTCCTGGCCGCAAAGGCCCGGAAAATCTCGCAGTAGACGATGACCGAGAAGGCGAGACTGCGCGCCTCGATCAGGTTGCGCGAGTGCAGCGCCCAGACGAAGACCGCCAGCGTGGTGACCGCTTGCAAAAGTCCGGTGACGATCACGTGCGTCCACTCCGGCCGTCCCAAGAGCGGCTCGTCGGGTCGGCGCGGTGGACGTGCGAGCGCGTCGCCTTCAGTTGGATCCATGACCAACGCCAACGCTGGCATGCCGTCGGTAACCAGGTTGATCCACAGCAGATGTAACGGCAGCAGGGGGAGCGGCAGGCCCGCAAGGGCTGCGCTGAGCATCAACGCCAGCTCGCCCGTATTGCCGGCTAGCAGGTACACGAGCGTCTTGCGAATGTTGTCGAAGATGCCTCGGCCCTCGCGCACCGCCGCCACGATGCCCGCGAAGTTGTCGTCCGTCAGCACCATGGCCGCAGCCTCGCGCGTGACCTCGGTGCCGCCCTTGCCCATGGCTACTCCAATGTGAGCTTCGCGCAGGGCGGGGGCGTCGTTCACGCCGTCGCCCGTCATAGCCACGATCGCGCCGCGCGCCTTCCATTCCCGAACGATCCTGAGCTTGTCGGCGGGCGTTGCGCGCGCGTGAACGACCTCCTCGGCGGAGTCACCGGGACCCATGATGCCGAGCTCCTTGGCGATCGCGAGTGCGGTCGCGGGGTGGTCGCCGGTGATCATCACGGTCTTGATGCCGGCGGAGCGTGCCTGCGCCACGGCTTCGATCGCCTCGGGGCGCGGTGGATCGGCGAGCCCCAAGAGGCCGACCAACGTGAGCTTCTCTTCGGTCTCACCGTCGCCAACCGCGACCGCCAAGACGCGCAGCCCGCGCGCCGCCATTTGAGCATTGGCCTCCGCGGCACCGGCGACCCCAGCCACCGAGCGAGCGAGCAATACCTCCACGGCACCCTTGACGTAGATCTTGCCGTCGCCGCGCCGGATCGACATGCGCTTGCGATCCGCGTCGAAGGGCATGAGATTGAGCCGCGCGCGCTGCCGTTCAATCTCGCCGCGCCGAATCCCGCGCTCGGCTGCAGCCACCAGGATCGCCACCTCCGTAGGATCACCGAGCCCGGTTCGTTCGCTTGCGTCGAGCTCGGCGTCGCAACACGACGCGGCCGCATCAAGCAGGGCGCGGTGGTCGGAACCCCACAGCTCGCGCGCCGTCATGACGCCGGTCGTCAACGTGCCAGTCTTGTCGGTGCAAATGACCGTCGCGCAGCCGAGCGTCTCCACCGCCGGCAGCTTGCGAATCAGCACGTGTTGCGACACCATGCGCTGCACCCCGAGCGCGAGAGCCACCGTGACGATCGCCGGCAAGCCTTCGGGAACCGCAGCAACGGCCAAGCAGACCGCGGATAGCAGCACTTCTAGCGGTTTGAGACCGCGCAGCAGGCCTGCCGCCGCCGTCAGCACCACGATACCGATGCAGATGTAGAGCAGAGAGCGGCCAAGGCCTGCCAGCCGGCGCTGCAGCGGCGTCTCGGTATCCTCGGCCGTATTGAGCATGTCCGCTATCTTGCCAAGCTCGGTTCGCATGCCCGTGCCCACGACCTCGGCGAGTCCCGTTCCATTCGCGACGGCGGTGCCCATGAACACCTGGTCGTGGCGCTCGGCCAGGGGCGCCTCAGTACTCGAAGGCGAGGCGTTTTTGTCGACCGCGGCACTTTCACCGGTCAGGCTCGCCTCGTTGAGCAGTAGGCCGTTGGCTTCGAGCACCTGCGCGTCCGCCGCCACGACGTCGCCCGCCTCGAGCACCAACACGTCGCCCGGAACGACGGTGGCGGCCGGAACGACGAGCTGCTTAGCGTCCCTGATCAGGCGCGCGTGCGGAGCGGTCATCGCACGCAGCGCGAGCACGGCCTTCTCGGCGCGATACTCCTGAAAGAACCCGACCACCCCGTTCAGAATCACGATCGTGCCGATGGCAATCGCATCCGCTACTTCACCGAACGCTGCGGATACGACACCAGCGACGAGCAAAAGGCCGACCAGTGCGCTGTTGAATTGCCCGAGAAGTAGGCTCCACGGGCTGGTTGGCTGCTCACGACGAATCTCGTTCGGACCGAACTCCGCGAGCCGTCGCAGAGCGTCGGCCGCGCTCAGGCCCGTGTCGTGTCGCGAGGGGTGTGTCGTGTCCATCGGTCGCGTTCGTGGCCGGCTGCAACATCGAAGCCACTTCGAAATGAAGCTGACGACCCGCTTTGTTTGATTTTCGGAGGTGCCAGGTTCGGACGCACGTCGTGCGCAGGTGCGCAGAATCTGCGCCCGTGAGTGACGGGGATACGATTTGCGCTGCCTGCCAAAGCGCTCGCTTGGACCCGGAAATGCCTGGGGGCACGACGCTTGCTGAAGCCACGTCGGCGGCAACCACTGCCATCAGCGACGTCGCGCGCGCTGCCGCTGTTGGCCATGAGATGCCGGAGATGGCTTATTGCCCGCTCGAGCTGAAGGGCGCCAAGGCGAAGGTGACGTCCGCCGGCAACAGTTTCGCCATTAACGTCTCGGCCGACGACGCTGCGACCGTCGCTGAGATTGAGAAGCGCTCCAATGCGATCTCTCCCGCGCCGTGAAGTAGGACATCTCAACCAGCATCTGCTCGGTAGGCTGGAGCGGTCGCCGCGAGCAGCCGCTCCGGCTCTTTCGTCGATGCTGCACGGCCGTTTCCGGCACCGCCGACCAAGCGCTCTCATTCAGCTCCAAAGGCGTCGTCGCGTCGATGCTGTTAGCGCCCCACTGGGACCATAACGCCGCTCACGAATTGCGCGCCCCGTACCGATCTTCTTTCGAATTACCGTCGAACGACTGAGCGGACACCGGGGCGTGCCCGAGCCTCGCTCGCGCTGACCTGTCAACGCACGTAGCGGTACAGATCGACCACGGAGAGGCTCCGATCGCGTCTCAGTTAGCCGTCTTGAGCCGCGTCGGATCGACGCGAGGCTTGGCTGCGCGCAGGCCGGGGCGGGCGCGGGTATCTGCCCCTGGCAGCAAGTAGCGTTGTCCAAGCAAGGCCGCGAAGCGCTCGCGCAGCGGGGCCGGGAAATTCGCCAGGCACGCTGCCGCAAAGTCTTGGTCACCCTCGGCGCGCGCCAAGAGTCGCGCCACGCGCGGGCCGTACGTCCTCTCACACCCGCCACAAATCACGTCGTCGGCGTGGCTGCTTTGACCACACAGGCTGCATGGGTGCGCAGGCGCGCTGGGCGGAGAACGATCCATGGAAACCGGCCAATACTCGGCCGGACACCAACCCGCCAAGTTTTCGGAAGATCGATCGCGCGGGTGGGGCGTATCAGCCGGGATGACCTCGCCCAAGCTTTCGTCTCGCCGCCTGGCGCTGATTTCGGGGTTCGCGTTTTTGGGAGTCCTGGGCGGAGCCTCGATTTGCGGGGCCGAAAGCCCTTGGCGGCGCCGCAGCGCACCGCCGCCGCCGCCGCCATACCGGGTCTCGCTCGAAGGCCTCGATGGCTCGGTGTTGCCGACATTTCAAGAAGGCGGCACTACCTATGTGTTGGGTGAGCCGACTGAGCGCTACAACATCCGCGTTCAGAACCCGAGCGGCGAACGCATCGAGGTCGTCGTCACGGTCGACGGCCGCGACGCGATCAGCGGCGAGGTCGGTGACTACGTGAGTCAACGCGGCTACTTGATCGAGCCGTGGGGCTCGCTGCTCGTCGAAGGCTTTCGGCGCAGCTTGGACGAGGTCGCGGCGTTTCGCTTCACTGGCAAGGGTGAGAGCTATTCGGCAAGGCGGGGCACGCCGCAGCACGTGGGCGTGATCGGCGTGGCGGTGTTTACCGAAAAGCCGCGCCCGCCGGCGCCAGTTTGGCGACCACGGCGCCGTTACTTGCCGGAGAGCGAGTACCGCACACCTGCGCCCAGCGCGCCGCCGCGCGCTACCGATGCGGACGGTGCCGGGGCGGCGCCGCGCGCCCAGAATGCTCCGCCCGCGGCGCGCGATTCGTACAGAGACGATCAAGCGCCGCGTAAGAGCAAGGGAGCGCCGGGCGCGGGCCGGGCGGAGGGGCCGAGCAACATCGGCACCGAATACGGCGAGAGTGAGCAAAATAGCGTCGTGGAAGTGGCGTTCGAGCGCCGTTCGCCGACGCATCCGGCGGCGCTGCTGCGGCTCCGCTACGACGACTACGACGGCCTCGAAGCGCGCGGGATCGACCTGTCGTCGCTCGGTTACGCGTACCGCGACAACCAGGAGCCCGACGCGTTTCCGTATAGCCAGAGCCGCTTCGCGCCGCCGCCCCGCCGCTATTAGGTTCCCGCTAAGGATTCCTCACCTTGCTCGCGTCATTCCGAGAGCCGCAGTGGGCTGCCGCATCGCGGCTCACCTTGCAGAAGCTGTCGGGGCGACCTCAGGTCTCGCTTGGCGCCGAGATTTTTGCACAGGGAGATCGGGAGATCGGGAGCGAGAATTTTTGGGGTTCGAGACGGACTATGTCGAACGGATGCTGCGCAGTCGCCGCGCGTGCTCGTCCAGCTTGAACAACAAAACCTCCCGATCTCCCGATCTCCCTGTGAAAAAATCTCGAACCGCCGAGGGCGGCCCGCGAGCTTATGCAGGCTAGCTGCGGCGCGGCAGCCAAAGATGTCATGACACCGGATCAAGCGGCGCGACATCGTCGAACACTCGATCACGACGCCGGATCAAGCGGCACAAAGTCGTCGAACAATCCGGTCATCACGTTGATCATTACCGGCACGTCGGCGCTCGCGGCCATCTCCCGGCAGCTGTGCATGCTGAGCATCGGGCCGCCCACGTCGACCGTGCGCAACCCCAGCCCGGCCGCCGCGATCGGGCCAATCGTGCTGCCACAGCCGATGTCGTTGCGCGACACGAAATGCTGCGGCTCGACGCCGGCCTTCGCACACGCGGCCCGGAAACGCGCCGCGGTCGGGCCGTCGGTGGCGTAGCGTTGGCTGACGTTGACCTTCAGCACCGGACCCTTGCCGAGCAGTGGGCGGTGCTGCTTGTCGTGCTTGTCCGGATAATTGGGGTGCACGGCGTGCGCCATATCGGCGGAGACGAGTAACGAGCCGGCGGTCGCGCGCGCGAAGCCGTCGCTGGCCGGCGGGTGGCAAGCCAACAGCCGCAAAAGCACGCTCTCCAGGAACTGCGAGCCAGCGCCGATCGCGCTCTCGCTGCCTACCTCTTCGTGATCGTAGAGCACGACGACGCGCGTCGCGTCAGCCGTGTCGGTCGAGCCGAGCAGCGCCGACAGCGCGGCGTGGCACGACACCAAATTGTCGAGCCGCGCCGAGAAAATCAGCTCGTTGCGCGCGCCGCCGAGCGCTGGCGCTTGGGTGTCGAACAAGCACAGATCGCTGCCGCTAATCGTCTTCGCCGTCACGCCATCGCCGGCAGCCGCGGCCAGCCGCTCGCCGAGCTCGAGCCCACCCGTCTCCAGCTCCAACGCCGCCAGCGGCAAGAGCTGCGTCTGCGGGTTCAGGGTGAGCCCGCCGGAGTTCACGTCTCGATTCAGGTGAATGGCCAGACTCGGTACGCGGCAGAACGACCCGGGTAACCGTACCAAGCGCGTCGACCCGTCTTCCAAGACCAGCCGCCCCGCCAACCCCAGCTCGCGATCGAGCCACGTCGACAACAAGACGCCGCCGTATACCTCGACCGACAGCTGCTCATAGCCGTGCGCCGTCAGCTCTGCCTGGGGCTTCAGCCGCAGGTTCGGCGAGTCGGTGTGGGCGCCGACGACGACGAAGCCAGCCTCGGCCGGCGATTTTTCGCCGACGCGAAAGGCGGCGATCGAGCCGCCGCCGCGCACGACGAAACCGCGGTCACCGGGTGCGAGCTGCCAGGCCTCACGCTCCGATACCCGGCGGAAGCCGGCCGTCGAAAGCCGGCCCGCGACCTCGGAAACGGCGTGGTAGGGCGTGGGTGCGGCCTCGATGAAAGCCAGGAGGTCCCGGGTGGCGGGATCGACGGCGTGGTCGGGAAGCATGGCTCCACTATACTCCGGCGTCCCGCGGCGCCGCCTCCTTAGTCATGTTCACCCCCGACGCTCAAGTTCACGATTTCACGGCTGAAGATTGGTTGCGCTTGCCGGACATGTTCCGCGTGCCGACGCCAGCAGCTGGCACCGCGGCCGGGGCGGGTGGCGGCATCATCGCGGTCCGCGACGGCCAGCGTGTGATTAAGGTGTCGTCGACGCTGCGTGGTCGCTTGCCGCTGCCTGCTAGCGGGCACGTCGCGGCCGCGGAACTTGCGCTCGAGCACGACGGCACGTTCGCGATCGTGCTGTCGACCAGCGCGCTCGAGCAGTTCGGCGACCGCTTCGCGCGGCGCTTGACGCGCGGTCAGTCGTTCCACGTGCAGCTCGAAGCCTTAGTGGCGGCGATGCGCGAGCTGGAGCAAGAGGGTGAGGTCGAGCTCTGGCCATCACCGTTCGCCGAGTGGCCGATCCCGACCGAGCGTGCGCTCGGCAGCGCGCTCGATTTGGTATGCCCGAATGGCAAGACGCTGGTGCTCGGCGCATTCGACGCGGGCGAGCTGTACACGGCGCTGTGTCTGCGTCGGCGCGGTCCGGCGTTCGACGTCGTGATGGGGCCGGATCGCGTGCGCCGCGACATGGGCCTGTTGTCGGGAGATTTCTCGCGCGACTACCGCTACTTGGGGCCGGCCGTCGAGGCGCGGCTCGGTCCGGTGGCGGTCGGTTGCTACGCCGAGCTTTCGACTTTTCGGCGCTTGGCCGCTGACACCGCGCCCGGCGCATGGGCGACCGCGGTCGCGGTGCGCGACGTCGTCTTGACGCCGGTGACGCCGGGCTTGGCGGTTCCGCTCGGCGTGGACGCCGGCCGTGCGGCTTTGTCGCTGGCCAAGGGCTTGCTCGGGCATTTCGGGATTTTTCAGGGTCTGAGCGCGCCGAGTAGCCTCGGTCCGCGGCTCGAGCGCGCGTACGCCTTCTTCGAAAACGACGTGCGCCGTTACCTCGGCTTCGATCCGTGGCGCGTGCTGACACGTTGGTTGCGGGTGCAGGAGTGACGCGTCCCGGTCGGATCCAGGTTCGGCTCGCGCTGGCGATCGTGATCACGGCCCTGATCCCGGTTTTGGTAGCGATCTGGCTGGGCGAAAAATACGTACGCGAGACCGGGGCGCGCTACTTCGTTCCCGAGATCGGCACGCACCTGGATCGCTCGCTCGGCTTGTACCAAGAGCTGGCGCGCACGCTGAAGGCGCGCATGCGCGAAGAGGGTGCGGCGATCGCGCTCAGCCCGGCGCTACGTCGCGCGGTGGCGGCCGGTGAAGCCGGGGCGGTCACGGCCGAGTTGAAGAAGCAGCTCGAGCAACACCAGAGCTTGGTCTCGCTGCGCGTGGCGCTAGCCGACGGTAAGACGCTGGCCAGCGTCGATCGCGGCAAGCCGCTCGATCCAGAGCGCGAAAATCAGCTCGAAGTGACGCGACCGTTAGCCGAGGTCGCCGAAGGCGATGACGCACCGGAGCTCTCGCTCGTCTTTGCGGCAGACAAGGCGCACTTCGACGAGCTGTCGGAGATGGGCCAGTTCATCGACACTTATAAGGTCGTCGATCGCCGGAGCAAGCGCGACATTCAGGGCTACGTGTGGGCGTTTACGGCGTTGCTCGGTATCACGATCGCGTTGGCGATTGCGGTCGGCACGTTCCTGGCGCGTGGCGTGGCGGCACGGCTGGGCGAGCTCGCTCTGGCAACGCGGCGAGTTGGCGCCGGTAATCTCTCGATTCGCGTCGGCGAGGGTGGCAACGACGAGATCACGGCGTTGGCGCGAGCCTTCAATCGCATGCTCGGCGAAGTCGAGACCAGCCGTGCCCGCATCGAGTACCTGCAGCGCATCAGCGCCTGGCAGGAGATGGCGCGGCGGCTGGCGCATGAGATCAAGAATCCGCTCACGCCGATTCAACTCGGCGTACAAGAGATCCACCGCCGCTACGAGGGCAACGACGAACAGTTTCGCGGTCTGCTCGACACCACGCTCGAGATCGTCGAGGACGAAGTGGGCACGTTGCGCCGGCTGGTCTCCGAGTTTTCGGATTTCGCGCGGCTGCCGGAAGCGCACCTCGAACCGGCAGATTTGGCCGAGTTCGTCGCCGAACAGCGCCGGCAAATCGAGCGCGCCGATGCCGTCGAAGGTCAGGGTGGCGAGGAGCTGTCGGTGATTCGGCTGGCGGGCGCGCGACCCAGCTTCGAGTGGCTGCTGCCGTCGCAGCCAGCCGAGGTCGCGGTCGATCGGCAAATGCTGCGCCGCGTCCTGCTGAACCTGATTCAGAACGCGGCCGACGCGCTGTACGACGCCAAGAGCGACGCGCCGAAGATCAAGGTCAGCTTGCGGCGCGAGGGCGAATTCTTCGTCATCGACGTCGAGGACAACGGACCCGGCATCCCCAACGAAATGCGCGAAATAGTCTTCGACCCCTACGTCACCACCAAACACACCGGCACCGGGCTGGGCCTAGCGATCGTGAAGAAAATTGCGATCGAGCACGGCGGTATGGTCACCGCCGACGCCAGCAGCTTGGGCGGCGCGCGGCTCCGCCTGACGTTGCCGGTGCGCGGTACGCCGGCTGCCCGCGAGCTGCCGCTCCGCAAAGAACAACCGAGCCGGCCTGTTGCATGAAAACGCCAGCCAAGAACGCCAAGCTGAACGACGCCTCGACCGGTTACTTGGTTGCTGGGTTGGTGCTCGCCTTCAGCCTGTTCATGGGCCTGTTCGTGTTGCCTTACTTGGGCGTCAGAAAGGCGGAAAAATCGGCGCTGGTCGGGCTGCCAGCGCCGGACTTTCTGCTGCCGTACGCCTCGCCCAAGGAGCACGGCAAGTCGCAGCGGCTGAGTGATCTGCAAGGTCAAGCGGTGGTGCTCGATTTTTGGGCGAGCTGGTGTGGGCCGTGCCGCGCGCAGACCCCGGTGCTCGAGAAGGTCGCCAAATCCTTCGGTGCGGACAAGCTGCGCGTGCTCGGTGTCGGTACGAGTGACGACCGCGAGAGCATCACGCGGTTCTTGGCGCGCTCCGAGCTCGGCTACCCGAGCGTGTTCGACGACCAAGACGTGGCGTCGTCGCTGTACCACGTGCAAGGTTTGCCGACGCTGGTCTTGATCGCCAAAGACGGCACTGTGCGCGGCGTGGCGACAGGCTTCGCCGATGAAACCGAGCTGTCGCGGTTGGTGCGCGACGCCCTGCGCTAGTTAAGCTAGGGCGTGAGGTCGGACGGGCCGCGCGGGTAGAGCTTCTGGTGGCCGAACGAGAAACCCGCGATGCCCACGAGCGCGCTGAACTGCGTCCCGACCGCGTACTGGTTGTCGAGGTCGGGCCAGAGCAAGTCATCCAGGCGCAGGCCGCCGAGCAGGAGCGTTTCGTCGTAGTCATTCGGAGCATCCGGATTCGTGGTTGCGACCTCCGCGCCTTCGACGCGCACGAATAACGAAGCCAGGCCGGCGGCGTTGGGTGAGCCTTCGGCAGCCGCGGACAGCGGAATCACGAGCGGCGGGTAAACATCGGAACCTGCTGCGTGCGACAACAACTCGCCATTGACGAGCTCGTCGGTGCCTTGAAAGGTATCGAAATATCCCTGCAAACGCACGATTTCGCCCAGGGCGACGCCGGCCGCCGCGCTGCCGGTGTACACGAAGATGCCCGAGTAGGGCGCGTGATTGCCGTCTTCCAAGTAGTAGCCCTTGGAGCCCTGGCCGCGGAGCGCGGTGACGCGGGTGTTGGTCAACAGCACTGCCGCTTTGGCGCCGATGCGCGTCGCCGGTGCGCGCAGCTCCGCGATGCTGCGCGGGCAAGGTGCCAGACCTGGGTTGTAGACCGGGCAAGCGTCGCAGGCATCGCCTCGACCGTCGTCGTCGCTGTCGACTTGGTCGGGGTTCGTCACGCGCGGGCAGTCGTCGAGCGCGTCGGGGACACCGTCGTCGTCGGCATCGGTCTCGTTCCACGCGGGCAGAGACGCTGCCGGCTCACAATCGGTCTCACCCGCCGGGCACTCGCGCGTTACGAGCGCTTCACAATGCGGCTCGTTAGGCGGCGGCTCGCAGCTGAACAGCGGGTAGACAGCCTCGCCGGCTGCGCGAATGTCGGCCAGCGACTGCCCGGTTTCGACCGCGCAGACGCGCTGCGTGGCGCCGCACACCATCAGCTCCTCGCACGCCTCACCGTTGCGAAATACCTTGATCAGCTGGGCGTCGCCGTACAGTGGCGCGCCTTGGCGCAGCACCAGCCTGACGTCCGCGGCGCCGGCCTCGACCACGCTGGCGTACGGGTCGTCGCCGTGCTGGGTGAACACGGCGATGTCACCGACCAGCCCGCTGCGTAGCGCCGCGAAGCGCTGTTCAAGCCGCAAAGCCCAGGCCGGATTCTCGGTCACCATGCGCCAGCGCTGAAACGCGTCGAAGTAGCCGCCCAGCACCGCGGCGTCGTATTCCGCGGCGCACGCCAGCTCGCGCTGTTGGTTCATCGAGCCGCTCGCCAGCCAATCGGTGCCGAGCGCCAGCCGCACGCCTAGGCTGCCGAGCAGCGCCACTGGCGCTGTGCTGCCGTACAGATCGAGATTCGAGCGCGGTGACCAGACCACGCTGGCACCGCGACTCGCCAGCTTATGCGCGTCCGCCCGTGACAGCGCCATCGCGTGAACCACGGCGCTGTTGTCGCCGATCAGATCCAGACTACCGAGCGCGCAACGCAGCTCGTCAGTGGCACGCCGATCGGTCCCTTCGCCGACGTGCGGTACGTAGGCTTGCGCGGCCGCCGCGATCGCGGGCGTATCCGGCTGCACGCCAAAGCTGCACGCCGCGCTATCGACGCTGCCGGTTGCGTCGTCGAGCGGGAACGTCGCGGCGTGGATGTCGCCTGCCATCAACCCATGAGCCTGGCCGATCGTGTCCAGATTGCGCAGAAACCCACGGCGCCCACCGGCCCCGACGATCGACGTCGTGCCGCCGAGCACCATCCGCAGCTCCTGCGCCAAGACTTGCGTCGTGCTTGCGCCACCTGCGAACGGCAGCTTGGCATGACCGTGCTCGCCCAGGCGCCAGTCGTTGCGGTGCTGGTACAAATCGCCTGGGTGCGCCAGCGGCGGCGTGCCGGCGTAGCCCAGGTGATCGTGCAGGTTGACGAAGCCCGGTGAGACAACCAGATCTGGGCAATCGATGACCAGCGCGCCGTTGTCGTCGCCGCAGTCGCAAGCCGCGCACTGAATGTTGCCGTTCGCGTCCAGGGCCAGCACGCCGCGCTCGCGGGTGACGAGCGGCTCAAGCAGCGTGCCAATCACGCGTACGCCATGACTCGAGTCGCCGCTCACGCTGCAGGTTGCGGGCGCCGGCGGGCGCGGGCAGACCACGAGCGGTGGCCTGGTGCCGGGCGTCGTAGCGGCACTGCCTGCGCCTGCCGAGCTCACGCCGCGCGGGGTCAGGTCGCCGCCGGCACGAGCGTTCGCGTCGCCGCCAGGTGTCGCTCCGCTCGGGCCCGGCTGGGCGCCGGCACCGCGCGGCTCGCCACCGGTACCGCCGTCCACCTCAGTTGGCCGCAGAACCACGTGCTCACGACAGCTGAACAGCAAGCTCAGTGCGAGCAATGCGGCGCACGCCACCTGGCCGACGTGGCGCGTAGCTCGCCGGGGCGCTCGAGTCAGAGCCCTGGCGGGCATGCTCCGCCTGATTTTTGCCACGACCGCCAATCGGCCAGCGCTCGCCCCGGTTGCGTACCTTTCAGCTCACGTTATGCTCGCCCCAAATCCCATGAGCCACGTCTTCACCTTGGTGCTCGCTGGCGGGAGCGGTACGCGTTTCTGGCCTGCCTCGCGCAAGAGCCGTCCCAAGCAGGTCCTCGGCATGGGGCCGGACCCGAGCCTGCCGCTGATCGGCCACACCTTGCGTCGCGTCGCCAGCCTGTGCCCGCCGGAGCAGATGATCGTGGCGACCGGCGAATCGCTGATTGACGTGACGCGCGAGGCCTTGCCCAAGCTCGGCCCGAGCAGCTTCATCGCCGAGCCGGTGGCGCGCAACACCGCGCCGTGTATCGCTTGGGGCGCGCAGGTCATCGCCCGGCGCGATCCAGAAGCGGTGATCATGGTCCTGCCCAGCGATCACCACATCGAGAACGAAGACGAATTTCGGCGCATCCTCGGGCAGGCGCTCGAAAACGCTGCGCGCGGCACGATCACCACCGTCGGCATCAAGCCGACGCGCGTGGAGACGGGCTACGGCTACATCGAGGCTCAACACGAGCTGTCACCGGGCATTCTCGAGGTCGAACGCTTCGAAGAAAAGCCGGATGAGCCGACGGCTCGGCGCTACGTCGAGGGCGGCAAACACCTTTGGAACAGCGGCATGTTCTTCTTTCGCGCCGCAGACATGCTGAAAGCGGTCGAGGAACACCTGCCGGCGGTGCACGCCGCGCTGCAAATCATCGCCGAAGCCGCGTCGAAAGGTGCGGAGGCCGAGCGCGAAGCAACCGCGCGAGCGTTCGCCAGCATGCCCTCAATCAGCATCGACCACGGCGTGATGGAGAAGGTCAAGCCGCTGGCGGTAGTCCCCGGCTCGTTCGGCTGGAGTGATCTCGGGAGTTGGCACACGATTTGGGAGCTCGGTAAGCGCGATCACGCCGATAACGTCGGCCCGGCCGACGCGCTGTTCGTCGATGCGCACCGCAATCTGATCGAGGATTTGCGCCAAAAGAACAAGAGCGCGCGCACCGTAGCGCTGCTCGGTGTGAGCGACTTGTGCATCGTCGAGACCGACGACGCGATCTTGGTCATGCCGCGCGAACGCGCCCAAGACGTGCGGGCGGTGGTCGAGGAGCTCACGCGTCGCGGGGGACCGGTCTGACCGTTGGAAAGCGCGCCGCCTTCGGGCTGAGCGCGGCTGTCACGCTGTGCGCTCTCGGCTGCGCCAAATTTCAGACCGCTCGCGAGTGCGGTACTTTCGTCCAGGCGATCAAGGCCTGGAAAGGCGAAGCGCCGGCCGCCGCACCCTCCGCGCCGGCCGCGTCACCGTCGGCGGCATCGCTCGAATCACGTGCGCTGGCGCAGCGCTACGACGACTTGGCCAGGCGGATCGACGCGCTCCATTTGACCTCGCCGGAGCTGGTACCGCGCGCGGTTCGCTATCAAAAGCTCTCGCGTGAAGCCGCCGCCGCACTGCGCGACGTCGCGGAAGCCGTCGAAAAGGGCGACGGCGCAGCCGCTCGCCAGCGTCGCGTGCCGTTCGAGGACATCGCGCACGGCGAAACGCCGCTGGTGGCAGACATCAATACCGTCTGCCGCTGAGCGCCCGGCGGCCGGTGGTTCCACTGGGTAGTTGGCCTCTCGAACTGCCAACTGCGAACTCCTAACCGCCAACTCCCCCTACCGCGAGCGTCGGCCGCCGCCGGCCTTGGGCTTGCGCGCGGGGCGGCGTTCGGAGGCGGGCGCGGTGCTGGGCGGCACTAGCGATTCTCCGCCGCTCAAGGCTTGCAGCTTCCTGATCTCATCGCGCACGCGTGCGGCGGTCTCGAACTGCAGATTCTCGGCGGCAGCGAACATTTCCTGGCGCAGCTCCAGCAGTCGCTCGGCAAGCTCTTGCGGCGACGTCGTGGTCTCGCCGCTGCGAGCCGCTGCGCGGTCGGGACGTTTGCGCTCGCCACCGCCGCCGCCCTTGGCACCGTGACCCTTCGGCACCGCGTAGTAGTCGGTTTGCCCGCTCGACGGGTTCATCTCCAAGATCGCGTGGACGACCGTGGCAGGCGTGATGCCGTGCTTCTCGTTGTACTCGGCCTGAATCTTACGCCGCCGGGTTGTTTCGCTCATCGCCAGCTTCATCGCGTCGGTGATGCGATCGGCGTACATGTAAACCTGACCGTTGAGGTTACGCGCGGCGCGGCCAATCGTCTGGATCAGCGAGCGCGCGCTGCGCAAGAAGCCCTCTTTGTCGGCGTCCAAGATCGCCACCAGGCTCACCTCGGGCAGATCCAAACCTTCACGTAACAAGTTGATACCGACCAGCACGTCGAACTCACCGGCGCGCAGATCGCGCAAGATCTCGATTCGCTCGAGCGTTTCGATGTCCGAGTGCAGGTAGCGGACACGCACGCCGAGCTCCGTGTAGTAATCGGTCAGCTCTTCGGCCATGCGCTTGGTCAGGGTCGTGACCAGCACACGTTCCTCTTTCTTGGCACGCACGCGAATTTCCGCCAGCAAATCATCGACTTGTCCGCCGACCGGTCTGACGAAAATCTCCGGGTCCAAAAGTCCCGTCGGGCGGATCACCTGCTCTACCACCACGCCTTCGCTCTTCTTGATCTCGTATTCACCTGGCGTCGCTGACACGAAGACCGTGCGGTGCATGTGCTGCTCGAACTCGTCGAACTTGAGCGGACGGTTGTCGAGCGCGCTCGGCAGCCGGAAGCCGTACTCGACCAGCGTCTCTTTGCGCGAGCGGTCGCCTTTGTACATCGAACCGACTTGCGGCACCGTCTGGTGCGACTCGTCCATGATCAGCAAGAAATCTTTGGGAAAATAGTCGATCAGCGTCGGCGGTGGATCACCCGGCTTACGTTGCGACAGGTGGCGCGAGTAGTTCTCGATGCCCTGCACGAAGCCCATCTGCTCGAGCATCTCCAGGTCGTACATCGTGCGCTGCTGAATGCGCTGCTTCTCTAGGAAGCGCCCCTCACGGTCGTAGAATTCGAGCCGCTCTTTCAGCTCTTCACGGATGCCGCCGATCGCGCGATCGAGCTGCTGGCGCGGCGTCACGTAGTGCGAACCAGGGAAAATCGAGTAGCGATCGAGCGAGCCCAGCACCTTGCCGCGCAGCGGATCGATCTCGTGGATGCCGTCGACTTCATCGCCGAAAAATTCGACGCGGATCGCCAGCGCCTCTTCGTAGACCGGGAAAATCTCGACCACGTCGCCGCGCACGCGGAACGTGCCGCGGTGAAAGTCGGTGTCGTTCCTCTGGTATTGAATGTCGACCAGCTGCCGCAGCAGGTTGTCGCGGCGGATCTCCTCGCCCTTGACGATGTTGATCAACAAGCCGGAGTACGTTTCGGCCGAACCGATGCCGTAGATGCAGCTCACGCTGGCGACGATAATCACGTCCGAGCGACTGAGCAGCGAATGCGTCGCAGCGTGGCGCATGCGATCGATCTGATCGTTGATGATCGCGTCCTTCTCGATGAAGGTGTCGCTGGTCGGAATGTACGCTTCCGGCTGGTAGTAGTCGTAGTAGCTAACGAAGAACGCCACCGCGTTCTCGGGGAACAAGTCGCGCATCTCGGCGTACAGCTGCGCCGCCAACGTCTTGTTCGGCGCCATGATCAACGTCGGCTTTTGCAGCTTCTGGATCAGGTTGGCGACCGTGAACGTCTTGCCGCTGCCGGTAATGCCGAGTAACGTTTGATACTGCGCGCCCGCCTCGAAGCTCTTGATCAGGCTCTCGATGGCGGCCGGCTGGTCACCTTTCGGCGTGAACTCGCTACGCAGCTTGAAGGGCCGGCTCATGGATCTCGAAGAGTTAGTCGGCGCAGGGGCTGGCGCAAGACCAGGAAACGCGGATCCTGACAGCCAGCTGTCAGGGAAGCCGGCTTTTTGCCTCGTCGGGGATTGGGCTGACCAAAAAAGCGGCCCACCTCCCAGAAGGCTGCCCACTGCACCGTGACGAGGCCCTCGCGTTACGGCCGCGGAAAGAATCGTCACCGGTGCCCAGCTTGCTGACCTTCCCAAGCTGCGCTTCGGTGCCCTGGCAGTCAGGGCGGTGGAATTGAACGTAGCGGATGAACGATCGAAAACTTGCGCATAAGTTTCCTTATGAGAGATCGAAGCCTCGCCTCGTGATCATCCGAATTGTCTCCTACGATCGTGATGGCGCTAGGCTACGGAAACAACGGCAACTCAGGCAACCCCAACGCATCCGCCCAGCCTTGCGAGACGTTGAACGCCTGCACGGCTTGCGCGGACGCGCCACGCGCCAAATTATCGATCGCGCACATCGCTAAGATCAACCCGGCGTGCTCGTCGAGCACGTAGGCGACGTGCGCGCGGGCCGAGCCGCGGACCCAGAGCGTGTCAGGCAGCATGCCGGCGGGCAGCACCGTGACCAGCCCCTCGCGATACAGCTCGGTCGCGGCGGCGCGGCACGTATCGGCCGTCACGCCTGCGCGCGGCTTCAGATAAGCGGTGACCAAAATGCCACGCGACATCGGCACCAGCACGGGCGTGAAGCAGACCGTGATCGGCGCGCCGGCCGCGAGCGACAGCTCTTGCTCGAGCTCCGGCACGTGGCGGTGCGTGCTGCCGACCTTGTACGGACGGATGCTGTCGGTCGCTTCTGGGTAGTGAAACGCCGGTGACGGTGAACGCCCGCCGCCGCTCACGCCCGTCTTCGAATCGATGATGATCGGCGACGTCTCGATCAGCTTGCTCTTCAAGAGCGGCGCCAATGGCAACAGCGACGTCGTGACGTGACAGCCCGGCGCCGCAATCAGTCGCGCGCCGCTGAGCTCCGCGCGGTGCAGCTCTGGCTGGCCGTACACGGCCTTACTCAAAAGCTCCGTCGCCGGATGCTCGCCGTACGTCTTGACGTACACCGCGGCGTCTTTGAGCCGGAAGTCCGCCGACAGATCGACGACCTGTACGCCAGCTTGGTACAGCGCCTTGCCGGCGCGCGCGCTCGCGGCGTGCGGCAAGCACAGGAACGCGACGTCGATGCGCTTGGCCAGCGCGTCGGCGTCCGTCTCGGGATCGAAGCCCTCGAGCAGCAAATCAGAAAGGCCAGCAACGCCGAGCGCGCCTGGGAGGACCTCGCTCAGCCGTTTGCCAGCCTTCTCGCGCGCGCCCACCATGACGATGGACAGCCGCGGGTGTTGGTGCAGAAGCCGCACCAATTCGGAGCCGGTATACCCCCCGGCGCCCAGAATGCCGACGCGGAGGGTATTAGGCATGTTCCTCAGCGCTTCGAGTACTGGAACCGCTTACGAGCGCCGGCTTGGCCGTACTTCTTGCGTTCCTTCTTGCGGCTGTCGCGAGTCAGGTAACCGGCACGCTTCAGCGCGATGCGGCGCTCCGGCGTCTCGGCCAGCAGCGCGCGCGCGATGCCGTGGCGCATGGCGTCGGCTTGGGCGCTGTGCCCGCCGCCGGCCACCGTGGCACGCACGTCGTACTTGTCAGTCACTTCGAGAACCTCGAGCGACTGGCGCGCGATCATGCGCGACGTCTCGCGCTCGAAGTAGTGATCGGCTTCGATCCCGTTCACGATCATCTTCCCGGAGCCGGGGCTGATCCAAACGCGGGCAACTGCCGTCTTCCTCTTACCAGTGGCGTAGGTCGTAACTTCGGACATTCTCTTCTAGTTCCTTCAGACGATCAGAGCGACAGTGCTTCCGGCTTTTGCGCCGTGTGCGGGTGCTTGTCGCTCCCGTAAACCTTGAGCTTGAGCAGCATCTCGCGGCCCAGCACGTTCTTCGGCAGCATGCCCTTGACGGCCTTCTCGATCGGGAAGCCGGCGTCTTTGGCGGCAACTTCTTTGAAGCTCATGCGCTTGATCGCACCCGGATAACCACTGTGCGAGTAGTACATCTTGTCGTCGGACTTGACGCCGGTCAGCTTGACCTTGCTGGCGTTGACGACGATCACGAAGTCGCCAGTGTCGACGTGCGGCGTGTACGTCGGCTTGTGCTTGCCGCGCAAGACGGTCGCTACGCGCGTCGCGAGACGACCGAGAGGCAAGTCTGTCGCGTCCAGGACGTACCACTTACGGGTCGCCGCAGCCTCTGCCGGTTTCGCTTGATACGTCGCCATCGTCTTTCGTGTCCTTCAGTCGTTGCTCGCCAGTGTCTCGGGCAAATGCCCACAGAACCTGGAAAAGGGCGGCTTAACTAGCTTCCAGGGCCCCACCCGTCAAGTCCATGTAGATCCTCGGGTGTAGGCCCAGTTCCGCCCACCCCGACCGGCCCCGTGCGTACCCACCACCGGCCAGCTGGCCGCCTCAACGGCTCCAGGCGGCTTTCCGGGATTTTTTCACAGGGAGATCGGGAGATCGGGAGTTTTGTTGGTTTCGAGTCGCACGAAGCTGGTCGGCGACTGCGCAGGCGCCGTAAGGGATTTTGCGGCTCGAACCAAAAAATCTCGGCTCTGCCTGGCGCTCCCGATCTCTCGATCTCCCTGTGAAAAAATCTCGAGCCGTCAGCGGTGACTTTGGGTGGCTGCTGCCCGCTATAATGGCTGGCTGTCCATGATGGCGCCGGTCACGACATGAGCACGGGCAATACGCGACTACTGGAACGGCTCTTCGCTGATGGGCTGATCACCGCGGAAGCCCAAGAGGCGGCGCTCAACCTGGTGGCGCGGACCGGCGAGCGGGTCGAGGAGGTCATCCTCGAACTGAAGGCGCTCGATGAAGCCGCGCTGCTCAAGTACCTGGCGGCCCTGCACAAGACGCGCTTCGTCTCGACCGAGAAGCTGGCCAAGGCCGACATCGATCGCATCACGCTCGACAAGGTGCCGAAGAAGCTGGCCGAGCGCGACACGGTATTCCCGGTCCTGTACGACGCGGCGACCGGGACGCTGAGCGTCGTAACGCCCGATCCGGACAACGCGCCCGCGCTGCACGACGTGCAGTTGGCGTCGGGCGTTAAAGAGGTGCGCGCGTTCGTCGGCCGGCCGCGCGCGGTAAAGGCGGCGATCAGCAAGGCCTACAATGGCGACATCCACGCATTTGCGATTCTAGATCGCGACGCGCACACCCAATTTTCGAACATGCTGAACGTGTTCGAGCGCAACCTTGTCAGCGACGAGAGCATGGTGCTGTCGATGGCCAAGGAGGCCACGTCGGGCGAACGCGTGCTGTCCGACAAGGACTTCAAGGCGCGCAAAACCGGCTCGGGCAGCACCGGCAGCGGCGTCAACGACGAGTCGTTTCAAGAAGCGCTGAACGTTCTCATCACCCTGATCGAGAATTCTCGCCCGGATTTGCGCGGTCATTCCTCGACCGTCGCGCGCCTGACCAAGAAAATCGCCGAGCGAATTGGGCTACCCGAGAGCACCAAGAGCGCCTACGTCTGCGCTTCGTACCTGCACGACTTAGGCAAGATGGGCGCGTACCACCTGACGACGCTCAACGTCGGCGAGTACGAGGGCCACCGCACGCAGGCCGAGAAACAGTACAAGAGCCCAGGGCGCTTGCTCGAGGCCGTGCAGTTGCCGCTCGAGGTCACGCAGACCATGGAGCACATGTATGAGCGCTACGACGGCAAGGGCTTCCCCGATGGCTCGTCGGCCAAAGAGATCCCGCTCGGCGCGCGGCTGTTGGCGATCGCCGACACCTACGCCGACCTCACACAAAATCCACGCAATCCGTTTCGCAAGACGCTGCGGCCGGTGCAGGCGTGTGAAGTCTTGGCGCGCTACCGCGGCAGCGTGTTCGACCCGAACTTGGTCGACCTGTTCAAGCACACCGTCACCGGTGAAGACGTGAAGGCGCGCCTGCTCGCCAACCGGCACCGCGCGCTGATCATCGATCCGGATCCCGAAGAGACGACGGTATTGGAGCTGCGTTTGCTCGAACAAGGCTTCGAGGTGTCGCAGGCGCACACCGTCGAGCAGGCGCTCAAGCACCTGGAAAAAGCCGAGACCGAGCTTGTGATCGCCGAGCTCGACTTGGGCAAGGACGACGGCCTAGCGTTGCTCGAAGAAGTGCGTAAACGCCCGTGGGGTCAGAAACTGCCCTGGGTGGTGGTCACCGGGCGGTCGAGCCGCAACGACGCGCAAAAGGCGTTTGACCTGGGTGCGGCGGATTTCCTGTCCAAGCCGGTGTCGGCGGATTTGTTGGTTGCCAAGCTGAAGCAAATCATCGAGCGCGAAGCGCAGCGCGCTGGCTCGGCGCGCGGCGTGTCCGGCTCGCTGATCGAGATGGGTTTGCCGGACATGGTGCAAGTGCTGTGGCACGGACGAAAGAGCGGCTCGCTCAAGATCCGCTCCGGCACCACCTCAGGCGAGATTCATTTCGTCGGCGGCCAAATCTTCAACGCGCTGTGGGCGACGCTGCGCGGCGAGGAAGCCTTCTTCGCCATGCTCAAGCTGACCGACGGCGACTTCGCGCTCGACCCCAACTTCACTGCCCCGCAGCAAGTCATGATGGACTCGCCCGAAGCGCTGCTCCTCGAAGGCATGCGCCGCATGGACGAAGGCGCTAGATAATTCGCGAGCGGGAGCGAGCGAACAGGAAGGCGGCTGACCATTGGTCTCATTTTTCAGCTTCCCGCTAGCCAAGCGTGGTTTCTGGCAAGGCTTTCGCGAGCACCGGAGCGGAGCGTAGGTTGCTACGTGAGCATCGGAGCGCAGCGAAAACGCAGCCAGAAGCCACGATCGGCGGGCGTGGTCACCAACTGAAATGAGACCAATGGTGAGAGGAAGGCGGGAAGGCGGGAAGATTTTTGGGGGTGCGCGCTGGTCGACGCGGTCCGAAATCGGTTGCGGCGTCGGCCGATGCTGGTTTGCTCGAACCAAGAATCCTTCCTCTCGCCCTTCCCGTCTTCCCGCCTTCCTGTTGTTCCCGCTCGGGCTCGCCCGTTTCACTACATATATATGACGGTGATGTAGGGGTTTTTTCGGGGGTGAGAGTCACCGTGCGCTGAGGAGGGCGGGGGGGAGGCGGTCGTGATAGCCTTCGAGGTTCGTAACCCTCACGGATCTTGCACGGGCGCAGCGTGTCCAAAGCAGCACCCCCGCCGCTACTCGGCTTCAACAACAACGTCCGCCACCGCGGCCGGATCTTCCACATCCAAACGGAAGACTCGGGCGTGAAGTTTCCGCGGATCGTGACGCATTTGTTCGCCGACGGTGGGCGCATCGTCAAGACGGCGCGCACCGATTACACCGAGCATCTCGAGACGACCGACATGGCCGCGGTAGTGCGCGGCATGATGAAGGAGCAGCACAAGGCCATGTTCGCCGCGCTACGTGGCGGCGAGATGGACCCGCTGCTCGAGAGTGTGTGCGGTCCGCTCGAGCCTGCGAAGTCGAAGGCGCCGGACAGCATGGCGGAGCCGACGGCCAAGAGTGATCTCGACAACGCGCGCGTGGTCGTCGGCGCCGGTGCCGGTTTGAGCGCGGTACCGCACGTCGCCGCGGAGCCCTCCAACCTGCCGGTCGCCGTCGTGCCTGCCGCGCCGCCAGCCCCGGTCGCCGACGCGCAAGCCGTCATCGACAGCATGAAGTCGCTGCGCGACTCGGACGAGTCGCCGCGTTCGCGCCGGCCGATCACGAATCCGAACCTGCGCAAACCCACGCCGTCGGTCGCCCCGCCCCCGGCCGAGGCTTTCGATCTCGACCTGCCGTCGCTGGACAAGAATCCGCCCAAGTCGAACCGCACGCCGCCAGCCGCACCCGTGCGACCGCCACCGCGCAAGAGCAACCCGGCGCCGCGCAAATCGCGTCCGCCGATCCCGACGCGCCCAGCGGCGGCGGCAGGTGCTCCGGTTACGGCGGCAAGTGCGGACCTAGGAGCTGCGATGGGGCGGCCGCAAACGCGCCTCGCGGCCGCGCCGCCCAGCAACGCCCGCTCGATCTTCGGCGACGGCGCGATCAGCGAGCAGTCGCTCGACGAAGTGATCTTGAGCTACCTGGCGGAAGATCTCGAAGAAACGAAGTGAGGCGCCCTCACTTGTAGCAGCGGTAGAATTTCAGCGAGACGTCGTCGAACAGATAGCTCGACGCTGTGGAATCTCCGGGCGCGACGTCCGCCTTGGCCGGGTACTTGTCGGACTCAGCGACCAGCCCGAGGCGTCGCTTCGCGCCGTGATGCGGAGCTGCGTCCCAGCTGGCTTCGAAGCGCTTCCAGTTCGGCGTATCGCCCCAGCCGTCAGTGTTGTGAGCCGGATCGCTCCAGTAGAAGGGGATCTCCAGCGCCTTGTCCGGTGGCACGGCGTAAAAGCCGATCCCGCAAAAATCGTGGTTGAGCGGGTCCTGTAGGTCGATCTGAAATAGCCGGTAACCACTGACCGTGAGCCAGCCGGCGTCGTTCGGAACCGTGACGGTCTCGGAGTAGAGCGTGCTGCGCTCGCCCGGGATACCCGAGAGGTAAGCGTAGTAGGCGCCCGACTTCGGATCGAAGCCGAAGCTCGGATCATTGGTGATGACCTCGGCGCTGTTGGTCGAGAGTTGCGTCCAGGGGCTCTTGCCGGCTTCGACCGTGCCGAGCTCGAAACCGCCGTCTTTGATCATCTCGACGCCGAACGCCGTCCCGCCAAGTTGCGCGCAGCAGTCCGCCGAATCACACGGCACGACGGTCCCCACCGGCGCGCCAGCTCCTCCAGCACCGGCGTCGCCGATGATCGGGGCACCACCGACGTTCGTGTCGGGAGCTCCGCCTTCGCCCGAGCGCTGACCACCGTTCGGACCGCCGGCGTCGCTCTTTGTGCCCCCGCTCGGCTTGGTGCCGCCGTTGCCGCCTTCGCCGCCCGCGTGGGCGCCGAGCGAAGGATCGATCTCGTAGTCGCTGATACCCAAGATTTGGGTGCAGCCGCCGACGAAGGCGAGCGACGAGCAAACCGTGATCACCTGACGTGAGAGCTTGGATGCCATGGCGCGCCTAGAAGGTTCCGGTAACTCCGGCGCTCTGAGCGCCGACCCAAGGTTCGAGGTGGACGCCGCGAAATGCGTCGTGTTTGGCGACCTTGGAGGTGCCAAGGCTCGCGCTGCTGCTGTTGTTGCCGGTCAGCAAGAGCACGACGCCAACGCCCACGCCGACGAAGCCCACCGCGAAGCCGACGGTCGATACCGTCGCCATGCTCTTGGCGCCGTCGAGCGTGCTCTGCTGACTAGACGGGCACTTGGTGTCGACGCAGCCTTTGAGGTCGCCCTTCTTGCCGAGCGCCAAAAAGCCGGTGATGCCACCGACAGCGAGGCCAGCACCGCCGAGGCCGAGCGCGACGTAAGCCAGCGTGTTGCTCTTCTTCGGTCCGGTGTCGGACGGCGACGGGGTGGGGCCCGTCGTGACGACCGGCGCGGAGGCGTCCGGCGGCAGAGCCGCAGCGACAGCCGCGTTCGGATCCTTCTCGAGCTTGACCGCGATCTCTTGGCTCGCGCCTTCAGCCAGCGTGACGCTCGTCTTCTGCTCGAGGTAGCCCGGCGCGCTGACGACGATCTCGTGCGTGCCAGGATCCGTGGGGCGTTCGACGCCGATCAGCGCGGGCGGAATCGCCACGCCGGCCACCGCGACCTGCGGTTTCGCGTCGGCCGGGTCGACCCTCACCGTCAACCGTGCGATCTTCGGCAGCGCGGCGTACAGCACGCCTTTGGCGCGCTCTTGTGCGTCGCGGAATGCCTTGGGTGCCGTTGCTGCCAGCTGTTCGCGCACCACGCGGTTGAGGTTTTCGGTGCCGGCGACGATTTGCCCGACCTGTACCTGGCATTCACCCAGGCGGCCGAGAATCGACGGCGCGTGGTAGAGCGACTCGGCGCGCGACAGCTTCTCGATCGCGCCCTTGCAGTCGCCTGAATCGGCCAGCTTGATCCCAGCGAGGCCGAGTGAGCGGGCGGCCGCCACGCTCTCGGCTTGAGGTTGGTCCTGCGCGAAGGCCGCGGGAGCGACGAGCGAGGTGGTCAGCAATGAGACGAGGCCCAGCGCGATGAAGCGCTGGCGCGTGGTGACACGTCGAGCGGTTGAGCAAATAGTCATAAGCACCCAGCCACCTTTTTACCGCACCTTGCGGCCCAAGCGCCTAGAAACCGAGATCAGAGCCGGCGGCTTTGGCCGGGGGCGGCAGGGACGGAGCCGACGGCTTTGAGGGGGAGGGTGTGATTGAGCCAGGTTTTCTGGGGCCAGCGGCCTTGCCGTGCGCTTTGGGCGTGAGGCGCGTGCTTTCAGCAGCGACACTGGAAACTCTATTCGGCTGAGCGATCGACGGGTCGGGTGACGCCAACTGGGTCGGTGCTGGCGTCGGCGGAACCGGCTCGCCGCGCGGCGGGCGGGCGTTCACGCTGGCGGTCGCGCTCGGCGCGGCGTCAGACTTTTTGTCGGCCGGAGTCAGCAAGCTCAGGGTCACCATCATGCTCGTCACGACTAGCAGCCCAAGCCCGACGCCGAGCACGAGCGGTGGCACGCGCCGCGGCCGCGTCCAGTCGTCGCCCGCCTCGTCTCCCGCGCGCTGGTCGTGCTGTGCGCCCACTCCGATCGCGATCGCGACTGGCGCCGCGGCGCTGATGACGGCGGTCTGCTGCACTAGCGCTTGCGTGCGCGCCAGGTTGAACGGGCCGGCATCGAGCTGAAGCGTTGCCATGGCGGGCGTCGCGTAACCGACCAGCGTTTCTGGCGCGATGCGGCCCTCCGGAAATGACTTGTGCTTCGACAGCGCTACGCCGCCGCCGGCAGCTTGCAGCGCTTCGGTCATCTCGTCGGCGCTTTGAAAGCGCTCGAGCGGCTCTTTGGCGCAAGCCCTTTGAAACCACTGCTCGACGGTCTCAGGCACCCACGGCGATGTCTGGCGCACGAACGGCAACGGCAGCGTGCAAATGCCGATCAAGATCTCGCTGTAGTTGGTCGAGTAGTACGCATACTCGCCCGTCAACATGTGAAACAGGCACATGCCGAGCGAGTACAAGTCGGCGCGATGGTCCACGCTGCTGGCGCCGCGCACCTGCTCGGGGCTCATGAACAGCGGCGTGCCGAGCAGCGTGCCGGCTTGCGTCGTACCCTGCTCGCCTTGGTCGAGCTTGGCGATCCCGAAGTCGAGCACCTTGGCGATCCAGCCGACTTCGTCGTCGTCGCTCTTGACCAAGAAGATGTTGGCCGGCTTTAAATCGCGGTGCACGATGCCTTGCGCGTGCGCGCGCGCCAACGCGCGACCGACGTGTGCCACGATCCGCACGGCGTCGGCGAGCGGTATGTCGTGGTCGCGATCCAAGCGCTGTTCGAGCGTCTCGCCCTCCAAGTACTCGAGCACGATGTATGGATTGCCGTCGGGCGTCTCGCCGTCGTCGTAAATTTGCACGACGTGCCGTGAGCGCAACTTGGCCGCCGCTTTGGCTTCGATGCCGAAACGCTTGCGTGCTTCCTTCGACTGCAAATGCTCGCTGGAGATCAGCTTGATCGCGACGCGCTGGCCGAGCGTCACGTGGACCGCGCGGTAGACCGTGCCCATCGAGCCCCGGCCGATCTCTTCTTCCAAGCGGTACTTAGCGCCGATGATCAGGCCGGGCTGAATATGGCTCGGAAGCCCCTGCGTTAGCGCGACCGTTTCGCTCATCTTCAGTCAGGTCTAGTCACGGTACGGGCGGAACCACGCTGCCCTTTGGCTGGTAGCTTACGACCCTCTGCTACGGCCGTCGAGAGCGGACAAGACTGCCAGGCTTTCGTCCTCGGTACCGGCGTAGGGCTCGGCGAGCCAGGCAAGGATGATCTCCTCGGCGATGGCCTGCGACGTCGAGCGTAGGGACAGCGCGAGCACGTTGGCGTCGTTCCATTTGCGGGCGCCGCGCGCGGTCTCGGCGTCCGCGCACAACGCCGCGCGCACGCCCGAAACCTTGTTCGCCGCGATGCGCGGTGCTCGGGTTAGCAGTGCTCGGCGACTTGGGCCGCCCTCTGCCGTGGTAGTCAGCCGAGCCGCGCTTCAAGCACCGCGAACGGCGAGTGAGTCGCTGTAACGCTGGTGAGCGCTAGGCCGGCCTTCGCGAAGAGTGCACCGAACTCGTCAGCCGTGCGCTCCTTGCCAGTCAGCATGACGAGCATGTTCAGGTCGAGCAGAGGCGCTGGTGATGGCGGCCCGTCGCTCGTGAGCAGCATCTCGACCACCACGACTCGCGCCTTGGGCGCCATCGCTTCGCGAACGCCACGCAGAATGGCGACACACTCGTCGTCGTTCCAGTCATGCAAGATGAATTTCAACAGGTAGACATCGCCACCAACGGGGACGCTCTCGAACACGCTGCCGCCGACACGTTCGACGCGCGCGCTGACGCCCGCACCTTCGAGCGTTGCTCCAGCTCCCTGAATTAATGACGGTACTTTCTCTTCCCGAGAACCGTCTCAGCAGTAACGAGAAGCAGCTCGCCGCCGCGAATAGCGTTCTCACCGCTCGATAGTGCAACCGTCCATCGGAGAACGCCACGCGATCGGAAGCAGCGTAGCTTCGAGAAACGCGCGGGATATGCTAGGCTCACGCGGCAATGACGGAGCCCCACTCCACCTCCCTTCCTGTAGCAGCTGCGCCCGACGCAGCTGACGAAAGCGGGCCCGAATACGACGAAAATGGGGTAGAGCTGAGCCTGATCAGATACTCGCTTGCGCTAACCCCGACCGAGCGGTTGAAGGCAGTCGAGAATTTCATGAACGCGATGGCCAGCGTGCGTCCGGTATCGTCGCCTGCCGACACTGAACGTGCGAAGTAAATGGGCGTCTTCGACCTAGGGCGACTGTTGCTCGTTCTCAGCGAGGAACGAGTCGAATTCATCATCGTCGGCGGTGTCGCCGCAGCCCTTCAAGGCGCGCCCGTGCTCACCCAAGACGTCGACATCCTTTACCGGATTGAAGATGGGAACGTCGACCGGCTCGAGCATGCATTGACTCGACTGCATGCCGTGGCACGCGGTGATTCGCGGAACCTTCCCTTCGGAAAAAGCCACCTCGTGACAACAGGGCACA
The DNA here is from genome assembly GCA_038230915.1 of Polyangiales bacterium. Classification (GTDB taxonomy): domain Bacteria; phylum Myxococcota_A; class Polyangia; order Polyangiales; family Polyangiaceae; genus PMG-095. Next base: position 1,357 of record JBBRMI010000019.1, on the reverse strand, counting down.
AGCTCGCGCTTACCGACGCCGGTCCGCTCGATGTGCTCGGTTCGATCAACGATGCTCTACTCTACGACGATCTGATTGGGTCGAGCGACGAGCTGGAAGTGATGGGCCAGAGAGTCAGAGTCTTATCCCTCAGCCGCCTCGTCGAGCTCAAACGCGCACTAGCGCGGCCAAAGGATCTTGCAATGCTCCCAGTTCTCGAAGCAACGCTTCGCGAACGCGACAAGGCCTAAACATCGCGGTACCTACGGCGAGCCAGCCGCGACCGGTTTTTCCCGACTCACACGCACATCCCTCGCCGACGTCCCCTAGAAATTCTCGCCCCGACGTCGACTGTCACGGGTTGGGTGGGGGCCTAAGATACGCACCGCCCACTTTAGATCCTTGGCGTAGAACTCTCCTTACGACCCCCGCTGGCGGCCGTCGAGAGCGGACAAGACTGCCAGGCTTTCGTCCTCGGTACCGGCGTACGGCTCGGCGAGCCAGGCAAGGATGATCTCCTCGGCTATGGCCTGCGACGTCGAGCGTAGGGACAGCGCGAGCACGTTGGCATCGTTCCATTTGCGGGCGCCGCGCGCGGTCTCGGCGTCCGCGCACAACGCCGCGCGCACGCCCGAAACCTTGTTCGCCGCGATGCTCACGCCGGTGCCGGTCCAGCAACAAACGATGCCCCGCTCTTGCTCGCCCGCCGCGACCGCCTCGGCCACGCGCCGGCCGGTGCCGGCCCAGGCTTCGTCCTCGCCCGCTGCCTTGCCGTAGCGGGTGACGACGTGACCCTCCGCGGTCAGAAGCTCCACGATGCCGTCCACCACGCGAGTCGAGTCATCCGCGCCCACAGCGATCCGCATCCGCCGAGTGTAGCGCCGACACGCAGCGCGAGCGAGACAACAGGAAGCCGGAAGGCGGAAGCCGGGAAGCCGGGAAGCCGGGAAGTCGGCTGAGTATTGGTCTCATCTCGGCTGGCTGCCGAAATGCGGCCTGCTTGCAGAAGCTTCTGTAGCGGAACTCGGTGATTCCGGGCGCGGGGGCGCGCGGGCGTGCAGCGTGCAGCGCTCATCGTTTGCGCGGGCGGACCGCGGATCCGCGGTCGCGCGTTCAGCCTTGATTGGTGAACGGGCCGGGTTCGGGTTCGGGTTCGGAAGCGGCTGATCGGCAGCGGGATGGGATTCGGCCGGGGCAGCGGCTTCGGGAATGTACAAATTCGCAAACGGCAGCGGGCTTCGGACGCGGCAGCGGTTTCGGTCGGCTCGGGCCTGCTTGTCTTGGGGACTCATGCCGAGAGTGCGCACCCGGTGCGCCAGCGCCGGGTCATACGGAGCCAAACGGTGGGGCGCTGGCACACCGACTGCGCGTAGGGGGG
>JBBRMI010000018.1:0-71216 GCA_038230915.1 Polyangiales bacterium | reverse complement strand
CCGACGCCGAGTCGGCGGCGGAGCGGCACGGCGCTTGCTGCCCTCACGCGCCATGAACAAACAAAGCAAGCGGGGCAAGCAGCCCGCGGATGGATCCGCCGCGCATCCTGAGCTGCAGCAACCCACGGGCAGCGGCGCTCCCGGTGCGGAAAGCTCGAAGGTAGCCACCACCAAACAGCGCGATGCTCGAACCGGCCAGGACAAGGACGGCAATGAAGAGCAGGCGAAGAAAGCCGAGAAGGCTGTGCCCCAATGACTGGCCCGGCGAAACCAGCTAGCTAACCCTTTTGTCGCATCGACGCGATATGCCCCGCGGGTGAGACCGCCCTTTGCGTCATTTCCCGCGATACGGGGCCGCGGAATGGGTGTTGCAGCGTCAGCAACGTCCCCACCGCCGCCCATGACCTTTGACGACTTGTTGACTGATCCGCCTCCCCTCACTTCTGTGGGGCGCATTCTCTGTGGAAAGTATCGGCTTGTCAGGCCGCTCGGCGAAGGTGGCATGGGGGTGGTTTGGGTGGCGCACAACGAAGTGTTGGACGTTGCGGTTGCCGTGAAGCTCTCGCGCCAGAGCCACGGCCCGCAGTCGACCCGGGCTACGCAGCGTGCGTTGAGCGAAGCCCGCCTTGCAGCACAATTGATGCACCCGGCGGTCTGCCGCGTCGTCGACTTCGGCACGACCGAGGACGGCGAGCCGTTCGTCGTCACCGAGCTACTCTACGGCCAGAATCTGGCCGACGCGTTGACGCGCAAGAAACGGTTGTCGCCCGTGCGCGCCGTGCAAACGATCCTGCCCGTCCTGGACGCGTTGACCGCTGCGCACGAGCGGGGCATCGTCCATCGCGACGTCAAGCCAGCGAACATCTTTCTCGCCCGCGGCGTCGGCGATCGGGTGCAACCGAAGTTGCTCGACTTCGGCATCGCGCAGCTAATGAGCGCGCGTGACAGCGAGCCGAACGGTTCCGCGCTAGGCACGCCCTGCTACATGTCGCCCGAGCAAGCGCGCGCGGCAGACGTCGACTTTCGAAGCGACATCTGGAGCCTGTGCGTCACGCTGTACGAGCTGCTGGCAGGCGTGGTGCCTTTTCTGGGCCACAACTACGACACCACGATCGAGCAGATACAAAACGCCGAGCCGCTGCCGTTGACCGCCCATGCCGCGGGTGACGTGCGACTGTCTCGCATCATTCTGCGTGGACTGGAAAAGGAGTCGAGCCAGCGTTGGCCCTCGGCCCATCAGCTCGCGCTGGAGCTGGCGGCGTGGCTGATAAGCCACGGCGAACACGAAGACGCATCGGGCAAACTGCTGCGCGCGCGGCTAACTGACGCGGTGCCGGTCCAGCTCCTTACCCCCGCGTTTGGGCGACCGGCTCAGTCATTCCCCGGCCTCGACCTACCCCGATCGGCGTTGGCCACCACGCTGCACCGGCCGCGCGCAAACGTCGATCACCAGATTCAAGGCTTGCCGCCGCCACGATGGCGTCGCTTCCCGCGCGTGGTGGTGGCGTTCATCGCGTTGCTTTCGCTGCTTGGTTGTGGCGCCTGGCTCGTTGCGCGGTAGCCTCGGCACGCGTCTTGCCATTTTATGGTGAATGACACACGCCTCGAACAAATCCGCGCCGGACCTGGCCTGCCTACAGCCGCTCGCGGGACACTGGCACACCGAAGGGCAACAATTGGACGGGCCGCTCGGAGCAGCTGCGCCGCTCGTTGCAGTGGAAACCTTCGACTGGCTGGATGGCGGCCATTTCTTGGTCCATCGTTTGGACGGCAAGTTGGGCGAGCAACCAGCCGCTTGCGTCGAAATCCTTGGCCGAAATGCCGCCGGAGAGCTGTTCGCTCAGACTTTCTATAACGACGGCCACACCAACACCTGGCGGCTTGCGGAAGACGGGCAAAACCTCGTCCTGAGCGGCAGCTGGGCGAAAGGCGACGGCGACGACTATCAGGTCAGATTCACCGCGAGCTTCACCGAGTCAGGCAGCACGATGGACGGCAAATGGGAGCAGTCGCGCGACGGCCAGATATGGCGCACGTTCATGGAAACGCATGCCACCAAGGCTCAACCTTTGCCGAGTGCGAGCGTCGGCGTCTGAGGCTGGTTTTCCCCCGACGGGGTGGGGCTAGGCTTCGCGGCGCTGCGGGATTGGCGCGCTGGACAACGACAGCGATTTGCCCGGGATGGACAGCGCGTTGAGGATGGTCTCGAGCATGCGCAGGGCGCGCGCTTGGCGAGCCGGCGAATCGACGAGCTGCGGCGCTAGCTCAGCCAGCGAGGGGAAGCGCTCGGTGAGCCGAGCGTAGGTCCCCGGTTGGTCGGCGCGAGCCAGACCCATCTCAATCTCGATGCACACGCGCTGTGCCTCGGCCGGTCGCAACTGCGCGTAGCGCGCTACCTGGACGAGCCAATCGAAAAGCGCCAACTCATGCTCGGCAAATCTGGGGCCCGGCACCACAAAGGCTTGCCCGCCACACGTGCAAAGCTCGGCGACATGATTCTGCACGCTGCGCGTGGCCAGGGTTACGGACCCACAAGCTCGACAATGAGTCGGCAATAGCTGCACGAGCGAAACCTTAGTCATAACCCGCAGGAGTGCAAGACTAACGAGTGCTGACGCTAAGCTGGCGGTCCAGTGTCAACGAAAAGCGGCGGTGTCTCACGCCGCTCGTTGCGCGATCGGTCGTGCTCTCGCCCAAGTCACTTGCACCACCACTGCCTCGTCTTGAGATGGAATGGCGCCGCTGGCGAATGGCCAACGAAAATGAGCAGCGATTGAACCCTCGTGAGGCGGCCCCGGAGCTGATCAGCGCGATGCGCGAGCTCGGGGAGAAAAGAAGACTTCTTTGTTCGGGCGTGAAGTGCGGCGGCACGACGCCGGCGTGCTTGGCCGGAGCGTGTGGCCACGCGCTCGTCAATGCGGGCACCGGCGCGCTGGTCGGCACCCGCAGCAAATCTACCGACGCGCGGGTGGCGATCGATAGCTTGTGCCCGGCTCAGCTGTGCGAGCGCCGGCGGCAAGCGGCGCTGCACGACATTGGCTATTGAGCCGCGTCGCGCAGCGGATTCAGCCGAGATTGAGGCGCTCGAGCCGCAACATCGACTCGAACCGCGCCGCATCGACGTCCGCGCCGTCACGCCGAGCCCAAGCGAGACTGCGCGGAGTCGGACTCGGAGCTCGAACGAGCATCAGGTGGGTGCGCCCAGCAGGCACCGGTTCGAAGTGGTGCAGAGGGCGTTCGTTAAGGGGTCGCGTGGGCAGTTCGGAATTGGATTTCGAAAGCTTCTTAGCCAGCATGACCCCCCAATCTTCTCCAACCATCGTGTCCGCTCGGCAAAGCGCAGGTGTCTTCTTCGTATCCTGCGTCGGGCCAGGTCGATTGAGTGGTCGCTAGACTTACATCGCCCAGCGAGTTGGGATGGTTGCGCGGGCCGGCAGCACTAAATAAGTGGGTGGCCGTGAATCGCGCGATGGCAGGCCTCGTCTGAGGTGTTCGAGGTGTGCCGACAAAACACCGAAGGCGACTTACGTCGCCTTCGGTACCAACCTGGATGTCACTTCCCTAGCTTTGAAAGGGACGACTCAACGGGACGGTGGAGTTAGTGGCACCTCGCCCAAGGGGCGTGGGGGTTAGGGGGGTGGGGGGAGGGGTAGGGTGCCCACCGCGGGGGGACGCGGCGGCGAAGTGCCACTTCAACCATAACCCCCTCATCAAAGAACACAAGGGGCTACGCTTCGCCCGGCTCAAGAAAAATCTCTTGCTCTCGAAGGCCAGGGCGCGGCGCAGCGCAACCCAGCCCAGCCTTGGCTTTCGCTGGCTCGCTTGCCGCGGGAGTACTCCCCTATGGCCTTGCGCTGTGGACAACCGCGCTCGGCCGCCGGCCGAGGCGTCGGGGGAGGCGTTTGGAGTCCGGGTGCGACGGAAAACTACATGCGGGCCGTCGTTTATCGCGTTTAAGGCGCACCACGGGAATAGCCTGCAAATCCCTTGGTTTTAGCCGCCGCGTGCAACGCATTTGCATCCGTGACGCAGAACACGCTCCGGCGCGGCGCTGTGGTTGGGGTCCGAACCCCGACCGTCTGTTGACAGTGATCGAGACTTCTCTAGGATGCCGCCGCCTGAACCCCGACAACGCATGAATACGCTGCTTCCCCTAGTAATTCGGCGTGTTTTTTTGGAGGCCTGATGGCTACCGATGTGATGATTGAAGCGACTGGGCTGACGAAGAGATTCGGCTCCACTCGCGCTCTGGACAAGGTGAGCTTCGAAGTGCGCAAAGGCGAAGTCGTGGGCTTCCTGGGGCCCAACGGCGCCGGCAAGTCGACCACGATGCGCATCCTCACGTGCTTCACTTCGCCGACCAACGGTACGGCCAAGGTGAAGGGCTTCGACGTGTTCGATGACCCATTGGGCGTACGTCAAAGCCTCGGCTACCTGCCGCAGCGCGCGCCGCTCTACGCCGACATGACCGTCTACGACTACCTGCATTTCGCAGCGCAGATTCGCGGGCTGGACGAGTCGAAGTTCAAGAGCCGTCTCAAGAAAGTGATCGAGGTGTGCGGCCTGGCCCAATCGCTCGGCAAGGACATCTCGACGCTGTCACACGGCTACCGCCAGCGTGTCGGTTTGGGCCAAGCCCTGATTCACGACCCGCCGATTCTGATTCTGGACGAGCCGACCAGCGATCTCGATCCGAACGAGAAAGCGGAAGTCCTCAAGTACATCAAAGAGATCGGCAAAGATCGCACGATCTTGCTGTCGACACACAACCTGAGCGAGGTCGAAGAGGCCTGCGCGCGGGCGATCATCGTCAGCAAGGGTCGCGTGGTCGCCGATGGTCCGCTCGACGAGATTCGCGCCAAGACCGGCCGCGTCCGCTACGTCGTGACGATCGACGAGAGGCGCGCCGAGGCAGGCTCGAAAGCGCCGGGCGCCAAAGAAGTGGACGAAGCTCTGCACAAGCTGACGGGAGCTACGGCGATCCGCGAGCTGCCGACGGACGAAAGCGCTCACAAGTTCGAGCTCTCGGGACCGACCGACGGCGATCTGCGCGCGGAAATCTTCCGGCTGATCGTCGCCAAGAGCTGGACACTGCTGGAGCTACGCAAAGACGCGCAAAGCCTGGACGCGGTGTTCCGGGATCTCACGCGCGGCGACGAGAAGCTCGACCGCGGGGCGGACTGGGCCAGCGGCCACGAAGACGACGAGGATGATGACGACGACGAGCAGCGTCGCCAAACCGCCAAGGCCGGCGCCGCGGCGAACGATGATGATGACGATGATGATGACGACGATGACGGAGACGACGATGACGATGACGACGCCGGCGCCGAAAAGCCGCAGGGGAAGGGCTGAGCCATGTCGCCGATGTTGATTATCGCTAAGCGCGAATTCCGCGCTTACTTCGACTCCCCACTCGCCTACGTGGTCATCTGCCTGAGCTTTCTGGTGCTCGGCGCCTTCTTCTTTTTGGTGGGTGGCGGCTTCTGGCAGGTGGACCGCGCGTCGGTCTCGCAGGTGTTCTCGCTCGCGCCGTACGGACTGGCTTTCTTGGTGGTGCCGGTCATCACCATGCGACTGATCGCCGAGGAAAGGCGCAGTGGTACGCTGGAGATGCTGATCACTCTACCCGTGAGGGACAGTGACGTGGTGCTGGGCAAATACCTCGGCGCCCTTGGCATGGTGATGGTCTTGGTGCTCGCCACGGCGGTCTACCCGATCGCGATGTTCAAGTGGCCGTGGAACCTGGGTCCGATCGACACCGGTCCGGTGTTCGCAGGTTACCTGGGGCTCACGCTGTTCTGCGCGTCGACCGTGGCGATCGGCCTGCTGATCAGCGCGCTGACCGACAGCCAATCCATCGCCTTCTTCATCACCGTATTCGTGCTCTTGGCGCTGTGGCTGCTCGGTCGCTTCGCTCAGTACGTGGGCGGCACGCCGGGCAATGTCATGAACTTCGTGGCGTTCGATACGCGCCTGTCCGGCTTCTGGCGCGGGCTGGTGGACACGCGCGACGTGGTGTTTTTCTTGACGGTGACGGCCACTTGCTTGGTCATCTCCTTCCGTGCGCTTGAGCGCAGAAAGTGGGCGTGAGCCGTGGCAACGCAAGATCAGAAGCGGAAAGCTGCAACGCAGACGGGGCTGTACCTGGTCGTGATCATCGCGATCGCGGTCGTGGCCAACATGCTGTCGTTCAAGGCTTACTCGCGCATCGACACCACGCGCAACGAACGCTACACCCTCAGCAAGGGCAGCGGACGCTTACTCGGCTCGCTCAAGACGCCGATCCAAGTCGACGCCTACATCAAGACTGGCTTGCCGCAGCTCGACGCCTTCGTGCGCGATCTCACGGACCTGCTCAAGGAGTACGAGCGCGAGGGTAAGGGCAAGTTCAAGTTCACGCTGATCGAGCCGAGCACCGACGAGCTGCGCGACCAGGCGAAAGAAGCCGGCCTGACCGAGCAACCGTTCGGAGAGATGAACCAGACGAGTGAGGACACCGCGGCGATCGCCCAGGGTTACCTGGGGTTGGTGTTCAAGTACGGTAGCGAGAAAGCGGTCATTCCGCAGCTGCCGTATCAGAATGCCGACGGTCTGGAATTCTGGATCACCAACAAGATCCGCGAGATTCGCGACAAGGCTGACAACATCAAGCACCGGATCGGCGTCGTCACCGGTAAGGACGAGCTGAAGTTGAGTGACGCGAACCTGGTGCCGAAGCAGGGCCAGCAGGGTCAGGGCGGCCCGAACTTGAAGGGCATCCTCGAGCAAGCGTTCCCGTTCTACAAGATTGAAGACCTCGACCTGAAAGAAGGCGCCAACGCCATCGACAAGGAGCTGGCGGGCATCATCATCACCCAGCCGCAGAAGGACTACAGCGACAAGGAACTGCGCCGCATCGACGAGTTCCTGATGCTGGGCGGAAAGTCGCTGGTCGTCTACGCCTCGGCCGTCAACCTGAAGCCGAGCGACGGCGCGCTGCAGGCGACGTTGAACACGCACAACATCGACAAGCTGCTCGACGGCTACGGCATCCACATGAACAAGGACGCCGTGTTCGATCACGGCGCACAGTTCCGCGTCCAGGTCATGACCCAGGGTGGTCAGCCGGCGTGGCTACGTCACCCGGGCATCGCGCACGTCATCAACGACTCGCGCATGGACGAGAAGGACAAGCTGCTCGACACCGGCTTTGCGGGCTTCTTCCGCATGGACGAGATCATCTTCCCCTTCCCTTCCAGCTTGGATCTGAAGCGCGACAAGCAGCCCGCCGACGTGAAGCTCGCCGCCGTCGCGCGCTCGACGCCGGCCGCCAGCGTCGACAAGTCGGAGACCGTCGACATGAAGCTGCGCGAGCAGTGGCGGCCGAAGCCGCCGCAAGAACAACGGATCCTGGCGGCTTACGCCGACGGCAAGCTGAAGAGCGCGTTCGCTGGCAGCCCTGCCGAAGGCATCACCCCGCCGGAACGCGCTCCGCAACCATCGCGCGTGCTGGTGGTGGCCTCGAGCTTGTTCCTGACCAACCCGTTCGCCTACGCGGGCAACGGGCCCGACCTCGGCGGACAGTTCGCGATGTTCGGCGCGGTCGGTGGCGATCCGAAGCTCTTGGCGTTGGCCCAGCCGTACACCAAGTACCTCACGTCGACGATCATCTCGCTGAAGAACACCCTCGACTGGATGGCAGGCGACGCCGACTTGGTCGCCGCTAGCGCCAAGCTGCTCGGCGAAGCCAGCTTGACCTACAGCAGCGTCACTAAGCCCAAGTTCAAGGCCGAGGACAACGAAGACTAGATGAAGAAGAAGGACGAAGAATACCGCGCCGCTCGCAAGGATCTGCAGACCCACGTTCAGTGGTTCTTGATCCTGGGCATGCCGGCGTTGTTCGCCGCCTTCGGCGTCTTCCGCTGGCAGACCCGCCAGTCGCGGCGCGATTTGCTCAAGACCTGAGCGTAACTTCGGAATTCAGAGCGAGACACAGATCATGGCAATGAACACCGAAACGAAGCTCTACGTGGCGCTCGGCGTGCTCGGCGTGCTGGGTGGCGGCCTCTACCTCCAAAACAAGAAGGAGGCGGAGAGCACCGCCAATCACACACTGGGCGGCCAGGGTGCAGCGCTACCCAAGCTCGACATCAAGGACGACGACATCAAGGCGGTCGACAAGATCGTCTTGAACAAGGCCGGCGAAGATGGCGGCGCTCCCGTCGATATCGAGCTCACCAAGAGCGGCGAGGACTGGAAGCTCAGCAAACCGGTCGACGCCAAAGCCAACCAGGCCAACGTGAAGTCGCTGCTCGAAAACCTGAAGACGCTGAAGGTCTCCGAGCAGATTGACGCCGCGACGACCGGCTACGCCAAGTACGGCGTGGCCGACGACAAGGGCCTGCACGCCGTGTTCAGCAAGGGCAGCAGCGTAGTGCTCGACGCGCGCTTCGGCGAAAACGGTGGGCGCGGGCAGATGACGCGCCTCGCCGGCAAAGACGGCGTGTTCGCGGTCAAGGGCTACTCGAGCTATTTGTACGCGCGTGACGCCAAGGCGTGGCGCGATCTGGCGCTGTTCAAGTTCGAAGAGGGTGACGTCACCGGCGCCACCATCCAGAACGAGCACGGCAGTTTCAGCTTCACCAAAGACGGTGAAAACTGGAAGGGCAAGTTCGAGAAGCCGAAGGGCACCAGCGAACCGATCAAGGACTTTGACGACTCGAAGGTGAAGGACTTCGTCCGCGCCTACAAGACACTGAACGCCGACGGCTTTGCCGATAAGGGTAAGACGCCGGCCGACGTCGGTCTCGAGAAGCCGCTGGCCACGATCCAAATGACGCTCAAGGACGGCGCCAAGCGTGACGTCAGCATCGGCGCCAACGCCGAAGGCTCGAGCCGCTGGGCCAAGGTCAGCGGAAGCAACGACATCTGGAGCATCAGCAGCTGGGCCGCCGACTGGGCGATGGCTGAGGAAAAGAAGTTCCAGAAAGACAAAGACAAAGACAAGGACAAGAAGAAGCCGGACGCCACTGCCGCGGCGCCTGGTGGCATGCCGCCTGGAATGCCGCCCGGCATGGGCGATCCGCACGGTATGGGCGCTCCGCCCGGCGGCGAATAGTCCTTCATCGTGAGCCGCACGCTGCGAATCCGCGGTGTTGCGGGTATAACGGGAAGTATGCGGGCGATCGCCAGCTGCTTCCCGTTACTGCTTTTGTTGTCGTCCGCGTGCGCGCGAAAGCTGCCTGGACCGGCCGAGTGCCGGGCGTTTGCGCTAGCGTCGATCGGCATCGAGCCGAGCACACCAGCTAGCCTGCTCGCCCAGAACCGACGGCTCGAGGCGCGCGCCGAAGAGGTCACGCGCCGCTGCCTCACGACGCCGTGGGACTACCAGCTCTTGAGCTGCCTCGGCACCGGCGGCAGCAGCCGCGCCTGCCTCGCCACCTTCGAAGCGCGCCGTAACGGCGCGCAGTAAACCCGGGAACGAGCACGAGCGCGAAACAACAGGAAGGCGGGAAGGCGGGAAGATCGCCAGCAAAGGTTTTTTGGGTGCGCGAGCCGGTTAGCTCGACGCCTCAGGCTGGCCTCGCCCCCCCGGGCAATCGATTTTTTGTTCGGTCTCCCCGAACAAAAAATGCGCCTTTCTCTCGCCCCCTCCCCGCCTTCCCGCCTCCCTGTTCGCTCGCGCTCGCGCTCGGTCTCGCTAGCCGATGTCGAGCGTGACGGCGTCGTCGACGACGTCGACCTTCACGGTGCCGCCGGCGGGGAGCTTGGCGGAGAGCAGCGCGTGGGCGAGCGGATCTTGGAGCTCTTTCAAGAGCGTGCGCTTGAGCGGACGCGCGCCGAGGGCGGGCTCATAGCTGAGATCGACCAAGCGGAGCTTTGCGGCTTCCGACACGTCGAGCACGAGCTTGCGCGGCGCGAGCAAACGCCCCAGCTCCTTTAGCCGAATGTCGATAATCCGGCGCAGATCCAGCTTCGTTAGCGGGCGGAACACGACCACGTCGTCGAGCCGGTTCAAGAACTCGGGGCGAAAAAACTCACCGAGTCGCTCGAGCAGCAAGTCTTTTATTGCCGACAGACCGTCGGCGGATTCGAACAGCTTGGCGTCAGCGTCGAGGATGCGCTCGGAGCCGATGTTGCTCGTCATGACCACCACCGTGTTTGAAAAATCTGCGAGCCGCCCGCGCCCGTCGGTGAGCCGACCATCGTCCAAAACCTGCAGCAGCAGGTTGAACACGTCTTGATGCGCCTTCTCGACCTCGTCGAACAACAGCACCGAGTACGGACGGCGACGTACCGCTTCGGTCAAGAAGCCGCCCTGATCGCTGTCGGCGTAGCCGGGCGGCGCGCCGATCAGACGCTGGGCCATGTGGCGCTCCATGAACTCGCTCATGTCGAGCCGGGTAAGCGCAGCTTCGTCGTCGAACAGGAACTCGGCCAACGCCTTGGCCAGCTCGGTCTTGCCGACGCCGCTCGGCCCGAGCAACAAGAACGAGCCGATCGGGCGCTTGGGGTCGCGCAGACCAACGCGACCGCGCCGCACCGCGCGCGCCACCGCGGACAACGCGTGATCTTGCCCGACGATGCGCTCGCCGAGCCGGCTCTCCATTTTCAGCAGCTTTTCGGCCTCGGCCTCGAGCATCTTGTCGACCGGGATCCCGGTCCAAGCGGCCAGCGTCGCGGCGACATCCTGCTCGAGCAGCTTCGGGCTCGCGACACTGCCGCCCTGGCTGCGCGCCGCCTCCTCGGCTGCGGCCAGGCGTGTCTGGAGGTCGGGCAACGTGACATGCTCAAGCTCGCCCAGCCGCGCGAAGTTCCTTTCGTCGCCCGCGCGCTGGCGTTCAGCCTCGGCGCTCCCGAGCTCACGACGCAGCGTTTTCACTGCCGCGGTCACGCCACGCCGGCCTTCGATCGTCGCGCGCAGCTCGGCCGCCCGCGGCGCCAGGCGGGTCTGCTCAGCTGCGAGCTTTTGCGATAGCTCCTGCGCCGAAGCTTCTTCTTCGCCGGCCAGCGAAGCCAACTGCGCCGCCAACGAGCCGAGCCGTTGCACCAGCTGATCCAACTCGAGCGGCATGCCGTCGGTCTCGACGCGCTTGCTGGCCGCCGACTCATCCAGCAAATCGATTGCGGCGTCGGGCAGGCGGCGCTCTTGGACGTAGCGCTTGGCCAGCTCCACCGCGGCGATCACGGCGCGATCTTCGATCGGCACGCCGTGGTGCTGCTCGATGCTGCTGGCCACGCCGCGCACGATCTCGATCGCCTCGGCGACGCTCGGCTCGCCGACGGCGATCTCGGTGAAAAATCGCGCCAGGATTGGCTCTTTTTCGGTCAGCTTACGCAAGCCGTCGGGGGTCGTCGTCGCCAAAACGCGTAGGTCGCCGCGCGCCAGCGCTGGCCGCAGCGCGTCGGCCAAGCTGGAGCCGGTTGGCCCTTGGCCGAGCAGCTGCTCAAGCCCAGGAATGAACAAGATGTGCTCGGCGCCGGAACGCGCGCTGAGCGACGCCAGCAGCTTGCGCAGCCGCTCTTCGATCTCGCCGCGCAGCCGCGTGCCAGCCGCAATGGCTCCGAGCTCCAGCTCGACCAGGCGCGCCCCGAGCAAACGCGTCGGCACGTCCCCGCTGGCGATCCGGCGCGCCAGCGCGCGCACGATCGCGCGCTTACCGACGCCGACGTCGCCAACCAACAGCGGATGGCTCTTCTGGCGGCGCTCCAGGATCGTGACCAGGCGCCGCACCTCGCCACCGCGCGCCAGCACCGGATCGGCGGCGTGCGGTCCGTCTAGCAGCGGCCGAGTCAGTTCGAGTAGTGCGCCGCCCACCTCGCCCGTGCCGGCGTCGGCTCGCTCGTCGAGCAGCGCTACGTGGCGACGCAGCGCGCCCGGCACGACTCCGAAAGCCGACAGCAGCTCACCCGCGGCGCCACGAATTTCTTGCGACAGCGCGTTCAACACGTGAGCCGGCGTGACGCGCGGCGCGCGCTCGAGGTTGGCGTCGCGCTCGGCTCGGCTGAGCAGATCGATCATCGCGTCGGAGAGGTAGGAGCGTTCCTTCGATTGTGGGAGGGACGACAACGCGCGCTCAACCGCCGCTTCGAAATCGAGCACACTCGAGCAAGCACGCTCGAACACGGAGCGCGTGTTCTGGCCACGCTCGAGCGCGCGCGCCAGCAGATGCAGCGGCTGCACCTCGTGGTGACGGCGCTCGTCGGCCAGCGCCTGGGCACGCGCCACCAGCGCTTTGGCCGGCGGCAGGTAGCGGTCGAGAGACAGCGTGGTCAAGGGCGCCTCGTCCGGCATAGCGGGTCCGAGCATAGCAGAGGGCACTGTCGCATCTGGACGCGATGCCCTGCGATCTTGGGCCTTAACTTCGGCCGGAGCCGCCAGAATTCTGGGCACAGGTACGGACGGGCACCGGCACGTTTACGCCGAGAACAGCATTTCAGGGACTGCCCCCTGGCCTAACGCCGGTCCTACGCTAAAGGAAAGCGACGTCAATGGCTGAAGTCGTCATCTACCGCACCGAGCACTGCGGGTACTGTGTTCGCGTTCATCACCTGCTGGAAAGCAAGGGCGTGCCGTTCAAAGAGGTCGACGTCTCCGACGACGCGGGCAAGCGCAAATGGCTGGCCGACGTGACCCGCCAGCGCACCGTGCCCCAAGTGTTCATCAACGGCAGAGCGGTCGGGGGCTTTGACGAATTGGCACGGCTGAATCGCTCGGGTGAGCTGGATCGACTACTGGCCGTCTAGATCGACAAACAGCTCGCTGGGCGCACGAAGTTCACGAGCTAGCCACGACGAGCGTCGCCGCGTGGGGGGAGGTTCAGCCGAATCACTTCGGCTGAGGGGGCGGCGCGTGCCGCCCCCACCAGGAAGGACCTAGAACGCAACGGCGGCAACGGCGCGGCGTTCTAGGTGTAGGCTGGCATGGCGTGACCGTCTTCGAGCTGCCGGCCTGGTTTTGGATGGGGGTCGGCGTGTCGCTCGGGTTGGTGTTCGGCAGCTTCCTCAACGTCGTCATCTATCGCCTGCCGCGCGGTGAGAACATCGCGTTCCCAGCTTCGCATTGCACCAGCTGCGGTACGCCGATCCGGGCCTTCGATAACCTGCCGGTGCTCGGTTGGTTGAGGCTTCGCGGTCGCGCCCGTTGCTGCAAAGCCCCGATCTCGCCGCGTTACCCGCTGGTCGAGCTATTGGGCGGCTTGCTCGGCGGGGCGCTGATTCAGATCACGCTGCTCACGCTGCCGCTCGACACGCCGCTCTGGCAGGGCGGGTTGTTGTTCGCCGCTGAGCTCGCGCTCGGGCTGGGGCTGATCGCCGCCGCGTTCATCGATCTGTCGCACATGTACTTGCCCGACGCGATCACGCTCGGCGGCGCCGTGCTCGGCGTCGTCACGGTCCCGCTCCGCCCGGGCAGCTCCTGGCAAGAGAGTCTGATCGGCGCGGCGGTCGGGTTCACGATCGTTTGGCTGCCTTTCGATCTCTTGCATCGCTTGCTGCGCGGCAAGCCAGGCATGGGGCTTGGCGACGCCAAGCTGGTGATGCTGGCGGGAGCTTGGTTTGGCTGGTCGGGCGCCGTGTTCACGCTGCTCGGCGGCGCCGTCCAGGCCACGATCACGGTCGTGGTGCTGTATTTCGTTCACGGCAAAATCGAGGAGCCAGAAGCCGTGAAGCTCGAGCGCGCCGAGCTGACTCAAGAGCTGGCGCTCGCGACGCCGGAAGAGCGCGCGGTGATCGAAGCCGAGCTGGCTGACGATCCGTTGGCGGGTGAGCCCGAAGAAGGATTTGGCAAAGCGCGCATCGCTTTTGGCCCGTTTCTGGCGCTGGCTTCGCTGGAGCTGCTCGTCTTCGGCGGCTTCATTCGGGAGCAGCTATCGGAGACGCTGTTCGGCACATGACGCGCCTCGGCTGGGTCTATGTCGTGCTCATGTCGTTCGGTTGCGGCAGCCGGCTCCCCGAAGCGCCGCGCGGCGCGCACCCGCCGAACGACGCAGCAGTCGTCCCCTACCCGCCGCCGCCTGCGAGGGTGGAAGAAGTGCCGCCTCAGCCGACCGGCAACTGTGTGTGGAGCGACGGCTTCTGGGACTTCACCGATCGCTGGGAGTGGCAGGCCGGCGACTGGGTGGTGCCACCCGCACGCTGCCGATTGGCGCCGGTGAAGCTGCGCCGTCAGGGCGGTCAGCTTTGGCACGCCCGCCCGCGTTGGTATCCCGACAACGTCACGCTGCTCGGGCCGCAGTCGGCCTGCCCGCGTCCGCCGCCGTGCTCGTCAGTTGCAGCCAAAAATAGCACCGACGCAGCCTCCGGGCAGTAGCGCCACGGCGTGTTAAGGTTCGCCCCTAAGGCATGATCCGGCACATTTTTCGAGAGTACGACATCCGTGGCGTCGCCGAGCGCGACCTAACTGACGACGTCGTCGAACGGATTGGTCGGGGCGTCGCCGAGCTGATCGGCAAGAGCGTCGGCAGAGCGCCGCGCTTGGCCGTGGGCCGTGACTGCCGCCTTTCCGGGCCGCGGCTCCACGCGGCGCTCACCAAAGGTTTGCAGCGCGGCGGCGCGCAGCTGCTGGACGTCGGCGTAGGCCCGACGCCAGCGCTGTACTTCGGCGTACACCACCTGGAGACCGACGGCGGCGTCATGATCACCGGCAGTCACAATGACGCGCCGGACAACGGCTTCAAGATCATGATCGGCCACGGCTCGTTCTTCGGAGCTGCGATTCAAGAGCTGCTCGGCCTTGTCGAAGGTCCGGCTCTGCCCAATAAGCCCGGCGGCTCGATCACCGCCGCGCCGATCGACGATGCGTACGTCGCCCGGCTCACGCAAGGCATCAAGCTCGGCCGCCAACCGAAGGTCGTGCTCGATGCCGGCAACGGCGGCGGCGGCCCCCTCGGGCTGAAAGCGCTAGCTGCGGTCGGCGTTTCGCCCAGCGCGCTTTACTGCGACATGGACGGCCGGTTCCCGAACCACCACCCCGATCCCACCGTGCCCAAGAACCTGACCGCGCTGATCGAGCGCGTGCGCGCCGAAAAGGCCGACATCGGGCTGGCGTTCGACGGCGACGCGGACCGACTCGGCGTGGTCGACGAAAACGGCGAGATCATCTGGGGTGATCGCTTGCTGGCGCTGTTTGCTGGGCCGATCCTCGCCGCTCGGCCGGGCGCCACCATCATCGGCGACGTGAAGTGCTCGCAGACGCTGTTCGACTACGTCGCCAAGCTCGGCGGTCGCCCGATCATGTGGAAGACCGGCCACTCGCTGATCAAGACCAAGATGAAGGCCGAGAAGGCTGCCGTCGCTGGCGAGATGAGCGGACACTTCTTCTTTGCCGATCGCTATTTCGGCTACGACGACGCGCTGTACGCCGCGCTGCGCATGCTCGAGCTGCTCACCGCGCAGGACAAGCCCCTGAGCCAGCTGCTCGACGGAATGCCCAAGATGCATTTCACGCCCGAGCTGCGCAAAGACTGCCCGGACGACAAGAAGTTCGCAGTTATCGACGGCCTGCGTCGCGCGTTGGCCGGCAGCGGCGACGTCAACGAGCTCGACGGCATCCGCGTCACGTACCCCGACGGCGCGTGGGCGCTGGTGCGCGCCTCCAACACCGGCCCGGTGTTGGTGCTGCGCTTCGAGGCGCCGAGCGCCGAGCGCCTGGCGGAAATTCGCGGCAACATCGAAGGCGTGGTCGACCAGGTAAAGCGTGACGTGGGCGCTGCGTGAGTCAGGCAACGACTGAAGACGTTTGGTCGGTGAAGCGCGTCCTTTCGTGGGCCGCGGAAGATCTGAAGCGACGCGGCAACGAAGGCGGACGGCTCGATGTCGAGCTGCTGCTCGGCCGCGTGCTCCGGCTCGACCGCATCGGCCTGATCATGCAGTCGGAGCGCCCGCTCGCGCCGGGCGAGCTCAACGCATTTCGCGAGCTGTTCAAGCGACGGCGCGCGGGCGAACCGGTCGCCTACTTGCTCGGTGAGCGCGAGTTTTATGGCATTTCCCTGCGCGTCGACGCGCGCGTCTTGATCCCGCGCCCCGACAGCGAACGGCTGGTCGAGGTCGCGCTCGGGCGCACCCGCGCGCGCAGCATGCACGGCGATGCGCTCGACTTGTGCACCGGCTCGGGTTGCGTGGCGATCGCGTTTGCGCGTCAGCGGCCGACCTGGAGCGTTACGGCGTCGGACATCTCGGCCGACGCGCTGGCGCTGGCCGTAGCGAACGCGCATCGGACTGGTGCGATCAGGAACCTTCGGCTGGTGGAAGGGTCGCTGTTCGCGCCGACCGCTGCGCAGCGCTTCGATCTGATCACCGCCAACCCGCCGTACATTGCGACCGCGGAGCTTACGACGCTGCCCGTCGACGTGCGCGACTTCGAGCCACGGCTCGCGCTCGACGGCGGCGCCGATGGGCTGGATCTGGTGCGCGAAATCGCCGCGCAGGGTCCCCACCACCTGACGCCCGGCGGCGTCTTGGCGATGGAAATCGGAGCCGACCAGGGCGCGGCCGCGCTCGCCATCCTTCAGGGCTGCGGCTACCGCGACGTCGAGCTGGCACGCGACTTGGGCGGACGCGACCGCGTCGTCAGCGGCTACGGCCCGCTGTAAAACGCGACGCGCGCGCCGACCAGCGCAAAGGTCGTCGTCGCCGATTCACTCCACATGTGAATCAAGGACACGCTTGGACCAATGCCGACGCGCCACAGCCGCAATCGTTCGTAGACCAAGCCGCCTTCGACATACGACATCAGCCCGCCATCCGCCTGTTTGGGCGCGCCCTTGATCGTCAGCGGGCCCGTACCGACGTTGGCGAACACTCCCAAGTCCTGCAGGTTCTTGTCGACGTCGAACAGCGGGTAGGCGTCGATGTGAAAGCCGAAGACCGTAGCGCTCGCGTCACGGTTGTTGCCGGAGAGGCTCAAGCTGCCCAGGCCGATGCCGAACGTCAGGTAGTCGTTAAACGCTACGCCGAGCCAAACCAAGCCGCCGTTGCCGAGCCCGAGCTTGGTGTTCGATTTGTAACCCGGCGCGTCGATCTTATCGATTTCGTTTGGGTAGCCGCTGGCGCGCCCCAAGCCCAAGCCGCCGCTGGCGCCGAGCGTGAAGTCGCTGCGCCGGGTGGGCTTGCCATGACTCGCCGCGTCCGGACCGCTCGAGTCGCCCTCGGCATGCGCCAGACCGACAGCCAGCAGGCTGGCCAGACCCACCGACAAGACAGCACGGATCCTCATGGCAACATCACCTTCGTCGATAGCCGTTGGCCACGCCCACCAATTTCGGGTCTTGGACGGATTGGCTGCGTCATAGCCTCACATCTCGTGCAGCCGGGGCGCGCGGTCAACCCCGGCGGCGACGACTCATGGAACGCAGCAACTCCAGCATCGCCTCCTGCACGTCCGGCGGCTGCACTTCTATCAGGCGGGCAGCTTCGAGAGCGAGCGGACCGGTCTCACCAATGCCGCCCAACAGCTCCCCTGGCGCCACGCCGAGCCCACGCGCCAATGCCAAGATCGTACTGAGCGAAGGATCGCGCTGGCCGTGCTCGACGGTCCCGATGTAGTTCGGCGTCAGAGAGGACCGCTCAGCGAGCTGCTCGAGGGTCAGCCCGAGCGCGAGCCGTCGTCTTCTAACTTCACGGCCAAAGGCGAGAGGCAATGGACGCCGATTTCTGAATGCTCCGGGACCGGGCATGAACCACTGATAGTGTTGGGGTTACCACACGATGAGATAGGCACCTCGAAGTGCTGTCATCGCGCCTTGGTCTGGACATGATGGCTTCAATCTAGCGCGCAATCTCAGGCATTTATGCGACAAACCTTGGCGTCCCGGTCGGACGTACGGGTTCAAGCTGCGGCATGGTAATTCTGTCAGTGCAGCCAAAGACGCGCGAGCGCTAGTCGGGCGAAAACTTGTCCAAGAGCGGCGATCCATGCGAGCGGATCGACCAATGCGCACGCCCGGCAAGCTCCGACTCGCGGACCTCACGCTGCCCTGCGCGCTTGCGTACGCGGCCGCCGGCTGCAGCAGCGGCTCCAAGGCGCCGGCGCTATCGCGTACCGAGGAAGTGGTCCGCAGCGCACCAATACCGGCCGAAAACGCGCCGCAATTGGGGGTCGTTTCCGCGCGGCTTCAGGTCCGTGAATTTACCGACCTCCGCGCGCCGAGCCTCGGCGTGTTGCGCGCTGGGGCGCGCGTCCCGCGCTCGGTCGAGGCCGTGTCGCACGCTGGCTGCGCTGGCGGCTGGTACGCGATCCGCCCGCGTGGCTTTGTTTGTGTAGGTGTCGAGGCAACTTTGGATCTCCGCCATCCGACTTTGGCCGCGATGGCGCTGTCCCCGACCATCGACGCGAAGCTGCCGTACACGTACGCGCGCACCCGCAACGACACGCCGCTGTTCGAGCGCGTGCCGGGGCAGGAAGACAGCGTGCGCGAGGTCGGGCAGCTGCACCGACGCGCGGGCATGGCCGTGGTCGGCTCCTGGAAAGCCAAAGAGCCGAACGGCAACGAAGCGCGCCTCGCGCTCTTGACCGACGGACACTTCGTGCGCGCTTCCGATCTGGAAGCCGCCAAGGGCTCCGACTTCGTTGGCGTCGAGTTGGACAAGAGCCGTGAATTGCCGGTGGCGTTCGTGGTCAAGCGCGGCGTGCGCAGCTTCCGCGTCAACGGCACCGACGCCGAGAAGGGCGATCTGCTCGAGTACCACAGTGAGCTATCGCTGAGCGGCCGCTTCCGCAGCATGGGCCGCGTGAAATACTGGGCTTTCGACGGCGTCGCGCTGAGACCGAGCAGCGCCGGCGACGAGCTGTGGGTGCGCCACCAAGACGTGACCGTAGTCCAGAAACGTACGGCGTTTCCCGACTTCGTGAAAGACGACACGCGTTGGCTCGACGTAAGCGTCTCGACCGGGACCTTGGTCAGCTACACCGGCCATCGCGCGCTGTTCGTCACGCTGCTGAGCGTGGCGCACGAGCTACCCGAAAACCCCAGCGACACGCAGCCGGCCAGCGACGGGCCGCGACCAATTCCACTCGGCACCTTCGAAGTGAAGCAGAAGGACCTGACGTTCGTCGGCAAAGATCCGGCAAGCTTCGGCGAAGCGTTCGAGGTGCAAGACGCGCCGTGGGCGCTCGAGCTGAGCTCCGGGCAGCTGATTCACGGCGCGTATTGGCACGATCGCTTCGGTATCGAGCACGGCGCGGGCAGCTTCGCGCTGTCGCCCGCCGACGCGGCGCGTGTGTTCCGCTTCGTCGGCCCCGAGTTGCCGAAAGGCTGGCACGCAGTCGCCGTTCCCGCGACGCAGGGCACGCCGGTCGTGATCCGCAAGTAGCCCGCGAGCACGAGCGAGCAGCAAGGCGGAAGGAAGGCGGAAGGAAGGCGGCCCGCCTTCCTCTGAGCATTCATCGCATTCGGGCCTTCGTCCGCAAATCCGCGGCGTTGATGAGCTCGGTGCCGGGGTTGTGGGGCGCATTTCGATGTCGCATTTGCGACACGATTTCCGCAATGATTTCGCGGCGACTCGTGGCGAAGCTGACGCTGTCGCATTTGCGACAGCGTCAGAGCGGGTCGGCTACCTGGCTACTAGCTTGACGAGAGTAGCGACGATGCGGTCGAGCTGGTCGTTCAAACTTGGGTCTTGTTGAACGTAGCTGCATACGACCGCGACCTCCAAACAGGCGAGGGTTTCGCGGGCTGAGCCGAGTGCGCTGTGGTAACGCGCGGCGCGATTGCGTCCGCGGCTGTACATGCCTTCGGCCAGGTTGAGAGCCACCGAGCTACTGCAACGCCTGAGCTGCCGAGCCAGGTCACGGTCCCGGAGCTCAATCCGCCGCAGAGCTGGCTGCAGTTGCTTCAAGACCTGCAAAACTACGTGATAAATGCGGAGCATGTTGCTTCCTTCTGACGCGCTGAACTGCACGCCAGCTGAAACGCGCTTGCTCTGGCGGACCGGGTCCAGGCTGAGGGACGAGCGCAAGCGAATCACTCACGGCCGCGCAGCGGCCGCTGTGGCCTGGAGGCGGTTCGCCAGAGCAGGCACGCTGGGGAAGCCAGGCAAGAAAGAAGACTTATGGAGTCGTCGTCCGAAGCGCGAGCGTCGGCGTGTAGCGTGCAAGGAGACCGGGCGCGGTTTGCGCATGGCGGACGAGCGACCGCGAAACCCGCGATCCGCCCGCGCTAACGCTGAGCGCTGCACGCTGCACGCTGCACGCTGCACGCCCGCACGCCCGCACGCCCGGAATCACCGAGTTCCGCTACAGAAGCTTCTGCAAGCAGGCTGCATTTCGGCAGCCAACCGAGATGGAACCAATGCTCAGAGCAAGGCGGGTAGGCGGGTGAGCAGGTCTCATCTCGGTTGGCTACCGAAATACAGCCTTGGGAAGTCGGGAAGATAATCTGACGTCTCGCCCGTCTCGTCTCCCGCCTTCCTGTTGTTCCCGCCTGCCGTTGGGGCAAAGATGCCATGAAAGGTCGGCATTAAGACTGGGGTAGAGTGGCCGTTCTGCGGCTGAGGTGTTGTGCCACGGATCGCTACGGCGGTACGGCAGCCGCGGCCGCGCTCCTCGACTGGTCATGAAAGCCCACCTTCTACTAATCGATGACAGCGAAGCGCAAAGCACGCACATCGTGGCAGCGCTCGAGCGGCTCGGCTACCGAGTCACGCGGGCGTCTTCGGGCATGGAGGGGCTGCAGCGAGCGCGCACGACATCACCCGACTTGGTGCTGCTCGACGTCGTGATGCCTGACATCGACGGCTTCGCGGTCTGCCGCTGGCTGAAGATGAACGCCGAGACCCGTGACATCCCGGTGATCATGCTGACGGTGCGCACGGCGCTCGCCGATCGCGTGGCGGGGCTCAACATTGGCGCCGACGACTACCTGCCGAAGCCGTTCGAGGATCAGGAGCTGGAGGCGCGAATTTTTGCGGCGCTGCGCGTGAAGGCCGTACACTCCGAGCTGCGCGATCGGAATCAACAGCTCGAGTCGATGCTGCACAGCGTGGAGGCGCTCGCCAGCACCGACGCGCTGACCGGGCTGTTCAACCGCCGCCGCTTTGCCGACGTGCTCAAGCGCGAGTTTGCGGTAACGAAGCGTTACAAGAACACGCTCAGCTGCTTGCTCCTGGATTTGGACCACTTCAAGCAGATCAACGATCGCTTTGGCCACGACGCCGGCGACCAGGTCCTGAAAGAGGTCGCGCGCAGGATCAACGGCTCGCTTCGGGAAGTGGATCTGGCGGCCCGCTACGGTGGCGAGGAGTTCGTGATCTTGCTGCCGCACACCAGCAAGGGTGACGCGCGCATCGTCGCCGAGCGGCTATTGAAGAACGTGCGCAAACAAGACTTCAACTTCAACGGCGAGGTCGTGACGATCACGACTAGCATCGGTTGCGCCGGCAACTCCGACGTCGTCTCGAGCAACGCGGACGACTTGGTCAAGGCCGCCGACATCGCCCTGTACGAGGCTAAAAACCGCGGCCGCAACCAAGTCGTCATGTACAGCCTGGCGAACGAAGAGCGCACCGTCGGCAGCTCGAATTCACTGCCCGCGCCCGCGATGCCGTTTCCGGCGTCGATACCGGCGCCAGCCGGCCCGTTCGCCGTCGCGATGCCGGCCGGCATGCCAGTACCGGTCAACGGTCCGTCGGGCGCTGGCGACACGGACAAGTAGGAGCGCGCTTGGTTTGGCTTCGACGACGTTCCGTGGGTGGTACGAGATGCCTCAGTGCCCGACGAGCGACGGGCCATCGAGCCCGTGTGCGGCCGCACCACGCTTGCGCCACGTGACGGATGAATACGCCGGGCGCGGGCCCCATTCACCGCGCCACTTTTCGCCCCGCAGCTGCTGACCACGGCGACTCAAACGATCGGGCCAGCGCTCATCGGCCAGCGCCGCCAGCGCGAAGATTGCCAAGGCGACGGTAGCGCAAAAGACTACACCGATCATTCTGAGCTCCTCGACGGTTGCGTCACTCGGCTCCAAGCATGACCCAGGCCGGGTAAAGATGGAATCAAAGCTCAACTAACCGCCATAAGGACCGGATTTTTGCCTGGGCGTGACGCGCGCCGAGCGAGCGTTCGCGGCAGCGCGGCGCCGAGCACTCAGCCGTCGGGTGCTCGCAGCCGGTAGCCGACACCGGGCGTCGTGATCAACAGCTGTGGCGAGGTTGGGTCTTGTTCCAATTTTTGGCGCAATTGGCGCATGTAGACGCGCAAGTACTGAGTGTCTTGAACGTAGGACCCGCCCCACACTTCGCGGAGCAGTTGCCGGTGCGTCACCACCCGGCCGGCTTGGCGCGCCATGACCTCGAGCAAGCGGAACTCAGTCGGCGTGAGCGGGACCTCTTCGCCCTTCAGGTAGACGCATTGCTCTCGCGGGTGAAGGCACAGCGGTCCAATTTCGATGCGTTCATCGTGCGGCGCAGCGCAAGCCGCAGCGCTGCGGAGAGCAGCCCGCAGTCGCGCCAGCAGCTCAGCTTCGCGAAAGGGCTTGGTCACGTAATCGTTCGCGCCGTTGTCCAGTGCGAGCACTTGATCACGCTCTTCGCCGCGCGCCGAGATGATGATGACCGGCACCTCGGAGCGCTCGCGCACGACTTTCAACAGCTCGAGACCGTCGCCGTCAGGCAACCCGAGATCGAGCAGGATGGCTTGCGGCACCCGCCTGGCGATCGTCAATAGGGCATCTTGCTTCGTACCGGCCTCCCACACGTGGTAACCCTGGGCACCGAGCGCGTTACGCAGTACGCGCCGCATGGGAGCTTCGTCCTCGATCACCAATATCGCGGGCGTCATGCTTCGGGTCTCTCTTCGATTGGCAGATGGGCGATTGTCGCGGCGACGCCCAGCGGCAGTGTAAAGCGCACGCGGGTTCCGCCGCGCTTGCGAGCGAAGACGTCGATACTGCCGCCGTGCGCTCGGACGACCGCGCGACAGATGGTCAGGCCGAGTCCGACGCCACGGTCTTTCTGCTTGGCGGATTGGCCGCGGTAGAATTTCTCGAACACCCGGGGCATGGCGAACGCGAACCGCCCGCGCGCTCGTCGTATGGACGTGCGGCGCTCATGCACAGCAGCCTAGAGGAGATTTCAAGCCGGCGCCCGAAACATCAACGCGCGTGGCATGTAGTTAGCTACTCGGAACCGCTGCCGACATGAACAAGCAACACACCAGAAACATGGCGCCGGCTGAGGCGCCTAAACCTGAGCGTTCAGCGGGCGTCGCGGTGCATCGCTTGTCTCACCACGGTCACCGTGCAGGGCGCCTTCCGAACCAGCGTCTCGGCGATCGACCCGAGTAGCAAGCGCTCGAACCCGGAGTGATCGTGGGTGGCGATCACCAACAACTCGACCTTCAGGTCGGTGCAGAAGCGCAGTATCTCGCTGGTCGGGCTGCCGATCGCGAAATGGCTGGTCACCGGATTTCTGCACTGTCGCATCGCCGAGCGCTTATGCGCCTCTAGATGATCTTTGGCGTCGTCGACGACGTCCGAGCCCATCGCCGGCACGCCGGCGTGGCGGTCGACGCGCGAATACCGCAACACGTGCAGCACGTGCAGGCTGGCTTCCGGAAATGCGCGGCAGAAGCGCGCGGCCATGGCGACGACGCGCTCTGCTGACGCGGAGGTGTCGACGGCGGCGAGCACGACGCGCGGCTCCTCGCCACTGTTGACGAGCGGACGTTGGCTGGGCATCGGCGCCGCTGGTTCGGGTGATTCGTCGGTAGGTTCCAAGTCTCACTCCTAACGTTCGAGGGCGATTAGCGCGAAGGTGACGATCAGGTGGGCGGGCAGCATGGTGAAGAAGGCGAAGATAGCGTAGCGCACGAAGCCGGGCATCGTGACGCCCGAACGTTCGGCGATCGACTTCACGATCAGGTTGGGGCCATTGCCGATGTAGGTGGTCGCGCCCATCACCACGCTACCGGCGCTGACGGCAATCAACATCATCGGTGAAATGCCGGCCACCAGATCGGGACGACCATGGCTCAGGCCCCGAGCAAGCGCCGCGAAGGCCGCGTAGGTCGGGGCGTTGTCGAGCACCGACGACAATATCCCGGAGCCCCAGAACAGCTGATAGCTGTGCTGAATCGGCAGCTGCGGGGCCAGGTAGCCGAGCATGATTTCGATCGGCACCAGGCACACGAACAGGCCGACGAACAGCAGCGCCACCTCGATGATCGGCCCAAACGTAAAGCCATTCAGCTTGTGCAGCTCGCGCGGCGTGCCGAAGTACGAAGCCAGGCCGATCGCCACCAGCGCCAGCTCACGCCACACGGGCGGCAGGAACGCCGCTCCGACGATCGCGCCGAGCAGGGCAAGGTTACGCTTGCCGCGGATCAACAGTGGAGCTTGCTCGGCCTGATCGCGCGCCAGCGCTTCCGCGGGCTCACGCGCGTAGGCGCGACGATCGACGAAGAACAGAATCACCGCGATCATCACGATATACAGCAGCCAAACCGGCAGCAGCCTCAGCGTCCAAAAAAACGGCACGCCGCCGACGAAACCGACCAACAACGGCGGATCCCCGAGCGGCGTCAACAGGCCGCCGCAGTTTGCAACCGCGAGAATGAAGAACGGCACCAGGTGACCGGCGTGCCTGCGCTGCGAGTTAGTGCGTAGCAGCGGGCGAATCACCAGCACGCTGGCGCCGGTCGTGCCGATGATGCTGGCCAGCACGCTGCCCAGCACCAGAAAGCCAACGTTGACGGCCGGCGTGGCGCGCAAGTCGGCGCTCGCGAACACGCCACCGGCCGCGATGTACAGCGCCCCGAGCGTGGCGATAAACGTTGCGTACCCGCCCAAGCTCCGCGAAATCTCGTGCGATAGGCCGCGCTGACTCAGGAAGTAGACGACGGGCAGCGTACAGGCGGCGACCACCGACGCCTGAAACGCCCGCTTCTCCCAGAAATGCGGGAGCAGCATCGGCAGCGACGCCATCGAGAGCACGAGCGCACCGAACGGGAAGGCTGTCCAAGACGGAAGAACGTCAGGCACGCCGCGCGTATAACACACGACTTGTTTCAGGCAGGTAGACGCAATCGATAACCAATCCCGGGTTCGGTGACCAGGTACTGAGGGAGCGCCGCCGAAGGCTCGAGCTTGCGCCGAAGCTGCTTCATGTACACCCGCAGGTATTGCACTTGGTTGACAGAAGCCGGTCCCCAGACTTCTTGCAAGAGCCGCTGGTGCGTGACGACTTGTCCGGCCGAGGCGATCAACACGCCGAGCAGCTTGTACTCGGTTGGCGTGAGGTGGATGGATTTGCCGTGCAAGCGCACATCGCGCGCGACGAAATCGACCTCCAGCGCGCCAACCCGGAACGGCTCATGCCGCGTTTGGGAGCGCAAGCGCAGCGAGCGCCGCAGAGCCGCGCGAATCCGCGCCAGAAGTTCCGGGCAGCTGAACGGAATCGTGAGGTAATCATCCGCTCCCGCGTCGAATGTGGCGATTTTCTGCCCTTCTTCGTCGGTGTCGCCGAGCGCGATCAGTGGGACATCGGTGCGTTCGCGCACCAGCGCCGTCGCGTCGGCAGCCGCCGTGTGCGTTGAGCGTAGGTCCAGGAGCACCAGATCGGGACGGTGTGCGTCGAGCGGCGCGATCGCGTCGCGGACCGACGGGCACTCCAGGAGCCGCGCGCCAGCGTGGTTGAACGTCACGCGCAAGAGCCGCCTCAGCTGAGGCTCTTGCGCGATCAACAGCACCACTTGACCCAACATCGTCGTCTTTGTGGACCAGCCTTCAGAGCAGGCCACTAGGAGTGCGTAAAGTCAGTCCGGGGGCCGGAGCCGATAGCCGACGCGCGGCGTCGTCAGGAGCAGCTCCGGGGCCTCGGGATCCGCCTCGAGCTTGCCGCGCAGCCGGCACATGAACACGCGCAAGTATTGGACATCCGACCTGTATTCGGGGCCCCACACGCTGGCCAACAGCCGCCGGTGAGTCACGACCTGCCCCGCGTCGCGCGCCATCACCTCCAGCACCTTGAATTCTGTGGCGGTGAGCGGGATCTCACGTTCACGGAGGAAAACCCGCCCCTCGGGGGTCTCGAGCCGCAACGGCCCCACCGTCAGTACCTCGTGGCGAGCGCTGCGCCGTGCGGCCACGCGAAGCGCGACGCGCAGGCGGGCAAGCAGCTCCGCTTCGCGAAATGGCTTGGTGATGACGTCGTTCGCACCGGCATCGAGGGCCTCAACTGACTGCAGTCCGCCAACCTGCGCCGACATTCCGAACCGCGGGACGTCCGAGGAGTCGCGGATCGACGCGAGGGCG
This sequence comes from Polyangiales bacterium, assembly GCA_038230915.1. Taxonomy (GTDB): domain Bacteria; phylum Myxococcota_A; class Polyangia; order Polyangiales; family Polyangiaceae; genus PMG-095. The sequence continues at coordinate 44,988 of JBBRMI010000018.1, read as the reverse complement.
TCGAAACCTTCGCGGTGGGGCAGATCCAGGTCGATCAGCACGGCCTGGGGGGCGCGGGCCGCAAAAGCCGCCAGGCCGTCGGGCGCCGTTGCTGCCTCCCAGGTGCGATATCCCTCGACGGCCAGCGCGGCTCTGAGGATGCGTCGAGTCGCGGGATCTGGGTCGATGATCAGGATGGCAGGCGTCATGCGAGTAGCCGGCGCGGCCTGAAATATGCTCTTAACGGGCATTTTTTAACGCATAAATATTTCATAAATATTTTGTAAGGATCGTTTATCGGATTTCCGAAACAGAGAGTCTGTTCGGAAAAACTGCCGAAATGACTAACCCGGTACTCGCAAGGGCAGGAGCTCGACGCATGACCCAAAAGCTGACGACGCCGCTGACTCGCTACCTCGTTCTAGGTCCGACGCTGCTTTGCAGCTGGGTGTTGAGCCGGGTCGGCTACGCACCGCTGCCTCGCCTCGCGGCCAGCGTGGCAGTGGGCGCGGTGCTGATCGTGTTGGTCGCCCGATTCCATCGGCGACGCGAGTTGGCCCATCAACGTGGCGAGGCAACGTGGTGAACGAGCGACTGAGCGGATCGAAAGAGCATATGCGGACGCGACCCGGAGTTCTCCGGTGCGCGCCCGAACTTCAGAAAGGGATACTTCGGTGAGCAAATTCAAGTTACTTCTCTTGGGTCTGCTGGCGTCATGCGTGACGCTCAGCACGGCCGCCTTCGCCGATGATCCGGCGCCGGCGGCGCCCGCGGCGTCAGCATCTGCCGCGCCCGCGCCCCTCCCGCCCTACTTCAGCGGAGCCAACACGCCGGGCAAGCCTGACACATGGCCGGACCCCACGGGTGCCGCATCCGGTGTCTGGGCCACGCCAGCTGGTGACGCCAAAGGCGACGCGCCGGCCACGCTCGCGCCAACCGACATCTACGACCGCGTCACGCACAACATGTTCTCCATCAACATGATGTGGACGCTCATTACGGGCTTCTTGGTCATGTTCATGCAGGCCGGCTTCGCGATGGTCGAAACCGGGATGTGCCGCGCCAAGAACGCCGCGCACACTTTCGCCATGAACTTCATGATCTACCCGCTCGGCTGCTTGGGCTTCTGGGCCTACGGCTTCGCGATCGGCTGGGGCAACTGGTTCAACGGACCCGTGGCACCCGGTTGGTATTCATCACTGGGGCCAGGTACCGCGGTTCTGAACAGCGGCATCTCGATCGCCGGTAAATACGGCGTGATGGGCACCAAGGGCTTCTTCCTCGGTTCGTCGGTCAACGACACCGCGGTGATGGGCCTGTTCTTCTTCATGATGGTGTTCATGGACACCACGGCCACCATTCCCACCGGCACGATGGCTGAACGCTGGGCATGGAAGAACTTCGTGCTGTACGGCCTGTGGGTCGCGCTGCCGTACTGCCTCTACGCCAACTGGGTGTGGGGTGGCGGCTGGCTGGCGCAGGGCGGCATCAACTGGCACCTGGGCCACGGCGCGGTGGACTTCGCCGGCTCCGGCGTCGTGCACGGCATGGGCGGTTTGATTGCACTCGCTGGCGGCATCGTCGTCGGACCTCGCATCGGCAAATACGTCAACGGCAAGCCGGTTACGTTGGCCGCGCACGATTTGCCAATGGCTATCGTCGGTTGCTTCATTCTGGCCTTCGGCTGGTTCGGGTTCAACCCAGGCTCGACCCTCTCGGGTACTGATCTGCGTATTTCGTTCGTCGTGGTCAACACGATGCTCGCGAGCGTGGCCGCTGCATTCAGTTGCATGATGTACATGATGGCGCGCGGCGAGAAGCCGGACCCTGGCATGCTGGTCAACGGTTTTCTGGCTGGTCTTGTCGCGATCACTGCGCCGTGCGCGTTCGTCAACCCGCTCGGCGCGGTGGTCATCGGTGCCATTGCGGGCGTGCTGGTCGTGGTCGCGGCGCGCTTCATCGAGGCCAAGGGCGTCGATGATTGCGTCGGAGCAGTCGCGGTCCACGGCGTGAACGGCCTGTGGGGCGTGATGTCCGTCGGCATCTTTGCCACCGGTGAGTACGGGGCCGGTTGGAACGGCGTCGTCCGAGACGAGATGGTCAAGCAGTACGGCTCGGACGGCGTGCGCGGTATCTTGTACGGTGATGCTTCGCAGCTCGCCATGCAGGCCATCAATTGCGCCGTTCTGTGCGTGTTCGGCTTCACGATGGCGTACGTCTGGTTCAAGATCAGCGACAAGATCACCCCGCTCAGGGTGAGCGCTGAGACTGAGCTGGCGGGCCTCGACTTCCCGGAAATGGGTGTCGGCGGTTACCCGGAATTCGTCCTCAAGACGGAGGAGACGCCGGCAGCCTGAGTCGCCGGTTCGGATAGTGAAGGAGCCGGGTGCGCGTCGTACGTCGCGCCCGGCTCCTCTTCTTTTGTCAGCCACGCCGACCCCCGCCGCAATCCGCCAAATCTCGAAAGCGACTCAGCCACCCGCAAAGCGACGCCACGCGCTGCCTTCGCGGCTTGGCGAAAAGCTCTCCGGGTGCAACATTTCTGCGAGGATTTCGGGCGTTTTGAACAGGCTGGGGCTCGAGCGATTGAAGTAGAGGTTGCCGTCGGCAACGAAGACTCGACCAGCGCGGACCGCGGCGAGCTCGCGGTAGCCGGGTTGGCTGGCGATCAAGTGCATCTCTTGCTCGGCACGCGCGAGGTTGAAGCCGCACGGAGCGATCAGCAAGACGTCGGGATCTGCATCCAGCACGGCCTGCCACGGTGTGGTGGCCGAGTGTTGGCCGGCGGTGCCGAGCAGGCTCTGGCCACCGGCCATTTCGATCAGCTGCGGTCCCCAATTGCCCATCGTGAACGGCGGCTCAATCCATTCGAGGCACACGACCCGTGGCCGCGGAAGGCCCGCGACCCGCTGCCGCACCGAGTCGACGCGCGCGCGCAGCTGGCTGACGAGAGCTGCGCCCTGCTCGGGCCTGCCAACCGCCGCCGCCACCTCCAGGAAGCCGTCGAGGATCGCGGCGATGGTGCCGCCGCTCAGCGCCACGACCGGTCGCCGTGTCAGCGCTGCTGGCAGCTGATGCACGAGATCTGCGGGGCTGACGGCGCAAACTTCGCAGTGCGTTTGGGTGACCAGCAAATCGGGAGCTAGCTCGAGCAGCAGCGCTTCGTCGACGACATACAGCGGTTCGCCGGCGCGCAACCGCGTGCGCACGAGCGTATCGATCTCACGGCTGCTGCCGTCGATCGCGAAGGTTGGGCGGCTCACTTCAGGCAGGCGGCGTACCCAAGAGGGGTGGTCGCATTCGTGCGAACGACCGACGAGTTTGTCGCCCAAACCCAGGGCGCATAACAGCTCCGTAGCGCTAGCCAGCATCGAAACGATGCGTTCGGGCTCGGTCATGGCTGCGCCTGCAAGTCCGCGAAGACGAAGCCGTCGCGTTCGATCACCTCACCGGTTCGAATCGCCAACGGCTTTTCGAACATGGGGCCGGCGTAGGCAAAGCTGTGAAATTCCCCGCGCTCACCGCACGGGTCAACGCTGGCCGGCAGCTCGGCGAGCAGCGCCGCGTCGAATTCGCGCCCCGCAAATTCTGGCGAAAGCTGGCGCGGGTCCACACACGTCAGGCGCGCCCGTAACCCGCCGTCGACCATGGTGCGAGCGAGCTGGTCGGTCGGTAGAGCCCACAGCGGAAACACCGGCCGGATCCCCGAGCCTTGCAGCTTTTGGACCCGGTACTGGCGAATGTCTTCCAAAAACAGATCGCCGAACGCCATGACCGTGATGCCCGGAGCTCGCGCCTGCGCGAACGCGTCGGTCATTCGCGCCTCGTACTGCTCGTTGCTGCATGGCCAGGGTAGCCCGACCTCTAGCAGAGGTAGCCCGAGCGCAGCCGCCTGAGCGCGCAGCAGCTCGACGCGCACGGCGTGCATGGCAACGCGCGCGAACTGTTCGTTAATGGTCGTGAGCAAGCCCACGACCTCGAGCTCCGGGTCAGAGCGCAGTACGTGAAGCGCCCACGCGCTGTCTTTGCCGCTGCTCCACGAAAGTAACGTCTTCTCCGCCATCCCCCGCTAGGCTAGCCCAGTGAACCCAATAGACGCGATAACGCGGCCTATTTTTCGGCCCCAGCGGGCTCGCCCGTTGCAGACCGCCCTCGAGCGGCAACGCCGCCCCAGTCCGAACGCGCCCGGCCCATTACGATGAGAACGCGGTGGCGACGGCCATCGTCGACCAGCCCGACCCGCTGATCCGGTTGCTCGCGGCCGTCGAGCTCGATGCGCTTTACCCCGGTCGCCACGCCCTCGGGGTTTTGGAACACCAGCGTGAGCTCGCTCTTTCCGTAGCGGTAGGTGACGGAAAAATCGTTCCAATCCGCCGGAACGCACGGTGCTATCTCGAGCGTATCGCCGCGACGCTGGAGGCCCAGGATGTCCTCGACGGCGATCCGGTACATCCAAGCGGCCGAGCCGGTGTACCAGGTCCAGCCGCCGCGACCGAGGTGCTGCGTCGACGCGTAAACGTCGCCTGCCAGCACGTACGGCTCGACGCGATAGCGCTTCATTTGCGCGGGACTCGTGGCGTGGCTGATCGGATTGAGCAGCGAGAACAGCCAATGCGCTCGCTCGCCTTCGCCGAGCAAGCACAGCGCCTGCACGGTCCACATCACGCCATGCGAGTACTGACCGCCGTTTTCGCGCACGCCTTGGGGATAGCTGCGGATGTAGCCGGGGTCGTGGTCCGTATGACTGAACGGTGGCGTGAGCAGCCGCATCAGCCGCTGATCCTCGACGACCAGCTCCGTGAGCGAGCTTTCGACGGCGCGCCGCGCGCGGACGGGGTCGCCACCCGCGATCACCGACCACGATTGAGCGATCGCATCGATGCGGCAGTCCTGGCTCTCGCGCGAGCCAATCGGACTGCCGTCATCGTAGTAGGCGCGCCGGTACCAGTCGCCGTCCCAAGCTTCTGCCTCGAGCGCGCCCCGCAGCCGGTCCACCTCGACGCGGCAGGCAGCGGCGCGTTCCTGGTCGCCGCGAGCCCGCGCCAGCGGCAAGAAGTCTTCGAGCGTGCGCACCAGAAACCAGCCGAGCCAGACGCTCTCGCCATGACCCAGGTGCCCAACGCGATTCATGCCATCGTTCCAATCGCCAGCACCGATCTTGGGCAGCCCATGTGCTCCAACCGTGCTACCGAGCACCAGCGCGCGCACGCAATGTTCGTAGAGCGTCGCCTGTTCGGCGCCGTGCTTCGGAGCGCTGAACAGGTCCTCTTCTGCGGGAGCGAGCGGACGTTCCTCGAGAAACGGGACACGCTCGTCCAAAATCGACTGGTCACCGGTGACGCGCACGTAGGCCGCTACCGCATACGGCAAGAACAGCAGATCGTCCGAGCAGCGTGTGCGTACCCCTTCCCCGGTCTCGGGATGCCACCAGTGCTGCACGTCACCCGCCGCGAACTGGCGAGCGGCAGCGCGCAAGATGTGCGCGTGCGCCAAGTCGGGTCGCGCGTGCAGCAGCGCGAGCACATCCTGGAGTTGGTCGCGGAAACCATACGCACCGCTCGACTGATAGAAGCCCGTGCGAGCCCAAAGCCGCGCCGACGTCACTTGATAGGGCAGCCAACGATTGACCATCAGGTCAAATGCGTCGTCGGGGGTGTGAGCCGTCACAGCGCACAGCGTGTCCCACAACGGTCCGAGCGCCTCGAAAGCGCGCCCGACCGCCCCGGGAGCGACGTAGCGAGCTGCCAGCTCGTGGGCGTGCGCCTTCGAGTCGCCGTGGCCCAGCGCAAGGCACAGCTCACGCGCTTCGCCGGCCGCCAATTCGAGCGGAATTTGCAGGGCACCGCACGGATCCATCCCCACGCCGGTGCGGCCGGACAGGCTCTTGCGTTCGAGCGCTTGCGGGCGCGCCCGGGAGCCGCCCACCCCGAATAGCTCCGCGCGATCGCCGCTGACGCTGGCCACTGGAAGATCCGTCGCGATGAACGCGTGCGCCTCCGGGCTGGCCGAAAACGGATTGTTGGCGACGAGCACTGCACGGTCGGTATCCCAACCCGTAGAGACCTGTAGCCGAGTCGCTTCACGCGCAGGACCCAGCACCCACTCCACCACGCCGTAGACACTGAGCCGCCGCGCGCAGTCGCCGCGATTTCGGAGGCGCAGACGCAGCAGCTTGACGGGGTGCTCGGCGCTAACGAAAACCGTGAGCTCGTGCTCGAGCTCGCCCTGCGTATGCGAATAGATGCTGTAGCCCTGGCCGTGACGAACGCTGAACTCGGCGCCCAAGCTGGCCGGCGCGGGAGTCGCGGACCAAACACGGCCATCTTGCTCGTCGCGCAGGTAGACGAGCTCACCCGATGGATCGCGAACAGCGTCGTTGCTCCACGGCGTGAGGCGCTGGCGCTGGCTGTTAGCCACCCAGGTGAAGCCCAGGCCATTTTCCGACACCACGCTGCCGAATTGCTCGTTCGACAGCACGTTGCACCACGGTGCTGGCGGCCGTGCACCCGGGCCAATCCGCATCACGTACTCCCGCCCGTCAGCGCTAAAGCCGCCGATGCCATTGAAGTAACGCAGGTCAGGCGGCGGCGGCGACGATGCGACCAAGCTGGGCGCTGCCAGGCGCCGCACCACCGGCAGCGGTTCGGGCCAGGCTACAGGCTGAGCGGCCGGACGCAGCTGTTGGGAAAGCGAGCCCTTCGAGGTTTTCAGCACGACGCTCGCGGCGCGCAAGAGCAGCAGATTTTCCTCGGCCGAAAGCTGGCCGGCGCGGCGCAAAAATACGCCACCGCGCTGGTTCTCGTGCCCTTGCGCGGGGCTCGACCGGATCAGATCCTGAATCGATTCGTGAAGGGGCTGAAGGTAACTCTCGGGCTCTTGGTTCAGCAGCAACAGATCGCAGCTCACGCCGTTGATGCGCCAAAACTCGTGAGCGAGCAGCAGCTCATGGCACAGCTCCCCGAAGTCCAAGCTGTCGACCACTAGCAGCAGGATCGGCAGATCGCCCGAGATGCCCTGGGTCCACAGCGCAGCCTTGCCGCGGGTCAAAGGCAGGTTGGCGTCGGCGGTTTCGCGCAGCGCAGGCGGCGCGTGCATCAAGCACGAAAGTAAGCGTTGAAATCGGTGCGAACGGGCAGCGGTGATGCCGAGGTGCTTCAACTCCACCCGCGCGTCCGCCCATGCCAGCTCGAACGCACGCGCCGGAGCGTGCGGAGTCGTGAACAGCTCGAGCAAGCTCAGCGCGGCCTCTCGCGAGCTGGCTAGCGCAGTCGTCAACGTCACGCGCGCGTGACGCCCCGGAGCGAGGCGCACCTGGCGGCGCAACGCCAGCCCCGGGTCGAGGACGTCACCGCCCGTACCGCTCAGCTTGTGACCGAACGCCAGCGCTCGAGGCTTTTCGAGCGCGCCGCCGCGTCCCAAGAACTCGAGCCGCGAGGCGTCGAGCTCTGCGTCACCAAAGCCTTCGCCGTCCGGCGTCAGCGCCTGAACCAGCCAGCTCTCGGTTTCAGTCGCGGAACGCGGCCGGCGGCGCACCAAGATCGCGCCGCGTTCCGGCAACAACTCGGCTTCGAGGAACATGCTGCTGAACGCGCGGTGCGCCACGTCCGACCCGCGGGTCGTAAGCACGGGTTCGGTGTAGCTGGTGACGTCGAGGTCGAGCGGCTCGCTGCCGTGGTTCGTGAAAGTGAAACGCCTCACTTCCGCCGGGTGCTCTGGCGAAACGGCGATTTCGGTGATGGTTTCGATCGCGCCGTCACGGCGCTTGAGCTCGACGCGATCAATCGAGAACGAAGCATCGTAGTAGTCGGGAGCCGCGCCGGTCGGCTGTTGCCCCGCCGACCAGAGCCGGCGATGCGTGAGGTCGCGCACGAAGAGGAAGATCCCGCCAGCATCCAGCGCGGAGTCGTCACGGAAGCGCGTCACATCCAAGCCCTTCCAGGTGATGACGCCCGTGCCGGCCGCCGACACGATGCTCGACAGCTCACCGTGGCCGAGCAAGTGCAAGCGCGGTGCTCCCGGCGCTCCGAGGCCGACGTGATCGGTCAGGCGCAGCTCGGGCTCGTTCGACGCCGCCGTGCTGGCCTGATCCGCGCGCGCGACGGTCAGCGGCGCCGCGTTGGGCACGCGCTCCTCCAACAACAGCGCGCTGGCTTTGACCCGCGCATCGGCGAAGAAGCGCCGTTGCATCGGCCAATTGCACAACAAGTTGCCGAGCGCTACCAGGCTCATCCCTTGGTGATGGGCCATGAAAGCTTTGACCACCACGCTGCGCCGACCCGGCGGCACATGACCGGGCGTGAAGTCGATCGCCTCGTAATAGCCGTATTGGCCGCCGAGTCCGGCGGCGTCGAGCGCCTCGAAGTTCGGCAAAGCGAGGTCCAAACGCACGAGCGCTGCCAACACCGTCGCGTACGGTGCGACGACCAGATCCTCCGCCAGGCCGCTCTTGAAACCGAGGCCAGGCACCCCGAACGCTCGGTACTGGTAGTTCATACCGAGGTCCATCACGTTGTAGGCGGCCTCCGACACGCCCCACGGCACTTCACGCTCTACACCGTAGTCACGCTGCCGCCCAACCGCCGAGCGGCACGTCTCGCCGAGCAGTGTGTCGAAGCTCACGCCGGTGACCAGCAGCGGCATCAAGTACTCGAACATCGAGCCGCTCCACGACAACAGCGATCGACCTGCTGACGTCGCGGTCCTGGGACGCCCGAGCTTCCACCAATGTTCGAGCGGCGCATCGCCCTTCGAGATCGCGACCAGACTCGCCAAGCGCGCTTCGGACGCCAAGAGATCGTAGTGCGAGCCGTCGAGCCGAGCCCCGCTCACGTTGTAGCCAATCGCGAACAGCCCGCGCTGTTCGTCGTAGAGGAAACCGAAATCCATGCCATCCGCCAACTCGATGGCTTGTTGGGCGACGGCGGCGGCGCGTTGGGTCAGCGCCTCGCACGCGCGCTCGGTCACGAGTAAGCTCGTCGCGAGCTCCTTGAAAAAGGTTTCAATGGGCGCGTCGGCCTCACCAACTGCCGTTTGCTCCAAGCCCGGTAGCTCCTCGAGGAAGCCAACCGCAGCGGCGGCAAGCTCAACCGGCGTCCTGGCAGCCGCGACGCGAACCGACAGCTCGCGATAAAGCGCGTCCGAAGCGCCAGCCCGCCACGGCGCTTGCGCCGCGCTAAGCCAAGCCAGGCACGGCGCAAGCTCAACTGCTTGCGCCAGCGTGTGCCCCAGTGCCGCGACTGCTCGCTCGAGCCAATAGCGCGTCTCATCGCTAGCGCGCTGCGCCCAGTCGGCTTGCGCCAGCTCCGACAACGCGCCGTGCCAACGACCGAGCGCAGCGCAGGCGTCCAGCGCGCCGTGCTCGAGCTCGGGAGCGCCGTCGGCCAAAAGCTGGTCGAGCTCGGCAATCGCGGCCAAGCCGGTCACCTTGCCGCTGGCGGGTTCCCGACCCAACGCCTCGGCCGACAGGGCCAGAGCGTCTCGGGCCGCTTCGAGCGTCGAGGCGTCGAACAGTGGGGCGTGTGGCAGCTCGGTACAAGCGGCACGCAGCGTCCACAGGTACGCGGCCAAGTTACCGCTATCTACCGTCGAGACATACTGCGGCTCGAGCGGACGCAGCGTCGTCGTGTCGTACCAATTGAGGATGTGACCTGAACGACGCTCCATCCGCGCCAGCGTGGCAAAGCTGTTTTCGAGTCGCGCCAGCGCCTCGCCCGCCGTGATGAACCCGAGGTCTCGCGCGGAAATCACCGATAGCAGGTACAAGCCAATGTTGGTCGGCGACGTGCGATGCGCGACGACTCCGCGCGGATCTTCCTGGTAGTTGTCTGGCGGTAGCCAGTTGTCCTCGGCGGTCACGAACGCGTCGAAAAATCGCCAGGTTTTTCGAGCTAAAAGTCGTAAACGCCGCCTTCCAGCAGCCGTGAGTTGCGCATCCGGCGGCGGCTCTTGCTCGATTCGCCCGAGCCAACCAACAACGGCCGGCGCTGCCACCCACAGCAAGATCACCGGCAGCGCCCAGAGCAAGCTGGCGCGCGCCACCCAACTCACCCCGACGAGCAGGAGCAGCGCGAGCCAGCCGCTGCTCGACAAGCGGCGAGACGACCGCAGGCTACCGCTGCGATGCCGGCGAACCGCTTGGCTCATCGTCGTCCACTCGAGCAGGTTGCGGCGCGAGACCAACAACCGGTAGCCGGTGCGGACGATGCCGTCGGTCGACAGCAAAGCTTGATCGAGCAGCAGCATGACACCCAAGCCTGCTTGACGCAGATTCTGGAGGATGTCGCCACCGAGCGGCCCACGGCGCCCGCGCGACACCGCGGCGCGGCTCAGTGATAAGATCTGCCGCACCAGAATTGGTCCCAGAAATACGCCCGCCAAGAGCGCGAGTGACCATCGGACCAGCCCCGTGCGGCTGAAAAAGCTGAGCACCAGCAAACTCACCAGCGCCGGCGGCACCAGGCTGCGTCGCAGATTGTCGATCAATTTCCACAGGTCGAGCGCGCGCAGGTCATTCGGGCGACGGCCACCGACGCACGGCACACTGACGTACAGCCACGGCAAAAGCTGCCAATCACCACGCAGCCAGCGGTGCGCGCGACTCGCAACGACCTCGTAAGTCGCAGGTTGGTCATCGAGGACTTCGATATCGGTCGCCAGCGCTGAACGCGCAAAGCTGCCTTCGAACAGGTCGTGGCTGAGCAGGCGATTTTCCGGCACCCGGCCGTGGAGCGCGGCTTGAAAGGCGTCCACGTCGTAGATGCCCTTGCCGACGAACGAGCCTTCGCCAAACAGGTCCTGATACACGTCCGACACGGCGGTCGTGTACGGATCTACGCCCGGCGCACCGGCAAAGATGCGGGCGAAGCGCGAACGGCGCGAGCTGTTCGGCAACGTGCCGACGCGCGGCTGGATAATGCCGTAGCCGTGCACGACGCGCTGGCGCTGGGCGTCAAGCACTGGTCGGTTCTCGGGATGCGCCATGGCACCGACCAACCGTTTGGCGACGTCGCGCGGCAGCTCGGTGTCGGCATCGAGCGTGATCACGTAGCGCACGCTGGCGAGCAGCTGCTGGCTGGCGGTGACGACGGAGAAGGTCGTATCGGTGGCGCCGCGCAAAAGGCGGTTCAGCTCCTCGAGCTTGCCGCGCTTGCGTTCCCAACCCATGAAACGGCCTTCGACCGCGTTGTGAACGCGCCGGCGATGCAACAAGAAATACCGCTCTTCGCCGCGATTGCGCTGATTCAGCTCGGCCACGCCGTCGCGCGCCAGCCCAAGCAAGCTCGCGTCGCTCTCGCTCTCCGCAGCCACGCTATCGGTAAAATCGGTGACTAGCGCGAAGTAAAGGTTCGGGTCCGCGTTGGCGAGTGCGCGCACCTCCAAGTCTTCCAGCAGTTGCGCCAGGCCAGCGGGACTTTCCAGCAAACACGGAACGACCACCAACGTGCGATGCTGCTCGGGGATGCCGTGCTCGAAGTCGAGCTTCGGCAGCAAACGCGGCGGCAGCACGAAGATCACCAGTGCGTTGAGCACCGCCAAGGCTAATTCACTGGCTGGAATTGCGAACAGCAACGTCAACGCCGCGCCAGCCCACACGTTGCCAAAACTGCGCGCGAGCACACTGGCCGCCCCCGCGCACAACGCCGTCACCAACAGCGACAGGACACCCAGGTAGAAGCCGATCGGTCGCCTCAGGATCGGTCGACGCAGCCGCTCTGACACGCTCGGTCGGTAACCAATCGTGGCTTCGAGGCGTTTTCTGCCTGAATCGAGTAAGAAGTGGCCGACGTGGCCGTGCGCGGGACCGCCTTCACGCAGCTGGCCCTCGACCGCCAACGCGAGCGCCCGCTCAGCCACCACGCGCTCATCCAAGCCGCTGCGACGCGCCAACCGTTCGACCGCGTGCCGGCAGCGGTCGCGCGACGGTTCGTCCATCTGCGGGTACGCTCCGCACGGATCCTGGCGCAGCACCGCCTCCACACCACTCGTCAGCTCGAAGAATTTGGTCCAATCCAGGGCCGCGATCGCCCGCATGCTGGTGATCGAGTTGCCGACCGATACGTGATCCGCCGCTTGGCGCAGGTGCTCGCGCCGGGTCAGCTCTTCAGGGGTCGTGCTCAGCGCCGCGCAGCGCGCCGCGATCCAATCGACCACCGGCAACAGCGGCGCGTCATGCTCGCGCACGCGCTTCAACAGCTGGACCAGAAAGCCAGCGCTGATCTGGGTGTCGCTGGCCTCGAGCTCCGTCGAGGCGCGCCGCAGGCGTTCGTCGTTGTCGGCGTCCACGATCAGACGGTCGGCCCACTCGTCGGCGTGCTCGCGGTCTTGGGCGCTCGCCTCGGAACCCGCCAGCGCGCCGACGATCAACGTAAGCCCGAGCCGGAGCATAATCGGCACCGCCCACAGCTCGCCGATCGTCATCGTCGCGACGCGCTGGTAAGCAATGACGTACTCGGCCAGCGTATTCAGATCGACGCGAGCGTCGGAGTGACGCAGGTAATCTAGGCAGAGTCCGTAGACGCGCGGGTAGCCTGCCATCGCACCGCGCGCGATGCGTGGTAGCTCGACCAGGTAGCCCCAGGGCAAGTCTTCTTGGATCTCACGCAGCTGCTCCTCGACGACGTGCGAATTGTCGAGCAGCCATTCCTCGGCTGGGCTCGGATCGCGCTTGTTTTTCGCGCCGCGCGCTAAGATGGCGTAGGCCGCGCGCAGCTGAGCCCGCGATTGTGCAAAGCGCTTGCGTAGCGGCCCCGGGGTGCTGCGTAAGACCGGCTTACCGTGCGCGCCCGCGAGCTCCGCGGCGTGGCTGGTTAAGTGCTCCGAAGGGTAAAGCTCACCACGGAGGGCATTGACGTCGTCCCAGACCACGACTGCCGACAAACCGGGGCACACGGCTCGTTGTGAGTCGCTGTGTGAACCGCCCTGATGCATGCTCAGAACCGAAGGCCGTTGGCGTTGGCCGCGGGCGCCCTGTGAGCAGGCATTTCAGCCACCTGGGCGACCAGCTGCGGCGCTTGCAGGCGGTGTAGCCAGGCGCCGTTCGTGAGCTTCCACTCTGACGGCGCGTTGGCGCAGCAAACGAAATCGTCGACCACGTGAACGCCACAGGTGTCGATCGCGCCACACACCGGACACGGGCGACCCTGGCTAACAAGCTTCCAATCAGAATCGATGGCGGCAGACAGTAGAGCTCGCGTCATGATTGGCGCCTGTTTGCAGTAGGCGTGCCAGGTCCGCGGACCGCGGAAAGCCCCATTTACCGTTGCTCTAAGCTCGCCTCGGGGGGCGCGTTCTGTCCTGGCGGGGCATTTTGAGCCGCTCGGTGGGGCGCGTGTGCTGGCCATCTGACGCAGGAAACGCTCTTCTCATCTGGGCGCTGCTCATACCCAAGGGTTGGAGACCCGAACCGCTTCGACAACGCGATTAGCCGGCCCCGGAACGCCGAAGCGCCCGGGGGCCGGACCAAAAAGCGCCCGCGGCTCACGAAAGCGTTTGCTTGACGGCCTTGACGGTGTCGTGGGTCCGGCGTTGCTCGGGCAAAATCGCGAATTCGACCAACTGGCGAGCGCTCGGCTCCAGCTCATCGATGTCGCGCAGGTAGTCGTCGCGCCCATGATCTTCGCCCTCTTCGAGCACCGCGACGGCGGCGCCCTCGCTGATCGCCAGCGCACTGCGCTCGAGCATGCGCACCAGCGCGCCCCACGCGCCCGAGCTTTCCGCCGGCTCACCGCCCCGCCCCACGATTGCCTCAGTGAGCAGGCGCGCGCGCTCCTGATGCGACCGCGAGCACTGGACGAGCGTCGCGCGAAACTCGCTTCGCTCCAGGTGATCGAGCGCCAAGCGGTAGCTTTCGACGGCAGAAAGCTCACCGCGCAAGAACGAGTTCAGCTGATCGATCGTCTGCGAAGCGTCGTTTGTCGTGTGCGTTTGCATGTCGTGCTCCTTGATTGGGCTTCGTCGACGGCGCGCCGAGGAAGCTGACGGCGAGAGGCTGCAGAATCCGGACCACTTGAGCGGGCGGCCGCTCTTGCCTCGCTGTGGCAAGGCGCCACGCCCGTTGACCCTCGAATGTCACAACCCAGCGTCTAACGTCGCCCACAGCTCTGGCACGCCGCCTGCTTGAGCGCAGAACATGGAGCCGACCACCTTCGACATCATCGCCATGGCCAAACGCGTCGATGGCCGCATTAAGCGCAAGCGCGCCGCACGGATTGTTGGCGGCGTCGCAATGGCTGCCGTCGGCTTCGCTCGCGGCGGCGGGCTTGCGCCATTGCTAGTGCTGGGCGGCGCCGCACTGTTCGTCCGCGGAGTCACGGACAAACCCCTGAAACACACGGCTGAGCGCGTTCAGCGCTGGCTCCAAGAGCCTCACGTCCCCCGTTTTGGCGGCGGCACCCGGGACTTGGTCGACGAGTCGTCGTGGCAGTCGTTTCCGGCCAGCGATCCTCCGGCGTACACGGGTCAGCGCCCGGTCTGAGACTCGGAAGTGAGCTCGTTGGTTGGCGTCGCGGCAGGCTGGATTGGTTCGGGCGGGAGTAAACGTTGGCGTTTGGCGTCGTACCACGTGCCGCGCGCCATCATCAGCCGGCCGTCACGGCGGTACCAGGTATGCCACAGCGCAAATCGGGCCTGCGCTGGAGCCACGAACCACCCGCCCCGCCGCCACACGTACGCCCCGCCTTGCGGGGTCCATTCGCCGTCGATCCACACGGCACCGTCTCGCTGTGGTCGCGGCGGGACGGTCTCGGCGAGCGCAGCGGGCGGTGGGTAAGGGACTTCGACATAAGCTGCCAACGGGTGCTGGGTGGTCTCGGGCGCGGGCAGCGCGGAGCTGCACCCCACCACGAAGAGTAAAAGCAAGGCACGAGGCGACATATCAGTGGCCCATCGCTTGCAGTACGCGTGCCGTGCAACGTAGCGGCATCTGCCGGCTTGAAGCGGCGGGGCCGCTGGCTCTGTTGTGTCTGCTGGTCGCGCTCTGCACGGGCTGCACGAAAGCGCCGACCCAACGCTTCAATCTCGAGAGCTTGAAAGTGACCGGTAACTCACAACTCGACGACGACGAGATCGATGAGCACATTGCCTCGCGCGAATCGTCGAAGTTTTTGGGGTTGTTTCCCGGTGTCATCTACGGCTACGAAACCTTCAACCGCTTCGTGCTCGAGCGCGATCTGCAGCGCGTCGAACGCGTGTATCGGAGCCGCGGCTACTACCAAGCGCACGCGCGCGCAGGTCACGTAGTCTACTCCGGCTCGAACGTTCGCGTGGAAATCGTGGTCGAGGAGGGGCCACCGGTGCTGCTGCGACGTGTCGATGTGCACGGCATCGAACGCCTACCCGCCGACGTGCAGGCCCAGGCTCGCAGTAGCGTGAAGGCCGAGCTTCAACTGGATGCTCCTTTGGAGGAAGCAAAGTTCGACCAAGCCTCCAAAGCTCTCGCCCACACGTTGGGTGACCGCGGCTACGCCCAAGCCACCGTGCGCAAGAGCGCCGACGTCAACCTGCCGCAAGGCGTCGCCGTCGTCGGCTTCTGGGTTGACGCCGGGCAGCCCTCCGAGATCGGCGAAGTGAAGCTCGAAGGACTGGGCGATCTGCCTGAGGACCAAGTACGCCGAGCGCTCAACGTCGAGCCAGGTGAGGCGTATTCGCAGTCGAATTTGGATGAAGGAAAGACTGCGCTGCTCGATTTGGGCGTGTTTAGCTCGGTGGAGGTCGAGCCGCAGGTGGATGCAGCCGTGCCGGGACCGAACGGCAAGCCTCGCGTGCCGATCTTGGTCAAGCTCGAGAAGGCCAAACTGCGCAGCGTGCGGGTCGGCGGCGGCGTGTTGGTGGACGCGCTCAAAAGCGACGTTCACCTCACTTTCGGTTGGGAAGACCAGAGCTTCCTGGGGAACATGCGCAAACTCGAGGTGGAAGTCCAGCCGGGTGCGGTCGTCTACCCGACACGATTTCCTTCCTTTCGGGCCCCACAACAGCTGTTGCCCGAGGGTAGGTTTCGGAGCCAGCTCCGGCAGCCCGGCGTCTTTACCCCGCGGACGAGCTTGGTCCTCAAAGGCCAGGTTGCCGCCTACCCGGTGCTGCTCTCGAAAGATCAAGATTCGGCCGCGCCGATCGTCGGCTATTTCGACTATCGCGCGGCGGTCAGTCTCGAGCGTTCGTATCACCACCTCTACGCTTCGCTGTCGCAGAACGTGCAGCTCAACGTGCCCTTCGTCTACAAGGGTAAGAAGGATCAGGATCTTGCGCCGGTGCTCGTTTCCTATCCGTCGCTGTACACGACGCTCGATCTGCGCAACGACGCGATCCACCCGCATTCAGGCGTGTTCCTCAGCAACGACGTTGAGGTCGCGGGGCTCGGTGGCCAAGCCCGTGACGTGAAACTGCAACCCGAGGTGCGTGCCTATCTGCCGCTGTCCAAGCGCGTAACGTTGGCGGCGCGCGGCAGCATCGGGCTGCTGTTCGCTCAAAACTACGGCCAGACCGTCGAAAGCAACGCGCTCACTGGCGCACCAACCTCCGGCCCACTACCGGCGGAGGGCACTGACTCGCGCAAGACGTGGGTCAAAGACGTGCAGTTGATGTTTTTGCGCGGCTTTTTTTCGGGAGGCCCGGGCGCGAACCGCGGCTACGCCCCGCGCGAGATCGGCCCGCACGGCGTCGTACCCTTCTACAACCACGGTCAGACTACCGGCAACACGACAGACGGAGTCGATTGTACTGCGGGCAGCGGCAGCTACAAGGCTGCCGTCTGCGACCTCCCGCTCGGCGGCTTCACGCTATGGGAAGGCAGCCTTGAGCTAAGATTCCCGCTCGCAGGCGCTTTGACAGGAGCAGTCTTCAGCGACGCGAGCGACGTCTCGCCGCGGCGTTTGTCATTTCGTTTCAATCGTCCGCACTTGAGCGTCGGTTGGGGCCTTCGCTACGACACGCCGGTCGGCCCGGTACGGCTGGACATCGGCTATCGAATACCGGGCGCGCAGGCGCCGGCCGGCGCCGCAGACGAGGGCGTCCCGAGCACCATCTTCAAGTTGCCGTTGGCGGCTTCGTTCGGCATCGGAGAAGCATTTTGACAGCGCTACCCCGTGGTGCGCGTCGCGTGGCGCGCGTGGTGCTGTACGTGGCGCTCGGACTAGTCGTCGTGCTGCTGGCGCTGCCGTTCGTTGCTCTTCGCACCTCGTTCGCGCGTGAGCAGGTTCGGATCCGCGTCAACACCGCGTTGAGCGAGCTGTTTCAAGGCAGAGTCCAGATTGATCGCATCGGCGGCGTTTCTCTGAGCGGTGTCAGCGGAGTCGACGCGCACGTCTTCGATCCAACCGGCAAGCAGGTGGTTCATGTCCAGGGATTGAGCGTCATCGCGTCGCTGCCTGGCCTGGGCTGGCAGCTGCTGATGCATAGTGAGCGGCCCGAGCTCGTACTCGGCGTCGTTCACGTCGACCATGCCGACGTCGCGTTGCGCGATGACCCCGAGCTGGGGGTAAGCGTGGCCTCGACGTTCTTGCCGCGCGAGCCGAGCACCACGACGTCCGCGCCCGGTTCCGGGCCGCGGCTACGCATCGAACACGTTCGGTTCGAGCATATTTGGGCGCATGGTCGGGTTGGCGCGTCGCCTCAGCTCGACGCCGACTTGACTCGGCTCGAGGCCGCCTTGAGTCAATCGCCGCGCGACGGCTTTCGGCTCGACGTGAGTCGCGTCGAGCTTGCCGCGCGCGGCCTGCCGAATGGCGTCGAGCCACGCGGCCGAGTCACCGGCGTTCTGGCCGCACCGACGGATCCCGCCCAGGGTCCGCTGCGTCTCGAAGGCACGTTCGCCGGCCACGCAGCGGGCTCGCCCGTGACACTCGCAGCAAGTTGGCTCGGCGACGAGCTTCACGCGCAAGTGGACGTACCGGACTTGCCCGCCACTTTCGTGAATCAGCAGCTGCCGGCGTTGCGGCTCGACGACCACGTCGCGTTGCGCGCGAAGGTCGACGGCGAATTGCCAGTGCTAGATTTCACCGTCACCGTCGCTGCGAACGCCGCTCATTTCACCGCCAGTGGCTACGCTGCCGTCGCACAAGGCTTCGAGGCGGCGGCGGCTATCGAGGCAACGCACATCGACGCGGCTCGCATCCTGGCCGATGCACCGCAAAGTGACTTGGCGTTGCGGGTCGACGCCTTCGTGTTCGAGGCCGACGACGGCGACTTCGTCGGCGGCCAGTGCCTCGACGTTGCCTCCGGCCATGTCGCGGGAAACGCGACACCTCCGCTCTGGATCAACGGCCACGCTCACCTGGACCGCGCGGGCAACGTTTCGGGCGCGGGTCAACTCGCCGTGGAGGACGCCGGGCTGTCGGTGCGGGGGCGCTATCACCTGGCGCTGCCACACCAAGCTGGTGGCGTCGTGGGCGCCACCCTAGAAACCGAGCTCAACGATCCTCAACGCCTGGCCGCCCTGGGGCTACACGCTGCCGGTCATGGCACGGTCTCCGGGGAGGTCCGGCTCGCCGAACGCTCGCTCACGGGCAAAGCCACGCTCAGCTTGCGGCACCTGGACCAAGCCGTCGTGCAGGCACGCAACGTCGAGCTTCAGGCTCGCGCGTCCGGCACCTTCGAGCAACCGCGGTTGCAAGCCGCCACGACGCTCGACGTCTTGTCAGGGCGCGCCCACGCCGACCTGGACTATTCGAGAGCACGCCAAGAGCTGGAGCTCTTCGTCAGCAACATCGATCTGGTTCGGCTTTCGACCATCTTGGGCTCAAAGGTTCCCCTCGCACAGGCCACGCTCGGGGCGACGGCGCACGTGTCGCACCAGGCCTCGTCTGCGACCTACCAGCTCAACGCCAAGGCGAACCTCGACCTCGGAAAGGTCGGCGAAACGCAGCTGATTGCCACGGATCTGGAGCTCCCCACCACGCTGCCGGGTCGCTCGCACTGGGGTGATCTGAACGGGAGCCTCGTCGTCAACGGCAAGCTCGACCTCGAAGCCTTGTCGCCGCTCTTGACGCAAGCCAACCTGCCGATTGAGCGTACCACCGGCCGCGTGCACTTCGAGGCTATCGCGAAGCACGCACCAGCTGATCCGAAAGGGCTTGGTCTCTCGGTGGCTTTGGACACCGTAGGATTACGCGTCGTTCAAGAGCGCCAAGTGCCACCGGTGATCTCGACCACCGCCCAGGCACGCGCCAGTCAGGCCTTGGTGCTCGAGGGCATCGACGTGCATTTCTCGGCGCATGCTCGGCCAAGAACCGGCGAGACGTTCGGTACCTTGATCTTACGCGACGCTGGCGGAACCTTGGCCGTCGTGCAGGCGGCGGTCGATTTGCCCGAGTCTTGGCCATTGCGGAGCGCGGACGCGACGTCGTGGATGCGGCTGCCTCTCAAAGCCAGTCTCGAAGTGCCACAGCGTAAGCTCGCCAGTCTGCCACCGTTACTGCGACCGTCGGCGCTGAGCGGACGTGTCGCGCTGCAGGCCAGCCTCGAAGGCAACCTGGCCGAGCCCGAGCTGGTCGCCCAGCTTTCGGCGCAATCGCTACACGCCTCCGGCACGAAGGAACCGATCGACGTCGACGAGCAGGTCCGTTACACGCCCGGGCGCGGCGAGTGTCGCGTCGATGCCAAGCGATCGGGCGAGCCTGCGCTCCTCGCGCACGTCAACGCGTCCTGGCAAGGCGACCTGCGTCGAGTCGGCCTGCTGGCGAGCGGCGAGTCCGGGCTGGTGGCCAGCGCCGATGCCGAGCTGACCGATTTTCCCGTGGAGGCGGTGCCCGTCATCGGTGACCGTCAAATCACGGGCCACGTGAACGCCAAGCTGAGCCTGAAGAACTGGGGGCAGGATGCTCGAGTGAACGCCAGCCTCGCGTCGACGACGCTCAAGCTCGGGCAAATGCCGATTCGAGAGCTCAACGCGTCGGCGGAGACGAGCGAGGACCAGATATTGGCGAAGGTCGCGCTCAAGGCCGACGGTGGCGGCGCCGAGGGCGCGCTTGCCGCCGGTATGCGCTGGGGCAAGCGCCCCGTGCCTGAGCTGCTCCACAGCGGCACGCTGAAGCTCGAAACCAAGGCTTTCGATTTGGCGAGCTTGAGTCCGCTCTTGGTCGAGTACGTCAGCGAGATTGGCGGCGTACTCGACGCCAATGCAGAGCTTGCCGTCACACCCACATCGACTGAGCTGTCCGGCTCCGCCAGGCTCCAAAAAGGCATCGTGCAAGTGCCGGCAATCGGGCAACGCTTCAGCGATATCTCGGCGCGCGTGGCCGTCGCCGGTCAAAAGCTCAAGGTCGAGCAGCTCACGGCGCGCGGTATGACTGGCCGCGTCACCGGCCGCGCCAGCGCGACCTTGGACGGCTTCGACCTGCGTGCCGCTGAGGCGCACTTGGCGATCGGCAAGCACGAAGCATTGCCGCTCACGCTCCAAGGCGCGACTTTGGGCGACGTGTGGGGCTCGGTCAACGCTAACTACACGAGCTCGCCGAGCGCGGGACGCAAGCTCGACATCGAGCTTCCGCTGCTGCACGTCATTACGCCCGATACGAGCGGGTACGATCTGCAAGACCTGGAAGCGCCGCCGGATATTCGGGTCGGCGTGCGCCGAGCCGACGGTGTCTTCACGACACTGCCAATTCAGCCGCTCGAACCCGGTGGGGCCCAAGAACAATCGACCCCTTCCGCGCCGCTCCACGTGAGCATTCGGCTCGGCAACGACGTCGTGGTCGAGCGGGGCACCACCGCTCAAGCACGGCTCGCCGGGCGGCTGGAAGTCGTGACAGGCTCGCAAACCCTCGTCGACGGTCGAATCGAAGTGCGCGGTGGCAAGCTCGACGTCTCCGGCAAGACCTTCGAAATCGAGCGCGGCGTGGTCACGTTCGAAGGTAACGACCCAGGCAATCCGACGATCACCGCCACGGCTCGCTGGGACGCGCCCGAGTACACGGTCTACGCGGACTACGTGGGTGACGTGAAAAACGGGCGGATCAAGCTGCGCTCGGAGCCGCCGCTCACGCCGAGCGAGATCGCCAACCTGCTGCTGTTCGGTACGCCCGACGGCTCGGGGGCAGGCGGCGGGAATAACGCGACGCTTGCCGTCGGTTTGGCAGGCGACACCGCTGCCAAGGGCTTGAACCAAGTGCTGGACGATTTCACCAACCTCGACGTCAGCGCGCGCATCGATACGACCACCGGCAGCGCGCGACCGGAGTTGGTCTTCCAGGTTTCCCCCCGCGTCTCCGCGAAGGTCACGCGCGCCCTCGGCGCTCCAGCGCCCGGCGAAGCTTTAGACCTCACCTTCTTGACGGTCGAATTTCGCTTGAAGCGCGCCTGGGCACTATCGGCCGTGTTCGGCGATCACGGAGGCTCAGCGCTCGATTTGATTTGGCGGCGACGCTACTGAGCCGCCGTAGGCGCGGGCGCCGCGACAGCACCGCCAGCGCTTGGCCCCGGTTGCTCGAGCCGAGCGACCAGCGCCTGAGCAGCGCTGCGGGCTGCGAAACGCAGCGCCCACAGGCCAAGCGCTTTGGCGACGACGCCGAGCGCTGACGATTGCTGAGGCGCGAGCCAGGGGCGCTGGCGTCCGCGCCGGGTGACCGCTACCACCGCCCCGGTCAACGCGACGGCGCCGACGACGGCCGCCGCCACTAACATGCCAGGCTTGAGCTCAGCCTGTACGCGGTGCAGCAACTTTTCGCTGGTCTTGCCTACTTGGCGCAGGCTTCGCGTCAGCTCGGCTCGGCTTTCCTCGACCGCCTGCTCGGCTTGCAACAGCTCGTCAGTTTGGTTGGTGGTGCGCATCGGTTCCATTTCCCAGCTCCTTTAGCCGCTTCAGCTCACGAATGGCGAGCCAAGAGACGCTCACCGTGGGCACCAGCGACAACAACAACATCAGCCCGAGCAACGGCCAGCGATGGTCTTGAGAGAGCACCGGCGAAAGCGCGAGCAAGAGCACGAACACCTGGATCAGCGAAAGCGAAAGCCAAAGCAAGAACAGGCCTAACCCAATTCGGGTCAGCCATGCTCTGGCCTCCGCCGCTGCCAAGCGCAATTCGGCGCGCGCGACTGCCGTGGCACTGTTGACCACGGCAGTCAGCGCGTCCGCAGCATCGAGGGCCGGCGGCGATGCCTGAGAAGGCTTCACGTCCGCATCGATCACGTCGGAACGCGCCGCCCGAAAATCAGCGAGACGACGGCCAAGATCAGGAACACGAAGAACAGGATCTTGGCAACGCCGACGGCGCTCGCGGCAATACCGCCGAAGCCGAACACTGCAGCCAAGAGTGCGATCACGAAAAATACGGCAGCCCAGTACAACATGGCGGATTCCTTTAGCTAGGCGCGCTAGGCGCTGTCTGAGCGCTGCCTAAGCAGAAGCCGTGCCACGACTGATCCCCGGATAAACCTGCTAATCGATGCGTCCAACGCGAAGCCCGTAGCGGCGCAAACGACCCACATGGGACTAAAAGTCACGCCCCAGACCGAGCCTCGTTGAGACGACCCGAGCCAACGCCGGCCTACGGCTCGCCCGCCGCTGGCGGACCGGCAGGCTCTTTCATCCACAGCGCGTGCGCACGAGCGCGGGCGTTCTGCCAGGTGCTCTGGACGCGTTCCGCGGCGTGGGCTGACCAGGCGCGGGCAGGTGCTAGCTCGGGGGCTCGCGCCACCTTAGGCAAAAGCAAGATACTCGGCGCCAGAATCAGCCCGGCCAGCAACCACGCCGCGGCGCGGCGTCCGCTACCGCCCGCAGCACGCCGGGTCGCGGGCTTCAGCTCGACGATGTCGCTCTCTACCAACTGCACCGCCGGCATCTCCGACGCCTGAGCATTGTTCAACGCCAACGCCAGGTCGTCCACCGTGGCGTAGCGGCGCGCTGGCTCGCGCTCCATGCAACGCTCTACGATTTCGATCAGCGCGGGCGGCAGGTCGCTACGAATTTCGGCCAGCGGCACCACGCGGGCCAGCAGGGTTTGTGCACAGAGCTCCTGCGGATCCTCCCCCGCAAAAGCCGGCTGGTGCCCGAGCAGCTCGTACATCACCACGCCGAGCGACCAGATGTCGGTGCGGGCATCGACCGGACCACCGCCTCCGACCTGTTCGGGCGACATGTAGCCTGGAGAGCCGAGCCCGACGCGGGCGCCTGTCATGGCGCGACGGCTGTGGCTCCGCGCAATGCCAAAATCAAGAACCTTCAAGCACTCCGCACCGTCGGCGTCGACCGCCAGGAAGAGATTCTCTGGCTTCAAATCGCGATGAACGATGCCCTGGGCGTGCGCGGCGCTGAGCCCGGCGCACGCCTGGAGCGCATAACGGACGACGCGCTCCGGCGAAAGCACACCTTCCCGCACCGCGACACTGTGTAAATCCTCACCGCGCAGCAGCTCGAGCACCATGAACGGCAGCCCTGCACAGACGGCTGGCTCGCTGAGCCTGCCGACGTCCAAAACCCGTACGACATGCGGGCTTCGCAGCGTGGCCAAGCTGCGCGCTTCGTTGACGAAGCGCTCGACGGCCTCGCTCGATGCGCTCACGGTCGGCAACATGACCTTGAGGGCAACTTCTCGCCCCAACAGTTGGTCCACGGCGGCCAGCACGACCGCCATTCCGCCACGGCCCAGCTCGCCCCGCACCTGATAGCGAGCCTGCAAGATGTCGCCGGTCATCGGTAACTCTGGTGGGTTACTGACCTGGGGCGCGCGGCCGAGCCGCTCTACGGACATGGTGCGGCCCCAAGCAACCGGCGTGCCGACGGAAGCGGCGCATCTCCGACGACATTTCCGACCCGACGACACGTGGCAAGAACGGCGCGCGAGGCAAAACGCTACGAGAGAAACGATCGCGACGTCGCACAAGCCCGACCTCGCGCTGATCGACCTCGGGCTTCGCCACCTCACCTCGGCGGCTGCGAGTTGGCGCGGCTCTTGCGACAAGCCATGGCAGAAACCCCTGGTCTCAAGACACGTCTGATCGCGCTGGCCGGCTATTCGGATCGCGAGATGCGCGAAAACGCCGGGGCCGCGGGTTTCGACGCTTATGTCGTCAAACCGATCATGCCCGAGGCGCTCGAAAAACTTCTCCCGGCCTAACACCGTTTCGCCACGACGTGGCCTGAGCTCTGCGTTGACATCTTGATGCCCCAGGCGCCCAACATGCCTGAAGCGACTGCATTGCTGCTCGCGCGCCTCGACGACCTGCGCCAAGCGGAGCGCCGTGCGGTCAGCGCGCGCATGGTCGCGGTGGCCGGACATTTGGCGGGCACGCCGCTCAACGTCATCGCTGGTCGCGCAGCCTTGATCCGCACGAATCCGTCGCCGCAAGCCATCGAAGAGAACGTGCGCCGTATCGAAGAACAGGTGGAGCGGATGGCGCTGCGGATGCGGCGCCTGATCGACTACTTCGGCCTGGCCGAGCCTGCCTCCGAGCATCGCACCGTGGGGGAAATATTGGCCGATTGCCGCGCCCTCTACCTGCCCGTAGCACAGCTGCGGGGCGTGGCGCTGCGGGTGGGTACCGGCAACGTCGAGGCGCTGCGTGTCGAGGCGCTGCGTATCGAAGCGGAGGTTTCACCGCTGGTGTTGACGATGTTGCTTTCGCTCGCCGTGCGCACAGCCGCGCCCGGGCAAAACGTCACGCTCGACGCAACCGAGCACGGTCTGGACGGCGTTGCTTTCGACGTGACCCTGCCCAATCTGCAAGTACCGCAGCATTTTGAGCGCCTCGAGCCACCCGAGCACGGTGGGCACGCTGACCCTGGCACGCTCGAGACCTTTTGGACTTGCTTGGGCTTGGCGCAGCGTATCGGGGGCTCGCTCTCGATTGCGCAAGCTGTGTCGGTGCCCGGAAGCACTGTCCGTTTAGCGTGCGCCCACGATTGACGTGGCGCGGCACGCAAGATGCAAGGTGCTTCACGCTCACGAAGGGAGCATACAGATATGGACACAAAGAAATTACTCATGTCTCTGGGCACTGCCATCGCCGCGTCGAAGGTCGCGAGAACGGTTTCGGGCATCGAGCTCGAGGACGTGCTGGGCACGGTTGGGCTGGCGCGTCGTCGCAACTATTTCTTGGAGAATCTCGGGCTAGTCGCTGCCGGCGCGGTAATCGGCGCGGGCGCAGCGATTCTGTTCGCGCCGAGCAGCGGTAGTGAAACGCGCCGCCGCCTCGGCAGTGAGGCCTCCAAACTCGGCACCGCCGCTATGGATGTCGTGCGCGACCAGAAGGACGAAGCCTTGCGTTCTTTGTCGCACGTGGCCAACGGCGCCGTGGCCTCGCGCGTCGAGTGACAAGTGGCGTGACATGGGCGCGCGGCGAGGCAGATCGCCGCGCGCTTGCGTGGAGCTGGTTAAGTTTCTGCCACGTGCCGCTTCAACTCACTCCGGGAGAACGCTAACCATGACGCTCAAACTCGGCGCAAGCCCCAGCCGCCAGATCGACCACTCGATGACAATCCCTCATGCCCTGCGCGGCTCCCGGACAGCGCGCCCGACACCGGTGCCGCCCGCGCCGTCTCCGTCGGAGCCGGAACCGGTCACGCCAGACTCCCCCAACGATCCTATGCCCAGCTATGAAGACCAGCCCCCCGTAAGCCCGGTCGCTGGTCTGGGCTGACTGAGGTCACCCAAGGCATGCTCGTTGCTACACGACCCGCGTGCGAACCTTCATTTGCGCGTGTGGCGCGCGTGTATTCTTCGAAAATACTGAGTGCTTGGCTTGCCACTCCGCGCTCGGCTTTCGACCAGATAAGCTACTTCTGGTCGCGATTCCCGACCCAGGGAACGAGTTACGTCCCTGCAGCAACTACGTCGAGAACGGCGTTTGTAACTGGCTTATAGCAAGCGACTCGCCGCATTCCCTGTGCCTGGCGTGCCGCTTGAACCAAACGATCCCCAACCTGAGCGAGCCTGGGAATAGGCAACTCTGGGCCGAAGTCGAGGGGGCCAAACGTCGCCTGATCTACGGGCTGCGTCGGCTCGGGCTCGAGGTGCTGTCCAAACTCGACGACCCGGTCCGCGGGCTTTCATTCGACATCAAATCCGATGTCGGCGACGAGCGCGTGCTTACCGGCCACAACGACGGCTTGATTACGCTTAACATCGAGGAAGCCCACGCGGAAAAGCGCGAGCGAAACCGGCTCGCCCTCAAAGAGCGCTACCGCACCCTGCTCGGCCATTTTCGTCACGAGATCGGCCACTACTACTGGGACCGGTTAGTCCAAGAAGGCGACCGGCTCGAGGCGTTCCGAAAAGCCTTCGGCGACGAGCGCGACAACTATGAACAGGCCTTAGAACGACACTACGCCGCGCCTCTCGAAGAATACCGTGCTCGCTACATCAGTTGCTATGCCTCCTCGCATCCGTGGGAAGACTTCGCCGAAACGTTCGCGCACTACCTGCACATGCGCGACACCTTGGAAACGGCGCAGCACTTTGGTTTCACGGGCGATACTCCGCGCCCCACCGCGCGCGATTCATCAGCGCTATCCAGCCTGCTCGACGACTGGCTTAGCCTTACCGTGGCGTTCAACGCGCTCAATCGCAGCATGGGTTTGCCCGACGCCTACCCGTTCGCGCTCACGCCGGGGGTCGAGGTCAAGCTGGCCTTCGTCCACGAACTGCTCAGCGGGTCCGTGGCCGCTAGCGCGGTAGGCTAAGCGGCCACGTCTCAAGACCGCGTTGCCAACGCCCGGAACCACCGCGCTAGCGTGATGCGGGGCAAGACTGCTCGCTCGGGTCGTATTGCCCCGCCCACATCAGCCAGCGCGGCCGTTTATGCGGCCAACTAACCGGCACGCCACGTGCACTTTCACCTATAAAGATGCGACCTCGTAAGTCTCAGGACGTCGATGCCTCGGGGGACACGTCGCCGACAACGACGCACGGACGCCTGGAGCCCACGCGGGTCGAGGTGCACGGAGGGCTGGAGCCGACGCGCGTCGAGGCGATCAGCGACGTCCGATTGGCGGCTCAACCGATTGCCTTGCCGGCACGGGGCGAACGCATCGACGACACCTACGAAATCGTCGGGACGTTGGGTGGCGGCGGGATGGGCGTCGTGCTCAGCGCACTGGATGAGCGCTTGGGGCGCAAGGTCGCGATCAAGTTGATTCACGCCCAGCTGCGCTCGGACGACTTTCGCGCGCGCTTCGTGTCCGAGGCCCGCGCGATGGCTCGGGTCAGCCATCCCAATGTCGTGACGATTCACGCGTTCGGTGAGCACGGCGACGCTCCGTACATGGTGATGGAGCTGGTCGAAGGGCAAACGCTGGAAACCTGGCTTGCGGCGCAGCCCGTCGAGCCGGATATCGACGAAGTCTTACGCATTCTGAACCAGATTTGCCTCGGCGTGAGCGCGATTCACGACGCCGGCACGCTGCACCGCGATCTGAAACCGAGCAACATCTTGCTCGACGGCCAACTACGCGCGCGGGTCTCCGACTTGGGGCTCGCCATCCCATTCAAGGACGGCACCAAAAACAAGGAAGCTGTCGGCACGGTGGGCTACATCGCGCCGGAGATCCATTTCGACATCGCCGTTGACAGTGGGGCGACGCCGCAAAGCGACTTGTACTCCCTGGCGTGCATTGCCTTCGAGCTCCTGACGCGCGAGCCGCCCTACGCGGCCGATGAAGACCTCGTGCTCGCCGTACTGCACGGAACAGCCCCGCTGCCGATCGCCAGCGAACGCCGCAAAAACCTGCCGCGAGCTTTCGATCGCGTGTTGCAACAAGCGCTGGCGAAAGATCCGAAGGAACGCATGACGAGCGTCGAGCTGTTCCGGCGCGCGCTTTTGGAAGCCAGGAACGATAGCCTCGAACCGGTGCGCATTCTCGTGGCAGAGGACGACCCAGACTTCCGTGAGGTACTGGAAGTGGTGCTAACGCAGGAGTTTCCGGGCGCCGACATCGAATGTGTCGCGGATGGGCGGCGCGCGATCGAAGCGTTCGACAGGAAGCAAGCTTCCGTCGTCGTGCTCGACTTGCAGATGCCCGAGATCGACGGGATGGGAGTGACCGCGCTGCTGCGCGCGCGTCCCAGCGCACAGCAAGTGCCGATCATCGTCGTCAGCGCGTCGGGTGGTCCGAAGGAGTGGACGATGCTGGCGTCGCTCGGCGCGGACCGGTTTCTAGTCAAGCCGGTGCCGCTGGATGACTTAATCAGCGCGATTCGGCGCGCGACTCGCGAACGCTCGAGCGGGCTGCCGCCCCCGGCGCGTGGACGAGCGGGGTGAACGTGGGTATCGGCGTGGCCGCGCGGGAGTCCCCTGTTACATGGACCTTCCCGACGGCGATGGTTATGCGCTACTCCAACAACTGCACAGCCGCGCGGGCCTGGGCAGGCTTCCCGCAATCGCGGTGAGCGGCTATTCGCGAGCGCAGTGGCGTTCACGCGCCACGGGGTTGGGCTTCGATCACTACGCAGTCAAACCGTTCGCGATTGCTTCGCTGGTGAGCGAGATTGTGTCGCTCAAGGGTGGCGCGGCCGACGGTGGGAACGCGACGGTTTGACGCTCTTGGGGATCTCATTCAGCCGACCGCGGTCCGCCTCACCGATGATCCAACCAACCGGCTTGCCGTGGCGCGTGACCCGGACGCGCTGCCCGTCACGCACGTCATCCAAAACATCGGCGAGATTGCTGCGAACCTGGGCTACGGGCAACGGCAGGCTTTTCATGCCTCGACCCTCAGCAAGAAGAATGCCCAGGCGGCCAAGAGCAAATCGCGAAACAGCGCGCATGGGCGCTCCGGCATAGTGGCACACCGCCGCAGTGCGGCAAACTGCAGCGCGTGGTCGCAACTGCTCGTGACCCCACGTGACGACGCAGACCAATCGCGGCGGCCGAAAAAAGCCGCGCGGTTGCTGGCAGTCAGCTGGTGTGGGCTGGAACGGTGGTTGCACAGTGCCGCGGAGTGACGTTCCGTAGCTTATCCTCGACGCTCGCGTTCGCTACTTTATCGTTCTCCTGCATTCCGCGGCACCCGCCACCGCTTCACGTCGAGTCAGCGCGAAAACCCGAATACGTCACCGTCGTGCCCGACGTGTCCGTCTCGGCGAACGCCGAACTTCCGGTCGAGCCCCCGGGTCGCGACGACGCGGGCGACGATGTCATGGCTGAGATTTTGGCGCTTCCGCCTGGCTCAGGCTCGCGATGACGCGCACGAGCAGCAACGGCTCGACGGGCTTGGTGATGTGGCGCTGGAAGCCCGCGTCGAGGGCGCGGCGCGCGTCCTGTGGGCTGGCATACGCCGTGAGCGCGACGGCCGGTGTCTGCGAGCCTTCGGCGCGCAGCTTGCGGATGAATGAATAGCCGTCTTCGTCGGCCATCCCCACATCGCTCACGATCGCATCGGGCGACGAGGCGGCGATCACCCGTCTGGCCTCAGCTGCCGAGCTGACCATCGTCACCTCCGCGCCGTACTGACGCAAGATCTCGTGGATTAACTGGCGCGCATCGTACTCGTCGTCGACCACCAGGACCCGCAATCGATCGAGGCGGGTGTTCGTCAGTCCCGTTTCCTTCGACTCGAACGCGCCTGTCGCGGAATGGCGCTCTTCGCCGAGTGGTGCGACTGCGCGCACCGGCAGTCGCACCACGAAAGTGGAGCCTTTACCCGGACCGTCGCTGCTGGCCCGCACCGAGCCGCCGTGCGCCTCCACCAATTGCCTGACGATCGCGAGACCGAGCCCTAACCCGCCGTGCCGGCGCGTCGTGGATGAGTCGGCTTGTTGGAAGGGTTCGAAGATCGCGGTTAAAATCTCCGGGCGAATGCCTTCGCCCGTGTCCTGGACCATCACGCACACTTCCGAGCCTTCGCGGTAGGTGCGCAGCGCGACGCGCCCGTTCTTAGGCGTGAATTTGACAGAGTTCGACAGCAAATTCCAAATCACTTGCTGCAAACGATCGGGATCAGCGGTGATCCATGCGGGCTCGGCCTCGAGCTCGGCGACGACGGCGATACCTTTCGCGTCGGCAGCGGGCGTCACGGTTTCGATCGCGGCCCGCGCGGCCGCCGAAATCGTAGTCGTGCTCAAGCTGAGCACCAGTTTGCCGCTGACGATGCGCGACACGTCGAGCACGTCTTCGATCAGCTTGGCTTGTGCACGTGCGTTGCGCTCCACGATGCCTAGCGCGCGCTCCGTCTCCGGGCTATTTGCGCCACGGCGTAACGTGAGCGTCCAACCCAAGATCGCGTTCAGCGGCGTCCGCAGTTCGTGCGACGCGGTCGCCAGGAATTCGTCCTTCAGACGGTTCGTGCGTTCGGCTTCCTCGCGGAGCCAGCGCTCGCGATCGCGCGCTTCTTGCGCCGCCTTGAGCGCCATCGAATTCTCGATCGCCATCGCAGCGCGTCGCGCCAGCTCTTCCACGAACACCAGATCGTCAGCGGTGTAGCGTCGCTCGGCCCCCGCGTAGACGAACGTCATCGACCCCAAGATGCCTGCACGCGCGCGCAGCGGCACCACGATCGCGCTCTTGAGATCGAGCTCGCGAGAGATGCGCAGGTGCTCGGCGTCGCGTGCGCCGGCGACCAGCAGCTCGTCCGGAATTTCCGGATACAGCTCGGATTTCCCGCTGCGAATCACGCGTGTTTCGCCGCTGCTTTCGTCGGGCGGATAACGTCGACCGAGCTCTTCGGCGTAACGCACCTTGGCCGGGTCGACATGCGCGACCGCGACTTGCTTGGTGCCACCCGTCAGCCCGTCGACCAGCCTGACGGAGCACCAATCGGCGAGTTGCGGCACGGTCAGGCGGGCGACGGTCGCCAGCGTGTCTTCGTAGTCCAAAGACGCGATCAGCGCTTCACCGGCTTTGATCAGAAAGTCGTTGCGAGCGGTGTGGCGCTTCTCCAACGACACGTCGCGGAACACCAGCACGACGCCGACAATCTTGCCTGCCTCGTTGCGGATCGGCGCGCCGCTGTCGTCGATCGGGACTTCCGGCCCCTGGCGCGGCAAGAGCACGGTGTGGTTCGCCAGACCGACGACCTTGCCCTCGCGCAAGACTTTCGCCACCGGGCTCTCGACGACCGCGCGTGAGTGCTCGGAAATGATGTGGAACACCACGTCCAGGTCCTGACCCAAGGCTTCCGCTTCGGGGTACCCGGTCAGCCGCTCCGCGACTGGATTCATGAGCTGGATTTTGCCGTGCTCGTCGGTGGCGATCACCGCGTCGCCGATGCTGCGCAGGGTAGTGCTGAACCAGCGCCGCGCTTCTTCTTCCGCTTCGGTCCGTGAAGCGCGCAGCAAGGCTTGCGCGCACTGGTTCGCGGCGGTGTCGATGAACGCGCGCTCGTCCGCTGAGAACTTGCGCGGCGCGTAGAAGCCAACGCCCAGCAAGCCCAGCGCCTGCCCTTCAGCAACCAACGGAACGCTCCAAAACGCCTGCGCTCGGCGGCCTTGGACCTTGGCGGCGGCCAGGCGCGGGTAGAGGACGGCGTAATCGGCCGCGCGTTCGGCCCACACCGCGCGGCGCTCACGCATCGCGCGGTACGTCTCTGGGTTGCCCTGGTCTTGGTTGATTGACCGAATTTTTTCGATCAATTCCGGATCCACGCCGTGCTGAGCCAACAGCGTGAGCGTGTCAGACGTGGGGTCCAGCCGGTACAGGGTGCAGGTGTCGCCGCTCGCTGCGCGCCGCGCGTACTCGAGCACGACCTCAGCCACCTGAGCCACCGTGCGTGTAGCGGCCAGCGCCGTCGCCAGATCCGACAACGCCCGTAAACGCCCACGCGCCCGCTGCGCCAGCTCAGTCACAATCGCGTCCTGCTTCAGCTCGCGGCGCCAGGCGAACCCGAGCAGCGCGACTGCGATCAGCGCCACTCCCACGGCACCGCCCAGAGTCGCGCGCGCTCCGGTCGCCGCCGCTAGCCGACGCTGCGCGAGCAGGCGCTCCTCCTCGGCCTGGATGCTATGCACCGAGGCGCGCAGCCGGTCGACGATCTGGCGTGCCTCACCGCGCGTGATGCGTTCGATCGCGTCCGCCCGCTGGCCCGACCGGACGCGCGCGATCTGCTGATCGAAGAAGCCGAGCGCCGCGTCGGCGTCGCTGTGGGCGCGCTCAAGGCGTTCCGCCTGCGTGCGGTTGTCCGCCAGCAGTTGTCGCAGCTGGCGAACCTGCGCTCGCTCGGCTCGAAGCAAGGCGTCACGGTCGCTCAATAGCTCGCGGCTACCGGTGGCGACGTATGCAAGCGTGCTGTTTTGCAGCTCGACCACCTCCGCCGTCCACTCGTCCAGCGCTCCCCGCACGTTCAACGAGTGCTCGACCCACTCCGCCGCCGAGACGTAACGCGACGCCGCGAGCGCACAAAGCCCGAGCACCAACGCCAATAGCGCCGCACCCGCGATGAACAACCGATTGGCTCGCGGTCGAGCTGGAACGGTGGTGGGCATGGTAAACGAAGCCTACCTGCCTCCTTCCGGGGGCGTCACCGATCAAAAGGCCGCGGGGACCGCCCCCGGCCCAAGCCGTGGCGTTTGGCCACGCCCTACTCGGCCGTCTTTTCCGGCAGCTCACGGAGTAGCTTTTCCAACTGCTCAAAATCGATCGGCTTGACCAGATGGCCGTCGCAGCCGGCGGCGCGTGAACGCTGCCGATCCGCCTCCTGTCCCCAGCCGGTCAGCGCGATGATCCTCATCGGGCGTCCCCACGGCTGCTGGCGAATTTGGCGCGTAGCGTCCAAACCGTTTTGGCCCGGCATGCCGACGTCCATCAGCACCAGCTCCGGGCGAACGCGCTCGACCAGCGCGACAGCGCTCAAGCCGTCGTGGGCGACATGCGCTTCGTTGCCCATGGCTTCGAGCAAGTCGGCCATCGCCTCGGCGCCGTCGACGCTGTCGTCGGCCACGACGACCTTTCGACGCGGCACCGGCGTGACCCTCTCTGGGGCCACGGCTTCGGTCGGCGGCAGCGCGATATCGCCGCCGCGGATCGGCAAGCGAACCGTGAATGTGCTGCCCAACCCAGGGCCAGGGCTCGCGGCCCTGACCGTTCCGCCATGCGTCTCGATTAAACCCTTCACCAGCGCCAGCCCGATTCCGAGGCCACCCGTCACGCGCTCGACGCTGCGGTCGACTTGCGAGAACATCTCGAACACGCGTGACAGTGCGTCGCTTGGAATGCCGATGCCGGTATCTCTGACCGAGACGACCGTTTCGCCACCGCGCACCTCGGCCTTGAGCCAGATTTGCCCGCCTTGGGGCGTGTACTTCGCGCTGTTGGCCAGCAAGTTGCCAAACACCTGCGCCAGCCGTGTCAGGTCAGCCTCCAAGAGGACTGGTGCTTCAGGCATCGAAACATCGAGCTGGTGGCCGGCGGCCTGAATCGCTGGACCAACGGCTTCGAGCGCGTGGCTCACGACGTCGCTCAGCAACACCGGCGTTTTCTGCAGGTTCAGGCGGCCGCTGCTGATGCGGGACACGTCGAGCAGGTCGTCGATCAGCCGCACCATGTGCGAAAGCTGGCGGTCCATCATGCCACGTGCCTTCTCGAGCGCGCTTGGGTCGGACGCGCCGAGCTTGAGCACCTGCAGGCCCGCGCGGATTGGTGCGAGGGGGTTGCGCAGCTCGTGCGCGAGTAGCGCGATGAATTCGTCCTTTTTGCGGTCCGCGTCGGCGAGCTCGTGAACGCGCTGTCGCAAATCGCTCTCCAACCGCTTTCTTTCTGTGACGTCCTGAACGACGCCAAAAATGCCGGATATCGAGCCATCTGTTCGGTATTGAGCCTTGCCTTTCGAAGAGACCCAAACAACGTCTCCGCTCGGCCGAATCAGCCGGTACTCCACGTCATACTGGCCGCCGGCAGCGGTTGATCGCTCTACCTCGGCCGCCGCCCCTGGGCGATCGTCCTCGTGCACCAAGGCTTGCATCGTGCTGCGGGTCATCAGCCGTCCCGGAGCAATTCCGAAGATGTCCAAGGCCCGCTGGGAAAACCCCATCCTATCGGTCGCGGCATCCCAGCTCCAATCGCCGAGGCTCGCGGCCGCGACAGCCAACGCCAACCGCTCCTGGCTCTGACGCAGGACCTCGTCGGCGCGCTTGCGCTCGGTGATATCGCGCGCGATCTTCGACGCGCCGATCACCCGACCGTCGTGATCCTTCACCGGCGAGACCGAAAGCGAGATATCCAGGCGACGCCCGCCCTTCGCCAGGCGCACGGTTTCGAAGTGGTCGATGCGTTGCCCCTGCTGCAGCTTGCTGAGGATCACGGTTTCTTCGTCGAGCCGCTCCCGCGGGATGAGCATCGTGACGTTTTGGCCGATGGCTTCTGCCGCCGTGTAACCAAAAACCCGCTGTGCGGCGGCGTTCCACGAACGAATCACGCCGTCGAGCGTTTTACTGAGAATGGCGTCCTCCGAGGACTCGACGATCGCAGCCAGCTGCGCCAGCCCTTCCTCGGCTCGCTTTCGTTCGCTGACGTCGCGAAACACCAACACCGCTCCGATCGGGGCACCGCGCTCGTCGAGCATCGGCCCCGCCGAGTCGTCGATCGGATGCTCGGTTCCGTCACGCGCGATCAGGACCGTGTGGTTGGCCAGGTCAACGACTCGACCTTCGCGCAGCGCGCGCAAGGCCGGGTTCTCGACCGTCGCGCGCGTGGTTTCATTGACGATTTGAAATACGTCGGTCAACGGTTGGCCGACCGCGTCCGCCTGTCGCCAACCGGTAAGTCGCTCGGCCACTGGGTTGAGGAACACCACGCGACCTTCGGCGTCGGTGCTGATGACCGCATCGCCGATGCTGGCGAGCGTGATGCGCAAGCGTTCACGCTCGGTGAATAGCTCGCGCTCCACGCGCTGCCGTTCAACCAAAATGCTCTTGGCGTTCTGCAGGGCAACCGAACGCAGCGAGCGTTCTTCGTCATCCTCGGGCTCGGTCACAGTCCAAGTACCTCGGCAGCGAGCGCGGTGCCTTCGACGCGCGCGCGGATCTTCGCAAAAGCCGCGTCGCGGCTGGTCGAGGTGTCGTCGCAGAAGGGCGAAAACCCGCAGTCGTCAGTCGTGCCCAATTTCTCTACCGGAATGTAGCGCGCCGCCTCGAGCACGCGATCGCGCACTTCTTCGGCGGACTCGAGGCGCGGATCGATCGGCGCGACGACGCCGACGAAGACACGCTGCTCCGGCTGGCGATTTTCGCGGATGATCGACAACACGCGCGCGGGGTCTTTCTCGCCCGCCAGCGCCACGTAGAAATTGCCAGCCTGAAGCCGGAACAGGCTCGGCAATAGCTCCGCGTAGTCGACGTCGGCGCTGTGCGTCGAGTCGCGGTCGCCACCCGGGCAGGTGTGCACGCCAATGCGTTGGCGCTCCTCCGCAGAGAAGCGTGACAAGGCGAGATTGTTCAGCTCGATGAAGCTCTGCAGGAGCCCTCCGCTGGGGTCGAGCTTAACCGCAAGGCGACCCTCGGTGAAGTCGATCTGCACCGCGTGCGCGCCTTTCTCCAGGCAGCGCCGCACTTCGCCCACGTGCTCATCCAGCAGATCTCGAAGGAACTGTTCACGCGGATAACCCGGAAGGGTTTCGGCAGGGTACATCAGCGAAAGTGCCGACGGCGAAATCACCGCTTGCTTGACCGGTCGAGTCGCGTAGCGAAGTGCCACATCCAGGTACTGGTCGGCGTACCTGCCGTAGCGAAATGGGCCTGCCGTAAGCCGCGGCATGCGTCGCACATGTCCGGCTGCGAATGGAATCTTGAAACCATCCGGCTGCGTGTTGGTGAGGCCCTGAACGCAGTAGGTCCAGAAGTTGTGGTACTTGCGTTGCTCGCCGTCCGTCACAACGGGGGATCCGGTGTCCTCGAAGCGGGCAATCGTCTCGCGAATGGCTTCGTCGTACAGCGGATCGAGCGACGGGTCGGCGCCATCACGCGCAGCGATGGCTGCGATCAGCGCCGGGGGTCTCGGAATGCTGCCGATCGGCTCGGTGGGAATCGTCACTGCGCTTGCCCTCGGCCTACCTCAAAGGCTAAATGTCTGGGTCGCATGCCGCACTTTTACCACCTAAACGCGGCGTGGGAAGCGAATTGCCGTGCCTCGAAATCGCCGCTAGCTTTGGCTCCCAGGTAGCGGTGGGGGGAGCGCGCGCCAAGGCGTCGTCGGCGCGTTTCGAATCGACGCGCAAGCCGCACCGAGGTAGGCATCTACGCATGGCTACGTTTCAGACGTCCGCTTGGCCCGAGATCGAGGCGCTGAGGGAACGTGTGATGAAGACGAACGCCGGCTCGGTGGAGGAAGCGGCTCAGGATTTCGCGCTGGCTTTCGCCAGCCAGTATACGTCGGTCGTGCTGGCGCGAGTGTTTCTGGTGTTGCCGTGGGCGAAGCTGCCGGCGCCAGAACGCGAGACCGTTTCCTCGCTCGCCCAAGCATCGAAGCGCCTGTTCGACAACACGCCGGTGCTGACGTTGCTCGGTACGGCCGGGCGCGAGACCGCCTGGCGAGACCGGACGCTTTCCCAAGGCCATCGCGCGATACCGCTGCTCGACGCTTCGCATGTTCAGGGCATCCCGATGGTCGCAAAGCTGCTGGCGGATTTGGAAGTGGACTTCTCGAGCCTCGATCAAGGCAGCGCGGTCGAAACACGGCGTTTGATGGGCGGCCACAACGGCGCCTTTTTCGTCCCCGACGCACGCGAGACGCGTGACGCGACGGGCCGGCACGTCATTCCCAGTCGGGACTTCGTGGACCAGTATGCTGTACGGACCGTGTTGGGCATGGGGGGTGCCTACGCCGACGACACCTTGGCCGTCACGGTGATCTTCACCGACGAAGTGATCGAGCGCCTCTCGGCGGGCCGATTCGCCAGCCTGATCAGCAACTTCAAAATGGCCACGGCCGCGGCGCTTCGGAGCGGTCGAATCTTTCGCGCCAACTGAGACGGCGGGAGGGCCACGTGGTCGCCCTCAGCCGGCGGCGCACGGCGACGCATATTGCCACGATGGCTAAAACTGAGTGTCTTCTGGATTAGAATGAGCTGTTCTCGCTCAAGGACTTCGACTTGCCAAACGCGCCGCAGCAGGGCTCAGCTAGCTCGCCTCTAAAAGTGAGCGCGCGCGCCCGAGCACCGTTGCCCCTAGCTACGATGCTTGGGCTCGGGGCTTCAGTACTGGCGGTGCTTTTCATTGCGTTGTTCTCGTACCGCTCGCTGGTCAGTCGCGCCGAGTCGGCGGCGCGCGTCACCAGGGGCCTTGAAACTCTCGAGCAGCTCGAAGGAGTCCTGTCGACACTCAAAGACGCGGAGACCGGCCAGCGCGGCTTCTTGCTGACGGGGGGTGAGAGCTACCTCGGGCCCTTCAACGAAGCGAACGCCGAATTGGGTCCGAGGCTAGCGCGACTCCAGGTGCTGCTCGTCAATCCTGACCAACGCCTGCGCCTCGAGCAGGTCCGCAGCTTCGCTAGCGAGATGATGAACGAGCTGCAAGCGACTGTTAATCTGCGCCGGCAGGGTCAAGGCGACGAAGCGCTCGCTGTCGTGCGAACCGGCCGCGGTCGCGCAACCATGGATCGCCTGCGCGCGCTCGTAGGCCAAATCGAGGCGGTAGAGCGCGAGCGATTGGCAACCCGTCAACGCGAGTGGCAAGAGGCGGTCGGGTTCTCGAGCTTCGTGGCGTGGTGCGGTTCGGCGTTGCTACTCTTTTGCATTGCCGCAGCCGCTATCATCATGTCGCGCGATTATCGCGCACGGACACGCCAAGCCTGGCTCCGGGTCGGCCAAGTCGGGCTGGGCGCACAGATGCAAGGCGAGCAGCGGCTTGACCACCTCGGCAACAACGTCTTGGAGTTTCTGGCGCAGTACCTCGACGCTCAACTCGGCAGCATCTACATCGCCGAAGGCGACTCGTTCCGACGCTTCGCGGGTTACGCGCTGCCCACCTCGGACAGCACCACGGAGACGCTGCGCGCGGGCGACGGCCTGCTTGGGCAGGTGGCGAAGAACGCGGCTCCGATGCGCGTACAGAATGTGCCAGAAGGCTTCTTTGCAGTCGAATCCAGCCTCGGTCGCGCCCGACCGAGCGAGCTGCTGTTGGCGCCAGCGGCGCTTGACGGCCGCGTGCAGGCGGTCGTCGAACTGGGGTTCTTCCGAGCGGTCGATCCAGTCGAGCTCGAGCTGCTGGCGGCGGCGTCCGAGCCGATCGCGATTGCGGTCAGGTCGTCTAAGGATCGGACGCGGCTCGAAGAGTTGCTCGAAGAGACCCAGCGACAAGCGGAAGAGCTACAGACCCAGCAGGAAGAGCTCAAGGTCTCCAACGAAGAGCTGGAGGAGCAGAGCCGCGTGCTCAAAGAAGCGCAGTCGCACCTCGAGAACTCGCAGGCCGAGCTCGAGCAAATCAACGCGCAGCTCGAGGAACAAGCTCAGATTCTGGAAGCGCAGAAGGACGAGCTTTCTCACGCGCAAGAGGCGCTACAAGAGCGCGCCGCCGATCTGGAGCGGACGAACCAGTACAAGAGCGAGTTTTTGGCCAACATGAGCCACGAGCTACGCACGCCGCTCAACTCGTCATTGATTTTGGCGAAGCTGCTGGCGGACAACAAAGACGGTAACCTGACGCCGGACCAGGTCAAGTTCGCGCAAACGATATCGTCGGCCGGCAACGATCTGCTGGCTCTGATCAATGACATCCTAGACCTTTCGCGGATCGAATCCGGAAAGATTGATCTCCAAATCGAGACCGTACCGTTGGCACCAGCGATCGACGCGGTGCTGAAGACGCTGCTCCCGGTCGCGCGCGATAAGGGTCTGAGCCTGACGGCAGAGCTCGATCCGGCGGTCCCGGGGCAGCTCACAACCGACGCACAACGGCTCGGTCAAATCCTGAAGAATCTTGTGGCGAATGCGCTCAAGTTCACCGAGCGTGGTTCAGTCACACTCACCGTCCCCGCCGCGAGCGACGGCTTTGTAAAGTTCGCCGTCCGCGACACCGGCATCGGTATCGCCCCGCAGCATCAGCAAGCAATCTTCGAGGCGTTTCGACAAGCCGACGGCAGCACGCACAGGAAATACGGGGGCACCGGGCTCGGGTTGAGCATTTCTCGCGATCTCGCCCGCCGCTTGGGTGGCGAAATCCTGGTCCAGAGCGCGCTCGGCGAAGGCAGCACCTTCACACTTCGGCTACCTGTGGCGTTCAGTGGTGAAGCGCTGCCGCCGGCAGAAACGCGGATGGCAAAAACGCGCTCTCGAGCCTCCACTCCTGGGCCGCCAAAGGCCTCTGGCGCCGTCAAGCCACTGCTCGAGGACGACCGTGACAGCTTGAACGACGACGCGCGCGTCATTTTGGTGATCGAAGACGACGTTCACTTCGCGGAGGTCCTGCGCGATCTCTCGCGCGAGCTGGGATTTCAATCGATCGTCACTCACACCGCGAGCGACGGACTGTGGGCTGCAACCAACTATCGAGTCAGCGCGATCCTGCTGGACATGCACTTGCCCGATCACTCGGGTTTGGGCGTGCTCGATCAACTGAAGCGCAACCCCGCCACGCGCCACATCCCGGTTCACGTGGCGTCCGTCGACGACTTTTCGCAGGAGGCGCTCGAGTTGGGGGCCGTGGGCTATGCGTTGAAACCGGTCCAACGTGACGAGCTGGTGCGGGCTATTCGTACGCTCGAGCACAAGTTCTCGCAGGCCCTACGGCGCGTCTTGGTGGTCGAGGACGACGCCCGGCAACGCGAGAGCGTTCGTCAGCTGCTGAGTAACGGGGACGTGCAAATCGTCGACGTCGCAACGGCGGCCGACGCGCTCGCCCAGCTCCGAGCGTCGACCTTCGACTGCATGGTGATGGACCTGAGCTTGCCCGATCTGAGCGGTTACGAGCTGCTGGAGCGGATGAGCGCCCAGGAGGAAATAGCATTCCCGCCCGTCATCGTTTACACCGGGCGGTCACTCACGCGTGACGAGGAGCACCGGCTCGGAAGATTCTCGAAGTCGATCATCATCAAGGATGCTCGCTCACCCGAGCGCTTGCTGGACGAAGTGACGCTGTTTCTACATCAAGTGGAGACCAAGCTCTCGCCCGACCGCCAGCGGATGCTGAAAGAGGTGCGCAAGCGTGACACCGCGCTCGAAGGCCGTCGCATCTTGGTCGTCGAAGACGACGTGCGAAACGTCTTCGCCCTCACCAGCCTGCTCGAGCCCAAGGGCGTAAAGATCGAGATTGCGCGCAACGGCAAGGAGGCCTTGGCCGCGCTGTCGCAAAGCCAGAACGATCCGGCAAGCAAGATCGATCTGGTGTTGATGGATCTGATGATGCCGGAGATGGACGGGCTCACGGCCATGCGCGAGATCAGGAAACTGCAAGAATGGCGCAAGCTTCCGATCATCGCGCTCACGGCCAAGGCCATGAAAGACGACCAGCAACAGAGCCTCGCCGCTGGCGCTAACGACTACATTGCAAAGCCGTTGGACGTGGAAAAGCTCTTGTCGCTAGTGCGCGTTTGGATGCCCAAGTGACCCAAGCAGCACCGCCTGCCGATCGCCATTTCGATATCGAGCTGCAGCTATTCATCGAGGCGATTTATCTAAAGTACGCCTACGATTTTCGCGACTACGCGGCGGCCTCGCTCAAGCGTCGCGTCACAGCCGTTATGGCACGCTTGGGGACCGACACGCTCAGCCAGCTTCAGGACCGCGTGATTCACGATCCGCGCACGTTCGCGGCCTTGCTCGATTTCCTGACGGTTCAGGTGAGCGAGATATTTCGCGACCCGCCGTACTTTCTCGCGTTGAGGAAGCACGTCGTCCCGCTCTTGCGCACGTACCCGTCACTCAAGATTTGGGTGGCCGGTTGCAGCAGTGGCGAGGAAGCCTACTCGCTCGCCATCTTGCTGCGCGAAGAGGGCTTGCTCGAACGAACGCTGATCTACGCGACCG
Source organism: Polyangiales bacterium (assembly GCA_038230915.1). GTDB lineage: Bacteria > Myxococcota_A > Polyangia > Polyangiales > Polyangiaceae > PMG-095. The sequence goes on along the minus strand of JBBRMI010000018.1, from coordinate 4,199 downwards.
ACATCAACGAGGGCGCGCTACGCCGAGCCGAGGCTGGCGTCTACGATATCGAACGGCTGTCCGGGTTCACCGAGAACCATCGCGCCGCTGGCGGCAAGACGTCGCTATCTGAGTACTACACCGCGGCCTACGGTAAGGCACTCTTCGATCCTTCGCTGCGCAGCCGGATCGTGTTTTCGGACCATAGCCTGGCGACCGACGCTGTTTTCGCCGAGGTGCAGCTCGTTTCATGTCGCAACGTGCTCATCTACTTCAACCGCGGCCTGCAGGACCGCGCCCTGGGACTTTTTCACGAAGCCCTTTCGCACAAAGGCTTCTTGGGTCTCGGCGCCAAGGAGTCCGTGCGCTTTTCCGCCCACAACAAGGCGTTTCACGAGTTCGTCGCTGCCGACCGCATCTATCGGCGGGCCGGACCATGAATCAACGACCCGCCGCGTCGCGCCCGATCGACGCGCTCGTACTCGGTGGTTCGGCCGGTGCCGTCGAGGCATTGTCGGCCATCCTACCCGCCCTGCAGCCAACCTGTGGCATCGCCGTGTTCGTGGTCATGCACCTGCCGCGCGTGCGGCCGAGTCTGCTGGTCGACATCTTCCAGCCGAAATGTCGGCTGCGAGTGACGGAAGCACTGGACAAAGAACCCGTGGAACCTGGAACGATCTACTTCGCGCCACCCGACTACCATTTGCTGATCGACGAAGGCCCGCAACTGGCGCTCGCGGCGGACGAGCTCGTGCATTTCTCGCGACCTTCGATCGACGTACTCTTCGAATCGGCGGCGGACGCCTACGGCGCGCGGCTGGTCGGGGTCGTGCTGAGCGGCGCCAACAGTGACGGCGCCATGGGGCTCAAATCAGTGCAATCGGCCGGGGGCACGACGCTGGTTCAGCGCCCAGACACCGCCGTCGCCCAAACCATGCCCCAGGCGGCACTCGAGGCGGCGCCCGGCTCCGGCTCGCTAACCCTCGAGCAGCTCGCCCAGCTGTTGCGCGGGATCGTGGCGGGAGGCATAAAGGTCGACGAAATCAAAGGATGGACGCGCGTATGAAGTGCCTGTTGGTCGACGACCTCGAAGACAATCTGCTCGTCCTCTCCGCTTTGCTGGGCGGCCAGGACGTCGAGCTGCTGGTCGCGCGCTCCGGACGCGAGGCGCTCGAGCTGCTGCTCACCAACGAGGTGGCCCTGGCGCTCGTCGACGTACAAATGCCCGAGATGGATGGGTTCGAGCTGGCTGAGCTGATGCGCGGCGCCGAGCGGACGCGCAACGTCCCGATCATCTTCGTCACAGCCGGGAATCGCGATCAGCAGCGCGTCTTCAAGGGCTACGACTTGGGCGCGGTAGATTTTTTGTTCAAGCCGGTCGAGCCACACATTCTCACAAGCAAAACCAAGGTGTTCTTCGAGCTGTACCGCCAGCGCCAGCTGCTCAACGAGCAGTTGACCGAACGCACCGAGACCCTGCGCACCAATGAAATGTTCATGGCTATCCTGAGCCACGACTTGCGCAATCCCTTGAACTCCGTCCTGGCCGGCGCCGAGCTCGTGCGCCGCATCACGAAAGACGAGAAGGTGCTGAAGGCCGTCGAGCGAATTCAGCGCAGCGGCCAGCGCATGACAGACATCATTGCGTCGATGCTCGATCTGACCCGGGCCAGGCTTGGCGGGGGCATCACGCTGACGCCAGCGCCATGCAACCTGGGAGAAATAGCCAGACAGGTCGTGGCCGAGCATCAGCCCGAACCGCCGCATCCCGGCATTAACCTGCTCGAGCGCGGGGACCTGAGCGGCGTGTGGGATGCAGGTCGGCTGGCGCAGGTGCTCTCGAATCTGATCGGCAACGCGCTCTCGCACGGCGAACCGTCCGAGGCGGTGCAAGTGCAGCTCGACGGCGAGGCAACCGATCGGGTTTGGCTACGCGTAACGAACGCGGGGTCGATGGCGGAAGCGACTCGCGCGCGCATTTTCGATCCATTCAGTCGCTCGCCCGAGCGCCAAGGACCCGAGAAAGGCTTGGGGCTCGGCCTCTACATCGTGCAACAGGTCGTGCAAGCCCACGGCGGCACCGTTTGCGTCGCGGACGAAGTGGCCGAACGAACGACGTTCGCCGTCGAGCTCCCGCGGACACCGGCCGAAACCGACAGCGGCGCCAAGTAGCTGCCGCCATCCGCCGCTGGCGTTGCCGGATGTGCCGGCGCTGGTGCCGAGCTACGGCTTGCAAGAGTCACTCGGGGGCGCTCACGAATACCGACCCGCCAGGTTCGCTACGACGACGAGCAACTCCTGCGGATCGACCGGTTTTGTAGTGTGGCTATTGAAGCCTTCCATCAACGCCCGCCTGCGGTCTTCCGCTCGCGCGAACGCCGTCAGCGCGACCGCGGGGATGCGGCCCCCGTCTTCGCGCGAGCGAGCCCTCAGCCTCTTGATGAAGCTGTAGCCGTCCTCTTCGGGCATGCCCACGTCGCTCACGATGACGTCGGGGTCCGCGGTTGGCAGCAGGCTGAGGGCCTCCAAGGCACTAGCGGCCGTAGTGACGGTGCCACCGCACTGCTCGAACAATGCACGCAGCAGATCGCGCGCGTCCGGCTCGTCGTCCACCACCAAAATCCGCAGCTTCGCAATTTCCGCCGGGCAAGCCAGCTCCCCCGTTTCGAAGCGTGCCCGCAGCGGCTGACCAGTCGCCTGCGAAGACGGGGGTCGAACGTACCGGTGCGATCGGGATCCGTAGGACGAACGTTGCGCCACGGCCTTCTCCCGGACTAGTCACTTCGACTCGGCCGCCGTGCAGCTCAGCCAAGTTCTTCACGATCGCGAGGCCTAGTCCGAGGCCGCCGGCTTTGCGGGTGCTGGCGGCGTCTTGCTGACGGAAACGATCGAAGACGTACGGGATGAAGTCAGCGGCGATACCCGCGCCCGTGTCGGCGACTGTCAACTCCACGTTAGACTCGTCGCGCCGGAGGCTGACGTGAACGCGGCCGCCTTTGGGTGTGAATTTCACGGCATTCGTCAATAAGTTCCAAACGATTTGTTGCAGGCGACCGGCATCGCCCGAAATCAGGCCCGCGTCGGGGTCGATTAGCGGTTGAAGCCGCACGCCTTTTGCGTCGGCGGCCTGCTGCACGACGTCGATCGCCGCCGCGATCACCTGAGCAACATCGACCGTGTCGACACTGAGCCGCATTTTGCCCGAGATGATCCGACTCACGTCGAGCAGATCTTCGATCAGCTGATTTTGCGCGATGGCGTTTCGCACGATGGTATCGACCCCGCGGGTTCGCTGCTCCGCCGTGACGTGGCTGGATTGAAGCATGCGGCCCCAGCCCAAAATGGCGTTGAGCGGGGTTCGAAGCTCGTGGCTGAGCGTCGCCAAGAACTCGTCTTTGAGCCGGGTTGCGGCATCCGCCTTGTCTCGCGCCGCGCGCTCCGCCTCGGCGGCCGCCTTCGCCTCGCGATACAAACGCGCTTTGTCCAGCGCCACCGCCGCGCGTTTCCCAAGCTCTTCCACGAGTTGTACGTCGGCTTGCGTATAATGGCGACCCACGGTCGTGAACGAGAAAAACAGGGCTCCGAGGATTTCCCCGCGGACCTGCAGCGCCACGCCGATCCAGGACGTCAGCCCAATCCGTCGGATAGTCGCGAGCTGTGCTTCGTTCTGCGCTACCGCTCGAAAGCTAGCCTCGTTGGCGTTGGCGACGAGCTCGCTTTCTCCAGTTCGAAGCACGCGGTGGTAGCCTTGGCTCGCGTTCGGCAGAAGCTGCCGTGACCGGTGTAGGTCGCGGACGAGGTCCGCAATGGCTTCGTCTGTATGCTCGACGGCAACCTGCGCGACCGAACCGTCAGCTTGCTTCAGATAGACGCCGCACATGTCTGCAAGATCTGGAATCGGCAGGCGAGCAAGGCGAGCCAGCGTCTCTTCGAAATCGAGCGAGGAAGCCAGAGTAATGCTGGCCTGTTCCAGGAACGCCCGAGCCGCTGCCTCGCGCTTCCGACCGTCGATGTTGGTGTTGGTGCCAAACCAACGCACGATGCGACCCTGCTCGTCACGCAGCGGCCTGATACGCGTGAGAAACCAGCGATAAATGCCGTCGGCGCCGCGAAGAGGGAATTCCATCTCGAACGGCTCGCCGGTCTCGATCGATTCACCCCAGCGCTCGACGACCGCGTTCACATGATCAGGATGGTGGACCGACTTCCACCCCCAACCT
>JBBRMI010000017.1:0-72307 GCA_038230915.1 Polyangiales bacterium | reverse complement strand
CCGCGGCGAGTTGGCGTGCTCTGCGACAGAAGTCGGCCGCGCCCATGTCTGGCAACGGATCCTCCACCACGATCAGCGCGGGCCCGATGTTCGCGAGACTGTCGAGCGCGCTTAGCCCGTCAGCCAGCGAGACCTGTTGATGGCCCCGCGTCCCCAGCACGCGCGCGACGATGCTCGCCCATTCGTCGCCCACGCCGACCAACAACGCTTTCATTTGTCGTCATCGTCTGCTTGCGCAATGCCGAGCGCAATCACCCCATCGGCTAATTCGATATTTCGAGACAAAAGCTTGGGCGCCCAATCCTGCCCACATGTCTGTCTAGCTCTATTTGCGGTCTCGTTACCCTGCGGATTTGCTCAAGTACGTGGGCCGCAGCTGCGCGGGCACGGGAAATACTAACAAGCCGGAGCATTCCCGTAGTGGTCTGGCTCGGGCATCGCCACGTCTCCTCCTGCGCGACGAGTCGTCCTCATTCTCGCGACGCGGCGCAGGCCTACGGCTTCGCGTACACAGCGATTACGATGCGCGACCGCGCGTCATTCTGGAACTAGCGTGTGGGCACGCCAGCGACTCATCAAGTAGTCCCAAAACGGGCGACGACGCCCGAGGTGTCGCGATACCGTCGGCAACACCGCGGCCACTGACGCCGGGCTGACTAACTGCCAGACGTCGGTGTCCCGTGCCTCCCGCAGCATCTTGCCGAGCAACCTCTGGCGCTCGGCTTCGTCGCTACCGGACAAGGCGGCGCGCAACTCGGCGATCGACGTGTCCTCGTCCCACAAGAAGTAGGGGCGGCTGTCCTGCCGTGTGAAGTCGGCGGTCAACGCGCGCGCGCACACAATCTAGCACGTAAGGCGCGTGGCTTGGTTGGGCGAGCGCGTCGTCAACGGCACATTCGCATCAGGCGCCCGTTATAGTCGTGGGGCTCGTTTCGACTGGATGCAACTCAACTAAGCTGAGCCGCCCCCGCCCTGCTTCGAGATACACGTCTCGAAGCGCGGCGATCGCGGTCTAGGAGAGTCTTCCGCGAGACATCGAGGCGGCGGTGTCTGCTCGCGGCCGATCACTGCTCCGTATACGTCAAAATCCCGACCGGAAATCCCTTGGCCTTCGCGCGCTCCAAGACAGCGTCGAGCGTGCTCTGCGGCAACGTCTTCTCTCGGCTCAAGATCCACAAATAGTCGCGCGTAGGGTGCCCGACCACGGCGTATTCGTAATCGTCGCCGAGTTCGACAATCCAGTAGTCGCCGTAAGCAAATCCAAAATCGAGCGAAAGCTTAGCCGGCACTGCGGCGTCATTCGCGACCGCGCGCGCCGCGACGCGCTTCACGGCGCCTTGCAGTGAGCCTTCGTGGCATTCGTTGACGACCAGCAGTTCCGTCGCGCTCTTCAGCGTGTACTCCGCGGTCGTGCCCGTGCAGCCGGCTTGGCTCGGGCGCGGCAGCTTGGCGATCTCGAACCACTTGCCTTGCATGCGCGACAAATCAACACGCGCGACATCGAGCGGCTCGTTTTGGCAACCGAGCGCCACCGTGGACAGCACGGCGATCAAGGCGAAGCGAAACAGCGAGCTTAGGATCATTTCAAAACGCTTTCAGTCAAGATCGCGATCGACTTCACGCCGCCTGAGCGGCTCAAATCCATGGCCTCGATGGCGGAGGCGTAGCTCGCGTCACTGGCAGCGTCGAAGTACAAAACCTTCTGATCTTTGGCGGCCAGCATGCGCGGCACGCGGTCGCGGATTTCGGCTTTCGAGATCACGGTCGTGTTCATTCGAATCACGCCCGCCTTGTCGACAGTCATGACCAAAGGCTTGTTGTCGCTGGGCGGCGGGGGCTGTTTGTTGTCGTCTTTGGGCGGCAAATTGAGCCAAAAAGTCTTCGTTACCATGGGCGTCACGATCATGAAGATGATCAAAACTACCAACACGACGTCGACCAGCGGCGTGATGTTGATGGTGGGAGTGCTCGACTCCTTCTTCTTGCTGTGACCACCGCCGCTGCCGCCCAGGGAGACGCCCATGGCTAGGCTCCCTCGCCGGGTTTGGCGGTTTTCTTTTCCGTGACTTTGAGCAGCACGCCCTTGAAACCAATGTCTTGCAGGTCGAAGAAGGCGGCGCGCATGCGGCCCCATTTCATGCCCTGGTCGCTCTTCAACATGAGCGCGCGTTCTGGATCTCTAGCGTGAAGCGCGACCAGCTTGGGTTTGAGCTGAGGTAGCTTGATGGTTTCTTTTTCAAGTACGGTGGTGCCGTCAGGGGCGATCGTGACTTCGATTGGGTTGACGTACTTGGTCTTCAGGTCCGGTGAAATCACCTTCGGCAGCTCGATGTTGGCGCCTTCGTTGATCGCGGGGGTGACGACCATGAAGATGATTAGCAGCACCAGCACCACGTCGACCAACGGCGTGATGTTGATCTCGGGGCTGGCGCCTTTGGCTTTGGTACCACCGATTGCTACGCCCATGATGCGCCTCGCCAGTGGGGGAGTGCCGGCTCGGGGCTCCGACTATGCCGCATGTTTTTCGCGCCGGCTGAGGCTCTGGGCCTGGTGGTTTTCGAGCTCGTCCAACAGCTCGCCGGCGGAGCGAGCCAGCGCAGTCTCGATTCCGGATATGCGGGCGTTCAGGTAGTTGAAGGCGATCACCGACGGGATCGCCACGCACAGGCCGAACGCGGTTTCGATTAGCGCCTCGGAGATGCCGCGCATGATCGGCGCGATGCCGGCGCTACCGGCCGCGCCGATGCCTTGGAAGGCGCCGATGATGCCGACGACGGTGCCGAGCAAGCCGACGAACGGCGCCAAGGAACCGACGGTGGCGACGACGTTCATGCCGCGCCGCAGCTCTTCACCGACAGCTTCTTTGCGGCGGTCGGCTTCGTTGCGGGCAAGTTGCACGGGGGCCAGGCCGCCTTCGTCCAGCTCGGACAATGCGTGCGCGTAGCGACGAATGATCGGGCCGAACAGCTTGGCGAGCGACGAGCTCTTGAACTTCGGCGCCAGCGTCACGATCTCTTCGATGTGCCAGGTCTCGAGCAGCTTGCCGGCCTGCATGGCGAAGGTGCGCGACTCTTGCGCCGAGCGCGAGAACGCGACGATGCGCTCGATGGTGACGCCGATGAACGACACTGCCATCAGAAACAGGCACAACGCGATGCCCTTGCCGAGCAACGGCATGTGGGCCCACATTTCTGCGAAATTAAAGGTCATTTTCGATTCTCCAGACTGTTCCGAGCGGCGAAGCGTTACGTCCTCAATTGAAACTTGAATTTCTTGATCCGGGTGAAGGACCCGGGCGAACCGTCTTCATGATGGCCGGGCTTGAAGCGCATGGCTTTCACGGCGGCGATGCACACCGCGTGAAGCTCCGGCGGGCCCTTCAGTACTTTCACGTCAGCCACGGCGCCGGTCTCGGTCACGGTGAACTTCACGATCACGGTGCCTTCGATGCCGGCGGCTTTGGCTTCGGCTGGCATTTCCGGAATGGGAGCCGTGCCGATTGGCTCTGGCGCGGTGTCGTTCTCACCGACCGGGCTTGGCCCTACCTTCACGATCTTGGGCGGAGGCGGCGGAGGCGGAGCTACGGGCGCCTCGACGACGGCCTTCTGGGCCGTGCCGGTACCGTCACCACCACCCTTTTCGTACGGGTCGGTGCCAGTGCCGGTCGCGGGCTTGACCTCTTTTTCCTGGACCTTCTCCTCAGAGATGGTGGTCGGGACCTCGAGCTTCTGCAGGCGCGGGCCGGGGTTGGATTTGTGCGGCAGCAGCTCGGGCGGGGGCGGAGGTGGTTCCGGCTCCGGGTCCGGCTGGGCGAGCTCCACCTCAACGATTTTGGCGTCTTCCTCGGCTTCTTCGGCCAGCGCCTTGGGCGCGGTCTTGAGCAGGTAAATGAACACAGCCATCAGCGCCACAAAGCCAATGGAGCAGCTGACCAACAGGCGTTTTAGCCTGAGGACATCACGGTTATTGCCGCTCCAATTCTCGAACGCCACAGCGGGCGGAGTCTGCGGTGATTCGATGGCGGCTGTGTGGCGTAGCCGTAACGCTACAGCGTCGCACGCAAGCGTAACATCATGTTTCCGGGGCCGGCATCGACGGCGACGCTGGCCTTGGAAGGTGACGATGGCGCCAGCAGCAAGGTCACGATGCCGCCCAACAACATCGCGCCGCTGCCCGCTGCAAAGCCGATCGCCAAAGACTCGGCGCGTTGTCGGCGTGTGTCGACGTCGCCGCACTGCTGTTCGCGGGTCATCCCGGGGTGCTCACAGCCGGTGCCGTTCCAGTCGCGGGCGGCATCTTCGCGGCGCAAGTACTCGGCGGTGGCGATGCCGCCTGCTGCGACGCCCAACGCGGCGAACGCGCCGGCCGTGATGTAGTACGGAGTGCGGTTCACGTCAGGGCCGTGTGCAGCGTCGGCGGTCAGGCGCGGACCGGAGCCGACCAGCGCCAGGCGCTCGGGGTCGTCTTGGTTGCCGAGCTCGAACAGCACGTTGCGGTGGCGATCGAGCGCCTGCAAGAAGAACTGCAGCTCGGAGGCTTGGGGTGTGGGCACGCGTTGATGCGGCGCGGCGTCCAAGTACTGGCGCGCGAAGGGTGCGTCCTGCTGCGCGCGCGTTGCTAGCCCGATGCGGGCGACGAGGTGCGAGGTGTCGGTCAGCGTGACTTCCAGCTCTTGCTGGCGGCGTTGCAGCGTGAGATTGAGCGGCGCTTTGCCGTCGGCTCGCGACATCGAGCCGCGCGCTTCCAGGTACGGCGCGCGGATTTTGGGTGACAAGCTACGCTCGAGCTTGGCATCCGGGTTGATCGACAACACGTACAGAAACGCGGTGCGGGCTTCGTCGGCTTGGTCGAGCGCGGCCGCTGCGGTGCCCCAGAGCAGGTACAGCTCGGCAGTCGAGGCGCGATCATTGCCGCCGCGCTCGAGCGCCGCCTTGGCCAAACGGCGCGTGTTTTCGTAGTCGACTTCAGCGTAGGCCTTTTGGGCGTCGGCCAGACGCACGTTGCTGTCGGCCCACGCCGCGGGAGCCGCGAGCAAGACTACGCTGAGCGCGGCCTGGGCGAGCCGGAGTTGGTTTTTGTTCATCAGTCGAGCCCGACGCGGCGGGCGGTGGTGTGACCAGCGGTGATCGTCACTTGGTAGGTGGTTTTCAGGCCGAGCTCGGGGTTGCTGAGAAAGACAGTGTGGGTGCCGACCGGTAGCGATGCGCCGACGATCGGCGTTTGCCCGAGCACGCGCCCGCCGACGCTCACGATGGACCACGGTGTGGTGTCGAGATTGAGCAGACCAGTTTCGGCCACGACCGGCGGTGGAGCGCTGGGTGACACGGACTCGACCGGCTGTCCGTCGCTGGCGCGGTGACCGAGCCGGGCGGCGCGCGGCAGCAGGGCCGCGGTCGTCGGCGTGCGCGGGAACGCAACGGCACCCGGCAAGGCTGCTGCGGCGTGCGGAGCGGGAGTCGCGGCTTTGCCGGGCGCAACTTCAGGCGCGGCAGGTTCCGCAGCAACCTCAGCGATGGCTGGCTGGGCTGCCGCAGCCGGGAGTGCGGCGTTCGAGACGACTTGCGTCTGGGTCGGGCGCAGTACGAGCGTCCAGTACACGCCGAACACCAGCGCGAGCCCCATCAGCAGGAGCAGCCCGCTCAGCAGGCGTGTAGTGACGCGGCGCTGACGAGTCAGCTCGTCCATCAAATCAGTCACGCTGGAGACCTGCGTTCCGCCGCGCAGGCCCGTCAGGGTGTTGGTGCCCAACAAGGGCGCAACCAGCGTGATGCCGCTTTCGTTCGCGACGTCGGGATTCGCGTGCAAAAGCCCCTGGATTTGTTGGCGCTGCTCGCGAATTTCTTTGCCGAACAGCCGCTGCATCAGCTGCGAGACCGACGCGCTGGGCGACAGCTCGCGGCTGCTGAGCCACGTTTCCAGCTCATCCCGCATTTCTGCCGCGGTCGTGTAACGGTCGGCCGGATTGCGTTTCAACGCGCGCATTAAAATCGTCTCTAGCTCAGGCGGCAGATCAGGCCGGCGGATGCTGGGGGACGACACGTCTTCGCTCAGCGTCAGGTTGAGGGTGGCGGCCTCGTTGACGCCCTTGAACAAGCGGCTGCCCGTGACTGCCTCCCACAGCACGACGCCCAAGCTCCAGAGGTCGGCGCGCCGGTCGAGCTCTTCGCCGCGCGCTTGCTCGGGCGCCATGTAGGAAATCTTGCCCTTGAGCAGGCCGGTGCGGGTGCGGCCGTCTTGCATCGCGTTCTTGGCGATGCCGAAGTCGAGCAGCTTGACGGCGCCGTCGTACGACACGAACAAGTTTTGCGGGGAGACGTCGCGGTGAACGATGCCAAGCGCGTTGCCGACGACGTCCTTCAGCTCGTGGGCGTAGTGCAAGCCGTCGAGCGCCGCGATCGCGACTTGGGCCATGATTTCCAGGCTCAAACTGGCTTCGGTCTCGTATGCGCGCTTGAGCACGTGGTGGAACGGCTGGCCTTCGAGGAACTCCATCACGATGCCGTGACGGCCGTCGAACATGCCCAGGCGATCTGAGCGGACGATGTTGGGATGCGACAGGCACAGCGCGAGCCGCGCTTCGTCGAGGAACATCCGCACGGTGGCCGGGTCGTCCACGTGCTGCTGATGCATGCGCTTGACGACGACCAAGTTTTGCGGCGCGTTGGGCGCTGCTGCGTTGGCCAGATGTACCTCGGCCATGCCACCTTGGCCGAGACGACACAGAAAGCGCAGACCACGGCTCGAGATCGGCTTGGTACGTGACTCAGGAGCGAGAGTTAGCTCGGGGAGCGTGGCGGACGATGGAGCAGGTTGAGTCATGGCGAGCGTTCCGAAATTGGACACTGAGCATAGCTACACGCGAAGACTCTGGGTCCATCCTGCGCGCAACATTTCGGTGGCGGAGGTTGGGGAGTGAACGCGGTCGTCACCAGCTCGTCGCAAAGCCCCCACATGAGTCTGTTAGGTATCGCCTCGCTTCGCTCGGCTCGCCAGCGTTTCTTGAATTCGCTCGGCTCGGCCCTGAGGCCACATATGAAAGTGCGCTTGTTGAAACTTCGATCTACGCCGTGGCTCTTGACGGCACTCGCTGGCACCGGTGCGGTGTGCTGCACTCAGTTAAAGAGCGGCAGCGACATGTTCAGCGTGACGAACACCGCGGGCTCGAGAACTACTGCGGGTGCCGCGAATACCGGAGCGCAAGCCGGAAGCACGACCGGCGGGGCGGAAACTGTGGGCGGCTCCGCTACAGGTGGCAGCTTCGGAACTAATCACGGCGATGGCGGAGCCGCTGGCGCGGCTGGCAGCGATGACGGCTGCGTCGACGAGCACGGCTTCGACGGGCTGGGTTGTTACCGTTGCCCAGCGCTCGACATCGTCACCCTCGAGAATGCTTGCAGCGACACGACCTGCGAGCCGTTCGACAACAGCCTGCGCTTGCCGTCGGTGAAGGCGGGCAAGCTGCCCGATTTGCCGATGCCGGCGGCGGGTGGTTCCGGCGGCGGCGGAAGTGCCGGCGGCGGCGCGGGTGGCGTTGCGGGCGCGGGTGGTGGCACCGGCTTTGCGTGCACCGCCTTGGCCGAGGGCGGCACCATTCTGTACGTTACCGGGTCGACCGCTGCCAAGCCGTTCTTGCAGCAGATCGCGCAGCAGCTCGCGTTACAGAAGGTGTTCGTCGTCTACACGTCGGTGGGCTCGTGCACGGGCGTCGACGCGATCGTCCATGGTACGTTGATGCGCACCGGAGCCGCGCCGTTGCCGGCGTCCGCGACTTACTGGGACTCGAGCTCGAGCACCGGCAAGCCGTGCGACTTGCCCGCGGCGGGCGTCAACGCAGATCTCGGCATCTCGGATGTGTTTGCACCGAGCTGCCCGGGCTTCGAGCTTGCGAACTTGGAAGCGTTGAAGATCCGCGACGCGCACGGGCCGATCCAGACGATGACGTTCGCGGTGCCGAGCAACTCGAAATACCATCAGATCAGTCAGCAAGCGGCGTACATGGTGTTCGGGTTCGGCAAAGACGGCCAGGTGTTCGACCCGAGCGGCCAGCAAGCGATTTGGTCAGACGAGACCGCGCTTCTGCAGCGCAGCGCCTCGTCAGGCACGCAGGCCATGCTAGCGGCCGCGATCGGCGTGCCGCCCGGCCTTTGGAAGGGCAAAACCAACAAGAGCTCGGACGACGTCGCCGCCGCGCTGCAAGCCGGGACCGCGACACAGGCGGCCGCCGACGCCACGATCGGCATCCTGGGCGCGGACTACATCGACTCGCGCAACCTGCGCGCGCAAATTCGCATGCTGGCTTTTCAAGACAGCCATCAAACTTGCGCCGTCACGCCTGACTCTAGCGACAACGCCAAGGACAAGCGCAACGTGCGTGATGGTCACTACCCGATTTGGGGCCCGCTGCACCTGCTCTACAAGGTCAATGACGCTGGCGATCCGCAAAACGACGCCATCCGCCAACAGCTGATCGACATGGTCGGCTATCTGTCGGGCGCCAAAGCGCTGCCCAACGGCGTCAACTTGATCGACGTGTACGCGCAAAGCGGCCTTGTCCCCGAGTGCGCGATGCGGGTCGCGCGCACGGCCGACGGCGGCGCGATCACTGCCTCGCGCCCCGAGAATCCGTGCGCGTGCTTGTTCGAGCAGAAGGCGACCGGCGCGACCGATTGCACACCGTGCAAAGTGCAAGGCGATTGCGCCGCCGGCCAAACCTGCTCGCAGGGCTACTGCGAGCAGCCGTAGTAGCAGCGGCGTTCGGCTCGAGCGGGCGAGCGAACCGGGCGACGGGGAGGTTGTGGGCGACGTTCTAAGCCGGTCGCGGCCTGAACGACAACATCACAACGCCGCACCCCATCAGCAACCCCGCCAGACAAATCCAGGACATCGCCGACGTCGCCGGCGCTGGCGCTGTCGTGAGCCCGGTGATTCGGGCGACGAAGCCATCTTGCGGACCAAGTGCGGTCGGGAACATCGGAGCCACGGTGGGAAAATTGGTCGAGAAGGTGTTGCCGAGCACGTGCAGCAAGCTGCCGGGCGACAGTGCGATGCCGACGCCGCTGTCGCTGGCATTGCCACCGAGGTAGCTCGCGAACACTTTTTCGCCACCCGAGAACCCGGCAACGAAGGCATCGCTGGTGCCGCTGAGGGTGAACTGGCCAGGCAGTGGCTGCTGGGTCGGGAAATTGCTCGAGGCCGTCTGGCCCACGACGTAAACGAAACCTGTGCCGTCGATGGCCACGGCATTCGCCTGCTCGGCGCTCGCGCCGCCCAGGAAGGTCGAATAGTCGAAACTGCCGCCGGTGCTGTGCACCCGCGTCAGGAAAGCGTCGTAGTCGCCACCCAACGTGCCCTGCGAGCCGCCCGCGTGAGGGAAGTTGGCCGAAGCCGTTTGGCCGACGACGATCGCGGCGCCGCCGAGCTGCGTGACGCCCAGCGCCACATCCACCGAGGTTCCGCCCAAATACGTCGAGTACACGAGCGACGAGCCAGACGGGCTGAATCGCGTCACGAACGCGTCGGACAGTGTGCCGCCGATCGTCGCTTGCGCGGGGTTCAGCGTCGGGAAGTTGTTGGAGCCGGTTTGGCCGACGACGATCGCGCCGCCCGAAGCGTCGAGCGTGATGGCTTGCCCGTATTCGCCGCCGCTGCCGCTGCCGCCCAAATACGTCGAATAGACGAGCGAACCGCCCGCCGCCGACAGCTTGCTGACGAACGCGTCGTTCGGGCCCGCCAACGTGTTCTGATACGCGCCGAGCCGGGGGAAGTTGTTGGAGAACGTCGTGCCGACGACGTAGGCCTCGTTGGCGGTGTTGACCGCGATGCCTTGTCCGGAGTCGTCGCCGCTGCCGCCCAGGTACGTCGAGTAAACGAGCCCGCCGATGGCGTTCAGCTTGGTGATGAAGGCGTCTTGCGAGCCGCCGCCGAAGGCTGGTTGCACGGCGCCTTGCGTCGGAAAATTGGTCGAGTAGGTGATACCGGTGACGTACGCATTGCCGATGGCATCGACCGCGACGCCGTAACCGCGATCCGTATCGGTGCCGCCGAGGTACGTCGAGTAAACGAAGTCGGTGCCGGCGGCGTTGAGCTTGACGACCACGACGTCGGAGTTGCCGCCGCCGTACGCGGGCTGGGCGGCTGATTTGGTGGGGAACAGATTGCCGGTCGTGTAACCCACCGCGATGGTGTTGCCCGAGCTGTCCGCTGCAACTGCGGCAAATTCGTCGAATTTGCTGCCGCCCAGGTAGGTCGAGTAGGTCAACACTGGGTCGATCACCAGCGGGCGCGTGCGGTCGAAGCCGGTCACATGGAAGCCGAGCCGCGCCGAGCCGAGCTTACGAAATGCCGCGGGCACGAAGCGCTTCCCGCCCGCCGCGTCGAGCTGGTACGCGACCGGCCGCGGCTGGCGCAGCTCGCCGCCGCTCCGCAGTTCGAGCGAAGCGGAGCCATCGGTGTCGATGCTGAGACTTTGCACGCCATCGAGCTCGACTTCGAGCGTGCTTGGATCGACTCCGGCCGCGAGCAAGAAGTCGTACTCGAGCTCGTGCGCGCCGCTGGCGTAGTAAACCAAATCAACGCCGGGCAAGACGCCGGCGTACTTGGCAGCGCTGAAGCTCGCGACGCCGCCTACCCAATGCTGGCGGTCCGCACCCTTCGCGTAGTTGCTGACGCCCGGCAATTGACCGATGCCGACGGGTTCGACCAGCGCCGCGCCGGCGACGTGCATCGACACGACTGCGGGCTTGTCGGAGCCTTCGCCTTGGAGCGCCAGCGTGGCGCCGGCTTGCGACAGCGAAAGTCCGTAGCCACGGCCGCGCGCCGCGTAGCGAACGGCAGCGTCGAATTGCCCGCGGTTGGCTTCGAAGCGCAAGCCACCGGCATTCGCGCGCAAGGTCGATGCGACGTGTGGCACTTTTGCCACGGCGGTGGTGGCGTGTCCGCTCACGACGAGCCCGACCGCCGAGGGACACGCGAGTACGATGCCGAGCAGGGTGAGCCCGCTCCGCGGTTTCAGTGGCCAACGCCGGTTCATTGGGGTGCGGAGCAAGGCAGGAACCGTTCCGTGTCCGCTTTCATATGATTTAGGGCTGCGGGCCCTCGGCTGCCGCTTTCGAAATTCGAACGTTGTCATCGGTTTTCGGAAAGCGAAGGCGCTTGAGCAGGCTCCACCACAGCAAGAGCGGGATGACGTATGCCATGCTCGGCGACGCCACCAACGCGCGGTAGATGACTTGTAGGACGGTGTGGGTCGCAAGGCCCAGCTGGAACGCGCGCACCGGACCTGTGCCACCCAAAAACGAGATCACCGGCAGCGCGACCAAGCCGACCAGCAGTGGCTCGAGGATCAACAAGCCTACGCCGAGCAGCTTCAAGTTGCTGCGTCGCGAACCGAGTGGCGTGGCGAGTGCCAACGCGACAAAGCACGCGGTCGGCAAGTACACCAACGCGCGCAGATCGATCGGCATATTGATGGCTGCTTGGGGCAGGGGCGGCTGCACCAACAACGTGAGCAACCACGGATGCTGCTGCCCGAGCTCGGCCGTGTTGACGAAGCTGAGCTCGACACCCGACCCGAGCGCGCCGGGCAAGAGCAAGCCGCCAAGTGCTGCGTGCCAGCGCACGTACAGTTGGGCAACGCCGGGCAACGGCAACGAAAGGCCGCCAAACACGCAGGCGAACGCCAACCCGAAATCGAGCCACGGGCGCGTCTTGGACGGCGCGGTCGGGCTGGCGCTCGCGACAGGGGGGCTCGCGATCGCCGGTTTCAATCCGCCTCGCTGGGTTGCGCCGGCTGCAGTCGGCGAATGCAGATCAGAAACACACCGACCGTAAGCGCCACCAACACCAGCGGCCACAGTTCCTCGTGCACCAGCTTGAACCAACTCGGCGCCCAGACCCCCACGTAGTACAGCGAGCAGATCCGCGTCACGTTGGCGGCGACCAACACCGAAAGGCCGAGCAGCAACAACAGCGCTTTTTTGCGCCGCGGACCCGGAAATGCCAAAAGTGCGCTAGCGAACACGATGTTCACGTCGGCCGCGTCGCAGTTGCGGACGATTTGCATCGCGTAGCGACCTTGGATGTACGTGCCGTCGACGACCAAGCCCCGCTCGAACAACGACAACACGGCACCAGCCAAGCGCGCATAAGCGGCGAGGTAGCCGTTCAGCCAATCTTCGCGCGCACCAAAGAGCTCGAACGGAAACGCGTAGACCGTGAACAGCGCGGTCGCGATCAGGGCGAAGGTAACGGCGAAGCGCAGTCCGAGGCGTCCGGTCAGGCGGCCCGACCCTTTCGAGAGCGTCGCCGCCGTCGATTCCATCGGGCCGACGATGCGGCTCAAGGATTACGGTTTGATGGCAGAACGATGATGATCAGAAAGTTTGTCGACCGTCAGCCGCACGCCACGTAGCGTTGCAGTCACAAACGTCATCACTCAAGCATGGGATGGACTCAGCTTCGACGAACGTTGAGCAGGGCGCGCGTGCAGGTGAGTGAATGGAGCATCTTGCCTCCGATAAACCACCCAATCGTAACATCTGCGCCGGGTCGCCCTTGTTATAAGCCCGGTCAATGCCGAGCCCGACCTTCGCCGCCTGTCTGGACGACGGAAGATTTGACTCCGAAGAGGCCAAGACTGGCCCGGCGTCTTGCGTCCTCGGCAAGCCGAATGCTTTCTGGAACGGCCCTTCCCCTCTACCAGCTCGCACACCCCGCGCCGAGCGCCGCGTGGTCAAAGTCATCGCCGAAGCCACCGCTTCTGACGGTCGAGCCGCACGCAAGGCAGCCGTGGTTTCGCCGGCCATGTGTGCCGTGTTCGATCTGCTGCAGCCGCTGGCCCGCGCCGAGGTGACCGTCACCTTGATCGGCGAGACCGGCACCGGCAAAGACGTGCTGGCGCGCATCATCCACCAGAACAGCTCGCGAGCCGACGGGCCGTTCGTGGTCTTCGATTGCGGGGCGGTCGCCGCAAATCTCGCGGAAAGTGAGCTGCTCGGTCACGAGCGCGGCGCTTTCACCGGCGCCCTGGCCACTCACGCTGGCGCATTCGAGCGCGCCAACGGGGGCACGTTGTTCCTGGACGAGATCGGTGAATTGCCGCTCGATCTGCAGACCCGCTTGCTGCGCGTCTTGGGCAATCGCTCGGTGCGCCGCGTCGGTGGCACGGTCGATCGGGCCGTCGACGTGCGGATCGTCGCGGCGACCAACCGCGATCTCCAAACCGAGGTCGCGGCCGGTCGTTTTCGGCAAGACCTGTACTTTCGGCTCGCGACGGCCGTGGTTCAGGTGCCGGCGCTGCGCGATCGTCGCGAAGACATCCCGATGCTGGTGCGGCGCTTGCTCGACGACTTAGGCCACGCCGAGGTCGAGATCACGCCTAACGCCGTCGCGGCACTGAGCGACCGGGCATGGCCCGGCAACGTGCGCGAGCTGAAAAACGCTTTGGCGTGTGCGGCGGCTTTTCTGGATGGCCCGACGCTCGAGGTGCGCCACATGGCGTTGCCGCAGGCGCGCGCGAGCAAATCGCCGGTCGATCAACTACCGCTCGGCGGCCTGCGCCTCGACGTGATCGAGCGCGTGGCGATTCAGCAGACGCTGCGCCAGACAATGGGCAACAAGGCGCGCGCCGCCCAACTGCTCGGCATCGCGCCGTCGACCCTGTACGAAAAGCTCAAGCGGCTTCGGCGCGACGGCGACGACGCTCAAGCTGCGGAGTGAACACCGAGCACGGTTGCAGCGGGTGCCCGTGCAGCGCGAGCGTGTCTTGGGCGTGACGTCCAGTCGAAGCTCAGGTGCGGATTTTTTCGATGCCTCCGCAGCGTGAGCGCGCGTGATTCTGATTCAACAAACTCGCTGCGGCGGTGTAGGGTGCGCGCGAAACGAGCCAGCTGATGAGTGATTCGCTCTCAAGGCGTTACCGCGCGCACCCGCAGCGTTGGAAACCTTTCGCGGTATTTTGCGCGGTTGCGCTGCTGCCGCTGCGGCAGGCGCATGCCCAAGATTCGGGTGCTGCGGCCGATGACGCAGCAGACGCAGCAGACGCAGCACCGGCCGCGCCAGCCCCCGCCAAGACGCCCGCGCCCGCGAAGGCCGCTGACGACGCCGAGCTCAGCGCCGAAGACGAAGCGGCGATGTCGGACGAAGACGATCCCAAGCTCAAGCGCCCGCCCAGCAAGGGCAAGGGCGCGCTGTGGGGCACGGTCAAAGACACCAAGTTCAACGAAGGCGTGATCGAAGCGCAGGTCCAAGTCGTCGGGCGCAAACAGCAGGCGATCGCCGACGTGAACGGTGGCTACCGGCTCGAGCTGCCGCCTGGCAAGTACAGCATCCGCGTGCGCTACGAGCTGTACCGGCCGACGCGCGTCGACAACATCGAAGTCAAAGCCGGCGAGGTGACGCGCATCGACTTCAACCTGGTGCCCGACGAGAGCGCGGTCGAAGAAGTCCTCGTCGAAGAGCAGGTCGAGCTGTCGTCCCAAGAAGGCCAAAACCTCGGGCGGAAGCGCTCAGCAGTGGTGGGCGACGGCGTCGGCCGCGCCGAGATCGCGCACACTCCGGATCGCAACGCCGCCGAAGCCGCGCAACGCGTGGTCGGCGCCACGATCGTCGGCAACCGTTTCGTCTACGTGCGCGGCTTAGGCGAACGCTACACCAATGCGCTCTTGAACGGCGCCCCGCTACCCAGCACCGAGCCCGATCGCAACACGGTGCCGCTCGATCTGTTCCCGTCGCTCGTCCTCGACAACTTGACGATCGTCAAGCAATTCACGCCCGACATGCCGGCCGACTTCGCCGGCGGCTCCGTGCGCATCACGACCCGCGAATTCCCCAAGCAGCCGCTATTCCAAATCTCGGCTTACGGCGCCTTCAACACCCAAAGCTCCCTGCGCTCCCTACCCAACTACTACGGCAGCTCCCGCGAATGGCTCGGCTTCGACGGCGGGAGGCGGACGTTTCCGTCAGGCATTCCGAATCACAAGCTGAACGGCTCGAGTACGGATACGCCGGAGGAGCGCGCGCAGTATGCGCACAAGCTCAACAGCGCGATGGGCACCTCGCACAAGATAGCGCCGCCCAACTTCGGCTTCAGTCTGGTCGCTGGCGACGCGTACAAGCTGAACGCGAACACCAAGCTCGGCGCGATGGTCGCGCTCACCTACGGCCGCTCCTACCAACTGCGCGAGATCACTACCCGGACCTATTACCTCGATACGCTGCCCGACGGGAGCAAGACGCCGGTGGTGGGCGACGAGTTCGTGGGCCGCCAGGGTATCGAAGGCGTGCGCTGGGGCGTCTTCGCCAGCGCTGCGCTGGAAACCGACCGCAACCACACGGTCCGGCTGATCGGGCTGCACAGCCAGAGTGCCGATGACTTGACCAGCGAACAGGATGGGCGCCTGTCGCAACACGACACGTTCTATCACGTCAATCATCTGGAGTACGTGAGTCGTCAGCTCGACTTCGTTCAGCTCGGCGGCGAGCATCATTACCCCGCGCTGAAAGGGCTCGAACTCTCGTGGCACGCTTCAGTGGCGGTCGCGAATCGTGATCAGCCCGATACCCGCGACCTGCGCTACGCGCGGACGACGATCGATGGCGTCGATGGCTGGGCGTTCGCCCCGAACCTGCCGAGCGGCTCTCACTCGTACCTCGCTCAGTCTGATACGACGCGAACCGCTGGCCTCGATGTCTTGCAGCCGATTGTCGAGCCGGAAGAGCACCGCACGAGCCTGAAGGCCGGCGTGCTGGTTACGTCGCGCCGGCGCGAGTTTTTGGCACGCCGCTTTCAACTCGGGCAAGGCCAAGGCGAAATCCCCGACCCAATCTACCAAGCGCTGTCTTTCTGTCCGGGTGTCGCTTGGGACTCCGGGTGCCCCAACCGCCTGTTCCGTCGCGAGGCGGTGCGGCCAGACGGCTTGAGGCTCGACGAGTGGACGCTCAACTTCGACCAGTACCAGAGCGGCCTCGACGTATACAGCGCCTATGGCATGGTCGACGCCAAGCCGCTGCCCAAATTGCGCGCGGTCGCCGGCGTACGTACCGAGATTACCTATCAAGCCTTTTCTGGCTTCGATCCTTTTGATCGCGTGCATACCGAGGAGCGCTCGAACATTTACCAGACCGATTGGTTGCCGGCGGCTTCGCTGGTCTACGAGACGAGCACCAAGAGCAACGCGCGCCTCGGCGTTAGCCAGACCTTGGCGCGTCCGCAGCTGCGTGAGGTGTCACCCGCGCTCGCCACCAGTTACGGCGGCGATCGATCCGTGCAAGGCAACGTCCACCTACAGCTGACGAAGATCACCAATCTCGATCTGCGTTACGAGTTCTTCCCGACGCTGCGTGAGGTGCTGGCGATCAGTCTGTTTTACAAGCACTTCAAGAATCCGATCGAAGAGATCGTAACCGGCACTGGACTCTTGGGATTTGCCAACGCTCCCCAGGCCAACCTGTACGGCGTCGAGCTGGAAGGCCGAAAAGGCCTTGACGTGCTGGCGAGCGCGTTCAAAGACCTCACGCTAATCGCGAACCTGACGCTGGTAAAATCCAAGGTCGACCTCGGGCAGGCGCGTGCTTCAGCGACGACAGCAAACCGACCACTGGCCTATCAATCGCCTTTCGTGATCAACCTGGCGCTCGACTACGAGAACGAAAAGAGCGGCACCGACATGCGTGTCCTTTACAACGTGTTCGGGGCGCGCATCACCGCGGTTGGAACCCAAGGTTTGCCGGACACGTACGAGCTGCCTCGCCATCAGCTGGACGTGGCGGCCGCACAAAAGTTGAGCAAGCGATTTCAGCTCAAGGCCCAAGCGCAGAACGTGCTCGGAGCGCCGGTTGCTTTTGCTTACCGAGATCAGCCAGCGTACCGCTTGGTGAACCACGCCGATGGCGGCAAGACCTACGAGTCCCTCGGCCGGTCGCCCGCCGTATCGCGCTACAACCCTGGCGCCGTGTTCACGCTCTCGGTGACGTACACGTACTAAACAAGACGCGGCGCGCGCCGAGTTACTTGTCGCTCCAGTCGACCCACAGCCCCCTCATCCAATTACTCTTGGCGCTAGCGTCGGCGAACGCACCAACATAGGTCGGCGTCTCGTCCGCAAAGCCCGTCGGTTTGGTGCCTGGGGTGACAGTAGCGGCAATCGGCGCGGGCGGGTTGGCCCAGCAGTCGCAGAACTGATCGGGCGCCACGAGGCTGTTGCCAACGCCAGCCATAAACGCTGCCTTTACGGCAGCGGTGGCCAATGGGGTGGCCTGATTGAAGATGTGAGTCGAGTCGATGAGAAAAGAGGTGTCGTCATACAGACCGAAAGACTTTCCCTTGCTCGTGAATCCCGTAAAGAAGGTGTTCATGATATGAACTTGGGGGACGAGGGCGAGAAACGCGCCGCCGCGGTCATTCGTCGCAACCACGTTCTTGCCGGAGCCGCAGTGAGTCGTATTCGAAATCTGCGCGCTGGTTAACGCACCGTCCGGCAGCACCCCGCCGCCCGGGCCCTGGGTTATCTCGAACGCTTGGGAGTTCACTTCGGTGCTGGTAAGGCCATAGCGGCCGAACAAGAACTGAACGTGGCCCGAGTAGCCGGTGTCCATGTCGAACATGTCGTCGTCGCAGTTGAGCGCGATCAAGTGGTCGGCGTTCACCACACCGCCGAACCATTCAAAGCAATCGTCGGCTGAGTTCGAGACCTCAACGTAGTGGATCTCGGTGCCGCTGCCGAGGGCCGCGAAAGTGAGCCCATTCGTCTCCAGATCAGCAGAAACGCGCTGGCTGGCGTACTCGATGCGTACGTACTCGAGGTGCCCGCTGCTCTCCGTATTGAACTCGTCAGTGTGGTAGCCGTAGCACTCGGCCGCGATTAACCCTTCGGTTGGGATCTGAACCCCGTCGCGAGCCTGGTCGTTGCGTGCATTGCCGAGCAAGAGCACACCACCCCAATCGCCAGCAACCCGCTTGCCGACGGGTTTGGAGCTGGTAAAAATGATCGGAGCCATCGGCTCCCCGACTGCGATCAGCTTACCCGATGGTGTCGGCTTCTTTCCCGCTTTGTAGGTGCAGCCGGCTCCCGGATCTCCCAGGTCGGACGCCATGACGACGAGCACAGCCTTTTCGTCTTCGCCGATGATCTTGACGCATGGCTCGATGGTGAGCGTCTTGCCGGGCAAGACGCGAACGTCGCCCTTGAGGGTGTAGAATTTGCCGCCCTTTAGTGTCTTGTCGGCGCTGATGTCGCCCTTGACCTCGCCGCCATCCGTCAGCTTGTCCAGATCGCACGCGGTCTTGACCGCCGGTGGCGGGCCGGCGTTGAAGGCGGCGCAATGAGCGGCCTGGTTGGTCCCGCTACCGCCGGCGCCGCTGCTGTTGCTGCCGCTGCCTCCGGTGCTGCTGTCGCCGCCGCCGCTGGACTGAGCGCCCACGCTGGTAGTGGCGCCGCTCGAGCTCGAAGCCCCGACTCCGACCGCGCCGCTACCAATGATGTTGATGATGATTGGCGGATAGACGGGCGGATCGTCGCCGCACGCGACCACGGCGAGCAGCAATAGGGGCACGGCCAAAAAGGTGAAGCTCTGAGCGCGGAAACGCATGGGCGCAGACCGTGCACCAATCGCGGCGCCGTTGAACGAAATGATCGTGACACTTCGGTCAAGATTGCGTGACTTTATCAACCGCCGACGGCACGAAATGTAACGAGCGAGGCTCCTGGCCGGCGTGCTACAGAGCCCTGCCCGTGAGGGTTGTCGCTCGCCGTGGCGCTGAGCGAGGAGTTCTCGTCATGAAAGAGTTCAAGGCATCCAGCAGGCTGGCGATGGCGGCGCTCGTCGCATTGGTGGGTTTCGGGGCGTGCTTTGCACAGCCGAATGGTTCCGACAAACCAATCGCCAGCGGCGGCGCGTTCACCAGCGATGGCGGCGCGCCGCTGGTCGCAGCTGGCATGGCTGGTGCGGGAAACACCGGTCCGTTGTGCGTCGCGCGCGAGGCGGTCAAAGGCGCGGAATGTCGACCCGTCACCGCGTCGGAGACGCTGCGCCAGCGGGTTACGGACAACATGCCGGTCGACGTGCAGTACTTCACCGAGACCCTGTACGGCGAGTTCAAATCGGTCTGCGGCGCGTGTCACGGCGCCAACGGCCTTGGCGGCTTCTCGGTAACCCAGGGCACCTTCCCCACTGTCGTCGACAACAAGGCGCTTCTGGCGATGCGTTCCGAAACGCCCAGTTGTGAACTCGACGCGCAAGGCAACAAGAAAGACCCGAATTGCTACGCCTTCATGCCACCGGACGGCAACCCGAACGCCAAGCCTTGGTCCGAGCGTAAAGACAACGCGAGCGACCCGGTAACCCGCCTGTCGGATCGCATGGATCAGTGGATCAAAGCGGGGCGCCCGGCCGACGCCTTCACGTTCCGCGACGAAAGCGGCGGCCCCTACGCGCTCGACCCTGATTTTGCTGAGACTTTCACCAACCTTGGCACCTGCCTGCCGGACGCCGGCATGGTCGCGACCGAGTTGGAAAAGAGCTGCGACCTCGACGTCAAGTTCGCCGACATGCAGAAAAAGCCGGACAGTACCCTGCCCGAAGAGCAAGTGGGTCTGCCGACGACTCTCGACCAAACCGATCTGTTCACGCTCGATTCAGCCGAGCTCGCGCGCCACGGTGTGATCGCCTACGCCCCGGCCTACCCACTATGGTCGGACGACGCCGGAAAGCTGCGCTACGTGCGTGTTCCGCAAGGCACGTCGATCAAATTCAACAGGAAGACCAAAGAGTTCGAGATCCCGAAAAATACGCGTTTTTACAAGACGTTTATGAAGAAGGAGATCGATTTCGACGGCGAGCAGCGCTACCGCAAGATCGAGACGCGGCTGATCGTAGCGCGCCCCGGGGAAGAGTCTTTGTTCGGAACCTACATTTGGAATCCCCAAGAGACGCAGGCCACGCTGCATACCGATCCGCTGAACAACGGCCTGCCGTTTCGCGACAAAGAGCTCGTGCTGGTCAAGGATGAAGCCAAAGCTGCGGCGATCTACGCAGACTCGTTGGCCGGCAAGGTTCGGAACTACTCGAAAGAGCTCGACTATCAAGGGCTCGCCCGGCGCTACGCCGTGCCGAGCTCTGAGCGCTGCGTCCAGTGCCACATGGGCGGCCCCGGCAGCAGCTTCATCCTCGGTTTCATGCCGCTCGACATCAACAACACGCGGCAGTGCGATCAGGCGACTCTGGATGCGCAAGCTCACTGTGACGGGGGACTGTACGAGCCGGCGGTGGGTGACGAGCTGACCCAGCTCGAACGCCTGATTTCGTATGGTGTAGTTAGCAACTACGACATGGCGACCGACGACATCAAGCTCGAGGATCCGCAGGGCGCCGAGCAACGCCACGTCCGAACGCCGGAAGAGCTCACGGCGCAGGGCTACATGCTCGGCAACTGCTCGCACTGCCACAACCCGAACGGCTATCCGACGAGCTTGAACCCCGAGCTCGGGCCGTTGTTGAACTTTCGGCCCAACGAGCAGGGCGGCGGGATCTTCGGCTTCCCGCTGGAACGCTACAGCCCACGTATCGACCGGCAGCATGGCAACCTGAAGATTGCCTACATCACTCCGTCCCTGCGCGATATCAGCTCGAAGAGTGAGCTCTGGAAGCCCAAGCAGAAGTCCGCGCAGGGCAGCAGTGCACCGTTCCTCGACGCACCTTGGCGCAGCTTGATCTACCGCAACGTCGACACGCCGTTCACTTACGCGGACGACGAGGCGATCTTTCCGCACATGCCTCTCAACACGCCCGGCTTCGACTGCCGCGCCCCGCGCTTTCTCGGGGAATGGATGGTCAGCATCCCGGCCGTGCGCAAATCTCCCGAGCTAGTCGAGGATGTAACCGTCGACACCGCCACGGCTGACGCGGACAATGATCCGCAGCCTTACACCGAAGTGCCCGAGACCGATGCGTACTACAGCACCGCGGTCGCCGAAGCGCAGGATCGGCTCGACAGGTTTAGGAATGGGCTGCGCGGCAACAATTACTGCCCAGAGACCAAAGACATCGTCGATGTCTTTGGGGTCATCTACGGCGGCAAGCTGATCCCGGAAGACGGCGCCGTCAAAGGCATGCCGTTGGAGAACGTGCCTGATCGCGCGCATTGGGTGATCACCGACCTGACTGAGACGCCCGGCCCCTGGAATCCGCGCCGCAACGACTGGAAGCAGATCTTGGTCAACCAAGATTTTTCCAAAGACGAAGCGAAGCTCGTGGGCCTGACCGACTTGGCGCTCGCATTCAAGAAGGCAGGCCTGAATCGCCAGAAGCTCGTCGTGGCATTGCTGAAAGACCTCAAGCCTTCGGCAGATTTCTTCAACTACATCAACAAGAAGCTGCTTTTTGGTACTTGGAAGAAGAACGACAAATGCGACTTCGCTTCCGCCGACGTGAAAACCGCAGGGACTATCAATCCGGCGGATCGCCCACGCTGGATGACCTGGGCGCCGTTGCCCGCGAGCGAGCCGATCTACGAAACGATGCCTGGCGCTGCTGTGTTCAGCATGATCTGCATCAACTGCCACGGTCGCGAGGCTGACTCGACGGGGCGTCAGGCGACCACCCTGCAGGAGATGACCGGTGGTACGGGTCGCGTGGCGAACTTTCGCAACGGCTTTTTCGGACCGTTTGGTAAAGGGGGCGAGAACCGCCAACGCATATTTGGCTCCGACGAAAAAATGGCCATGCACTACTTGCCGTGGATGGCCCTTGGCGGCACCACGACCGAGATCCCGCGACCGATCCTGAACCTCGTTGCGGCAACCCGGGTGCTTGGTATCAGCCGGCCGAACCCGCCACCCGTCGTCGACGCCAACATGCTCGAGACCGCGCGTGCTCTCTGTCGCGCGGTTGTGACTCGCGGTCAGAACTCGATCTTTGATCCGTCGCTGATGAACCAACTCGACGCGGCAACCAAGTTTCAAAAGGAGTCCGGCTACTTGTTCGGCAATGGCGATGCCGAGCTTTGGGAAACGTTATGCACGTTCGACAATCCATCGCCGATTCACGCGATGAAGGTCGAGGTGGACGGCGACAAAGTCGCGAAGCTATTGGCTTCCAACACCTACTACAAGGCTGATGCTTACCCACCCGACACGGCGGTTGGCAACGTCTTGGGCGGCGTGGGAAAAGCGCTCAAGCCCGGCAATAGCTTTCCGTGGTGCGTCATCACGCCGACTGATCCGTATCAGCTGGCGTTCGTCAAATCCGCCCGGACCTCCGATGCCCCCCCGCTTCCCCTTCCGGAATGTCCGCCCGGCTTTGTCGACGAAAAGAACCAACTGGCGGAGCCGGACCCTGCGGTGGCCGTGCCCGACCTCGACCGCTTTGCGTCGCGCGGCGCCATCAACGCGGGGCTTGCTGTTTTTGCGTATCTCGATTTCATGATCAGCAAAGGCAACGGTCGCATACTCGGCTACGACGAATGTGAGCTCCTGAATCCGCCGGCCAAGCCATGAGCAACGCAGCAGCACTTCCGCGGCTGCCCCGGGGGCAGGCCGTCGTTTTCGTCGGACTGCGCGCCGCCTGGTTCGTCGTCGTGCCGGGGCTTCTGACCGCGCTGGTATTGCGTTACTTGCTGCCGAGCGCCGTCCGCGCGCCGGAGGGCGCGCTGCGAGCGCTTTCGGAATGGGCGGACTCGCGACGGCCGCTGCTCACCGTGGTGATTTTTCTACTGTTCTCGGCGTTGATCCGTTACTGGCGCGCGCTCTTGCCGGGAGCGGAGCTGTGGGCGGAGCCGGCTGCTGTTTCGCCGCAGCCGCAAAGCGCACGCAGCATCTTGCTCTGGCTGGGCCTCTTGGCTTTGGCTGGGTTTTCGGCATTAGCGCTGCGCGGTTCGGCTTTTCAAAGCTACCGCGTGCTGAGTGGGTCCATGCTGCCAACGCTGCAGCCGGGCGAGGTGTTACTGTCGAAACAGTACGCGTACGGGGCGCACTTGCCGTGGAGCCTACCTCGCGCGCCGAAAGCGCCCCGCCGCGCCGACGTCGTGGTCTTTCACCGCCCGCCGATCCGTGCCGACGTGCCCGAAGAGCTGGTCAAACGCGTGATCGGTTTGCCAGGCGATACCATCACCAGCTACGCCGGGTTCGTGGCAATCAACGGCTGGACGATCCCCTCGTGCGGAGTCGGCCCGTATGTGTTCATCAGCGGCGACAGCATGCTCGAGGCACAGATTCGAATGGAATACTTGGAAGACCAAGTCTACCTGACCGCCCACGCGCCGGCGCTGCCCGAGCGGAGCGAGCCGTACACCGTCAAGCCCGGCGAGGTGTTCGTGCTCGGCGACAATCGCAACAACAGCAGTGACTCGCGCGCTTGGAACGAGGGGCACGGGGGCGGCCTTCGCTTCGAGGAGATTCACGGCAAGGTCGAGCGCTTCTTGCTCGGCGCTCACCGCAATGGCGACGCTGATTTTTCGCTATTCCTGAAACCCGTCGGCGTTGGTATACGCGGTGAAGGTATCGACGACTCGGACCTCCAAGAGGGTATCGCTCGGTGTCTGAAGGAGCGGCCCAAAGACACGCGCCCTCCACCTTCTAAAGCGGTGAAGCCATGAAATCGACGACGTTGCCGCGCGCGGTGCTGTTGACCCTGGCGTGGTGCCTGATGCTTGGCGTTGCCGCATTGGCGCCGTCGCGCCCTTGGGTGACGCCCCGTCGCCCGCCGCTCAAGGCGCCAGTCGTCTTCGATGAGCTACAAAACCTGCCGTCGCCGGCCGTCGACCCCGCGGCTGCGTCTCGAGCCCCGTGAACTGGGTCGGCCGCAGCGGTTTGCTGCTCGTTTTGGCAGGCTGCGGCGGGCAAGTGGGGCGAGGCGATGCTGCGGCGGGCGGCGCGGGTTACGTAGCGATTGTTGACCAGGAAAGCGGAGGCGCAGCGGGCGCCCCCTCACTCAGCGAGGGGGGGGCAAGCGATCAGGCTTCGAGCAGCGAGGGTGGCGCGTCCACGCGGAGCACGATCGGCGCGGCCGGGGCTCCGGTAGTAACGCGTCCACGCATCGCCTCTGGCACCCGCTATTGCGAGGACGAGCACTACTGCTTCGGGCTTGCCTGTTACGCCCCGCTCAATCTCGCGCAGCACATCTGCGTGACCGGCTGCCGAACCGATAGCGACTGCCGGGCGTTGGAGGTTTGCTTGCAGTCCGCCGACCTCGAGCCTGGCTGTTACCGCCATTGCACGAGGCCGCTTGACTGCGACTACGGGTTTGATTGCTTCGACTTCGCAAACACGCACGAGGCGCTGGTGTGCTTCCCGACACCGTGGGCAAGCGATTGGGAGCGCAATGGTCGCTGATTTGGATGCAAAAAGTCGCATCTCATCCCGAGACTCGCGCCGCGCGCGTGTTGCTCAATCGTCACGGTCAGGGGTGATTGGAGGTGAAGCGGTTTTGGTGAGGTTTCGACACGCCCACCGGAAATCGTAGGCCACTCTCTGATTATCGGAGAGCCGTTATGTCGGGCAAGTGTGGCCCACCAGCCGGGCCTGACGTTTTTACCTATGATTTCCAAGGGGAGGTGAGGCGAGCACGAGACGGACGCCCTCCACGCGGGTTGGCTCGACACTTGCGAGGGGGTTGTTCGGCGCCTCACTTCCCGTTGAGGGTTGGCGGCCCACGTCACCATTAACGGAGGATTCGAAAGATGAGAAAGAGTATTGCGTTGGGTACCTTCGCGGCCCTCGCTGCAGGTTCGGTCGGGGCAGGCGCGCTGGACAGCGTGCCGAGCATGAAGGGTTCTGACACGCTGAAGGACATCACGACCAACATCGTGTCTCAGTGTACGGCGCTCGGCAGCTACCCGGTGGACAACGACCCCACCAAGCCTGGCAACCAGCCGATCATTTACGACGGCACCGGCTCGGGCAACGGCGAGAACGCCATGAAGCCGGCCCCTCCCACTCAGATGATCGCTCCGATGTCGAAGCCCCTGGGCAGCGGCATTTGCGACTCCGCCACCAACCATGCCGGCGCTGAAGGCATCATCTTCGCTCTCGACGGTCTTAGCGTCGTCTTCGGTCCTGGCGTCGCCAACCCGGCTGGTATCGATTTCACGAAAGCCGACGGCAGCGTCCCCGCCGTTGCTGGCGATAATGCGAACAACGTCTGGCGTACCGTGCTGCGTCAGGTTTACACCGGCATGGGCGTGAGCGGGAAAAACCTCTATGCCCGCGACTGCAACAACGCCGGTCGCCAGGCGATCGTCGGCAACTGGGACAACCTGTTCGCCGGAAGTGACCCGGGCAACGTCTGCCTGGACTCGAACCCCGACTCAACCGTCACCGAGAAAGGCTTGCGCCACGCCTTCCGCCGCACGGAAGAGTCGGGCACCACGGACGTGTTCTTGGCCCAGCTCTCGCTGTCGGGCATCAACTTCCAGCAGACCGCCTTGGGTGACTCGACCGTAATCCCCGCGGGTAGCAGCTCGACGCAACAGGTCATCTACCGCGCGCTGGCCAACAGCCCGTTCTGCAACGTGCATCGTCCGGAAGACGACTACCAGCCGACCCAGGTCGGCGGGTCGATGATTCCGCCGATGTACCAGGTGGGTGTTCCGACGGGCGCCGGCACCGGCACCGGTTTCGCCGCCTACGACGCTTCGCTCGGTGACAAAGCAAATTTCCTGGCTCCGTACATGCCGGAAACGCAAGATGAGGATCCGATCCGTCGCAAGTGCTTCGGTCCCAAGGTCGTCATCCCCGACTCGCCCAACGCGCCGCGCGAAGAGGTATGCAGCGCCGATGGTAGCCTCGGCCTCGTCTTGCCGATTGAGCCGCCTCCGGCGATCTCCACGGCTGAGCGTTATCCCAGCATCGCCTGCGAAGATACGCTCGACTTCCAGTTCGGCCCCGCACCCACGCGCCCGACCGGCGATGCAGTGCGTTGCCCGAACGGCGACGCCCCGCAGGACGGCAAGTGTCTACTGCCGACCCGCACCTCAGGGACGGGCTTTGCGTTCGACTGTCTCAACAACGGCCTGAACGTTCCGGCCGCGCTGTTCGACACCGACGGCAACGGTGCGGACTTCCCGGATGCCCCGCTGACCGACGGCAAGCTCAACGCCGACGGCCGCGCCTACAACCTGGTGTTGCGCGCTGCTGACGGCTCGGTCCGCCAGACCGTCCGCCCGAACCCGACCGCGCTCGGCACCATGACGGTGCCGGTGATCGGCGCCTTCTACCGCATCCATAGCTCGCGCTCCGGCCTCGCGGTGCCGAACCACACCCGCACCTGCGCGACGCAGGACGACGCGACCGACCAAATTGGCTGCCTGGTGCAGCTCAATCCGTGCAGCATGGGCTACGCGGGCGGCGGCGCCGTCACCAGCAACCCGGGCACCGTTGCGGCGCTCATCGACGGCGTCGCACCGACGCCCGCGACGGTCCAAGCGCTCATCGTCGGCGGCCTCACCTACCCGATCGCACGTAAGCTCTACGTCAACAGCCTCAAGGGCTTCGATTCGCTGCTCACCAGCAGCGATCCAGCCGCTCCCACAGGCAAGGACGCCGAGCTCGATCTGGCCAAGTGCTTCGCCAACCTGCCGTTCTCGACCGCGTCGGGCTTCGGTACGGCCGTCAACGTGGCCACCCCGTACGGCTTCGTGCCAATCCCGGCGCCTGTTGGCGGCGGCACCCCCAAGGCAATCTGCGAAGACTTCATCGACTCAGGTTGTTCTGGCGTGACGGGCAACACCGACGCTTGCAAAGGCAACCCGACGGACCTTCCGTCGTCTTCCTGCAGCAACGGCTACAGGGACGGCGACGAGACCGGCGTGGACGTGTGTCCCGCTGCTCGTCCGACCTGCACGGCCGGCGTCTGCGGCCCCTGAGTTAGTCTTCGCTCGAGCCTCAAGCTCGAGCCTCAGCTAACGGCAACATGAACGGCGCGCTCTTCGGAGCGCGCCGTTTTGCTATTTGCGGGGTCGCTAAG
The DNA here is from genome assembly GCA_038230915.1 of Polyangiales bacterium. GTDB lineage: Bacteria > Myxococcota_A > Polyangia > Polyangiales > Polyangiaceae > PMG-095. The sequence continues at coordinate 45,352 of JBBRMI010000017.1, read as the reverse complement.
CTCTGACCCTTCATCACATTTCCTGGCGAGCAGCGAGCGAACAGGAAGACGGGAAGATTCTGATTGTTCGAGCAAGCTCTAGCGACCCGATCGCTGCCCCAAGGGCCGAGCTTGCCCGTACCACCCACCCCAAATCTGAGGCTCGCCCTTCCCCCCTCGACACGCCCAACGTGCAACGCTTCAACGCATCATTGCCAGTGAGAAACGCCGGGATTCTCTGAAAAGTCACGATTTTGCCTTCTTATCGTCGGCGCATAAAGTCTACGGTCCGGCGGTGTTGGCCTTGAGTAATTGGTTGTTCTGCTCGGTGCTGTTGGGTGGCCTTTCGCTGAGCGGGGGCGCGCTCGCTGCTCCGGCTTGGCACACGGTGGATACGACCGAGCTCGAGCGCGTGCGCAGCGAGACGCCGCAGGCGGCAGCGTTGTTCGAGCAGGCGGAAGCGAGCTTGCGGGCGGGCGACTTACAGGCGGCAGATCGGGCGTTGCGCGAGGCGCGGGGGATTCAGAAGAATAGCTTTTTGCTGGGTCGACGGCACTGCCAGGTGCTCGCTGAGTTGGGGAAACGCGATGAGGCGCTGGAGGCGTGCAGCGTCGCGGCGGCGATGAGCACGGCCATGGATTCACGAGCCATCGTCGGCGCCTTGATGGCCAGCGCAGCACCGCCGAAGCCGCGCGAGCTGGTGGAGGCGGTGCGCCAGGCAATCGCGGCGCGCCGGCTGCAAAAGCAACCGTTCAGCGAGGCCGCTCTGTGCGATATCGCCTACCACATTGGAGATGATGCGATGCTCAACAGCTGCGTCCATGAGCTCGAGGCCGTGGCGCCCGGAAACTTCGAGACCGAGCGCTGGCGAGCGGTGCAGCGCCAAGCGCCGGCGTGGGCGCTGTGGCTGGGGTGGAGCGCGCTCGGCTCGGTCGTGATGCTGACGCTGGGGCATGCATTCTGGCGTTGGTTGCGTCGTCCGAGCAATGCTCCGGGCGCTAGCGTCGCCGCCGCTGCAATTTTCGGCGTGCTGACCGCGTTCGGCGGAGTTGCTCACGCGGCCGACCCTTCGGCTGAGCCGGCCCCTGAGCATCAGGAGCACTGGCAGCTGAGCCGCTTCAAGATCAACTGGGATAACCCCGAGAGTCAGATTCCCACGATTGAGGAGCGCAACAAGGAGCCGCTGCAGTTCGGTTACTTCCTTCAAGATCTCAACGTCGAGGCGCTGAAGGCAGAGCGGAAAGGCGACTGGCGGAGCGCGGTCAAGTTTTGGCGTGCAGACGCTAAGGCGGTGCCGGACATGGCGGTCGGGTTCAGCAAAGCCTGCCGCGCCTACCAGTTGCTGCAGGAGGTCGACAAAGCCGTCGAGTTTTGCGCCAAGGCGCTGAATCTCGAGGGCTCCACGGTCGAAGATTACCTGCGCTATGCCGAGCTAATGACCGGTAAGTCCTCGGCGCTCTCGCTAGTCGATACCGAAGACTTGGACGCGATGGTAAAACATTTGCGGGAGACCGAGCAGCCCGCGGCCGCCGCGGTGATCGAGTGCCGCACGGGCGTGAAGCTCGAAGATCGGGTGCGGCTCGAGCGTTGCACGCAAGTGCTCGGCAAGACGAGCGCGCAAGATCCGCGCACGCTGACTTTTCAATGGTCCTACGCCTTGCTGCGCAAAGACTACGGCGAAGCCAAGCGTCTGCTCGGCCTGATGGAGAAGACCAACATGAATCCCCAGGCGCTGGCTCAGGCGCGCGACGCCACGGACCAAGCCAGCGCGTGGTGGCGACGACCGCTAACCGATTGGCGTTACGCAGTAGTCGCGATTGCCACACTGCTGCTCGGGGCAGGCGGCGTCGTTCTGTTGCGCCGGCGCATGTCGCGGCTCGCGCCTGGTGCGGGCCCCGGCCCGGCGCCGGCGACCTGAGCGCGCTTGGCAAGGCGGCAGAAGGTTTTCTCGCGCGGGCACAACACCTCGAGCTGCCTGAGCTGCGACAGCACTTGCGCCAGCTGGATCGCCGTTGAACGACGCCCTGCGCTGCGCCGGCGCTAGGGAAGACGCGCTCTCCGAAGCTTGGCGGCGCTGGTGTCGACCTCCCGGCGTCAGTTCAGTTTCGTGACACGATTGAGTGTCGGTGGTGCGACCGGTTGCGGCTGCGCCCTCAGGTAGCTGACCAATTCTTGCTCGGGGCTCTTGTCACTGCTGGCGATGTTGGTCGCGCCGGCAATTGACGCGACGAGAGTGCTGTTGACGGTGATGGTATAAGTCGCTGCTTTGTCGATCGGAGCTCCACCCTTGCGGACCTCAGTGACACCGCTCGCGCCGCTCCACGTGTAGGCGAGGCCGGACACCTGCGTCGAGGTGTAATTTTTGTTGAGAAATTCTTGAACCTGTTGCCCGGTGAGCTGCAGCGTGACGAGCTTTGTCCCGCCGGCCTGGTTTACCGCGGTGCCGGTTTGATCCATCCCGAACACCAACTGGCGGACCTCGCTTTCGAGGACCCGGCCATCAGCGTCAGCCGGCCTGCCCGTCGCGGCCCTGAAAATCAGGCCATGCGAGCTCAGATAGAACACGTACGTCGTTTCGTTGACGAACGCGAAGTCGGTCTGCATTGCAGCGCGCTGCGCGTCGGCGATGAGATCGCCCACGGGGGACTCGCCAGCTTCGTTCTTGGCGACCAGGATATCGCCGCTTATTTGCGCCACGATACCACTGGTGTAGCCAGGCAAACACTCCTCCGTGCAAAGGGATTTGTCGCAGGCTTGGAGCAGTAAGTTGCCGACTCCCAGCGGCTTGCCGCCTGTTATGAGCCCCATGAGCACGTTGTTGACTTCCTGGCCCTCCGACGCTTCCTGAATCTCGCGCTTGCATTTCCCAGCCTTGAACTGGGCAGGGTTACCGCACTTGGTCGAGAAGCCGTCAGTGACGTCTAGATCGCAGTAGCAACGCATGAAAGGGAGCGCCACCGCCGGCGAGTAATCGCGAGCCGATTTAGGGTCGGGAGTATCAATCGGCAGCAGCTGCTCGCATTTTTCCCTTCGGATGCAGTCCACCATCGCGGCGCAAAGCTCGGACCGCGGAACGGCCCCCGCTGGTCCCGCGGGGCTGGCCGTTCCTTCCAACTCAAAGCAGCCTTTGGGGCCGGAATAAAGATTATTGGGGCTTTTCTTGTCCTCTTGGACCCACCCGTTGTCACCCGCCAGCGCGCCGCGCACCGCCGTGCAAAACGTCTTCTCGCACACTTCGCAGTCCTTCAGGCAGTCGGCGGTGCAGCCGTCGCCGCTCTTGGTGTTGCCGTCGTCGCACTGCTCGCCTGGCTCGATGGCGCCATTGCCGCACACGCTCTTGTTGGTGTTGGTGTCGCCACCTGCGCCGCCGTCCATCGGAGCAGTGCCGGCTTTGCCGCCGCTGGATTTGCCACCGCTGCCGCCGTGGCTCCTGCCGCCGGTGCCGGCGGTCGACGTGTCGGGTTCGCCACCCACGTCCATCATGCCGCCGCTCGGCACGTTGGCGAGACCGCCGCTGCCGCCGCCAGCTTTACCGGCGGATATGGGGCGGTCCGGAACGAAGCCGTCGCCGCCTACCTCTTCGCTGCAACCCGCCGCGACGAACAAACTGAGCACCACGAGCGCGCTAGCGCCGCGCGCACGTCGAAGCAACCACGGCTTTTGACCTCTGCTTGGCACGTTGGCTCCCCTCATTGCACGCCACAGATTGGCGCGCAGTCCGGGTCGACTTTTTCACAGTTCAGCCGTTGACCGGCCGCGCCTGAAGGGCGGGATTTGGTGGTGAGGCCACCCAAAATGGTCGAGTTGGTGGTGACACCCGGAAAGCCCTTCTGCATGATCGCAGCGCACGGGCCGTTCGGAGCGCCGACCGCCGTGAGATCGAAGGGTGCGGCGCCACACGCCGTGGTGCTGAGCGAGCCGCAGTAGCACGTGCCCAGCGTGCCGGTGCCGTCAAGGCAATTGCTGTCTTGAATGCAGCGCACCACGTCGTAACAGATGCCGACATTTTCCGCCGTGAAGGGCGCTGTTGCTGGGCCGTTGCAATTGTCGGATGAGGCGAAGCAGTTACCGGCTTGCTCGCAAGCAACGCACTCCAGCGTCGAGACTTTCACGCAGTCGTCCGCGCAAAGCCGGTTGAGGTGGAGGGTCGGATCCGAATTGCCCGCGTCGCATTCCTCCGTGCCTTCTACGATCCCGTTGCCGCAGCTTTGGCTGCCGCCGGTACCGCCCGTGCCCGCTGTCCCGCCCGTGCCCGCTGTCCCAGCAGTGCCTGCAGTCCCGGCGGTGCCACCGTTGCCGACAGTCCCCGCCGTCCCCGCCGTCCCGGCGCTGCCGCTCGAGCCTGCGTTGCCGCCCGCTCCCGCAGTCCCTCCGTTGCCGCCACCCGAAGTGCCGGCGGAGCCGCCCATGCCTGCGGAGCCGCCCATGCCCGCGTTGCCTCCGCTCGACTTGCCACCGGTTCCGCCCATTGCACCGCCGCCAGTGCCGGCCGTGCCGCTACCGTTGGCTCCGCCGTCTGCTGCACCGCCGTCGGCGGCTCCGCCCTCACCGTTCATGGTGCCGCCGGTGCTGTTACCAGCGTGGCTATTGGAGCCGCCGCTCTGGGAGTTGCTCCCGCTACTGCCGGCGGTCGGAGCATCGACGTTGATGTCGGTACCTTTTCTATCGTCGCCGCAGCCCGAGGCCGCCAGGGTGACGAATGCGGTCACGCATCCCACGCTGAGCCAACGTGCCACCGGCGCCTGAGAACCTCGAAGCTTTTTGTTGATCATGCGGCTGCTCATGAGCGGGAAAGACGAGCTTCGAAGTACCGCGACGTGTCGCCAGCCGCAACGTCGCGAGCTTCAGTTCACTCGAATGTTACGTCGCTGCTTGCGCGGGCCCAACCCGCAGAGGCTACCCACAAAAAAGAGAAAGGCGCCTGGACCGAAGCCCAGGCGCCCAACTCAGTTACTCAGCTTACGAAGACCGAGCGATCACTGCACGCCGCAGAGCGGGGCGCAGACCGGATCCGTCTTGTCGCAGTTGAGGCGCTGACCGGCAGCACTGCCCGGACGCGACTTGTTGGTGAGACCACCGAGGATTGCCGAGTTCGTCGTCAGCAGAGGGCTGCCCGCCTGCATGAGCGCCGCGCACGGGCCGTTCGGAGCACCAGCAGCCGTGAGGGCGAACGGAGCAGCGCCGCAATCTGCGGTGCTGAGCGTGCCGCAGTAGCACTTGCCGAGCGAGCCCGCGCCGTCGAGGCAGTTCGAGTCGCGGACGCACTGCGTGACCGAGTAGCAAGCAGCACGCTGCGCAGCCGTGAAAGGCGTCGCCGCGGGGCCGTTGCAGTTGTCAGACGAAGCGAAGCAGTTGCCCGCTTGCTCACAAGTGACGCAATCTGGAGTTGACAGCTGCACGCAGGTGTCGCCGCAGGTGCGGGTCGCCACCGGGACAGGCGCGGCGTTCGTGCCCGTGCCCTCGTCGCAGGTTTCCGGGGCGGTCGTGACGGCGTCGCCGCACTTGGCCATCACCGGCGGGATGATGCTGTTGCAGTCGGCCGCGCAGGTGCTGCCAGGGGTAGACCCAGCGAGACCGAGCGCACCGTCACACTTCTCGGGAGCCGTCAGGAAGCCGTCGCCGCAGCTGGCGACGCGGAGCGTGCACTCGCCGACCGAGCCGGGCGGCAAGCAGACACTCGGGTTGAGCGGCAGCGGATCACAGGTCTCGTCGCCTTCCGGATTGCCATCGCCGCACACCTTGGTGCAGTCAGCGGGGCAGGTCGGATCAGCTGCGTGAACCGGCAAGACGCCGACCGGGCTGGGGTTCGGATCGCAGGTCTCAGCAGGGTCGACTACGCCGTTGCCGCAAAGCACGTCCTTGCACGAAACGATCGTCTCGAGCGCCTTGCTGCACTGGTGGTTGGTCGCCGTGATCTTGATCTTCAAAGCATTGGCGCCCTGCAAGCACTTGAAGGCGGTGTCAGCCGCGGTCGCCGGCAGGAACTGGCCCTTGCTGCCCAAAGTCGGGTCGACGATCGACCAGGCATACGTAATGACCTCAGCAGCGTTGTCCATGTCGTGAGCGGTCGCGTGAACGGCGATGTTCTTGCCGACGTCCTGCGTGCTCGGCTCGGCGACTGCGTAGTCGACGACCAGGCGCGGGCAAGCGTCCGTCTTGACGTCGACGGTCGTGATGATCTGACCGTTGGTGATGTCGGTGCAGGTGAGCGTCATGTTGAACAGCGTGCTCTGGTTCGACAAGACATTGAAGCTGCCGGACGCGCCCGTGCACTTGATCGTGTCTGGCGACGTCGCGTCAACACCGCTGAGGCTGATGTAGTAGCCGTTGCCAACCTTCAGCGGAATGCCGAAGCTGAAGTTGCTGCCCGTGCCCGGGGTGGGCAGGTTGCCTTCCGACACGATGGCCGGAGCAGGCGTCAAAGCAGGATCGCCCGCGGTGACGATGTAGTGGACGCTCGTGACGGTGACGCCGAACACCGGCTGCAGTTGCAGACCGATGCTGCCGACCTTCTCGCCAGACTTCGCAGAGCTGCCGCTCGGGGAGCTCGTGTCAATCGAGCTCGAGCAGGCAGCCACGGCGAAACCTGCCATGGCAACCAGCGCGAGCGTTCCAATGTTACCGACTAGGGACTTCATCGCAGTAGACCTCCAAAAAAATATCAGACCAGGACCGCTCGACGTGTCCGAGCGCGACGGCCTCCAATACAAACTCCGGGCCAATGTCTCTGCGCCGGATCCGGTTGGCGTAACCGGCCAGAACTCCTAGTGAATTCAGGAATTTTTCGATTTCGGAATTCGCGCGTTCAGCGGCCTGCCCTCCGAAAATCGGAGTCTCCCATTCGATATCTGGATCGCTCTTTCGAGCGTCAGCCGAAGCGTAGGCCGATTTCGCTACGGCGCGTCGCAGACGACGTCGAAATCAAGGTTGTTTTCGCAACCGTCAGGATCCGAAGTTGTCACACTGAGGACCTGCGGCCCAGCGTCAGCGCAGGTGTATTCGGTGAGCGGATCCTTCGGGTGCCCAAAGTCGCCCGAGGTAGCGGACCACTGGTAGGTGAGCAGCGAGTCGTCGGAATCGGGATCCGTACCCAAAGCGACCGCGATCGCCGTCTCACTGGCGCGAATGGCTTGCGGCAATATCATCGAGTAGGCGAAGGACGGGCAAGTGTTGACGGTCGTGGCCAGCTGCGTGTCCGCCGGTGGATCGCCCTGCACCGCCCTCGTCGCGTCTGCCGCTCCGCACCCGATCGCGAGCCCAAGCACGCACGGCATCGCCCAACCCACTGGGCGGAAATTTACCGAACGCAACGGGCCCAACATCGCTCCATAGTCGGTCATAGCACCACCAGGGACGGATGGCTCGATTTCGGCGCAAAAGAGCGCACCCGCGCCCGTGACAATTTTATTTTTCGCGAAACAGCACGTCGTCGAAACTCACCTGGAGTGACGCTTGCGAGCCAGGCTTGGTCGCGGCGAGGCGCACCAGCACCGACCGTGCGCCGGCTGGTAGTTTCACGCTGCTGTGGAGCACTTGCCAGCTGCCGGCTTGGGCCGCGATCGCCGGGGTCGTGGTGCCCATGAAGCTGCCGGCGCAATCGTCGTTGCCGAAGATTGCGAGGTTGATTTGCGCGTTGCCCGCGCCTTGGCCGTTGGGAATGAACGCGCGTGCCCCGAGCTCGAACTGCTTTTCTCCCCACGCCGGCAGGCACTGGCTTGCCGCGCCACTCGCCCAGCCCCCATTCGGGTTTGCGGTCGTGAACGTGATGCTGAGCGAGCCGGAGCCATGCGTGCTGCGAGCGTCGTCAGCCTTCCACGCCTCAGTCAGGTTGAACTCGGTATCCCAGCCCGTTGTGTCGGCGTCGAAGGTCGCGTTCTTGGCGATCGTCTCTTGGCAGTCTTGCACGCCGTTCTGATCGATATCGCCGCATGGACCGTCGTCGGGCGTGCCGCCCGTACCAGCCGATCCGCCGCCCCCGTTGCCGTTTATGCCGCCGCGTCCAGTACCGCTCGCGTTCGTGGTCCCAGCAGTCGTCGGCGTGCCGCCCGTTGCTGCGGTGCCGCCCGCGCCGCCGGTCGCAGCGCCGGCCGTTGTCGAGCTGCCGCCGGTTGTCGCTGGTGCTCCAGCGTGACCACTCGTTCCGCCAGCCACGAGCGGTGCACCGCCGTCGGCGTTTTCGAGCGCGCCAGCTTGTGACTCGGAGCTACCCGCGCCACCGTCGGCGCTGCCGCCAGCACCTGCATCGGTTGATTCGTCGTGACTCTTGGTGCTGCCCGCGCTGATCGTGCCGTAGTCGAGCTGCCGATCTTCGACCGGGCAACCGGAAAGGACGAGCAGCGGTGCGAGATAGAGCCCCCGTCGACTCGCTGCTGAAAGTGCCCTATTCATGCGTGCCTTGCTCACCGTTTCTGCAAGAGCACGTTGTCGAAGCGCGCCTGAAACTGGGCTTCTTTGTACGACTTGACGGTGAGCAGGCGAATCGACATCGAGCCGATGCCTTCCGGCGCTACGCCGCTGCCCTCCACGTGCTTCCAAGCCCCTGCCTCGTCGACCAAGTTGCTCTGCAGTCTGCCGAGTGTGGGCATCGTTTCATATTGGCAACCCTCGCCCTTCCAAAACAAGATGCTGAGTCCGGCTTGGCCCACGTACGGACCGTCGCCGCTCAAACCGGCGCCCTGCCCCTCTGGGATGAAGACGTCACCAGCCATCGCGTAGGTGGCGTTCGGTACGACGCTTAGACACTGCGTGCCGCCGCCGGGCGCCAAGCCATTGACGTATTGATTGTTCAGCGAGTTCGTCACCAAGATCGAGCCCGACGTCGAGGTGCCGCCCGCATCGCCCGCATCCCACTCGATTTTGATCGAGTACGGCTCTTGCTGCCAACTGTCGGTGTCCTTCGAAAAGCCCGCGTTTGCGGCGAGCGTTTCGCAGCCCGGCGCTACTTTGGCGTCAGAATAGGAGCAGACGGGCAAGTCGATTGGAGCGGGCGCATGCGTGCCACTCGCTCCGGCCGTAGAGATCGTGTCGCCCGCGCCACCGTCTCCGTAGCCGGGGAGGCGCGCCGAGTCGACACCGTTCAGCGTGCGATCGTCCAGGCCGCAACCAGTCGCGACCCCGCAGCCGAGCAGCACGCAGCACGCGGCTTGAGCCAGGCAAGCATGTGCCTGTCCCTCACTGCGCAGGGTGTCCCACAAAGACGCCATAGCCACCGCGTCCTATAGCTCGAAGCCGGGTGCTGCTCCACTTATCCGGTGGAACACGTTCGTGACGAACGGGTGACTATTCGTCTTGGCGCTGTTGATACACCGGCTGTTACATCGAGGCCGCTTACAAGAAGCTCAATTGTAACGGGTGCGGCCTTTTTCCGCTGTTATAACCCTGGCCTGGTCGAAAACGCGCCCGCTCATTGATTGGGGACGTCCCAAGAAGTCGTCTGGATTCTAGCAACGATCCCGTGAGCTGCGTTGTGAAGGAGTTTGCCTGAAGGTGAGAGACTGCAACAACGGTCAGGGAGTGGCGCGTCCGCCACCCGTCAGTACGGTCGACACGACGTTTCGATTCGGGCGCGCTGTCTCGCAAGCGCCAGCGATGCTGGCGGTGCTTGGCACGTTGCATCGCATCGCCGCGACCGAGCTCACGATCACGCTGGTCGGGGAGACGGGCACCGGCAAGGACGTTTTGGCCCAGGCGATTCACGATCACAGCGCGCGCCGCGACGGCCCCTTCGTCGTGTTCGATTGCGGCGCGGTTGCCGCGTCACTGGCCGAAAGCGAGCTTTTCGGACATGAGCGTGGCGCGTTCACGGGCGCACAAACCCCGCACGCCGGTGCGTTCGAGCGCGCCAATGGCGGCACGCTGTTTTTGGATGAGATCGGCGAGCTGCCGCTCGACCTGCAACCGCGGCTGTTGCGCGCGCTCGAAAATCGCGGTGTCCGCCGCGTCGGCGGCACGCAATACCGCCCGGTCGATTTACGGGTGATCGCCGCGACGAATCGCGACCTGCCAGCGTTGGCTGCCGAGAAGCAGTTTCGGCAAGACCTTTTCTTTCGCTTGGCGGCGGTGGTGGTGCCGATTCCGCCGCTGCGTGATCGGCTCGAGGACTTGTCGCTGTTGATCCCCACGCTGCTGGCCGATCTCGGCAAGCCAGATTTACGCGTGCCCCCGGAAACGTACGAGCACTTGCGCGCGCACACCTGGCCCGGCAACGTGCGCGAGCTCAAGAACACGCTAGCCAGCGCCCTCGCTTTTGCCGATGGCGGCGTGCTCGAACCCCGCCACTTGCGCTTCATGAGTGTGAGGGTCGACACGTCCCAACTCGACCAGCTGTCGCTTGGTGGCCGCTCGCTCGAGGCGCTCGAACGCATGGCGATCGAGCAGACGATTGGCGCCAAGGGCAGCAAAGCTCAAGCCGCTCAGTCGCTTGGTATCAGTCTTTCGACGCTTTACGAGAAACTGAAGAAGTTCAACCTGTAAACGTGGCGGAGATGCTGGCCGCGCTCGCTACTGCGCGGCATCCAGCAACGCCTCGCACGTCGCGCGCAGCTCTGACTTGGCGACGTGCGCGTGCCCGGTGACCGGCTCCGTCGCGGGGTCGTCGGCGGCGCTGAAAGTTACGGCGCCCGAGCCGTCTTCGTGGAGCGTCAGCGTGAGCCAGCGCAGCGACGTGGGCAGCGCCGGCAGAGTCGACAGCGAGACGACGGCTGGCGCCTTGACGTAAAGGGCGAAGGCTTCGTCGCCGGTTGACTCGGGCACCCGGAAGTCGTGCGGCAGGTGCGAAGCGGCTTCGGAAGCTTCTTGGGCGACCACCAGAATTTGCGGTGCTGGCAGGGCGAAGGCCGAATCGCCGAGGGACGCCGGCGCGACGCGGATCTTGTAGCGCGGCACGTTGTACTGCAGCACAGCCGACGGGGTCGCGTCTTGCTCCGCCTCCGAGCGCGCGAGCAAGACGTGGTCGAAGTCGCGTAGCGGATCGAGTTGGCTTGTGACGAAAAATGGGCTGAGCAGGGGCCGCTCGCGCAACAGTTTGTTCAGCTCTTTGCCGAACGACGTATCCCGCAGCGGAGCGCTGTGAATGATCAGCAGCACGTTCGCGTGCTTGCCCATGACGCTATCGGCCCAGCTCGCGGCCAGCGCGGACGGCTCGCGCGGCTCAGCGCTGTCGGCCGCAGCGGTTGGCGCGTGGGGCGGGACGGGAGCGGCGTTTGGTGAGTGGAGCGCAGCACGCGACGAGGGCCCAAGATTGGCTCTCGTTTGCGCTTCCGCAGCTGGCGTGGGCTGCCGAATCGGCGCTGGAACCGGTGCCGGTCGGGCGTCGCGGCGAGCGCTGCCGTGCTTTCGCGTGGCGTGCGCCGGCTTGCGCTCAGGCTCGACGACTTCGATCGGGATCTCCATCGCTAGCGCAGTGGGATGGTGGTCGCGAGCGCCCCAAAAATGCTTCAGCAGCGGCAGCGCGAGCAGCAAGTGCACGCCAACCGCCGCCAGCGTGGTTACGGCGTGTACGCGAGACACAGCGTTGGAAAATTCGCGGTGTGGTCGCAGTCGATAAAGAATGTCTTGTCCTCCGACCCGGTGTGAGCGGCAGCGAGCATCTGCCGACCAGCGAATTCGGCGCTGCCCGGTCGTGCGCGAATGAGAGGATCCCTCGTGCCGACCGTCCAGCTTTTGCACGTGTCGGCGTCGGCGCCGGGCTGACCATAAACGTTTTGACCGTTGATTAGCGCTGCCCCGCTGTTCACGCCGGACAACCACCAAAAGCCATCGCTCGTCAGAACCTCAGCGCAGATGAGCGACCGCTCTGCCCCTGTTAGGAGCATTTCGCTCCACGATGCCGCAACCTCGATCCCCGTCGGTCCCACGATTCTACGGGTCTTCGGCAGATCGCTAAACAACTGGGGGGTTCCCCAGTTCGCGAGGTAGTCGTTGCTGTCGACGCTGATGAACGCGTGCGTCTTGGTCTGAGTCAGGCCTTGTTTTATTCGTTCGGCTTCACAGTCGGCGTCTAAGCCGACGCGACCGCCGCGGTTGCCGGTGGGCTTGGAAGGGCTCACGAAGAGCACGAGTGCATTGTCGAGTGGACCGGTCGTGCCCATGCACGGTGGGATACCTCCCGTTCCTCCCGTTCCGGCGGAGCCCGCCGTGCCGCCGCCACCCCCAGATACTCCGCCACCGCCGCCGTTACCACCGCTTCCGCTCATGCCACCGTTGCCAACGCCGCCAGTACCACCGCCGCCGCCACCGGTTCCGCCCGTCCCACCCGAAACGTTGGCGGGCTCGCCACCCCCCCCGCCTTCGCCTCCACTGGTCTCGCCGGCCGCTTCGCCGACGGGCGTGACTTCGGACGCTCCGCCCGACTCTTCGCCGGCAGCGCCGCCGGAAGGCGTGCCGACGCTCGTCCCACCCGTCGCTAGCGGAATCAGTCCCCAGTCGATCGACGTGAGGCGCGAACAGCCGACGACGACGGCGGATAGGCCGAGCAAGCTGATAATCAGGCGATCGCGAGAGGAGCGGCGCATGGGTGAGATCTGGCTCGGTTTATCTACGGGGTTAGGGGTGCGCGCAAGGAACGACCCTGTGACGAGCGCGTGACGCCACCCGCTAGCCGCTAGCCTGCTCACACCAGCGTCGGAAAGCCTCGCTGTACTGGTGCTCGAGATTTAGCGCGAAGCGCGGGGCGTCCATCAGCGGCGAATCGACCATGCGCTCGCGCAATCCGCCGCGCAGCCGCGAGAGCGCGTCGACGTCGCGTGCGAGCCTGACCGCCGCGTCGACGAAGGCCTCGGGAATTTCCGCTATCAGCTGCGGGATTCGCAAGTTCCGCGCATGACACAATCCGGCACGGCCGACGACGGTAGTGCCGACCAGCGTCACGACGGGCACGCCCATGTAGAAGGCGTCCAGGCTCGTTGTGTGACCGTTGTAGGGCAGCGTATCCAGACAAATATCGATTTGCGCGTAAAGCTTGAGGTATTCGGCGCGCGGCCGACGTGACGCAAACTCGACGCGATGCTCATCGACGCCGGCTCGTTTCAGCGCTGCCTGCACGCGGCCGCGTGCGGCTCCTTCCGGCGCCAGTAGCAGTAGTCGCGATTCGGGAACGGCCGAAAGCACACGGCCCCAAAGCTCGAGCGTCGCGTCGTTGAGCTTCCAGAACGAATTCAAGCAACCGAACGTCACGTAGCCGCGCTCGCGCGCCGGGAGCGGTGCGACCTCGGGCACGTTTTTGCCCGCTTGGTAGCACCAGAACGTTTCGGGTAGCACCAGCGACTGCTCGGCGTACGGCTGCTGCGGCAGGTCAGGCGGATCGAGGTGTAGGTCGGTGATCCGGTAGTCCATCACGCTGAGACCGGTCGTGCCCGGATACGCCAGCCAGGCGATCTGCACCGGCGCGGGTTTGCACGCAAAGGTATGCAGCTGGGAGACCGACATGTGCATCGTCAAGTCGATCAAGATGTCGATGCCGTCGCGGCGAATCAGCTCGGCGGCTGCGCTCGGCTCGAGCGCGGCGATGTCGCGCCAGTGGTCGAACTGGGTACGCAGCTCGGCCGTGACGTCGTCCTCTTTCTTGAGGCTCGCGTACGCGAACAGCTCGAAGGCGTCGCGATCGTGGTGGGCGAGCACGGGGAGCGTGAACAGTGACTGGCAGTGGTCGTTGAAGTTCGAGGAGACGTAACCCAGCCGCAGGCGCCGCTCGGTGCTGCGAACGTTGCCGTGCGGCTTGATGTTTTGGGCTAGCGGCGCGGCGTGGCGATCTTGCCAAGCGCGCGCGTCGTCGAGCACCGCTTGTGCGGTATTGCCGACCGCAAACGTCTGCAAAAACAACAGGTTGCTGTGGGCAAGGTGGTTATTGGGGTCGAGCTCGACGGCCGCGCGGTACGCCTCCAGCCCGGCCTCGAGCTGTCCCGAATCGACGAGCGCTGCGGCCAGGCCGGTGTGGGCGGCAGCCGAGCGCGGCTCGAGGGCCAAGGCGCTGCGTGAGCTCTCCACCGCCTCGTCGAAGCGCCCGAGCTCGGTCAGCGCGGCGCTGCGTTCGTGATGAGCGAGCGCGTTCTTGGCATCCAGCTCGACAGCGCGACTTGCGGCGCCCAGGGCGGTCGTGAAGCGCCCAGCGTTTCTGAGGCAGACCGCGTAGTCGACCCACAGCGACGCTGTATTGGGCGCCAGCGCGAGCGCGCACTGAAAGTGCCCAACCGCGCGCAGAAAGTCGCCAGCCCTCACCAGCGCGTTGGCCAAGCCGCGCTGCACCTGGGCGTCTTCGGGCTTCAGATCAGCCGCGCGCTCGAAGGCTTGGATCGCCAAGCGGAGCTCGCCTAGCTGCTGAATGACCAGGCCCAAGTTAAAATGCGCCTGTGCCAGCTCGGGCTTGAGCGCGACCGCGCGTGTGAAAGCGTCCGCCGCCGGCTCGAAGCTTTGCTGGCGTCGCAATACCTCGCCGAAATTGCTCCAATAGACGGGGTTTTGTGGGTATCGCGCGACCAGACGTTCGAGGATCGTGTGCGCTTCGTCATTGCGGCCACTCTCGATCGCGATCGCCGCGACCAGGAACAGCGCCTGCTCGTGTTGTGGGTCGCCGCGCAGGACTTCACCGTACAGCCGAGTCGCTTCCAACGTGCGTCCGGCGCGATGCTGAGCAACGGCGTTCTCGAAGGTGCGTTGCAGGCTGGCCTGACCGGGCATGGACCTCGTGCGTCGCGCTCAGCGCGGGTGTCGCCGACGGCGGTAGGCAGCGACCGCGAGCGCGGCGGCGAACGCGCCAGTGCTTGGTGCGCCGCTGTGCGATGTACCGATCGGCGAGAGCATGCAGCCCTTGGAGTTGTTGGCGACGTTGCCGTCGGTGGCGTCGTTCACCGGCGGAGCGTCCATCGGCTGATCGGCGCCGCACAGCTCCGAAAAGCCGTGCCGCGGCTCGCAACTATTGCCAGTGGCTTTACGATCTGGCGGGTAGATGGTGCAGATGCCCTCGATGTCGTCTCGGGCGGGGGTTCTGAGCTCGAAAGTGCCATCGACGTACCCGCCGATCATCGTGGCCGATACGTCGCGGCTGTGGTTGAGACCGAGCAAGTGCCCGACCTCGTGCGTCACGATCGAGTCCAGATCGGCTTCGTTCGCCTTCGGCTCGCGGCCGACGCTGAGCGCCTCCGCCACCGCGTTCAGCTCGATGTCCGCGTCGTACAGCTCGCCGGTGTCGGGCTCGAAATGCACGCGCGTGTAACCGAGCGTGTCTTGACTCTGCCCAGTGTAGGGCCACTCGTCGTCGCGGAACATGACGACGTTGGCGTTGCGCTTGTCGAGGTTGTACTCGGACGCGCTGCACGTCACCGGACCGTCCACCTTGACCTGAATCGACGGGTGTCCGCCGCCGGGGCAGTCGACGCTGGTCCAGGCCTCGACCGCACGCTCCACGCTGGCCTTGGCGGCCGCGTAGTCGACGCCGGCGTGGGGCGCGCCGTCACCCTGCAGGCTGATGGTGATGCAGCTGCTGGCCCAAAATAGCGGGGCGCCTTCCGTGACGCAACCTCGGGCGTCGGTCGAACAGCGGGCCTTGAGGCAGGTCGTCGTGCGGCAAAAGCCCCAGGCCGGGGCGACTTGCAGGAGAGTGAGGAGCGCCGCGACTCCGCAAACGACCGAGCGCGCCCAAGTTCTTCTCGCCGAGGCCATCTGGAGGGGCTGGCTACCACGCGGAAAGGGCAGCGCTTGTAGCGGGTGTGTGACGTTCACGATCTTGTCACCATCACGGCCGGGGCACGTCGGCTATCGTCCCGCGACCGTGCGGCCGGGATAGCTCCCGGACGTCGCGGGTACTCGATCGAGCCTCGATGAGAACCATGTCACCGCTCAAAATTAGTTGGTGGTCCACGTTCGCGCTGGCCACGGTCGTTCTCAGTCCGGTCGTAGCGCGAGCCGAAGACGCAGCTGTTACACCGGCGCGCCAGCTCTTTCTCGACGCACGTAAGCTGACCTCCGAAGGCCAGTACGCCGAAGCTTGCCCCAAGCTCGAAGAGAGTTTGCGCCTTGAAAGCGGCGTGGGTACGCAATTCAACTTGGCCGATTGCTGGGAGCACATTGGCCGGACTGCCAGCGCGCGGGCGCTGTTTCTCGGTGCTGCGGCCAGCGCCCAAGCGGCCGGACAAGCCGAGCGCGAGCAGGTCTTGCGCGAGCGTGCGGCCGCGCTCGAGCCGCGGCTGTCGCGGCTGGTGATCGAGGTGAACAGCACGGATCCGAAGTTGTCAGTCAAGCGCGACGAGCTGCCGCTCGAGCCCGAAGCGTTGGGGAAAGCCGTCGTGGTCGATCCCGGCAAGTACACGATCACGGCGCGCGCGCCGGGCAAGAAGAAGTGGGAGAAGGTCGTCGAGGTCGCCGCCTCCAAGCCGGTCACGACGGTGGAGGTGCCGGAGCTCGAAGCGCTCGAACCGGCCAAGCCCGCCGCCGGAAAGCCAGCGCCGGCCGCCACCGAGAAGGCGCCGCCGCCCGCTTCGCGGGAAAGTTCTGATCGCGAGCCGGGCGTCAACTACCGAGCCGTGACACTCGGCGGCATCGGTCTCGTCGGCATTGGACTTGGCGTTTACAAAGGCTTCAAGTACAGCAGCGCCAATAGCGACGCCCAGAACATCTGCCCTTCGAGCCACGGCTGCTCGATCAAGCAGATTCAAAATCACGATCGGCTGGTCGACGTCGCGCGAACCGACCGCGCGTGGAGCTATGTGGGCTTTGGCGTCGGTGGAGCCGTACTCGCAGGGGCCGGCGTGCTCTGGTTGGTTGACCGCCCCAAGCGGACGACCGCTGGCGTGTCTTGGCAAGCAGCACCGGTGGTCGCCGCCGATGGCTCGGTTGGCGCGCTCGTCAACGGGCGCTTCTGAGCGCTCGGGCCAGCTGTTGCACGCTCTGATCGAGCTCGAGCAATGGGCGCTTACGATATTACGGCTCTCACGCAGGCTACCACGCGTGCTCCCAACGACGCCAAGCGTTGGTTGGCGCTCGGTGTAGCGCTGCGCGAGCAGGCGCGCGTCGACGAAGCCGCTCAAGCCTTGCTGCGTGCCGTGCGGCTCAGGCCCGCGTCCGCTGAGGCGTCGTTCCAGCTCGGTATCACGCTCGACGCCCTCGGCGAGCTGGAAGGTGCCTGCCAGTGTTTGGAGCGCTGCTGGACGTTGGACCCGAAACGCTTCGAAACCCCGCGCCGATTGGCGTTTTTGCTCGTGCGGCGCGGAAAACCCGTCGCAGCCGTGGGCTGGTACGAGCGCGCGCTCGAGCTTCGCCCGCGGTCGACGGAGGTGGTGCTCGAGCTGGCCGCCGTTCAGCGCGCGCTCGGCAATGTGACGGCCGCTGTGAGCCAGTATCGCCGCGCGCTCGAGCTCGAGCCGGACCTCGGTGACGTGCGGCTCGAGCTCGGCAACGCGCTGTATCAGCTGGGGCAGCTCGACGACGCACTCGAGACTTATCGTATCTTGACCGTGCAGCGACCCGACTTCGGCTTGGCCCATGCCAACCTCGGCAACGTGCAGAAAGACGTCGGCCTGCACGCCGACGCCGTCGCGAGCTACCGCCGGGCGCTCACGCTCGCTCCCGACGATGTCGTGACGCACGGTAATCTGCTGTACCTGCTGTCCTACGACCCAGCGTCCACGGCCGAAGCGCTGCACACCGAGGCGCGGCGTTTCGGCGAGCTGCACACCGTGCCGCTGCGCACTGAACGCTTGCCGCACCGTAATGACCAGCGCGCCGAGCGCAAGCTGCGCATCGGCTACGTGTCGTCGGATTTTCGCGAGCACGTTTCGATCTTCTACCTCGAGCCGCTGTTCCGCGAGCACGATCGCGATAGATTCGAGCTCTACTGCTACTCGAACGTCTTTCCGCCCGACGCCTGGACCGCGCGCTGTCGCCAACAATCCTCTATATTTCGCGACATCTGGCCGCTCGATGATGCTGCGGCCGCCGCGCAGATCCGCGCGGACCAAATCGACGTGCTGGTGGATCTGACGATGCACTCGAGCAGCGCACGCCCGCTTTTGTTCGCGCGCAAACCCGCGCCGGTCCAATTGAGTTGGCTTGCGTACGTCGGCACGACCGGCAACGACGCCATGGACTACAGGCTCACCGATCCGCATTTGGATCCGGACAGCTCCGACCCGCTGCCCTACACCGAGCGCTCGTGGCGGCTACCGAACACGTTTTGGTGCTTTCACCCGCTCGTGCAGTCGATGCCGGTGAGCCCGCTGCCGGCCGCGAAAAACGGCTACGTGACGTTCGGTTGCTTGGCAAGCTTTCGCAAGGTGAATGAGCCAACGCTGCACTCGTGGGCGCGCGTGTTGCGCGAGGTGAAAGGCTCGAAGCTACTGCTGCACGCGCCGCTCGGGAACGCGCGCGAACGCGTGCTCGCGACGTTCGAACGCGCCGGCGTCGCCGCGTCGGCGCTCGAGCTGTTGCCGCACCAGCCGCGCCCCGACTACCTGCAGACGTACTCGAGAATCGACGTTTGCCTCGACGCGTTGCCCTACAACAGCCTGAGCAACACGCTCGATGCCGCATGGCTGGGCGTGCCGACGATAACCGCTGTGGGTGACACGGTCGTCGGACGCGCCGGGCTGTGCGTAGCGACGAATCTGGGGCTGCCGCAGTTGGTGACGCGCGGCTCCGAGCAGTTCGTCCGCGCGGCGGCGGAGCTCAGCGCCGACTTGCCGGCCCTGGCCGAGCTGCGCGGGGGCCTACGGACCCGTCTTGAAGGCTCGCCGTTGATGGATGCTCCACGCTTTGCGCGCGATTTGGAGGCTGCTTACCGCGCGATGTGGCGCGAGTGGTGCGAAAGCACGCCCAGGGCGTAACGGCGTTGTTGAGTGAACGTAAGCGAACCGTCACTTGCCGCAGAGGTCGCGCTGCTACGTCTGCCCACACCATGACTCTGCCGCAAGGTCCCCTCGAACGCCTCAGTTTGACATCTTTTGCGCTGCTGGCCGTGCTGGCCTTGGGCGTCGCGCCCGCCTGTTCCAAAAAGGACAAGGAGCCGAGCCCGGCGGCGGCGGTGCAGCCTTCGGCGCAGGCTGCTGCCGCGAAGCCCGCCCCCGCGAAATGCGATCCCGGGCCCGACGGCAAGTGCAAGCCGTCACCGAGCTGCTCGCCCGATTGTCAGCCAATCGCCACGCCTGCCTGCGCGAAGTGCGAAGCGGCCGGCGACTGTTCGATCTTCGCCAACAACTGTGAAAGTCCGTTGTTGTCCGAACCCGACAAGAAGATTTGCTACGACATCCAGACCTGCGTCGAAACCAGCCACTGTTTCGAAGGCCCGACGACGACGCTGGGCTCCTGCTATTGCGGCAAGCTCGACACGAAGGCGTGCCTGGCGGCGCCGATGAGCGGGCCCGGCGCGCCCGCGGGCGCCTGCCACGACGTGATTCTGAAAGGTATGCCCAAAGCCACAGCGCAGAACCACGTTCTGGGCAACTTGACGACGCGCGACCGCGCCGCCGGTCTGGCGCTTTCGCGGTTCAATTGTCAGAAGATTGGCAACAAGAAGGCGTGCGCCGCCGTTTGCGGTTGGATGCCGCAGTAAGCAGGCTCACGACCAGCGCCGCGGTTGCACCCAGCGGTAGCGCGGGGGAGGGCGTCGGCGTTTTGCTGGGGAAGGCTACGAGCTTCGAGAAGCCCGAGCTGACGCCGAGCGTGGTCGGGAAGAGCGGAGTGTGCACGATCGCGCCGGCGTCGTCGACGCTCCACGCATCGAGCTGCGAAGCGTTGTTGCTGGTGAAGAGCTGGCGCCCGTCCGGCGACAGCACGGCGCCGGTCGGAGCCAGGACGGGCTGAAACGGTGAGCCCGCGCCCGGTGAAAGCGCGCCGCTGTTCCCGAGCAACCCCGCTGCCAACGCCGGGCCACTGAACCCGTAGGCCACGAGCACGCGCTCGTAGAAGTCGAGGGTGAGTCCGCTCAGGTTCGAGCTGCCGCCAAAAAACGGCGTCCCGGCGACCGGCGTGAAGGTTCCCGCCGCGACGTGGAAGGCGTTGATGCCGTTCTTCGAGCCCACATAAAGCGTATCGCCCGCGTGAGTCAGCGCGACGTCGGTGGGGACATTTCCCAAGCTCAACGACGCTGGTGGCGTGCTGGTCAAGCCGCCACTGCCGGTCTTCAGCGCCGACACTCGATCGGACATCGCGAGGTAGAGGTAGTCGTTGGCCTCGCTGATCGCGCAGCCATTAGTGCGCGCGCTGAACGCCCAACGCGCGCCGATTTGGGTCAGCGCGCCATCCATTGCAACGGCGAAGCTGACGACGTTGGTGTTGCTGCCGTAAAGAAAATTCCCATCATTCGAGACCGCCAAGGAAATGCCCGGGTTGTTACCCCAGTCGGCGACGAAGAACGGCGAGCCTGGCACCGGCGAAAGGGCGCCAGTCTGGGAATTGATGTCGAAAACGGCGATGCTACCGTCGAGGTCGTTGCCGGCGAACAACCGGTTTCGCGACCGCGACACGACGATGCGATGCGCGTACTCGGCGCCCGGCACCGTGGCCATGCCGGTGCCGCCGGTCGCGAACGGCGAGCCGGCGACCGGCGTGATGGCGCCAGTCCCGTCCACCCTCAGCGCGACGATCGCGTTCGGTGCCGTGCTCGGATTGGTCAGCATGTAAAGCGAGAACGGCTGCGTCTCGGCGCTGGCAGCGCGCGGCACGAACAGACACACCGCGGCCAGCGTGGCCGGGAAAACGCGCGGGAGGAGTTGGCGCCAAGACACGGATGGACCCCGGCAAGAAGCGCACCAGCCGAGCAGGCGCTTGGATATGACGAACCGCGGACGCGATCGCGACCGAATTTCGAACCCAGGTGACCGGAAACCGGAAGCCCAAGCGCGCTGATTAGTCGTGATGCAGCCACGCAATCGACTTGATACTCCCGATCTTGTCACGACCCCCGACGCCTCCCGTCCGCTATCTTTCCGCGACCTCAGGGCCGGCCAGTACGTGCTGCGGTTGAGGCGGAGACATCATGGCGGAGCGCTACCCGGAAGCTGAAATGGTCCTCGACGACGAGCTCATGTACGACGAGGCCCCGCGTCGCTCGGCGTTTCTGCGCCGCGATGATCGCCCCGAGGACATCGTCCGCGAGGGCGAGGTGTTGGCCGGAAAGTACCGGGTCGAGCGTATTCCGGGCCGAAACGGCCTCGGCGTGATCGTTCAGGTGCGCCATTTGGAGCTCGGCCAGGAGGTCACGCTCAAGTTCCTGGTGCCCGAGGCGTGCGCCTACCCCGAGTTCGTGCAGCGCTTCGTCCGCGAGGCGCGCTCGGCCGTGCGGATTCAGGGCGAGCACGTGGCGCGCGTGACCGACGTCGGTCGGCTCGAATCTGGCGCGCCCTACATGGTGCGTGAGTTCTTGCGCGGCCCAGACTTGGCCGAGGTACTGAAGGTGCGCGGTCCGCTGCCGATCGCCGAGGCCGTCGACTATATCATTCAGGCGTGCGAGGGCGTCGCCGAAGGCCACGCCCTCGGCGTGGTGCATCGCAACTTGCGCCCGACCAGCTTGGTCGTGGTGCGGCGCAGCGACGGCACGCCGCTGATCAAGGTGTTCGACTTTGCCGCGGCCGAGTCGCTGCACGTCAACCCGTTCACGGAGCGCGCCGTTTCGCTGGTCGGTACCAGCGCGATCATGGCGTCGCTGCCGTATTTGGCACCGGAACAGATCCGCGATCCGCACGACGTCGATTTCCGCGCCGACGTGTATTCGCTGGGAGCCGTATTGCACGAGCTGCTGACGGGCGTGCCGGTCTACGCGGCCGACGCGGCGCCGGCGCTGCTGGCGCAAGTGGCCGCCGATCCCGCGCCAGCGGTGCGGGCGTTGCGTCGCGACGCTTCCGGTGAGCTCGATCACGTGGTCTTGCGTTGCTTGGCAAAAAACCGAGCAATTCGTTACCCAAGCATCGCCGAGTTGGCCCTGGCGTTGGCGCCGTTCGCATCCGACGAGATGGCGCCTTCGATCGACCGCATCGTGCGGCTCGCTAAGCGCACCTCGAAGGTGCCGGAGCTAGGCGAGGGCCGCATCCCGTCGCCGCTGCCGCCGGCCCCGGTGGCGTCGGTTCGCCCCAGCGTCGAGCCTGCTGCGGCGCGCGGCCCGCGTGGGACCATGCTGCTGCACATGCCTGAGGTCGCGTCGAGGCAGCCGCTGGGGCGCGCCTCTGTGCACGATGACGTCACCACCATCAATCCGTACGCTTCGTACGCTGCGCCGGTGATCATCGCGCCTGAGCCGTTGCGGCCCGCGCGCACCCGGACGGAGCCCGGGCCGGAATTCGTGCGACCCGAGCCAGCGCGCTCCGAGCCAGTGCGCTCCGAGCCGGTGCGCATGGACCCAGTGCGGACCGAGCGACTGCCGGCAGTGCGGGTGAGCGGGCCGGTGCGTCAAACGCCGCAGCCGCCGCCGCTGCGCAGCAGCTCGGTGCCGCCGCCGCTGCGCACTGCCGGACCGCCGCCGCTCGCGCCGCCACTGGCCCAGAGCACGCCGCTGCCCGAGAGCGAGCGCCCGGAGGCGCGCGTGGATTCGACGTCTCTGCCACCCGCCCCGCGCAGCTCGATGTCGGGGTTGACGCGGTCTTGGGCAGTCGCCGATGAGCCTTCACCGCCGGTGTTTACACAGCGCCGCTTGATTGGCATGGGCGCGGTCGCCGCATTTGCAACGCTCGGTGCCGTTCTCGCGCTGCGCACCGCGCCAGCACCGGCCGCTGCGGCTGCCGCTGCACCAGTCGTTGCGGCCGCACCGGCTCGCGTCGAGCGACCGGCTCCGGCCGCGTTGCCGGTCGAGCCCGCGCCGGTTGCGGCAGCAAGCGCGGTTGCGGCTCCTGCGCCAGGCGCCCCGGCGATGGTCGCCGTCACGGTGCCTGGTGCCGCGACGCCGACGATGGTTCCGGTTGCGGCTGCTGCGCCCGTTGCCGTAGCGCCGGCGCCGGTCGCTGCTGCTCCCGCGCCCGTGGCTGCACGCGCGCCGGTCGTCGCACGCGCGCCGGTCGCTGCGCCGGTTGCGGTTCGGCCTGCCGCCAAACCGCGCGCCGAAGCGCCGGCCGACGCTAGCCCACGCAAGGCTGGCGCCGCGGCCGATCAGAAGGTGGCCAGCTCGCGTCCTGCCGGCGGCGACTTGTTCGACGACCAAAGGTAAGCGGTCCCGCGTCGACGTCGGCTGTCTCGCAACTGACACCCAATGTTTGCACGGTGCACAGCCCGGCTCGGGCTATGTCGCGGGCCTATGCGTTCGAAGCCTAGCGGCATCTTCGCCACGCTGTGCGCGGTAGCGGTGTACGCGGCTGTCCTGCTACTGGCTCCGCCGGCGCAAGCGTATCCGTGGATGATTCGGCATCACTACGCCGCTTGCAGTGCCTGCCACTCCGACCCATCTGGCGCCGGTCCGATCACCGCGTATGGGCGCGCGGTCGCGGACAGCGTGATTCGCATGAGCGACACCGCTGAGCAGGCGGGGGGCGACATGCCGGCGTCGGCCAAGTTCCTATTCGGCGCGGTCCGAACGCCCGAATGGCTCGAGCTCGGCGGCGACGTGCGAGTCATGTCGCTCAGCCAAAAAACGCACGGCGTGCCGCTGACGAATCGACTGATCTGGATGCAGCTCGACGCCGACGCGACGATCAGCGTCGAGCACTTCGTAGCCTCGGGCGTGATTGGCTTTGCCCCGGAGGGTGCGCTGGGGGCGGCGCTTACGCGCGGCACGCAAGACAACCTGGTCTCGCGTCAGCATTGGCTCGGCTACCAAGTGCCGATCGGGGCCGAGTTGATGCTGCGCGCCGGGCGCATGAACCTGCCGTTCGGCGTTCGCAACATCGAGCACACGTTGTGGGCGCGAAAACTGTCGCGCACGAATCTGGACGACCAACAGCAATACGGCTTTTCGGCTTACCTCGGCGCCGGTCCGGTGCGGGCTGAAGTGATGGGGATCGCGGGCAATCTGCAGCTGCGCCCCGATCGCTATCGCGAACGCGGCTACAGCGCCTACCTCGAGGCGGAGATCAGCGAAGGCCTGGCGCTGGGCGCCAGCAGCCTGGTCACGCATCGCGGGCTCGACGCGACCACGCTCGAAGAGACGTGGCGACAAGCGCACGGCGTGTTCGGTCGTTGGGCGACGCCGTACCAGCCGCTCGTCCTGTTGACCGAGTGGGACTACCTGTTCGAGTCGTCGCGGAACTCGTTCTACCGGCGCGGTCTGGTTTCGTACGCACAGGCGGATTGGGAGCCGGTGCAGGGCATGCACTTCATCGCGACCGGCGAGGCGAACAAGGTCGGTATTCGCGATCGCTACTGGTCGTACGGTGGTTGGCTCTCGTACAATTGGTTCCTCGGGCCGCACAGCGACGTCCGCCTCGACGGGATCTACCAGTCACTGGGTTCGGCGCTCGGCAGCTCCGGCGTCTTCACCGTCCTTTTGCAGGGGCACGTGTTCCTATGATGCGCGGGTCGAAAATCGCGCTCGGGTTGAGCTTGGCGCTGTTGTCGCTGGCCTCCGGCGCTGCGGCTTCGAAGTCGTTTCCGGAAGCTTTGCGCAGCAAGCTCGATCTTCCGAAAATCGCTGGGCCCGGCAAGGGCTGTACGCTGTGCCATCAAGACGACAACGGCGGGTTGATGACCGCGACCAAGCCGTTCGGTCGCAGCTTGAGCAAGGCAGGCGTGCAGGGCGCCAACGTTCCCAGTCTGCTCGCGGCGCTCACCCAACTCGAAGCCGACGGGCGCGACAGTGACCACGACGGCACCCCCGACATCGCCGAGCTCAAGGCCGGTACGGATCCGAACACGGCTGAGGGCCCCACCACCGGCGGCAGCTCCGGCATGACCGACAACATCCCGCTGCCAGAAACCGGCTGCACGCTGCCTGCGGGCACGACTTCCGGAAGCGGGTGGGCGCCGCTCGGAGTCGCGCTGCTGCTGCTCGTGCGCCGCCGAGGCCGGGCGAGCGAGCTCAGGGCGCGCTGATCCGGGTTGGCTAGTCCTGAATGCCCGGCACCGAGAATTTCTGATCGCGGACGAAGCCTGCTTCTGGCAGCGGCTCCTCGGCGGGCAGGAGCGCGGCGATGCTATAGAAGATGATCGTCGGGTCGAGCGACGTGTGGTGGTGGCGCGCGCAGGTCGGCGAATTGCCGTCGATGCTGTCCCAATCGCCCGGGCCCGCGTACTTCTCGATCAAGAAATGGTGGTAGACGAGGTGCGGCGGCATACCTTGACGAATGCCGATGTCACCGGGCACCGGCGACTTGGTCGCAGCTCTCGATCCGAGCAAGTCGAGCACGAAACCGCGGCCGATCTTCCAATGCGCGTTGGTCACGCCCGCTTCGCGCAGGCAATTCAAAACGAACCCGCCACACCACTCATTGTGAAGAGCAAACTGCGGGATCGCCGCGTCGCTCACGCTGGCGTCGAGCACGTTGCGCCAGATTGCCTCGACTTGCGGAGAGCCTTTACCGTAGTGGCCGAGCTTGCTGGCGGCCACTTCGAGAATCCGATCGCGGGCGGTCATGCTTGTCTCCCTTTGCCGCGCCGGTCAGCCTGTCCCTCCGAGCGCGCCGCACGACTACTACCACGCTTGCGTCGCGCTCGCGCCAGCTGAGCTCCGCGTTTATCGGGCCGATCGCGCGGACTATTGCTAGGCATTTTGTGCGGCGCGCGTGATCGAGCGGAATGCCCAGAAAATGACCAGAAGTAGTACGCTGTGCGGGACATGAGTGCGGACTCTGGCGGTCAGATCTGGCTGGGGCTGTTGCTGGCAGGCTGCAGCACGCAGTTCAGTGATCCGCTCCTGAAGCTAGCCGAAAGCGCGGGCGGAGCGCCCGACACCATGCGGTGCGCCGAGCAGCAGGTGCAGGAGTTCACCGGCAGCAGTTTTGCGACTGCGCCGCGGCTGATTCAGGACGATTTCACGATCGAGGCATGGATCAAGAGCGATCAATCGCTCACCGGAACGGCGCCGTTCCAGGGCAACCCGCTCGTCTTCGCCGACGTCGCTACTCTCGTGAATGATGATTTTGGAGCTAGCATCCTCAACAAGAAATTTCAGATGGCGACCGGCAACCCCGACGCCGCCGTCAAGAGCACCAGCGATGTCGCGACCAACCGCTGGGTCCACGTTGCTGCTACACGCACGCGCGCCAGCGGCGTGGTGCTGGTGTTCGTCGATGGCGTGTTGGAAGGTGAGGGGATCGGCAACACCAACGCACTGTCCGCTTCGCCGACGCTGACGATCGGCGGGCGAGCCGGTCGCGACTTTTTCGTCGGGCTGATGGCCGAGCTCCGGCTTTGGTCCACAGCGCGAACCGAAAGCGAAATCATCGACAACATGCATCGCCGGCTCGCGGGCAATGAGGCTGGCTTGGTCGGCTACTACCGCTTCGATGACAAGACTGGCGCGACTATCCGCGACCACTCGCCGAGCGGCAACGACGCTGCACTTGACAGCGCCGGTACCTGGGTCCGTTCGGATCCGCCGCTTTGCGCGCCGTGAAACACCACCGCTGAACTGGCCTCAAGGCGGTGACACTCCGGAAATCGGTGGGCGTTTTTCGAAATTCGGAGTGTCGCCGGAAGTGAGTATCGCCGTGCGCGCTGACGCCAGCCGTTTTTGGCTGGAAAAATTGCGCGGATCGGGGTGAGGCGTTGGCGCGCCGTTTGCTCAAAGGGGGGCCAACATGAACCGTATCGCGCAGTCCGCCCTGGCCCTGGTTACGTGCATCGTCGGCAGCAGCCCGTTTCTGGTTACAGGATGCGGCTCGGACCCCAGCGTGAGCCCGAGCGGCTCGGTGGCGGACGAAAACGTCGGCAGCTTGGGCCTCGCGCTCACGATGCCGGGCGGCGCTGTGCTCAACAGTGTCGCTTACACGGTCACGGGCCCGGGCGGCTATGCCTCGGCCGGTAGCGTCAACGTCACCAACAGCGCGACGATTTCGACCCGGCTCACGCTGCCAGCTGGCGGCCCCTACTCGATCACGCTGAGCGGCACTTCGACCGACAACAGCACGACCTGCAACGGTTCGGGCCAAACCACGATCACCGCCGGGCAGACCCAGACGGTGATGATTCACCTGACGTGCAAGGAAGCGAGCCGCACCGGCAGCGCGCTCGTCACCGGTACCCTCAACTTGTGTCCGGTCGTCGACGGCATTGTCGCAACACCGAGCGAGGTGCTGGTCGGCAGCACGATCGCGCTCACCGGCAACGCCCACGACAGCGACGCCGCGCCGGCGGCCCTGTCGTATCAGTGGTCCGCAAGCTCGGGCTCGCTAAGCAGCGCGACGGCTGCGGACCCGACCTTCAAGTGCACCGAGCCGGGCGATGCGACGATTACGCTCGCCGTCTCCGATGGCGATGCGACGGCCGGCTGCCCCGCGACGCAGACCGCGACGGTCACGTGCACGCGCGGGCCGAACGACTTCAGCTTCGTCGTCGTCGGCTGTAACCGCGTCGATCCGGCGCTGGTGTCGCCCACGATGGCACCCGACGATTTCCCGAGCACTGCCAACGTCGCGCAGCTCAATCGCACCTTCGCCGAGGTCGCTGCGATGAACCCGCTGCCGGATTACTTCTTCATGGCTGGCGATTTGGTGATGGGCTACACGAACGACAACGCAGCCCTGCGTACGCAGCTCAACGCCTGGGTCGAGCTGTACAAGGCGTCGCCGCTTTACGGCACCAGCGTGAAGCTCGTGGCAATTCCGGGTAACCACGAAACGCAAAACGCCAGCAAAGTGACGACGCTCGCCGGCGAGCAGGCGTGGCTGGAGATCATGGCGCCGTACATCATTGGCGCGAACGGCGCGCCCGCAGGCGGCGCGGACGGCCTGGCCACGGATCAATCGAAGCTTTCGTACTCGTTCGACTGGAAAGGCACGCACTTCTTGCTGCTCGACACCGATCCGCAAGCCCGCGACTGGACGGTTCCGACGCAGTGGGTGGCAGGCGATGTCGCGGCCGCGCACGCCGCGGGCGCGAAGCACATCGTCGCGATCAGTCACAAGCCGGCCTACGGCTGGTCGGGTGCGCCCACGGATTCCTTGCTCGGCAAGGGTAACTTGCCCACTGCGTTCTACTTGGGCCTGCGCGATCAGCTCTGGAGCGCGCTCGAATCGAACCAAGCGGAGGCGCTGTTCTCCGCCCACAACCACCTGTGGTCGAAGGCTCAACCGACCAACCACACCTGGCAGATCATCGCCGGCAACGGCGGCAGCGCGCTGGAAGGAACCGTCGCGAGTGGAGCGGCCGGCATCCCCGCTTACTACGGGTTCACGGTGGTGAACGTCTCGGCGGCGGGCCCGATCACCGTGAAGAGCATGGGTCGCGATATTCCGGCGGCCGGCTACTGGGCTGCGGCGCCTGCCGCGACCTACCCGACCACGGTTCGCGACACCCAGGACATCACCTGGCACTGAATTCCCCCTGAATCGCGCAGGCGGCCGTCGCTGCGTGAGCTCGCGCCCCCGGCTCACGCTTGGGGCGCGCGGCTTTGTTGCCGTGTTGCCATCATTTCGTCGCGGGCTCGTGAGCAACACAACCAGCCCATGCTGCGCCGTCACTTTCTTGCGGTTGCCCTCGTCGCCCCGGTTCCGGGCGCCGCGATCCTGAGCGGATGCCACCGGGCGCCCAAGAAGGAGCAGGTGCTGCGGAGCCTGGTCGACGACGTGATGGCGAGCGGCATTCGTGACGCGGTCGCCGCCGGCCACGTCCTCCACGCTGCCGTTTCGCGGTTGGCGTCCGCTCCGTCGGCGGCGGCCGCCGAGGCGGCACGCTCGGCGTGGATGAGCACTGCCGTCAAATGGAGGCGCGCCAACGCGTTCCGGGAGCAAACGCTGGTTACCGGTAACGAGCTCGTGCGGGCCGCGTTCTGGCCGCCGCGGCCGCGAGCGATCGAGGAGCTCGTGCGCTCCGACGTGCCGCTAGCTGACACGGACGTCGAGAAGCTGGGCGCCGATGTCCGCAGCCTCTACGCGATGGAGTACCTGCTGTTCGCCGAGCGCAGCGGCTCGCCGTTCCGCATCGACGCGCCCGAAAGCGCGCGGGCGCGGCAGGCGTTGGTCGCGTTTGCGGCGAGCGCGTTGCGCTGCGGCGAGTCCGTCCAAACCGGGTTCACCAGGAGCTCGCTGGCTACGCGGCTGACGCCCCAGAGTCAGGATGAAGTCAACCGCCTGGTCGCGATCGCGGTGGGCAACGTCGAGAGCTTCGTCGCCAACCGGCTCGCGACGATCGTTTGGATCGGCTCCACCAAGCGGTCGCGCCCGATCGATGTCGAGGGCGGGCCGAGCGGCATCTCACATCAGCTCGCTGCGGCGGTGCTCGAAGTCACCGTCCACATCTACGCCGGCGAGCAGGGGCAGGGACTTGGCGCGCTCGTCGCCGCTGTCGCGCCGCCCGCGCATGCACGAATCCTTGGCGCTTTTGCGGCCGCCGTTGCCTCAATCCAAAGCTTCAAGGAACCGCTCGAAACGGTCGCGCTCGCCGATCGCTCGAAGATCGACGCGCTGCTCGCCAAGTGTAAAACGCTCGAGGTCGCGTTGCGCTCGGACCTCGCGAGCGCTCTCGGTGTCACCCTTACGTTCAGCTCCTCCGATGCCGACTGAGCGCGCCGTCTATTGGCGTGCCTCCGCTTGGCGCGCCGCGGCGCGGATCATCGAGCGGGCGACCGCGCCAGTCGACATCGCGTTCCTGGCTGCATTCCGGATCGGCTTCGGCGCGGTGCTGTTCGTGTCCACGCTGCGCTTCGTGGCGAAGGGCTGGGTGACGACGCTGTTGATCGCCCCGCGGCTCCATTTCACTTACGCGGCGGCGCCGTTCGTGCGGCCGCTCCCGGCGCCGCTAATGCTGGCGCTGTTTGGACTGCTCGCTCTGGCCGCGTTGGGAATTGCCGTCGGGTACCGCTATCGGCTCTGTGCGTGGTCGTTTTTTCTCGCTTTCACCTACGTCGAGCTGATCGAGAAGGCGACGTACCTGAACCACTACTATTTCGTTAGCGTCGTCACGTTGCTGCTGGCGCTGCTGCCGGCGTCGAACGCGGCGTCGCTCGACGTGCGACTTGGGCCGAGCGCGCGCTCGGACACCGTTCCGGCGTGGGTGCATTGGGCGCTGCGGCTTCAGGTCGGGGTGGTTTACTTCTTTGCGGGCGTAGCCAAGCTAAACGGCGATTGGCTGTGGCGCGCGCAGCCCCTGAAAATTTGGCTCGCCGCCAGGTCGGACCTCCCGCTGATCGGCGGCTTGCTCGAGGAGCCGCTGGTCGCGTACGCCGCCAGCTGGGCCGGCGCGCTGTTCGATCTCAGCATCGTCTGGCTGCTGCTTGCCCGCCGGACGCGAAGTCTGGCTTTCGCGGCGGTCGTGGTGTTCCACGCTGTCACCGGTCTGTTGCTGCCGATCGGCATGTTTCCGTTCTTGATGGTTGTGGGCGCGACGTTGTTCCTGGAGGCGGATTGGGCGCGGCGCTGGCTGCGTCCGACTCGAGCGGTATCGAAAATGTGCGCAACGCCGTCGCGCGCGGTCGCAGGAGCGGTCGCGCTGCACGTCGCGCTCCAGCTCGCCATCCCGGTTCACCAACACCTCGGGCGCAGCGCATGGACGCTGCAGGGCTTCGACTTTGCGTGGAACGTGATGGTCACTGAGAAGGCAGGATTTGCCCGCTTCGAGGCCAAGGACAAACGCACCGGCGAGTCGTTCGCGGTGCAACCGAGCCGCTACCTGGCGCCATTCCAGGAGCGAGCGATGACGCAGGACCCGTACCTGATTGCCCAATTCGCCAAGCTCGCAGCGCGCGAAATTGCCGGCCGCGAAGGTCGCGACGTGGAAGTCCGCGCCGAAGCTTGGGCGACCTTGAACGGCCGCGCGTCGCGGCTGCTCGTCGATCCGCACGTGGATCTGGCGAATCCGCGCGCCGCGCGCTTCGTCCTCGACGCACCGTGAGCCGTCGCTCGATCGCCAGACGCTCAAGGTTAAGATACCGGGGATGCTCGTGGCTCACAAAGCGTCGATGAACGCGAGCAGCGCTTGGCGCTCGAGCCGGCTCATGTCCGAAAAGGCGTCGCGGGCACGGCGCGCTTCTCCGTCGTGCCAAAGGATGGCTTCGCTGGCGTCGCGCGCTCGCCCGTCGTGCAGGAGTCGCGTGTGCTCATTCACGGTTCGGATCAAACCGATGCCCCACAGCGGCGCCGTGCGCCATTCGCGGCCGTCCGCGCCATAGGTCGGGCGATCGTCGGACAGACCCGCGCCGAGGTCGTGGAGCAGCAGATCGGAGTAGGGATGGATCTCTTGGTTCTGCAGCTCCGGGACGGCCAGAAACTCGCCGGTGTGGAGCGTCGGGGCATGGCAAGCGGCGCAGCCGGCGGTTTCGAAGAGCCGTTCACCGTCGCGCACGGCCGCGCCATCGACCTGTCGGCGCGCCGGAACCCCGAGCGTGCGCGCATAAAGCACGACGTCTCGGAGTAGCTCATCACTGACCTCTGGCGAGCCGCCGTTCGGCTGTTCCCGGCAGTGCACTTGCGCGGCCGTGCAGCCTTCGTCGGGAAACAGTGATGATGTGACGCCGAGATCACCCAAGAAAGCGCCGGCGCTTTGCTGCTCGACCGTCGGCTGCTCCGCCTTCCAGCCAAATCGTCCGAGCGCCATGCTGCCGCGCCTGACGTCCCACACCAGGTTGGCGCGTCCGGAGATGCCGTCGTGGTTTGCGTCGTTCGGGTCCTCGCGCTCGCGCAGTGCGCGCTCGGGCACTGCCTCAAGCAAGCCGAGGCCGATCATGGCGGGAGCCACGCGCGCTGAAGTCAGTAGCCTCGCGGGCGGCGCGCCGTAGCCCGGATGCTCGATGCGATACTCCGGTTTTTCGAGCTCGTAGCGCTGGCCGTCGGCGAACGCACCCTGCACTGGCGCATAACGGATGACGACGTCTCCTTCCGGGACGACGCCCGGGTTCGCGCTGCCCTGAATCTGGTCGCCGTAGGTCGGATCGGGGAGCGGCGCGCCGTGCGGGCCACGTCCGACAATGCTCACGCGTAGCAGCATTGTGCGCATCGGCTCGCCCGGCTCGGGAGGGCGACTGCGTCCGTCCTTGAAGTGACAACCCGAGCACGAACGCACGTTGAATAGCGGGCCCAAGCCGTCGCGCGAGTCGAGGGAAGCGGGCGCCGCCACCCAGTTGCGGTTGAATAGCGAATTGCCCACGAAAAACGCCGCGCGGTGGCCCGGCGTCAGGCTCGGCGCGGGCAGGCTGAAGGCGTCGCGCGTCGTGTCGGTCACGGTGGCGCTGCCGGCGGCAGGCGTGGCGACGCCAGCGCGGCAGCCACTGGCGATCATCCACGCTGCGGCCAGGGGCACGGCGGTTCGCGCCGACACGTCCCAGCTCATGGCGCCCGAGCCGCGGGCTGAAGCCGCAGGTTCAAGGTGCTTGCGACCTTGGCGAACGCGTCCGCTTCGGTGCGCAGCGCCTGCATCGCGCGTTGAATCGCCACGCGCCCTGGCGCGCTGTCGTCGCCGAGGATCGCTTGATCGAACGGCGCCGGGATCGCGCCGACGGCGTCGACAGCGGCCGCCACGTCGTGCTGGAGCTCGGCACCGAGCGCTGGGTTCGCGCCGCGCACCAGCTCCGTCAACCCGAGGCCGCGTACACGCTCGTAGCGTCCCAAGCACACGTTCTGGATCCCGACCGTGTCGAGCCGGAGATCTTCATGCGTGTTGTCACTGAAGCACGAGTGCTCGTTCTCCTGCGAGCGCGTCTCGTAGGCGACGGTCAGCCGCTCACCGAGCAACTCGCCTCCGCTCAGCGAGCCCAGACCCTTCACGGCCAGCGCCAGCGCCTGCTCTGGAAGACGCGCCAGAAACGCCGCGCGATATTGGCCTTTCCAGGCTGCGTCCACACTGGCCAGGTTTTCGACCAAAAGTGCTACGGCCGCTCGCAGGTATTCGCCGCGTCGGCGCGCGTGCGGCGCCGTGTCGTAGTCGTGAAACGAGCGATCGCCGGGTCCGGTCGGGCTGCGATCGCGCCCCCAGAGCAGGAACTCGATCGCGTGGTAGCCGGTGCTGACGCTGGTCTCGCCGTCTTTGAGGTTCAAAGCCGCCAGCGCGCGCGGTGAAAGCTCGGGATACGCAGCCTCGTCGGCGACAATCCCCGTCCGGCCGTCTTCCGACTCGACGTAGTTCTCGTCGATCGGCCAGGTGTTCACCAACAGCTCAACCGTATCGATCGGGCCGCCGTAGAAACGATACGCTTCCGTCTGCGCGTACGACTTGCGCGCGGCGATCCAAGCGATGCGAGCGGCGCTCATGCGTTCCGCCGACGGCTCGCTCACGAAAGCGTCGATCGACGTCGACAGCGCGCGCGCGTCCGACAGCGCGGCGCCATAGCCTGCGGCGGCGATATCCGCATACGTGACCAGGAACGTCGCGGTCCGTTCAGGAGCTAGCTTCGAGCTCGCGTGTCCGCAACCGCTCGCTAGCGCGGCGGTCAGGGTTGCGGCCAGGCCGAGCCAGCCGGGGCTCGAATGCGAAAGGGATCGGCGGGGCATCTGAGGTCGGAGAGTTGGTGACGGATGCGCACCAACTCGTGGCGGTCGCGTGAAGATGTTGAAAATTCGCTGCTAAGGGTCCGCGAATGACTTAGCCATTTGCGGGCCCTAAGCGGCGGGGCTCGGCGCCCGCGACCTGAGCGCCAACTCCGCAAAGGGCGGCAAAAGCACCAAGGTCGCCAGGGTGGACGTGACGAGGCCACCGATCACGCTGATCGCCAGCGGGCGTTGCAGCTCGGCGCCGGCTCCAATCCCGAGCGCGAGCGGCAGCAGGCCGACGAGGGTCGCCAGCGTCGTCATCAAGACTGGTCGCACGCGGCGAGCGCTGGCTCGAACGACCGCCTCTGCGGAAGAAACGCCGGTCTCGACCAACCGCTCAGCCTCCTCGAGCAGCAGTACTCCGTTTTTCACGACCAGGCCGACCAGCAACACGCAACCCATCAGCGACGACGCATTCAGCGGCGTCCCCGTAGCGACCAGGCCAAGCAGCGCCCCCAAGATCGCGACTGGCACGTTCACGAGCACGAGGCCGGCCAGACGCAGGCGTTTGAACTGCGTCGCCAACACCGTAAGCACGAGCAAGCCGGCAAACACGCCGACGACCGCTAGGTCTCGAATCGTGCTGCGTTGGCTCTCGAGTTGCCCGCCCAGCACCGCGCGCACGCCAGCGCCGAGGTGGATGCGCTTGGCGACGGCTTCGACATCGTCCGCGACGGCGCCCAGATCACGCTGCTCGTGATCGGCGGTGAGGATGATGGTGGGTTGGAGCGCTTCGTGGACGCGCAGCGAGGCCGACGTGGACCAAGTCGGTTCCACGACCGCGTCGAACGCGAGCGTTCGCCCCTGCGCGCTGAAGGGCAGCGCGAGCACTTCTGTCGGGTTGAAGCGGATTGGGTTGGGAAACCGCACGCGGATGCCGACGAGCCGGTCGGAACGACGAATCGTGCCGACTTCTCTGCCCAGCAGCGAGGTCAAAAGTTGGGTCGAGACGTCATCGGGCGTCACGCCTAAGCGCGCTGCGGCATCGCGTCGCGTGACCAGGCGCAGCTCTGGAGCCTCGCGCTCGACGCCGTCGTAAAGATCAACGAGGCCGCCGACGCCGTGCAGCTCGGCCGCCAGCGCCTTCGCCGCCTTCTCGAGCGCGGCGTAGTCCTGCCCGAACAGCTTGACCTCGATCGGTCGCGGATTGCCGGCCAAGTCGTTCAATACGTCCTGCAGCACCTGGACGAATTCGATGCGCAGCTCCGGCAGCTCGTGACCGAGACGACTCCGCAAATCGACGATGATGTCTTCCGAGCTGCGTCGTCGTTGCGCCTTCGGCAGCAAGCGCACCATGACGTCGCCCCTGTTGAGCTGGGTCGCCGCGGCGGGGCCCATCTCGGCGCCGGTTCTGCGCGTGAAGGTCTTGATCTCTGGGATCTTCCGTAGCTCGGCTTCGAGACGGCGTGCAAAGGTTTCAGTGGTGTCGAGCGACGAGCCCGACGCCAGGTAGTAGTCGATCACGAACGCGCCTTCGTCCATGGTCGGCAGAAAGCCGCGCTCCACCTTGCGGGCGAACGCGCCGCCGACGCCCAACGTCGCGATCAGGATCAGCGCCGCGAGCTTGGGCCGCCGGATGACGCGCGCCACGACCGCGGCGTAGCGGCTCGGGCGCTCGACCACGTTTCGCTTGGTTGACGACAGCCCGCTGCGCGAGCCGAGCGGTACCAGCACCAGCGCGACGGCGAGCGAGAGCGTGACCGCAGTGACGACCGTGAACGCCAATGCGCGAAAAAAATCCCCGACGATCCCGTCCAGAAATGCCAAGGGCAGAAAGACGACCACCGTGGCCACCGTCGTGCCGACGACCGCGCCTGCCAGGTCTTTCGTGCCGGAGAGCGCAGCTTCAGCTGGGGTTTCGCCGGCGTCGCGTCGAACCAGGATCGCCTCGATGATCACGATCGCGTCGTCCACGACCAGACCCACCGCCACCGCCATGCCGCCGAGCGACATCAAGTTGAGCGTCTGGTTCGCGAGGCGCATGACCGCGAAGGACGAGATCAGCGTCACCGGTACCGCCAGCGCCGCGATCGCGCCGGCCCGAATGTCGCGCAGAAAGAGCGCGATCACCCCCGCGCACAACAAGACACCGAGCAGGATCGCGTCGCGCACGCTGGCCATCGCTTCGCCAACCAAGCTGGCTTGGTCGTAGACCGGCTCGATCGAGACGCCGGGTGGCAGGCTCTGGGCGAGCGCGTTGGCCGCGGCAATCGCGCGCGTCACGACGTCGGGTGTGCTGGCGCCGGGCATGCGCGCGACGCTGATGCTGACCGTGTCGCCGCGCGGTCCACCGAT
The DNA here is from genome assembly GCA_038230915.1 of Polyangiales bacterium. Taxonomy (GTDB): domain Bacteria; phylum Myxococcota_A; class Polyangia; order Polyangiales; family Polyangiaceae; genus PMG-095. Next base: position 9,557 of record JBBRMI010000017.1, on the reverse strand, counting down.
GCGCACGGTCCGATCTTCCGAGCCTTCCACCACTTCGGCGACCGAGGCGAGCGCGATCGTGCCGCCGGTGGCGCTGGTCGCGATCGGCATGGCCTCGATTTCGGCCAAGGTTCGTGGTTGGGCGTCGCTGAGCACCGTCACGATTTGTCGGTCGCGCTCGATGCGCCCGACGGCGTTCAACGCGCCGCCCGTGCGCAGCCGCTCGGCCACGTCCGAGGGCGTCAGGTGCAAGGCCGCCAACGCCTCCGGGTCGAGAATGACTTCGACTTCCCGAACTTCGCCGCCCAGGACTTCGATGCGGCCGACCCCTGCGACCGTCGCCAGCGCCGGACGCACTGAGAACTCGGCGATTTCGCGCAAGCTGCGCGGGTCGACGTGGCCGGACACGTTGAACGTGACGACCGGGAACGAGCCGGTGGTGACGCGTTCCACGATCACTTCGGTGTCACTCGGCAGCGAAGAGCGCACCTCGCTGACGCGCGACTCCACCATCTGCAGCGCCCGCCACATGTCGGTGTTCGGTGCAAATTGCAAGGATACCTCGGTGGCGCCGCGAATCGTCTTCGAGCGGATCCGCTCGAGCCCCAGCACCTGCGTTAGCGCTTGCTCGAGCGGCCGCGTGACGCTGGTCAGAAAAGCGTCTGGCGGCGCGCCGCCGCTGCGCGCCACCACGATGATGCGCGGGAATTCAACCTCGGGGTAGATGCCGCTCGGCATCCGATACGCCGCGACCATCCCGAAAGCCAATACAAATGCCGTCACGAGCCAAACGATGCGCGCGTGACGGCGCAGGAACTGAAGTGCCGTCACTTTGCCTCGCGTAGCGGCGTTTCCGGCTCCAAACCGAGCACATGGTCGGTCGCCACGCGATCCCCAGCCGCGATGCCGTCGAGGATTTCGACACGCTGATCGTCGCGGTAGCCGACGCGCACATGGTGCAGCTCAGCCTTGCCGTCTTTGCACAGAAACAGCTCGGAGCCATCGCTGAGCGCGCCGCGCAACGCCGTCGCCGGCACCATCAAGACGTTTTCGCGATGTCCGAGCGCGACCGTAACGCGTCCGAACGCGCCGTTGGGGACGCCGGTCAGCGGCGTGTCGATCGAGATCCGCACGGAGCCGATGCCGGTTTGCGCGTCGAGCGATGTCGCGCGAGCGCGCACGCTGCCGCGAAACGATTCGCTGGCGCTACCGAGCGTGCCGTTGATCGGCTGGCCTTCGCGCACCAAGGACAATTCGCGAGCCGTGACGTCGGCGACGAATTCGACGCCGTCGGTCGCCGTCAGTTGAACCAGCGGCGTACTGGACGTGCCGTCGACGAGCGCTCCGATGCCCCGGAACACGTGCGTGACGGTGCCGGCGAAGCTCGAGCGCACCACCACGCGACCGAGCGTGCGGCGCGCCAGATCCGCAGCTGCCGCAGCTGCAGCAGTGGCGGCGGTGGCGGCATCGGCGTGAGCCGAAGCATCCTCCAGCTCTTGCGTCGCGGCGATTCCGCGGGCCACGAGGGCCCGGGTGCGGTCGCGGGTCAAAGTGGCGTTTACTTCGGCCGCGCGGGCTTGTGCCAGTGAGGCCTCCGCTTGCCGCAAACCATCGCGAGATGCTGCCTCTTCGATGGTCGCGATGACTTCGCCTTGGGCGATGCGTTGCCCTTCGCGCGCCGTCAATTGTGCCACACGTCCTGCCACCTGCGAGGCAACCGACAGATCGCCGCCCGGGGGAGGCGTCACGCGACCGCGCAACGTGAGCGTGTCGTCTACGGCCTCGCGCGTCGGGCTGACACAGTGAACCTCGATCGCGACCTCTTGATCCTTCTCTTCTACCTGGCTGTGGCAGCCGTTGCCGGCGAGCAGCACCGCAAGAGCGCAAGCGAGCTCGACTCGCTTCACGGCGCCCCCACGACGCGCTCGATGTCGGCCCAGGCGTTGGCGCGCGCGGCTTCGGTCTCGCGCAGTGAAATCGTCGCGTCGATGCTGGCTCGAAATCCGTCGAGGACCGCCAGCAGCGGAGCGCGACCGAGCGCATACGATTCCTGGGTCGCCTGGGCGGCTGCGTCGGCGGCGGGGATCACGCCTGCTTCGAGCGCTTGGCGGCGCGCCGACATCGACTCGAAGATGCGGTACGCGGTCGAAAGGTCCGCGATCAGCTGAGCGACCGCGACGTCGCCGCGCGCGCGCGCGGCCCCGGCCGAGGCGTGCTCCCTTTCGATCAAGCCACGGCGGCGGTCGAACAACGGCACTTCGACGCCCAATTGCGCATGGTAGTTCGGCCCAGGCAGCGTTGGGTCCATCGCGTCGACACCCAGATCGAGCGTTAGCAGCGGGCGCACGAGGGCTTTCTCGCGTCGCGCTCGAGCCTCGGCGGCGCGCGCGTCGGCCTGCTCACGCCGCACCGCCGGGTTGGCGCCGACCTTGGCCAGTAGCGCGGCCAGTGGGGGAGTCGTGCTCGGTACTGCCAGGCCGCCCCGCGTGCGCAAGCTGGCGCCGCCCTGACGCCCGATCCAACGCCCCAGCTCGCTGCCGGCCGCGAGGATGTTCTGCCGCGACTCTTGCGCGTCGACGTCGGCGCGCAGGCGCTCGGCATTAGCACGCAGCCGGTCGAGCTCCGGGGCCGCGCCCAGCTCGACGCGGCCTTGAACGAGTCGTTCGAGATCGGTCGCGATCGCGTCGACGCGATCGCGCTCCTGCGCGAGTTGTTCCGCGAGCCACAGCGCAATGAACGCGCGACTCGCCTGCACACGAACGTCGCTCCACGCCTGCTCGGTTTCGACTTGCACTGTCACCAGGTCGGCGCGGCTCGCGTCTTCCGCGGCGCCGCGCTGCCCAAACACGACCAGCGGGATCGAGGCTGCGGCCGAGAAGCGCGCGGCTTGGGTCGAGGTGCCAAACGCGACGCTCGGGTTGGGGTAGGCGCGCGCGACGCGAATCTCGCTGCGTGCGACCGCTTCGCGGGCCTTGGCCACGCGCAGATCGGGCGCTGCGCGCCGCGCTGAGGCGATCACCTCCGCGTAACTCACGCCGGCTTGGCTCTGGCCCCGCGCGCTCGGGGCTGCGCTGACGATCCCAGCCATCAGCAACGCTAGGATTGCCCGCTTGCTCACGGGCGGAGGTTACGACCCGCAGCTGAACGAAAGCCTAACGACCCGCCTCGGCCTCACGGCTGGCCGCCGCCTCCACATGCCAACCCAGCGCGGGACCCAGCGTCAGTGAGACTTCGAGCCCCGTGCCGCTCGGGTTGGGCTGGGCGTCGGCCGCACCGCCATGACGTTCCGCGACAGCGCGCACCAGCGAAAGGCCCAGTCCGGTGCCGGGGCTCGTGCGCCCTCCGACCAGCGTACCTCGCCAATACGCGTCGAAAATGCGGCCGCGGACGCTGTCGGGCAGGCCCGGCCCTGCGTCAGACACCGCGATCCGCACCGCTTTGCCCGCCAAGCTCACGCGCACGAGCGTCGCGACGCGCCCGGCGTGCCGCTCGGCATTTTCGAACAGATTCCGGAGCGCGAGCGCGATCAGGTGTTCGTCCCCGCGAACGAGCGCTTCGTCGGGGGCGTCGACGGCCGTGTCTGGCGGCGCCGCTGCTCGCACCACGTCGGCGACATTGACGACGGTGTCCGGAACCGCCGCATCGGAGGGTGCCGAGAGGACCAGGATCGACTCGATCACGCGCTCGAGCCGCCCGACGTCGTCGCGCATCCGCGAGACGGCATCGCCGCTCGCGCTAGGTAGCGCTTCGAGCTCGGCGCGGATCGCCGTCAGAGGTGTGCGAAGCTCGTGGGCGATGTGTGCGCTATTCGTGCGCTCGCGCTCGAGCGCTGCGAACAGCCGCTGCACGAGCGTGTCGAACGCGCCGGCCAAACGCGCCAGCTCCTCGGTCTCGCTTTCGGGTGGCGCCGCGGCTTTCTCGGCCCGCGCGACCTGATCCGACCACAGCGCCAATTGCTTGAGCCCGGCCAATGGCCGAGCCACCGCTAGCCGCGCGGCCCCCACTGCGCCTGCCAGCGCCAGCGCCACGATCGCTGCGATGCCGAGCGCCAGCAGCACGAGCGCAGTCGCGTGCGCCTGCGTCGAGACAGCGGCCAGCACGTCCAAGTTTTCGCCGCGCACGACACAACCCTCCCAGCGACCGCCACGTTCATCGGTGCCGCTGCGGCATTCGCCCGCTTTCAGCTCGCGCAGCTGCGCGGGCAGGGGACCGAGCCGACTACGCACGTCGTGCGCGACCGCGCCGCGCAGCAAAAGTCTGACGCCCGCGGCGTCGGCCGCCGCGACCACCTCTTGGGCGGCAGCGCTCTCGGTATCGCCCTCGGCGCGTTCGGCAGAAAAATCGCGCAACGCCGCCTGCGCGTGCTCGCGCGCGGCGCCGCGATCCATGTCGCGCAGCACCCACCATGTCAGCGCCAGCGCCGCCACGCCGACCGCGACCAGCAACGGGCCGATCAGTAGGAGCAGCCGAGCTCTCAGCGTGGCTTCGAGGCTTCGAGTGCCCATGCGTACCCAGTTTGACGGAGCGTTCGGATCACTTCAGTGCCAACCGCCAGCTTGCGCCGAATCCGCGCCACCAGCACTTCCAGACTCGCCGACGCCTTCTCACTCGTGTCGCCCCAAACAACCTCGAGAATCTCGTCGCGCGCCACCGGTCGCCCATCGCGCCACGCCAAGAGTGCAACAATCTCGAACTCGCGCGGCGTCAGCGGAACAGCGTTGTCTTGAAAGGTGACCGTGCGCCGATCGCGATCGATGACCAGCGCGCCGAACACCTTCACCGATTCGGTCCAACGGGGGCCTCGTCGCCCCAACGCGCGAACCCGGGCGCTGAGCTCTTCCGTCGAAAACGGCTTACCCAGGTAGTCATCGGCGCCCGCATCCAGGCCCGCCACGCGATCCTGCACGTCCGTGCGCGCCGTCAGCAGTAAAATCGGATGCTCATGCCCGCCCTCGCGTGCCGCCCGACACAGCGCGATGCCGGATCCATCCGGCAACCCAATGTCGACAATCGCGAGATCGAACTGCTTTTGCGCAAACAGCCCGAGCGCATCGCTACAACTCGCCGCCGTCGAAATCGCGTGCCCGGCGCCGCGCAGCGACGCCGTGACGACGTCTCGAACGCGTTCGTTGTCTTCGACGACGAGAATCCTCACCTACGGTCACTCACTCGGGGCTGCGTGTGGCGAGCATTAGCTGCGATTGGCCGGAGCCGGCGCTGGTCTCACGGGTCAACAGCAGCCGGCACTCGTCGCGGGAGATCCACGCCGGCCTCGAGGCCCCGGCCGAAGACAACCCGACCGCTGGCGATGGCTGGTCGTAGAACGACGTCACGTCGACGCTCTCGCGGTGGCCCCAGTAGATCTGGGGAACTGGGTGATCGAAGTTACCGCGTGTGCTCGCAAAGTAGATCGTCAGCTCGTCCGGGCTGATCACCGGCGCCACGTTCGAACCGTTCGAATCGACGCCGGAGAGCAAAAATATCTCGTCGAATTGCGGGCCATTCCGCTTGACGTAATACAGGTTCTCGTCGTTCGGCCCGCCTACGCGATTCGCGCTAAAAAACAGCTTGTCGCCGAGGAAAGAGACACTACCCGGGGCGTAGCCGTGTTGGCTGCTTAGCGGCTGCGCCAAACGCGGTTCTCCGAACGGGCTGCGATCGTCCGGGCGATCGGCAAAGTAGACATCGAGCGTGGCGCCGCCCCGATCCGACGCGAAGAAAATCGATTTACCGTCGTGCGTGAGTGTCACCTTGCGCTCGGCGAGGGGCGTGTTCAGATTCGCGATCGGCTCTGGCTCGGAAAATGGTCGCTCGACGCTCGGGCGCCGCGCCGAGTACAGGTCGAAGGAGGACGCGGCCGTGGCGTCGCCTCCAGCGAAAATCAGCTCCAAGCCGTCCTCGGACAGCCACGCCCCATCGACATCGCGCGGCGTCGCGACCGGAACGCTCTGCGGGGGCGCGAACGGCTGGTAGTGACCGCACGGCCCCGCGGGCTTCGACGTTACCGGCTTGGGCGCGGGCTGGCTGACTTGGCCCCCGGAACCCGCCGCTGAGGGCTCAGGCTTCACGACCTCCGGCCCGAGCCCGGGCTCGCCCGGGAGGTCGACCGAGGTTCTGGCGCCGCACGCGGCGCACAACAAAGCGCCGCCCCTCATCGCAAAGAGCAGGAGCGCGACGACGCGCTCCTTGGCAGCGTGGCCCATCGGCATGGCGGCTGAGTGTACCACCTCTCCGAACGATGACGATGACGAGGACTCGAAAGCCAGCGGGACGCGGGCCGCGGCAAACGATTCAGCTACGTGCACGGCTGTCTAAGACCAGACGCGGGGGCCTCGGGGTTTGGCGCGCTTGGCGCGAGCTGTCACGAGCCGCTAGCCAGGACAGGCGGCTGGTTGGCCGTTGAAGTCGTCATGTTGACGGGCGGACGCTCCCGAGTGCCAACCTCGGCGAAGGCCGGCGCTGCTCCGCGCGCGGAAGCGAGCCGAAGAGCTGGCGGCTGCGACCAACACGTCGCTTGTCGAGGTGGTTGGCGGCAAGGTCGTTCACGTACGGCCACCCTCGCCAATCTCCGACCCTGCAAAGTAGAGTCGGAACGCTAGAGGGAGCAGGCGCGACAAATCGTTTGAGACCGAGACGACGTTAGACGCGCTATGGGTTTTGTCTCGCGGCCGGGCATGGATAGTCAGATAGTGGCCGCCGAGGCGGGTCAGCTGGGTCGGTGTTGGACCGAGCGCGACTGTGACGCCTCGAATTGTTCGGGCTGTTGCGACGCCAACGGGGTGTGCCAGCAGTCGAACTCGAACCATTGCGGCTACAACGGGTTTGCGTGCGTCACCTGCGGTAGTGGCCAGACGTGCGACAGCAACTCGAAAACGTGCTCGTCGCCGCAGTCCTGTACCAGCACAAACTGCAATGGCTGCTGTGGCTCTGATAACGCGTGTCACTCCGGGAACACCTCGACCTCGTGCGGCTTCTCCGGCTTCTCGTGCTCGGACTGCACGCCCGGCAAGTGCTTGTCGGGGTCCTGCCCGGCGACCTCAGTACCGAGCCCGGCCAGGTCCAGGACGAAGCCCCCGATCGCGAGGTTGCGCCCGAGCCGCGCCTGCTGCGTGGCGCGCGGATTCCCCTGCACCGCATCAACTAGCCCGGAGCCGAACATGGGGCTGCCGTAGCTTTGCCCGTCCTTCACGAACGTCGGCATGCCGGACTCCACGACCGTCACGATGCGCGGGCTGCGCACCGGCTCATAGCTCGACGAGCAGCCGATCACGAGTGAAAGCGCGCCCACTATCATCAAGATCCGATTCATGTTCATCCTTCGGTTCCCCCCGAGCAGCGACTTGATCAAAACTATCGTGCTCCAACCTTGAAAGCAAGGCTGAGAGTACCGCTTTCAGCCCCTGGCGAAGCCGTCGGGGCCGGAAGAGATCGGTAACCGCTTTGAGGCATCCACGCCCGTTCTGGCACCGGTGCCAGGCTTGGTCTAAGCTGAGGAGTATGAGGTATCGGGCGATTCCGTGGGTGGCGGGCGCGGCATGGTTGGCGTTTGCGTGCGGCAGCTCGCAGCACACACAAGCCACGGCCACGGCGGGCAGGGGTAGCGGCGCTGACGCCGCGTCAACGGGCGGTTCTGGCACGAGCGGGAGCAACGCTGAGAGCGGCAACACGAGCGGCGGCGCCAGCAACGCAGCCCCAATCGCGCTCGCAGATCTGTGTCCGGTTTTTACCCACGATTTGTGCGTCTACTTGATGCAGTGTAGCGGCGCTAGTTACAAGGATGCAGCTCACTGCGAACGTGAGCTGTCGTGCTTTGGTCTGCCAGAGCTCACCAAGGCGGCCGCGAACGGCGCCGTCGCCTATGACCCCGGCAAGGTCGGCGCGTGTCACGAACGCTTCATGCAGTCGCCTTGCGACTTCGGCTTCTTTCTGTTCACGCCCGACATCTACGACGTGCTCGCGTATTGCCCGGGCACGGTCACGCCCAAGCAGAAAGCGGGCGCGGCCTGCTCGGCGAACGGCGAGTGCAGCGACGGCCTGTATTGCTACAAAGGCAAAGACTATCAGTGCCCTGGTACGTGCAAGGCGTTCTCGCAGCAAGGCGAAGACTGCGCCGGTAGCGCGCGCTGCGCCAAGGGCTTCAGCTGCAACAACAACCTGTGCGCGCCCGAGGCCAAGGCCGGCAGCAGTTGCCTGACCAGCGGCTGCAGCTATTCGGTTTCGTGCCCCGGAGACCAAGTGTGCCCGGACAACATTTGGTGTGACCGCGCTGCGGACAAATGCACGCCTGGGCGGCTCGAGGGCGAAACCTGCGGCGAGATTGGCACGGGCGCTACCGCGTCCACGGCGGAGTGCGCGATCAATCTTTGGTGCGACGGGCTGGGCGTGAGCTCGGGCAGCTGCCGCAAGCCGAGCGTACAAGGTGGTCCATGCGGTCTGGATCCGTCGGGCTGCGTGAAGGGCCAACACTGCGTCGGCTATGCGCCGTTCGGTCCAAACGCGACGCTCGGCACCTGCCAGCCGCCGGGGCCAATGGGTTCGGACTGCAACGGCAGCGGCGGTTGCCAAGCCGGGCTGGTCTGCGTCTCGAGCCATTGCCGAGCTCCGGGTGCAGTCGCGGCCGCTTGCAACAACGACGTCGATTGCCAAAGCGGTCTGGTTTGCGTGAACAATCTGTGCGCGGCCGCGCGCTACCCCGGTGACAGCTGCGACGCCGGTCGCTGCACCTACGCGCGGTGTGTCAACGGCACTTGCGACTACCACGCCAAAGTCGGCGAGGCCTGCGCAGCGCCGACCGATTGCGCCACCGGACAATGCGTTGCTGGGCTCTGCTACGACGATTCGCTTTGCAAGGCGCCGGCCCCGTAGTTCGCGGGCGTTCACTTCGTGCGGCTACGAATCAGCCCTAGCCAAACCAACAGCTCCCAAGCACCGAAAACGCCCGCGAGCAGGACAGAAAGCGTCGCCAGCGCTAGGCCGTTGAACGGGACCCGTGCTGGCTACTTCGGTCGTCCGCTGCAGGATCGCGCCCGACCGGTCGTCAGATCTTCTGCAGGCGCGCGACGTGTTCGCGAACGCCGTGGTCCAGGGACGACACCGGGTCGTCGAAGATCAAACCCGATGGATCGCTACCGAGCTTGAGCTCGGCCAGAAAGCACGAGAGCGCGATCGCCGTACGCTCGCCTTCGCTGAAGACTTTTTCGCCGCCAGGTGCTTCATCTCCGCGCTTGCCAGCGGCTTCACTTCCACTTTCGCTTTGTCCGTCTTCTGGGCGAGCACCGGCTTTTGTCGCCGAAAGCACAGCTCGCGCAGCTCGTCGTCAACCAGCTTCGCGTACTGATCGGTCATGTGCTTGGCGTGCAGCTCCTTGGCCTTGTTTGACGCGGCCCGCGTATTGATGGCCGCTTCGGCACTGTGCCGGCGCTGGTACTCGCGCGTGTTGTCAGTGGCTGTCCGAAACCGCGTGATTCCGGTGCGGAGCGCGGGCGGCAGCCAGAATCCGGCACCGATCTGGGCCAGCTGAGCTGAGCTCGGTTACAACGTCGCGCCCGCCACAAAAGGAAGAAAGCCCGGATTAGTGG
>JBBRMI010000016.1:0-74409 GCA_038230915.1 Polyangiales bacterium | reverse complement strand
TCTGATCTTTCAGCTGCCCGCCCGCTCAGCCTGGGTTCTGGCGAGGCTTTCGCGAGGACCAAGCGACCCTTCCGGTCGCCTCTCTTTGAGCGTACGTGGGTACGTGAGCACCGGACCGCAGCGAAAACGAAGCCAGAACCCCGGATCAGCGGGCGTGGTCACCAGCTGAAATGAGACCAATGATGAGCCGCCTTCCTGTTCTCTCGTTCTGGTCGTCTTACTTATGGACTTCCGGAGGTGGCCCGGTACTATTTTCGCTTCGAGGGACGCGAAACCCACTTCGCAGCGAGGCCATCGTGACCAAGGCAGACATCGTACACGCCGTGTATACGCGGCTCGGCGGCTTCTCCAAGAAGGAGTCGGCTGATCTCGTGGACTTGGTGTTCGAGACCATGAAGGAAACGCTCGGCCGCGGGGAGAAGATCAAGATCTCCGGCTTCGGGAACTTCGTGCTGCGCGACAAGCGGCAGCGCCAGGGCCGCAATCCGCAAACCGGAGAACCGATCACGATCACCGAACGCCGCGTGCTGAACTTCAAGGCCAGCCAGCTGTTGAAGCAGGCGCTCAACGGTGAAGAGGGCACGGCTACGGGCGGCTCCGATACCGCAGCGAAGGACGCCTGACGTGGACCGGCTCAAGCACCCCGTGAAGCTGTACTACCGGATCGGCGAGGTCTCGGACATCGTCGGCGTCGAGCCGCACGTGCTTCGTTACTGGGAGACCGAGTTTCGGTCCATTCGCCCGCAGAAGTCGCGCAAGGGCCAACGTATCTATTCGCGGCGCGACGTCGACAAGCTGATCACCGTGAAAGACCTGCTGTACAGTCACGGTTTCACCATCGCCGGCGCGCGCAAGAAACTCCGGGAAGGCGGCGCCGAACCGCCCGCCGCCGAAGAGCAACAAAAGCGCGTCACCCTACGCACGCGCCTGCTCGAAATCCGCGGCGAAGTCGCCTCGCTTCTCTCGGAGCTCGAATCCGGGGTTGTGAGCACACCAACCCGCGTCAACGCCGGCTGAACGCCTGAAACCGAGATCGAGCGAACCGGGAGGCGGGCCGTCTCCCGGTTGAATTCATTTCTCGGTCTCCAGCCAAACAATGTCAGGGCGTTCCTTGACGCCACCGTGAGCCAAAGCCATGGGTCCATGTAGAGGAACCAAATGGCCGATGGACTGAATCGCGTGATGTTGTTGGGGAATCTTGGCGCTGATCCGGAGCTGCGCGTGACTTCGGGTGGTCAGTCCGTGTTGAAGTTGCGGCTGGCGACCAGCGAGACGTATTTGGACAAGAATCGCGTTCGCCAGGAGCGAACCGAATGGCACAGCGTCGTGGTCTGGGGCAAGCGGGCCGAAGCGCTGGGTAAGTTCCTGACCAAGGGCTCGCGCCTGTTCATCGAGGGCGGGCTCCGCACGTCCACCTACGACGATAAAGAAGGCAACAAGAAGTACCGCACCGAGATCGTCGCCTCGAACATCATTCTTTCGGGTAGTGGCGGCGGCCGAGGCGGCGGCGGCGGCGGCGGCGGTGCCAGCGGTGGCGGTCGCGGCGACGACTACGACGCGCCTGCCGGCGGCGGCGGTAGCGGCGGTGGCGGTAGCGGCGGTGGAGGTGGCGGCTACGACGACCAAGACTACGGTGGTGGTGGCAGCGGCGGTGGCGGTGGCGGTGGCGGTGGGGACGACGACATCCCGTTCTGAGCGAGCGCGCCGTGCGGCTCCGATTACTGCCTGAGGCAGCGCTGCTCTTCGCGCTGGCCGCCTGTCGCTCGAAGGAAGCGCCCGCGCCGGCGGCTTCGGCCGCCGTGGCGGAGGTGTCGGCTCCGGTTGCGCTGATTGCGGAGCTTTCGGTCGGCAATCCGAAAGAGACCTGGCAGCGCGCGCGGTTGCTTGGCGGCAGCTTCGCGCGAGCTTTGCCGTCGAGCTTTCAGGTGCTGCTCGCCACGAGCCTGTCGCTTCCGCCCTCTGCTGCCGGCGGCCTCGACGAATCGGTGCCGATGGTCGGGGCGATATTGTCGCGCAAGGACGCGTCCGAGCCCGACATCGTGGTCGGCATGCACGTGCTCAGCGGGGCTGAGCTGATCGCGTCGCTCACGCTGGGCGACGGTGCCAAGTTCCGCAGCAAGGAGCTCGTGCCGCGCGTCGTGCGCCTGCTGCCGGCGCCTGGCGCGGCTGAGTTCAACGGCGCACTCGGCGTTTCTGGCAACTACCTGCTGCTCGCGACCGGGGTCGACGCGCTGCGCGACGCCGGTCGCTACGTCGCCGAAGGGGTCGTGAAGCGAGCGCGCAGCGAGCCCGGTCTCACGCTGCATGCCACTGCGAACGTGCTGACCGGCGCGCTCTCGCGCCGTCTGCGCGAAACCTGGAGTGCGCGCCGCGCGGCGCTGTCCACGCGCGATCGCGATGAGCGTGACGCCAAGGGCCGTGCTCCGGATTTCGCCGACCCGCAGGTGCTCCTGGCCGGCGCCGACAACACGATCGAATCATGGCTCGGCGTTTTGGAGAGCTCGCGCGAGCTTTCGCTGAGCCTCACGCCCGAGGCGGATCGCCTACGCGCGGAGCTTTCGCTGACGCCCGGCGCGGACGGAGCCGCCGCGCTCTTGTCGCGCGAGCTCGTGGTGGGCTCGGTCGGCCCGCTCTTGCAGCTGCCGGCTGGAACACGCGCGGCGCTTTTGCTGCGTGGCGAAGCGCAGCCGAGCGAGAAAACCGCGGTTGGTGAGTCAATCGCCCAGCTGTTCGGCGAGCGACTGAGCGCCGAGCAGTCGAAGCGGCTCGTAAAAGCGCTCGACGAATTTTCGAAGTCGCGCCGCGGCGCCAGCGTGATCGGCTTCGTGCCGCAGCCGATGCCGGCGCTGCTCGTCACGTGTGAGCTGAGCGAGGGCAGTAACTTCCCCGACGCGCTGTCGAACGTGCTCACCCTCTTGGAGTTGCCGCCGGTCAGTGGCTTGTTGACCGGGACGTTGGGCAAGCCGTCGCTCGAGCTGCTCCCCTCAGCGAAGGGGGTGCGTCGCGCGCGGCTGCGTTTGCACGGCGCGGCCCACGCTCCCCGGCTGCTGTTGCCCAAGGCGCTGGGCGTGAGCTGGGAGGCGCGGGACGGCGTCGGGTACATCGTCGTGTCGCCCGATGAGGCGCTCGGTTTGGCGCCGTTCGGCGAGCCCTCCCGCTTGGCGGCGTCGGTGTGGCTCGCCAAAACCCAGGCTGGGCAGTCCGAGCACACCGCGCTCGGGGTTTTTGCGGACGCGCGCCTGCTCGCGCCCGGCGGGCCGGATGACGCGCCGATCCTCCTTTCGTTCGGCAAAAGCGCTGATCAAGTCGTTGTGGCGCTGGATGTCGCGGCGACAGCGCTGCCCGCCTTGGCGCAAGTTTTTGCGCTAGATAGATCCCCGTGACCAGCGACGCACCGGGAGCCGCGCCGGCTGCTGCGGACAGCCGTGGAGCCGAGCTTCGCGATCGCCTCGCCGGCGATGTCGTATTGGTCACGGGCTTCCCGGGCTTTCGCGCGCAAGCGCTGGTTCGGCTGTTGACCGAGAGCGAGCCAAACGCGCTGTTGTGGTTGGTCGTGCCGCCGTCTGAGCTCGAGGCCGCGGCGCGTTTGCTGGCCAAAATGCCGCTCGCCAAGGAGCGGCCGCGTCTGATCCCGGGCGAGCCGTGCGCGATCGATCTCGGGTTGTCCCGGCCGCGCTACGCGGAGCTGGCGGCGCGTGTCGACCGCTGGTTCGCGCTCTATCAAACCACTGACCCGCGCGCCTCGCGTGAGCTGTCTCTCCGCGTCAACTTGGGCAGCGCGCGCGAGGTTGCCGAGCTTTCGAAGGTGGCCGAGAGCCTCGCGCACGTCACGTTTCTGTCGAACAGCGCCGTCTTCGGCGATCACCAAGGCGAAGCCAGCGAAGAAGACTTGCCGCTCGGGCAGAGCTTTCGCTCACCGGCCGCGCAGAGCTTGGCGTTGGCCGAGGCCTTGCTGCGCCGAAAGCTCGCCGAGATTCCGATTTCAATCGTGCGCACGCCGCAGGTCCTGGGCGCGCGTGGCCAGGAGCCATCCGCACGCCCTTCGGGCTTGCACCGGATGCTGGCGATGGTGGCCGAGGCGCCGGCTGAGACGTTGCCGTTGCCGCCGGGCTCGAGCCGCGCCGTGCAAGCGTTGCCGGCCGATTTCGTGGCCCAAGCGCTGTACGCGGTGTCGGTGCTGGGCACGCGCGGTCACACGTATCATTTCTGTGATCCGGAACCGCCAACGCTTGCCGAAGTGCTCGAGCAAGCGACCGCGCACTTCGGCAAGCGCCTCGAGCTTGGCTTCGATCCGCGCGCGCTCGGGCGACTTTTGCTGAATAGCCCCGGGCTCTGGCTGTCGCAGCAGAGCTCGCGCGCGCTGTCGGAATGGGCGGAGGGGCCACGCTTGTTGACCCGCGGCGGCGATCGGCTGCTGGAACGCGCAGGGTTGAGCGCGCCGTCTTTGCTGGGCTACTTGGATTCGGTGTTGCACGAGACGGAGCAGCTGAAGCGCGCAGCCCGGCTCGACGAACGCCACGCATCGTCACCTTTCGAGGTCGTCGCTTGAGACAGCTGTGGCTCGGCGTGTCGTGCCTGATGCTCACCTGCGCTAGGCCAGGGCCGCCGAACTTGGCCCACGCCGGCATCGCCCAGAAGCCCGCGCCCCCGACGGCACCAAAACCGCAAGCCTCCCGCCAACCCCCGGTAAAATTGCCGGATTCGCAAGCTGATTGCGCGCGCGGCGCGCTCGAGACGTTCTTCGACGCGCTCACGGCCCTACAAAAGGGCACACGCAAGACCCACGTGCGCGTGCTGTGGCTCGGTGATTCGCATACGAACGCGGATTTCTTGAGCGGCACCATGCGCAGCGCGTTGGCCGACGGTTTTGGCGACGGCGGCCCCGGCTTCGTGCGGATCGGCACGCGGCCGTACCGGCACGAGGGCGTCAAAGTATCGCGCGACGGCCGCTGGAACGTCGATCCGGATCCGCCCGCGCGCCGCGCCGTGCAAGACGACGGCGTGTTCGGTCTCGCGGGTACACGCGCCGTGCCCGAGGCTGGCGCGAGCTTCTCCGTACAGTCAAGCGCGCGCGAAGCGGCCGGCGACGCCGCCGCAGGGTTCGAGCTGTCTTACACGCTGCCGCCTGGCGCCAGCTTCTCGGTCGAGCTCGAAGGGCGCAAGCTGCGCATCGACGCCAAGACCGCGGCCGACGTGGCGGCGTCGGGGATCGCCCACTTGACGCTGTCGGCGCCGCTGAAGAGCCAGCTGGTGCTGACGCCCGAACGCGGCGCCCCGCGGTTCTTCGGCGTGATCATCGAGCGCACCGGGAAACCCGGCGTGGTCTTGGATACGGCGGGCATCGACGGCGCGCGGCTCGAGACGCCACTGGCGTGGAACGACGCTGCATTCGTCGACGAGGTCGCGCGGCGTTCCCCGGAGCTGTTCGTGATCGCCTACGGCACGAACGAAGCCTTCGACGCGCTGAAGGTCGACAAGTACGGACCCCAGCTGGGCGACCTGGTGCGGCGCGTGCGTCACGGTGCGCCGCAGGCTTCGTGCCTGGTGCTCGGCCCCACCGATGCCCCGCTCGGCGACGCTTCGGTACCCCGGGTCGCGGAAGTCTCGGCGGTGCTGCAAAAGGCCGCCGGACCGCTCGGCTGCGGCTACGTCAGTCTGCAACAGTTGATGGGCGGTGAAGGCAGCTTCGCCAAGGGCATGAAAGCCAAAGCGCGGCTGGCGCAGCCGGACAAGCTCCACCTCACTCCCAAGGGTTATCAGGAGCTGGGGCGCGCGCTTTCCCAGCTGCTGCTCGACGCCTACTCGGCCGGGCGCTCGGATTTGCCGTAAGCCTGGTAGCTCTGCAAGAGCGCGCGGTAGATCCACGTACCGATGATCTCGGCGCCGACCGCGGTCGGGTGGGTCATATCGGCTTGGCCCAAACCTTTTTTGACCCAGCGCGGCATCGAGTGCGCGCCGCCCATCGCGGTCCAGGTATCGAAGAACGCGCAGCCTGCGTCGAGCGCGGCCCGCTTTTGGTTGGCGAGCAGCTCGGGCATCACGCGCAGGCTGACAATCTCGTCGCCGACTTTGGCGGCGCGATCCATCGTGCCGATCACCAGGCACGAGGCGCCGGGCAGCGCGCGTTTACCTTGCTCGAGCACCTCGCGCATCGTGCGGTGGTAGTCGGCCATCGCGTAAAGAAAGCCGTCGGTGCTCTCGTTGGCGCCAAATTCGTAGACCAAAAGGTTGGGGGAGCGCAGCCTGAGCTGGTCCTGCCAGTGCTGATCGTCTTGCTTGTCCATGAAACGGATCCGCGCGCCCTGCACGCCGAGCGCGTCGAGCACGACGCCGGGCCCTTCACGTTCGAGCACGATGCCAAACAACCGCGAGGTGCCGCGCTTGGTTTGCAGGCTGAGCTGGTGCGAGCCGTCAGCTGCTTTCACGACGTGGGTCTTGCTCGAGACCACAGCGCCGGCCGTGGAAAGCTCGGTCGGTGGTCCGCCGTCGAGCGAAAGCTCTAGCGTGCCGCCGTTCGGCTGCTCCAAGTAGTACAGCGTGAAGCTCGATACGTTACGGCCGTAGTCGCCGCTTTCGGCGGTGCCGACGCGCGACAACACGTTGGGCGGCGTGCTGAACGAAACGCCACCCAGCCCATACAGCCCGTCGGCCGCGTAGGGACCGACGATGCGACTTACACTGAAGCCTGCCGTCGCGTAGCGGCTGACGTCGTTGTGGAAATACGCCGGCCACGCGTTGGCGATCAAGACGAAGCCGTGACCGGCGTCGCCGAACGCCGTCTGCAGCTTGCGCCGCAGCGTGCCCGAAACGTAGTCGCTGACGATGATCGAGTCGCCGAAGTGTGCGATACGCGTGATGGCGCCGGGCAGCTTGTTCTGCGTGCGCGTCAGCGCGGCGAAGAAGGCATCCAGGGCGGTGCCGGTCGGATCGAGGAGCGGTACGGGCGGCGCTTGTTCGAGCGCTTTGGCTTCCTGAGCTTCGGCCGGATCCAACTCGGTCGGGCCCGGGGCGGCGCCGGGCGCGCTGGTTTCGAGGCCGATCTTGCTTTCACCGACCGAGCTCGCAGGCAACGTGGCTGCTGTCGCGAGCGCGGGCTCGTGCGACGGACGCTTGCCGAACAGCCGTAGACGCGAAAGGCCTGGAGTCAGCTCGAGCACCAAAGCACAGCCGGCAACTAGCAACGCGGCGATCACCGGGCGCGAGCGGAACACGTCACGCGGCGACGAGGCGTCAGTTACTGCAGGAGGCATCGCCCAGCGCGCGGCAGAGCGCATGCAGTCGCTTCAAGTCCGCGTCGCTGGCACCGCCATTGCGTGACTTTGCGAGCAGCTGATTCTTGGTTTGCAGCAGCTTACTGCGATCGGTCGTGCCGTCCGGGGCGGGCGTCGGGATCTCGGCCGCGCCTGGCTCATCGAACGGATTTTTGCGCACCAGTGTGGCGCCGCCGGACGAGACTTTCGGGGGCGTCGGCGTTGGTTCCGCGACCGGGTCGGGCGCGCGCGCTGGCTCGGTGGGTTTTGCCGCTGCGACGCCGGAACCGGCCTGGCCGGTGCGCACCGTACGCGGCGTGCTCGGTAGCTCGTTTACGTCAACGGTCTCACCGCCTAGCGCCGCCAGATCGTTGGCCGCGCGCTTTCTACGGATCGAATCGACCGCCGTGGCGCGCGCCACCTCTTCGAGCAACCGGCGCTTCTCGGCCGGATCTTCGGCGGTGCTGGCGCGACTCAAGAGTTGGTCGGCCCAGGTCGCCTGAATCGCTCGGAACTCCGGCGTGTCGCGCAGGTTGCTCTCTTCTGGAATTTGGTTGGCGCGCATACGAGCAGCCGCGGGATCGCCCTTGTCGAGTAAGGCCTTGGCCTCGGCCAGCAGCTTGGCGCTGGCATCGGTCTGCTCGCTCTTGGGCGCGCTCAAGCTGACGTCCGCCGGCTCGTCGCCCCGCGAAACTGCGACCACGACCAGCGTGGCCAGCAACGCGGCGGCGCCCAGGCCGATCATCACTTTGGCGGCTGTCGTCATGCCGCGCTGCTCGCCGGGCGATGCCTCGAAGCCTCCCAGCGAGGAAGTCTGTTGGCTCTCGTCCGCGCCAGGCACGTACACATCGCCGGCTGGGACGAACTTGAAGATGACGTCGCCCAGCTCGATGTTGTCGCGCGCGTCGAGCAGCCCGCGCGGCAATTCGACGCCGTTCACGCGGATGCCGTTGGCGCTCTCGCGATCGACGATCTCGTAGCGGCCATCGCCTAGCGCCTGAACTTCGGCGTGAACGCGGCTCACCGACGGGTGATTCACCGAGATGTCGCACTCTTCACCGCGCCCCATCACGTTGCGCGGCGCGTTGCTGAGCGCGTATTCGACGCCGGGCGTGGGCCCGACCAGCATCACCAAACGGTCGGGCTGTCCGAGTAACGTTTGCGAGCGCGGCGCCGCCGGAACGGTGGCCTTGCTGTCGAAGCCCGGCGCGGGTTGTTCGAGCGCCTCGTCGACGAGCTCCAAGCGATAGTCGCCGAGCTGAACCAGATCGCCGTGGGCTAGGTCTTGGCGTTGGCTGACGCGCGCGCCATTGACATAGCAGCCGTTGTAGCTGCCGGCGTCGAGCACCACCCAGCGCTCCGCTTCGCGCAAGATGCGCGCGTGGCGCCGCGAGATGTTGCGCTCCGTGAGGCGGACGGTGTTGTCCTCACCTCGACCAATCGAGTACTCGTCCCGAGCCAGGGGAACGACCGTTCGGTTCGCCTGGTCATCCTCGATGGTGAGCTTCCACATGAAGGACGGTGGCCTGTGCATTTCCCGCCGGAAATGACCGCCCGATCCTGTCATGGGTTGGGGGGGCCGGGCAACACCGCCTTTGCGGCGGCGAACAGCGCGTCGTGTACCAGCGGCCGAGCGGCTCGGATGCGGGGGTTGTCGCGCGTCGGGTGGACGCGGTTCGTCAGCAAAACGCTCACAACTCCGGCCCCAGGGTCGCACCACAAGCTGGTCCCGGTGAAGCCGAGGTGGCCGAACGTCTCTGGGCCGGACAGCGCGCCGGCCGATGAAGCGCCCTCCGACTTGCTATCGAAGCCCGCCCGAAGGGTCCCGCCGGGTCGCGGGCGGACGAGCGTCCAGGCGGCGGCGCGACTCAGCCAATCGCTCCGGCCCGCCAACGCTTCGAGCAACGCGGCGCCAAAACCGAGCACGTCGTTCACCGTGCCGAAGAGCCCCGCGTGCCCGGACGCGCCGTGACCGGAGAGCGCCCACGCGTTCTCGTCGTGGACGATGCCGCGCACGCAGCCGCCGCGGGCACGCAGTACCTCGGTAGGCGCGACCTTGCGCGGGAAGGCTGAGCCTTGGCGACGCCACTGCCGCGCGGAGCCGAGCTGGATGCCAAGCGG
This sequence comes from Polyangiales bacterium, assembly GCA_038230915.1. Lineage (GTDB taxonomy): Bacteria > Myxococcota_A > Polyangia > Polyangiales > Polyangiaceae > PMG-095. Next base: position 65,038 of record JBBRMI010000016.1, on the reverse strand, counting down.
TTCTGCCACCTCACGCGCCACGATTCGGTCGAGGTCTTCTCCCAGCTGCCGCTCGAGCAGCGCGCCGAGCAACACGTAACCGAGGTCGCTGTAGAGCGGCTCGAAGCCTTCTGCTGTCGGCGCGCCGAGGCATTCGGGGCGCCGCGCGTCGGCCGCCGCGCGGAAGGCGCGCCCGCGCTGCACAGCACGCCCGCCGAACAACGGCGCGAATAGCGCGCGATGCGCCTCGAGGCCAGCACGGTGTGCCAAAAAAAGCTCAAGCGGCACGCCGTCCGAGCGGCTGCCACGAGCCTCGGGCAACAGCGCGCCGAGCGGTGCGCCCAGGTCGACGACACCGCGGCTGGCAAGCCGCAACAACGCGCACGCCACGACCGGCTTGCTGACTGAGGCCAGGTCGAACACGGTGTCGACGCTCGCCGCGCCGTTGGGCAGACTGCCGGCGGCGCCGGTCTGGACGGACACTGAAGGGCCTACATAACCGGCGGCGGCGGCCGGCGCGACCCGAGCGTCAATCACATGGCGCTGGAGAACCTCGGAAATTTCGGCGTTTCTCAGCTTTTGCACGCTGGGGCGTGTCCGTTCTGGGGAGTTCAGGCGGTCAGAAGAAAAGGCGTCCGGCGGGTCCGTGGTCGAATTTTGACCGCAAGCGAGCGCGACCGCTATTCTTACGCGGCAGGATTAGGCGAACAACTTCATGGCTGAGTTTACTTGGGAAGCCCGCGCACGTTCAGGTGAGGTGCGTAAGGGCGTGATGGAGGCGGAGAGCGAAGACGCCGTCAGCAACAAGCTCCGCCAGCAGCAGCTCAACCCGGTCAAGGTCAAGAAGAAGAAATCGTTCATCGAGTCGCTTCAGTTCGGCGGCGGTGTCGACGTCAAAGACCTGGTCACGTTCACGCGCTTGTTCGCGACGATGATCGACGCCGGTCTGCCGCTGATCCAGTGCCTCGACATCCTGAGCAATCAGCAGTCGAACAAGAACTTCGCGGTCGTCCTCAAGGACATCAAGAACAACGTCGAGCAGGGCGCGACCTTCTCCGAGGCTTTGCGCCGCCACCCGCGCGTTTTTGACGAGCTGTTCACCAACCTGGTTCACGCCGGTGAAGTCGGCGGCATCTTGGACAGCATCATGAGCCGGCTGTCCATCTACCTGGAGAAACGCCAGAAGCTCGTGCGCCAGGTGCGCGGCGCGATGGTCTACCCGTCAGTCGTGATCGTTATCGCGATCGGCGTGATGGCGGTGCTGCTGACGTTCGTGATTCCGGCTTTCGAAGGCATGTTCGCCGAGTTCGGCGGCGGCGCCGACAACCTGCCGGTTCTGACCCGCGCGTTGATCAAGATCTCCAAGTATTTCGTCACCTACCTACCGCTCTTCATCGCGCTAGTGGTGGGCGGCGTGGTCGGTGTTACCTACATCAACCGCCAGGTAGCCGGCAAACGCTTCTTCCACCGCACGTACTTGAAGCTGCCGATCATGGGCTCGGTGTTGCGGAAGATCGCCGTATCGCGCTTCACGCGCACGCTGGGCACTTTGCTCCAATCCGGGGTGCCGATCTTGGACGCCCTCGAGATCTGTGCTCGCACCTCGGGCAACGTCATCATCGAGACGGGCATCATGAACGTCCGGCAGGCGATCAGTGAAGGTAAGAACATGGCCGAGCCGCTAGCGGCGACCGGCGTGTTCCCGGACATGGTCGTGCAAATGATCGCCGTCGGTGAGCAAACCGGCGCGCTCGATCAGATGCTGAACAAGATCGCCGATTTCTACGAAGAAGAGACCGACGTGGCGGTGGCCGCCCTGACCTCCGCGCTCGAGCCGATCCTGATGGTCGGCGTTGGCGGCATGGTCGGTGTGGTGCTGATCGCCATGTACCTGCCGATCTTCTCGCTGGCCGGCAACATCAAAGCGGACTGACCGCGACCCGGGCGCCCTGGTGAAGCTGTCGCTCGGTATTCCCGAAATCGTGGGATCGGCCGCGCTGCCGCGTCGCCTGGCGTGGCTGACCGGTGCGCGGCTTTTGTTCATGAGCGTCGCGCTGGCGCTGGTCGGCTCGCTGTACTTGGGCGGCTCTTACGAGACGCGCTACTACTCGCTGCGGGCCGGGCTGCTGACGTTCGGTGGCGGCTTCGCGCTGACCGCGCTGTACGCTGCAATCCTGCGGCGTGGCCGCTCGGTCGATCTGCTGGCCGACGCGCAGCTGGTCTTCGATCAGGTGACGTGGACCGCGGTCGTGTACTTGACGGGCGGCGCAGCCAGTGGCGCGACGTCGTTCTACGGCCTCAGCTGCTTGGTCGGCGCGGCGTTGACCGGCTTGCGCGGCGCGAGCGTTGCGGCGGTTTCTGGCGGTATTTGTTACGGGGCACTGGTCACGGCATTGGCCAAGCATTGGATCTTGCCGCCGCCCGATCAGCCCGCCGCGATCTACCTGCCCTCGTCGGAAGAGTTGTCGTTCTACGTGACGGTCAACCTGCTGGTGCTGATCGTCGTCATGCTATTGGCCGGGACTCTAGCCGAGCGCCTGCGCTGGACCGGCGGCGAGCTGATCGCGGCCACCGAGCGCGCGGAACAAGCCGAGCGGATGGCCGCACTCGGGCGCCTCGCAGCGGGCTTGGCGCACGAGATTCGCAATCCGCTCGGCTCGATTGCCGGGTCGGTGCAGCTCTTGCGCTCCGGTAAAGCGCTCGATGACGAGGATCGGCAGCTGTGTGAGATCATTCAACGCGAGGCCAATCGTCTCAATGATCTGGTGACGGACATGGTGGATTTATCCAAACCGCGCAAGCCCGACCTCGCCGTCGTCGATGCCGCCATGGTCACGCGCGAGGTGGTGGCACTAGCCGGTAAATCCGGGCGTGCCGTTTTGGACGTCGCGGTCACGTTCATCACCGACGACAAGCCTGCGCTGGTCCGCGCCGATAACGCTCAGCTCCGGCAATTGGTGTGGAACTTGGTGCGAAACGCCGTTCAAGCCAGCGAAGCCGGCGAAGAGGTGAGCGTTTCGGTCACGAGCGGCGAACAAGGTGTGGAGCTGGCGGTGGTTGATCAGGGCGTGGGGATCGACGACGCATCGATGCCGCGGTTGTTCGACGCGTTCTTCACCACGCGCAGCCAGGGCTCGGGCGTGGGCCTGGCGGTGGTGAAGCGGATCGCCGACGAGCACGGCTTTTTGATCCATGTCCGGAGTGAAGCCGGCCGCGGCGCTGCGTTCCGCGTGTTGATGGACCGGGCCGGGCAGGCGTGAACCGCGGTACCGCCCGGGTGTGCCGGGCAAGCACAGCAGGGCGTTCGGCCGCGCGGGAGTCCAGGGTCGTGAAAACCGTGTTTAACGGGTAACCGCCAGTTTTAACTCAGGAAATCGACGTTCTTGGCCGCCCGCAGGCCGATCGGGAAAAGTTCGGCCCGCCCCTTGCGTATAACGAGCGTGGAACCCAAAACCTGTCGAGGAAACCCGTGACTCCCCGCCGTACCTTTCTGACGCTCGCTGTTTGCTCCCTGGCCCTGGCCGTCGCCCCTGTCGCGCTCGCCGGCTCCGCTGAAGATTTCGTGAAGGCGAAGCAGGCTGAGTTGATGAAGTTGGTCAAGGCAGGCAAGGCCGACGCCGAGGTCGACAAAATATTCGACCAAGTCCTGGACTACCGGGTGCTGGCCGAGGCCGCCCTCGGCGAACATTGGGCGGATCGCAGCGCCGCGGAGAAGGACGAGTTCACGACGCTTTTGTCCAAGCTGGTCCGCAGCAGCTACCGCCGAAACCTGAAAAAGACGCTCGGTTACGACGTCACCTACAAGGGGACGGAGAAGGGCAAAGACGGCGAGGTGGTGCGAACCGTCGCGACTAGCACCAAAGATGCGCGCGAGGAGCCGATGAGCATCGACTACGTCGTCCGTAGCCAAAGCGCCGGCCAGCGCATCGTCGATGTAGTGACCGAAGGGTCGAGCATGGTCGCCAACTACCGCTCGAGCTTCAATCGGATCATGAAAAAGGGCGGCTTCCCAGAGGTATTGAAGCGGATGCGGAAGAAGGTCGCTTCCGGCGCGTCTACCGCGGACTAGGGGGCGTGTCCCAGAATTGTCGGCAGTAAACGTGAATGTCTGACCATTCATCGCATCTTGCCCGAGAGAGCAGGGAACAACAGGAAGGCGGGAAGCCGGGAAGGACGAGAACCCGCAGATTTGGGGTGGGTGGTACGGGTAAGCTCGACGCTACAGATAGCAAATTGGGCCTCAGTTGCCTGCTCGAACACCTGGAATTCTTCCCGCCTTCCCGCCTTCCTGTTCGCTCGTTGCTCGAATCGCAAAATGCGATGAATGGTCAGACGTTCACGTTCACGGGGCCCAGCAATTTAGAGACACGGACTAGCTAGGGGCGGCGCCGGCCCGGGGTGGGCGCCAGGATTTTCAAGAGTTTCGCGGAATTTGCTCACGATACGTCCGAGGCTGTTACGATTTATGTCTCGAAGTGGGCTCTCCCGTCCGACCTTCCACCGTTCCGCCGCGCCACGGCGCCAGCGCCAAGGCGCTCGTTGGCCCGCCGGAAGATCCGCACGTTCCGCTGCGGCTCACGGTGACGCGTGGCGCGCTCGGTATGGAGCTGTACGAGCCGATAGAGATCGGTCCGCTCAGCGTCGAGCGGTTGTCGCTGACCTTCGCTGGGCTGCGCTTTCCGGTCGATCTGTCCGGCGGCGTGCCGCGATTTCGCAGTCGCCGTGGCGAGCTGCAAGAGATCGTGCTGCGGCTGCGGCTACCTGAGCTGGCGCGCTTCGCCGGTAAGCGCGCGCTCGAGCCGACGGGGCCGCTGGTCAAGCCGCTGGCGGTTTGGGCGGTGCCGGGTGGCGTCGGCGTCGGGCTGGTGACGGAACGAAGCGCGCTCGCCTTCGATCTGCTGTGGGCTGCCGACGGCGGCGCGGCGCGGTTCGTCGTGTCGCGCGCGCGTAGCATCGGCTTGGGGGCGCCGGCGCTGTCGGTGGCGCTACGCCTGTGCGACGCCGTGGTTGACGGCTTTGGTCGGCGCAGCGGGCGCGTGGTGACGATCTCCGACGTCGGTGGACGGATTGGGCGGGCGCTCTTGCCGGCGGTCGGGGCGCGCGCGCCGACCTCCACGGGGGTCAGTTTCGGCGAGTTGTTTTCCGAGCTTGACGAGTTGGTGGTGGCGCTCGACGCCACGTTCGCCCCGGCCTCAGCCAGCGACGCCGCGATGCGCGCGCTCGAGCTTGCGCGGCTGACGCGCGAAGCCGACGACGCTTTGTGTGAGTCGCGTCTCGACGAAGCCCGCGAAAAGCTACTGGAAGCGCTAGAGCAGGCACCGCGCCATCCGGAAATCGTGCGCAGTCTGTGTGAGCTCGACGCTGCTGTGCCGGGTCGCGCCGAGGCCGCGCTCGGGCTCTTGGTCGAGACCCTGCCGGCCGCCGCGGCGGGTGGCGTCGGTGCGGACTTGCTGCTCAGCAGCGGTGATCGCGCCGGCGCGTTGGCGGCGCTGGAGCGCGGCGCGGCGGAGGAGACGTTCCCGCCGCTGGCGGCGCTTTTGCTGGAGCGGGCGGCCGAGATCGACGGCGGGGCGCAAGCGCTCTACTACTTGGATCGCGCGGTCGCGGCGGCGCCGACGCTGGCGCGCGTCCATCAGTCGCGCTTGGAGGCGCGGCTGTTGCGCGGCGAAGTGCAGGGCGCGCTGGCCGACGCCGAGCACCTCGAGGCGATGGCGAGTGGTGCGGCGGCTCGACATGCGGCTTGTTCCGGCGCCGCCGCGAGCTTGCTCGGAGCCGGCTACGTGAAAGAGGCGGGGCGCGCCTTCGAGCGCGCCCTGCGCTACATGCCCGACGACGCGCGAGCCACGGCCGGTCTCGGTCGCGCGCTGCTCTCTGTCGGTCTCACCTCACGCGCGATCAGCCTATTCGAGCGCGCGATCGTGCTCTCGGAGCGCCGCGGTCAACCGGACGCGCAGGCGCTGCTCGAGCTGGCGCGTTTGTTGGGCGAACAGCTCAACGATCTGCCGCAGGCGATCGCGCGCGCGCGCCAGGTTCCCGCAGACGCCCCGGAGGCCGAGCCGGCGCGGCACTTGGAAGCGCTCTACCGCGGTAAAATCGGCGATCGAGTGGGGGCGTCGCAGGCTTACGGGCGCATGCGCGAGACGATCGAGCAGCGGGGCTCGAAGAGCGCGAGCACGCTCGGGCGGCTGCGCGACGCCGCGCGCTTCGAACAGAGCGAGCGTGACGATCCGACGCTCGCCGAGCGACACTTGGCGTTGGCGTTGCGGCTGTCTCCCGGCGATCCGGAGATTGCGGCCGAGTACCGTCGCGCCGCCGAGCTGTTGGATTTGCAACGGCGCAACAAGCGCTAGAAACGGGCGTGCAACGCGTGCTCGGCTTGGCTCAGCGCGGTTTCGGCGAGCACGGCGGTGATGCGCAGCGGGCTCGAGATCAAGAGCAGCGGCGGCGCACCGAGCTGGCCCATGAACTCCGCGACGCGGCCGCCTTCCGCCCCGACCCCGACGCCGACGCAGCTGACCGTGCCTACGCCGCGCGTGAGCTCGAGGCTGGGTGCGCGGGCTTTCAGCGTCGCGAGCGTGGCGTCGGCGCTGGGCACGCCGGACAGCGGCAGCGTCGCGTGCAAGAAATCGTCGTAGTAGACGCAGTCGCGCAGATTCAGCTCGGTCTCGCTGCACGCAGCGAGCAACGAGCTGGCCTGGCTCGCTGGGCAGCGCAAAAGGGCGACCTTGCGGTCGAGGACGACGGCGCGCGCGCTTTCACTGGCTTGCTCGTGGACGCGCGTCTCACGGCCGCTGCCGTGCACCGCAAAGTCTTCGGTTTTGCGCGCGAGAATCGCGATCTTTTGCGACTTGGCCCATTCGACCGCGCGTGCGTGCAGCACCTTCGCGCCGCTCTCCGCCATCTCCTGCATCGTCGTGAAGTCGAGCTCGGGCAGGTGACGCGCGTCGGGCACGCTGCGCGGATCCGCCGAATAGACACCGTCGACATCGCTGTAGATCTCGCAGCGCTCGGCCGAGAGCGCGGCCGCCAACGCCACGGCCGTGGTGTCCGAGCCGCCGCGTCCGAGCGTAGTGATCTCGCGTCGGTAGCTCATGCCTTGGTAGCCGGCGACGATCACGATTTTGCCGTGGTACAGCTCGTCTTCGATGCGGTGCGGTCGGACCTCGATGATACGCGCGTCGAAATGGCGGTCATTGGTGATGATGCCCGACTGCGAGCCGGTCAGGCTGACAGCAGCCTCGCCACGCGCCTGCACGGCGATCGATAGCAACGCCATCGTCGTCCGCTCACCGACCGACAACAGCATATCGAGCTCGCGCCGCGCTGGTGCCCGGTCAGGGCCGGCGGTTTGAGCGGCGCGGTGCGCCAACGACAACAGCTCGTCAGTGGTCTTGCCCATCGCGCTGACGACGACCACGACCGAGTTGCCGGCGCGCTTCGAAGCCACCACCCAATCGGCGACGCGCGACAGTTTGGCGAGGTCGGCTACGGAGGAGCCTCCATATTTTTGGACGACTATCGCCATTTCAAAGCGCTAACAGCCCCCCGCTAGTTCGCCTCGCAGCCTGGCCAAGCCGTAACTTCCGGCAGCCCAGACACAGCCATTGGCGAATAACAACGCTTGGGTGCGGCCGGTTTCTTCCGTTTCTTCGTCGGGCTGGCCCGAAAGCTCGGCGATGCTCAACGCCGCGCCGCTGACCGGGTCGACGGTGATCAGCTCCGATAAGTCTTTGCCCTCGCGATGCAGCGCGGCAAATACCATCGGCGCCGCGGCGTCTCCGCCAATGGCGATCGCTGAGACGTTCACGGCGCCGGTGACCATCCGGAACGTGTTGCCCCCGTCGCTCGACACGCACAGCCCGCGCTCGGAATCCGCCAGCGCCACCACGTCGCCTTGCGACACCGCCGTCGGCGCGGGGCCGAGCGCGACGGTGGCCGCCGCCTCCGGCAAGAGTAGCTCGCGGAAGCTGCTGCCAGCATCCGAAGACACTTGCAACGTGGGACGGTTCGAAATGACGAGCAGGGTGACGTGCTGGGCGCGGCAGGTCAGGGCGCGCACTTCGCCGCCCGCTTCGTGGCGTTCCCAAGCCCCGGCACGTTGCCGGAGCAGCACGCCGCTCGACAGCCGCGCCCACAGCGCGCGCTCACCCGGTGCAGGAGCCAGCTCCACGATATCGGCGCCGCTGCCGCGCGCCTGGTCGGGCGCTTCGTTGAAGGACCAGCTGCCGTTCAGCGTAAGCTCGAGTAATCCTCGTGTCGTCGCCATCACGACGTTGCCGCTCGCCAACAGCACCAGCGAGCTGATGCGCGTCCCGACCGGCAACGGATCACTCTGCCGCTCGGCTCCGAAGCGCATCAAATGTTCGGCAGCGCCCAGCACCACGTCCGCGCCCGCGCAGAGCGCGCTGCACGGGCTACCGAGCAGCAGCCATTCGCTGGCGTACTGGGCGCCTTTCGGAATTTCGCCCTCCGGCGCGCTCGGCAAGAAGGCGCGCTCGAGATCGGGGCTGCCGTCGCCGTCGCCTTCTTCGCTCAGTAGCTCTGGTAGCGCCTCCAGCCCGTCGTCACCCAACTCGGCGTCGCTGCTCGGATCGTCGCTTTCGAGCGGTGTATCGAGGTGCAGATCCAGCTCGGCGGTCGCTGGCGGTGGCGCCTCGCTCTCATGGCCTTGCGCGACCTCAGGCAAGACGTCCAAAAGGTCCGACACCCCCACATCGAGATCGCTCGCGGCTTCGTTGCCGCCGGAATCGGTCAACACCTGAATGTCGACCTCAAAGCTATCGAGCACGTTCTCGTCCTCGAGCGCGTCGCTTTCGTCGCTCAGGCTAAGCTCGATGTTTCCGACGTCGACCTCGCTACCCTCGTCACTTTTGTCCAAATCGGGCAGATCGAGCGCGTCTGCTTGAGGCATGCGGGGAGAAGCGGGCACGGTTCGAAGGTTAGCAGACGAAGCTTCCCGCGCGCGCGCGAACGAGCTATGCGAAAAGCCCTTGCCTGTCGCTCCGCTCGTCGATCACGACCTGGTTTGTCGCAGAGTCTTGGTGCGAGACCGTGACGTGGTGTTCGTCAAGGGGATCTTCGAGGCGAGCGAGGGGCTGGGTGCCCTGTTCGCAGAGCGTGGTGGAGAGCTGATCATTTCAGCGCCGCTGTCGCGCGAACGCGAGCTGGACGAGTTGCTCGCTGATTTGCAAAACGAATTGCAAGCGCAGGTGGGCAGGGACGCGCCGACCCACGAGACAGCCTAGCCATCTACCGTTGCCCGCTGTGCCGTGATGCTTTAGCGTCGTCGCTACCGTGGCACCGCCGCTCGAGCCGACTATCTCGGCGAAGCTCTCAGGAGCCTCTGCTGATCGCACTCCCCTCCCTGACGTGATCCGTGGCACCGACGCGCGCGTGCTCGACGCGTGGTGCGAGTGGCTCGGCGCGCTCGCGACTGACGCGGAGGCCGCGCTCGCTGCGGCGATCGCCTACCGTGAGTTGGACGCGCAGGGACGCACTTCGTGGCTGAACGCGCTTGAGCAGGATTCGGTGCGCCTAAAGGTGCCGCGGATCGCGGTCTATGCGCCGCTGTTAGCCGTGGAATCCGATCCGGATCGTCGGGAACGGATCACGTTTGCGATGGGGCCCGCGGAAATCGAAGCCACGCCGCGCGCGGCCGTGCAAGCGCTGTCGGCGCGGCTCGCCGACGGTCAGCGGATTGCGACGATCATCGTGCCTCTGTATCTGGACTTCGTTCAGGTGCTGGCCTGCGCTTACCATCCCGAACGCGGATTTTCTTGGGTCAGGCACGACCCAATCGTCGACCGAAAGCACGCGCCGTGTCCGGGCGACAAGCTCGAGGGTGCCACGCTCGAGCGCACGCCGCTCAAGGCGCTGATCGACGAGCTCTCCCACGCGGTTTTGTCGCAGCGCCGTGGCGGCCGTGAGATGCCCGAGGCGTTGCGGGTCTTTGCCGATCTGTTCGGACCGAATATTGGCGGCTCGAGCCCACCGCCCTCGTCTGCTCCGTGAAGCGGCGGGGATTCGCAACCGTCGTTTGGTCGGCGTGCGGGGCCCTAACGCTCGGCGGCTGCTACGCGCGCGAAGGCGAGCCGGTCCACGCCGCGCAACCAGATCTCGGAGCGCCGGTTCAGTTCACGTTCGGCACGATCGCGGGCGGCGAGCTGTCGAGCGACACGACGCGCGGCCGGACGACCGCGCTCTTGTTCGTGACCACCTACGACTTGCTGTCGCAGGCACAGGCTCAGCTGCTGCGCGAAGTGCTGTCGAAGCACCGGCCGGTGGCCAACGCGGCGATCGTGATGATGGAGCCACCGCACAGCGCGGGCCTGGCCCAGGTCTGGGCTGACGCGATCGGCCTTAAGTGGCCGATCGCGATGGCCAGTCCGACGTTGATGGCCGGCGAGAGTCAGCTTGGAAACATCGCCGGTGTACCGACGTTGATCGTCCTGGATCGCAGCGGACGACTGATCGCGAGGAGCGCAGGCGCGCTTGGCCGCGATGCAATTGCCGAGTGCCTCACGCGCGCCGACAATCGCTAGGGGCCTCGGGCGGACGCGCGAACGGTATTGACTATTTCTAGGGCTAGACTCAGTCTAACCACCCTTTTCGTGAATAGGCGCCCGGGAAAGGCGCCGGAGGAGTGACCATGCCGAAGCTCGAAGGAACCAAGACGCACGAGCATCTCAAGGAAGCATTTGCAGGCGAGTCGCAGGCAAATCGCCGCTACCTGTACTTCGCCAAGGTAGCGGACATCGAAGGCTATCCGGAGGTCGCGGGTCTGTTCAAAGACACCGCCGACGGCGAGACCGGGCATGCCCACGGCCACCTCGACTTCCTCAAGCAGGTTGGCGATCCGGCGACCGGCAAACCGATCGGCGACACGCTGAAGAACTTGCAGTCCGCAGTCGCCGGCGAAACCTACGAGTACCAGTCGATGTACCCGGGCTTCGCCAAGAGCGCGCGCGAAGAGGGCTTCGCCGAGATCGCCGAGTGGTTCGAGACGTTGGCGAAGGCCGAGAAGTCACACGCCGGCCGCTTCGAGAAGGCGGCGCAGACTCTGGGCTAACCCCGCGATGGCGGATTCCTCGCCGGCCGCGAACGAGCGCCCCGTGTTGCCAGCTGTAGCCCGGCACGCGGGGCGCCTCGAGCCGTTACCGATTTTTTCTTAGCGAGCAGAACGATATGCACCGAGCACCGGCGCGCGCGCCCGCGCATCCCCCCGAGCACGACCCCAACCAGCTTCGGTACTGGGACGAACGTGATCTGGAACAGGAGCTGAAGCGGACGTTCCAGGTTTGCCAAGACTGTCGCATGTGTGTCGGCTACTGCGGCTCGTTTCCGATCTTGTTCGGTGCGATCGACGAGCAGATCCAAAGCGGTCAGGCTGACGGTGCAGAGGCGGTGTCGAGCGCGACCATGCAAGCGGTCAGCGACCATTGCTGGCAGTGCAAGCTTTGTTACATCAAGTGCCCGTACACGCCCGATGAAGGCGCCTACGAAGCCCTGGATTTTCCGCGGCTCATGGCGCGTGAAAAAGCCCAGCGCGCACGCCGCGTCGGTATTCCGCTGGTCGATCAAGTGCTTGGCGAGCCGCAGCTCGTTGGCGCGCTGAGCGCTGGGCCCTCGGCGCGCATCGTCAACCTCGTGAACGCCAATCGTTTGGTGCGCAAGGTGGCGGAGAAGGTCGTCGGTATCTCGGCCGAGTTTCCGCTCCCGCCGATCGCCACGCAGGCTTTCGGTAGCTGGTTTCGCCAGCATCAGCCGGTCGCGGAGGCGGGCGCCGCGGGCGCGGTCGCGCTGTTTCCGACCTGCTACGGCGAATACAATTTCCCGAACGTGCCGCAGGCTGCGGTGGCGGTGCTCGAGAAGAACGGCTTCACGGTCGAGCTGCCGGCGGGGCTGACCTGCTGCGGTATGCCGAACCTGGACGGCGGTGACGTCGACGCTGCCAAGCGCAAGATGCAGCAAAACGTCGACCTGCTGCTGCCGCTGGTGCGTCGTGGGCTGTCGATCGTCGTGCCGGGGCCGACGTGCGGCTACACGATGAAGAAAGAATGGCCGCAATATTTGGGGACGGCTGAAGCGCGCGAGGTCGCGGCCGCGACGCTCGACCTCATGGAATTTTTGGACCGCCTGCGGCGCGAAAAGAAACTGAACCGCGAGCTGAGCGGCAGCTTCGGCAAGGTCGCGTACCACGCGGCTTGTCACCTGCGCGCGCAGAAGATCGCCGTGCCAGGCGCGCGGGTGCTGTCGCAGGTTCCCGACACCGAGGTGCGCATCATCGAGCGCTGCTCGGCGGTCGACGGAACCTGGGGCATGAAGGCTGCCTACTACGACGAAGGCCGGCGCTATGCGCGGCGCTTGGCCGACGCGATCGACGGCGAGCGTGACGAGGCCAAGCCGTTCACCGTGGTGACCGACTGCAGCCTGGCGGCGCTGCGGATCAAAAAAGAGAACGGCATGGAGGCCAAGCACCCGATCGAGCTCTTGGCCGAAGCGTACGGGCTCGAAGGGTGGCAATCATGAAGCCGATTTCTCGCGAAGAACTACTCGATATCGCGGCCTACGAACGCATCCGCGACGTATTTTTGCGCAGCGTGCTCGAACGTAAGCGGCCGCGCTACGTCAAGCTAGGCCCAAACATGACGGCGCTGTTCGAGAATCGCGACAGCGTGCTGTTCCAAATCCAGGAGATGCTACGCACCGAGCGCATCACGCAAGAGAAAGCCATCTTGCACGAGGTCGAGACGTACAACGCGCTCGTCCCCGCGGACACCGAGCTGTCGGCGACGCTGTTCGTCGAGTATCAAGATCGCGACGAGCGCGAGCGGATGCTAGCGGCGCTCGCTGGGCTCGAAGACAAGTTTCGGCTGCGCGTGGGCAGCGAACTCTTGCCGGTGACGCCGGACGAGCGGAGTCGCGATCCCGAGCGCACGATGGCTGTGCACTATGTCAAATTCCCGCTCACGGCATCGGCACTTGCGGCGCTCAAGTCGGGCGCAACCGAGATCGCGCTCGAGGTCGCACACCCGGCGTATACGACGAGCGCCGTGCTGTCGCCGGCTACGCTGCAGTCGCTGCGCGACGACTTCGCCTGAGCGCGCGAGAACGAAACAACAGGAAGGCGGCAAGGCGGGAAGATCTCGGGGTGGCGGGATCGGAGATCCTCGAAGCGTGTGTCAACCGCGAGCTCACGGCTGCCCTGACCAAAGTCAAAAATCTCTCTTCCCGCCTTCCCGCCTTCCTGTTGTCTCGCTCGTGGGCCCTAGGGCATGAGCGGCGGCATGGTGATGACTTCGAACGCGCTGGCCGGGACGCCTTTGAGCGGTTCGATGTCGTCGTCGGTCCAGCCTGGGTTGGCTTGGCCTTGGAAGTAGAAGTTCGAGCCGTTGTCGGCCAAGATCATGCCGTACTTCTTCATGCCTTTCAGCACGACCTGGGCGCTCGAGCTCAACGCCGAGATGTCGTAGTCGGCCTTGAGCCTGACGCGCGTACCCATCGGCGGCGCCGTGCTCTTGTCGCAGCCGCCCGGCACGGCTTGGTGCGTGGCCGGGTTGACGTACTTGTCGGTCGAGCATTTGAGCGTGAAGCGAATGGCGTGCGTGACCTCGCCGGCGCGCACCTCGTCGTAGCGTAAGACGCCGGGGGCGATCGCGAGCCCGGCCGCGTCGGCTGAGGTCCAGCCGTCGGGGCGTTGCCCGTAGCCATTCTTCGTGAGATCCCATTTCGCGCCGTTGCTGCAGTGCCAGCCGTCGGCTCGGTACTCGCATGCGTAGCCCTCGTACAGCATGCACGCGCCCTGCTGCACGACCAGCAAGTGGCAATCGCCGTTGCAGCTCATCGGGTTGTTGCCCTCGATGATCACGTCGGCGGGGCCCGGGAATGGGTACGGTCCGGGGTCGCTCTCGTCCGCGTAGTCGTCGAACGCAACGGGTGCGAGCAGCTGACTCGCCGGCACGACGTTGATCGGAATGCCGTACAGAGCTTGTCCGTCGACACCGTAGTCGGGGTGGATCTTGATGGCGCCGACCATGGTTTGGACTTTCTTGGTCCATGCCGCGTCGACCGCGATGCCTGACACATCCAAGTTCCAGGCGTCGTCGACGGGGAACATCTTGCAGCCGCCGACCTCACCGGGTTTGCTGGGGACACCGGTCGTGCTGCCACCTGGTTTACCGGCGGTGCCGTCCGCTTTGCCGCCGCCGGATGCGACGCCACCGCTGCCCGTGGTGCCGCCGGTGGCGGTCGTAGCGCCGTCCTTCGCATCACCGCTCGAGCAACCGGTCACGCCCAACACCAGCGTGAACACGCACGAAAGCTGGAAAATTGTCCCCATGCTCTTCGAGCATCAACCCGCGCCTCGGATTTATCAAGCGTAGCGTCAGCGCGAACTTGCCCAGGTCGTGGCCGGGCAGTTAGAAACGAAGAGCCGTGAGCGACGAGCGCAAGAGCAGTGTGCGAAATTCGCTAGAAGGCGTGCGCCGCGAGGCAGTCGCTATAGCGCGTCAAGCGACCCTGATCTACCGCGATGTGCGCGGCGCGCGTCCGATGTGGGTGCGGTCGGACCGCGACGTCGTGATGCTGGTGCACGGGCTGTTCGCCACCGCGGGCGTGTTGCGGCCGCTGCGCAGTGACATCGAAGCGCGCACGGGGGCGTACACGGCCAGCTTCACGCATCCGCCGGGGCCCGGAATTTCCAGCATCGCGCGCGATATCGCGCGGGCGGTGCGCGCCATTTCCGGCGACGTGCGCATTCATCTGATTGGCCACAGCATCGGCGGCGTCGCCGTGCGCTACTTCGTGCAGGAGCTTGGTTCCGATTCGCGCATCGTGCAGACGCTGTCGATCGGTAGCCCATTCGGCGGCGTGCGGCCGGCGTTGTTGTTTCCGGCGCCGGTCGGGCGCGACATCGCGCCGGGCAGCTCGCTGCTCGCTCGCTTGGCGCGGGGCGCGCGCGAGCGGCTCGGTGTACCGCACGTATCGATCGCGGGGCTCGAGGACCACATCGTCCCGAGCGGTGCGTACTTGGCCGCCGGCGAGCGCGTCAGCATCGCGGGTTGCGGGCACAATTCATTGCTTTATCACCCGCGCGTCGTCGCCGAGGTCGTGTCACGCATCGCGCACGTGCAGGCTGCCGCCGCCGTGCGCGACGCCCGCGTCGCAGGCTAACTACTCCGTCATTTCAGTGGTGGACGTTACTGGAAGGTGTAGTTAACGGTTGGGGTGGGCGCGGTTATCGCCTGACCATTCATCACATTTCGTGGCGAGAACAGCGAGAGAACAGGAAGGCGGGAAGGCGGGAAGATTCTGGTTGTTCGAGCAGGCGCTGGAGGCCCCCTCGCTACCCGAGGGCCGAGTTTGCCCGTAACACCCACCCCAAATCTGCGGTGTCGCCCTTCCCGTCTTCCCGACTTCCTGTTGTTCCCTGCTCGTTTGGGCAAACATGCGATGATGCCTCAGGGTTATCGCGGGCACTGGTCGCCGCCCAACGCCGAGGCGCAGGCGGCCTTATCGGTGAAGGCACGCACCGTGTGGAGCACGCGACACGAAAGGCCGTCGCTTTTGGCCGCATTGCCGAGCGAGTACTTCGAATCGGCGGCGGCTTCGGGGAGAGCGACGCAGGCCTGCATGCACTTTTCGGCGCTCCCGATACTGCTGGCGGCGAACTCGTCCGGGCATGCGGCTTCCACCAGCCGGCAGTACGACTCGCAGTTGCCGGTCGTGCCCGCCTTGGGATCGTCGTGGCCGCAGTGACCGTCACCCAACGGCCCGGAGTGCGAGCAGTGTGTGTCCGGCAGTGTGGTCGAGTTGAACGAGTGGTAGCGGCGGCAGGCCATCGTGTTGCCGCCCTGGTCGTTGTTGTTGCCGGGGTCGAGCGCCGCGCAGACATCGAGGCACTGCTGCTTCGACTCGTACTGCGCGAGATCGTCGTGGCACGCTGCCAGCTCGATGTTGCAATAGTCCTCGCAGGTTGGTTCTGCCGCGGCGGCACCGATGCACCATGGTTCCGTAGGCCGGATCACCGCGTGCGGGCAGTGATCCTGCGGTTTGACGGTCGCGGAACTGACGTGCACCAGGCGGCATTCAATCGTGTCGCCGCCGTGATCACGCACCACGTTGTAATCCGGCTGGAATGGCAAAGCCTTGCAGTACTCCACACAGTCGGCCGCCGATTTGTACTCGTACTCCTTCGGGCAGACCTGCGGAAAGAGCAGGCAATACGCTTCGCAATCGGTGCCGCACAGGTCGTTGCCGCCGGGACCTGCGCCCTTGCAGTAACCGTCCGGCTCGTCCTTGGCGTTTTTTGCCTGGTAAGCACGACACGCGACCGAGTTGCCGGTCGTGTCTTCTCCATCACCCGGCTCGAGCTTGGCGCAGACGCCGAGGCAGATCTCTTCAGTCGTGTAGACGGCGTTGTCGCCCTTGCAGGCGTCCATCACCAGCGTGCAGTAGTCTTTGCATTGCTTGGTGTAGACGGGCGCGGAAGCGTTCGGGTCGAGCTTCCGATCCTCGATGCCGGCGATCGCTTGGCAAGCCCCCAGCCCGAGGCTCAACAGCGCGAAGCCGACGACGTGCTTGGCAAAATCCGAACGACGCATCTCAGAACCTCCCCGAAATGCTGGCGGCCGCGGCGCCGGGCGCCAACAGCGGGACGAGCGACAAGCGTTCGCTGCTGCTGGTGCGCCCGCCGGTCAGGTACAACACGGCGCCGGTCGCCACGAACACGCCGCCGGCCGCGAAGGCAATGTTTGACGCTGAAGCTTGCTTTCTGGCCTGATCGGTCAGGCTCAGGCCCCGGTCGTTGTTGCACAGCCCTGCGTTCGGACACTGCTGCTCGGCTTCGCTGTTCTTGCTGATCGCGCGAATGCCGAAGTAGCTGCCGAGCCCGAGGCCGATCACGCCAATGCCGCCGACGACAATGCCCAAGGTTTGCTGAGTGGTGAGGTTGGCGTCGGCAGGCAGCAGCGGAGGCAGCGGTATCGGCTTCGCGGTGCCGGAGCCGCCCGCCGCCGCGGGCGTCGCGCCTGGCGCCACCGGCTCGGTGCTCTTCACTAGCGCCGGCACGCGGACGCTGGCGCTGGCTCCGCCCGATTCGACCTTGATCGGCGTGGTCCACGTCTCGTAGCCCGGCGCGCTCACCTCGATGCGGTACTCGCCGGGGTCGACCGGCAACGGCGTGCCGAACAGCGACGGCTCGAGGCGCTGCCCGCTGCGCTTCACGACGACGCCAGTAATGCGCGCCACGTCCGGCGCGAGCTCGACCGAGAGACGGCTCAGCTTGGGTTCGATATCCTGGGCGCGGCTGCCGGCGACGCGGGCGCGGTCGGCCTGGTTACTGTTGTTGGCCAGCGAGGCGGCCTCGCGAAAGGTCGCCCAGGCGCTGGCGGTCTTGCCGACACGTTCGTAGCACTCACCCAGGTAGAGCAACGTACCCACCGCGGGATCGATGCGCTCGCTCTCTTCGAGTTTCGGGCACGCGTCGCTGAAGCCGTTCTGCTTCATCAGTCGCACGCCTTGATCGAATAGCGCCTCGGCCGAAGCCTTGTCGGAGGCGCTCGTTTGCCCGAGCGCGGTGCCGGCGATCAGCGCCGCGCCGATAGCAGGAGCGAGCGAAGCAAAGCGGAGGAAGGGTGCAAGACCGGCCATACTTGGGTTTTTACTCCAAATACGGTGGCGCGTGCGTGGTGGCTGCGGGCGCGGCGCCGCCGTGTCTTCGTCGCGGGTTAGGCCGGAAGGCTGACGGGGTTAGCGACGCCCGCCGAAATCAGTGATGCCGCCGGTTTTGGCCGCGGGCGCGGGCGTTGTTTCCGGCCTCTTCGTTTCGGTTCTTTTCGGCGCGCTCTTGCCGGCTCCGGCCAGCGCGGCCTTGGCCGGGGCGGGACCGGGCGGGTTAACCGCGAGGGGAGACGCGGAGCTCGCCGCTTCCGAAACCGTTGGCGCAGCTTCGGGCGGCGGAGCCGGTGACGCTTTCGTGTCGACTTTCGTACTATCCGGGCCGGACACCGGAGGCGTCGATTTGGCCTCGGGCGTGGAAGAACTGCTTGCGGCCCACAGTCCACCGCCCGCCGCCAGCAGCGCGGCGACCCCGCCGACAATCAACAAGCGTCCACGGCGTTTCGGCGCGGCGCCCAGCCCTGACTGGCCCCACGAGTTCACCGTCGGATCCATCGGCTGCATGAAAGCGGCGGGTGTCACGGCCAGCGGCGTGATCGGCACCGACACGGCCGGCGTCGAATACACTCGCGAAGTGCGCTCGGTGCCAGGTGCCATGAGCGACATCGTGCCGTCTGCAACCCCGAGTACGCGCTCTGCGCGCTCGACATGGATTCGGCTGTCAGCCAGAGCGAACGGTAACAGCGCGCGCCCGAGCTCGAACACGTTCGGGAAGCGTTGGTTGCGGTCCTTCATCAGGCAACGCAGCACCGCTTGCTCGAGGCCTTCCGGGATCTCGGGGCGGTGTTGGCGGAGCGGGATCGGATCGTCGTGGAGCAGCGCAGCGCACAGCTGCGGGATCGACTCGCCGGTGTACGGTGGCTCACCCGTGAGCATTTCGTAAAGCATGGCGCCGAGCGACCAGATGTCGGCACGCGTATCCACGTCCTTGGCCGAGCGCATTTGCTCGGGCGCCATGTACAAGGGCGAGCCGATCAGCGCGGCGGTTTTGGTCAGCGACAGCTCTTCGACGGAGGTGCCCGTTAGCGCCTTCGAGATGCCGAAATCGAGCACTTTCACCCGACGCGAGCCGTCTGCGCGACGTGCGAGGAACAAGTTGCCCGGCTTCAAATCGCGATGCACGACACCCGCGGCGTGCGCTTCCGCGAGCGCTTCGATCGCCTGCAAGATGAACTCGACGGCTTCCAGGATCGGCAAGCGCTGGAGGCGACGCAGCTCTTCGGCGATGTCGTTCCCCTCCAGGTACTCCATCACCATGTAGGGCAGGCCGTTGTCGAGCGTACCGACGTCGAGCACACGCGCCACGTGCTCGCTCCTGATCTTCGCTGCAGCGCGCGCTTCGCGTCGGAAACGCTCGGCGGCGTCCGGACGCTGTGCCGCCGCTTGGCCTAGGAATTTCACCGCGACGCGTTGTTCGAGGTCGCCGCGAAACGCCGAAACCACTACGCCCATCCCGCCAAACCCCAGAACCTTCTCGACGCGGTACTTGCCGGCGAGCACGTCGCCCTCTTGAACCGGGGAATCCATAGCCTGACGGCGGAGGCTACCCCACCTTCGCCGGAAACGCTCACTCCTTCGGTCGGTAGGCCGGATGCGGGTTGGGGAACCAATTCTCGCCAGACAGCCGGTAGACGGTCAGGCGGGCGAAATCCAAGCCCAGCGTGGCGCCATATTGCCGGGCTTCGTTCGTGCCCATGCCGCCGCCGACTGACAGCGTAATGCCCCAAGGTGCGCCGAGGACCAGCGATGCTTGTCCGCCGCTCGAGCCCGCGCCCCAAAACCGCTGATACGGGCCAGCATCGAGCGCTAGACCAAACCTACCGGTCACGAAGCCGCGCGACGCCAGGCGTAACGAGAGCCCCAGATCGGCGCCGTCGCCGAACAGCGCTTGAAGCTTGAACATGCCGCCGACGACCAACGGATGCGTGGGTGCGGTGCCGACGCCGGTCTCGATCGCCAGCGTCGCGTCGGTCCGCAACGTCAAGTTTTTCTGCTTGAGCGAGCTGGCTCCGCTGCCCACGAAAGCCCAAGACGACACGTCAGCGTGCGCATGTCCGGCGAAGGCCAGCGCGGCGCACAGGCCCAGTGAAGATACGACGAGGTTCATGCGATTATACCGCCGCGAGCGCGCGCACCAAGCGATCGAGATCTTCGCGGCGATGCTTCTCGGTCACGGCCACCAGCAGGCGATCCTTGTGCGCGGGATCTTCACGACCCAAGTCGAAGCCGGCGATGATGCCCTGTGCTTCGAGCTTCCGGCAGATCTTGCTGGCGTCTCCGCCGCGGACCTGCACTGCGAACTCGTTGAAGAAGGGTGCTGGTCCGAAGCCTGCCGCGTAGCCCGGCAACTTCAGGATTTCGGAGCGCAGGTAGCGCGCCTTGGCCAGGCACTGCGTTCCCACTTCGATGAAGCCGGTCTTGCCGAGGATGCTGGAACGGATCGCGAGCGAGAGCGCCAACAGTCCCTGGTTGGTGCAGATGTTGCTGGTCGCCCGCTCGCGGCGGATGTGCTGCTCGCGCGTCGACAACGTCAACACGAAGCCGCGCTCGCCGTCTTGGTCGACGGTTTCGCCACAAATGCGGCCGGGCAACTGCTGCAGGTACGGGCGATCATCGCGGCAGGCGAATAAGCCTACGCCAGGGCCGCCGAACTGCGGCGGACAAGCCAGCGGTTGGCCTTCGCCGACGGCGATGTCGGCACCGAGCGCGCCGGGCGGTTGAATCACCGACAGCGCGTACGGCTCGCTGACCGTAGCCACCAACAGCGCGCCCTTGGCGTGAGCTAAGTCGGCCAGCGCTGCCAGATCTGGCAACGCGCCGTAGAAGCCGGGATAACCGACGATCACGGCGGCGACGCCGTCGTTGAGGGCCTGGGCGATGGCGTTGGGGTCGGCGACGCCAGTTGGGCTGATGCCGAGCTCTTGCACCGACATGTCGCTGCGTCCCGCCAGGTACGTGGTGGTGGTGCGACGATAGTCCGGATGCACGCAGCCGCTGAGCAGGACACGGCCGCGCTTGGTCAAGCGGCACGCCATCAACGCCGCTTCGGCAGTGGCGCTGGCACCATCGTACAGACTCGCGTTGGCCAGCGGCAGACCGTAGAGCTCACTGACGATCGTCTGAAACTCCCAGATCGCCTGCAAGGTGCCTTGCGCGACCTCGGGCTGATACGGCGTGTACGCCGTGTAAAATTCACTGCGCAAGAGCAGCTGATCGACCGCTGGCGGCACGTGATGCTGGTACATGCCGGCGCCCAAGAACGACAGCAGCGAGCTGCCGCTGCTCTTCTTGGCTAGCTCGATCATGTGCGTCATCAGCTCGGGCTCGGCCAACGCCGGCTCGAGCCCGAGCTTGCGCTCGAAGCGCGCTTCGGGCGGGATGGTCGAGAACAAGTCGTCGAGCGACGGACGCCCGACGATGCCGAGCATTTCAGTGATCTCAGCCTCGGTGTGCGGGACGTAGCGCGTCAATGCGCCGATTCCTCGAGGTGCGCGCTGTATGCGGTCGCATCCATCAGGCCTGCGGCGGCGCCGGCGTCGTCTGGCACAATCGCGATCATCCAGGCCTTGCCCCAGCAATCCTCGTTCACGAGCTCGGGTGCGTTCTCGAGCGCGGCGTTGACGCGCGCGATCTTACCGCTGACCGGCGCGAACAGATCGCTCAGCGTCTTGACGCTCTCGATTGTCCCGAACGCTTTGTGCGCTTCGACGCGATCCCCGGCCTTCACGTCGAGGCTGACCAGCGTGATGTCGCCGAGCGCGTCGACCGCAAACGCGGTGATGCCCACGACCAGCTCCGAGCCTTCGCTCAGCGCCCACTCGTGGTCCTTCGTGTACTTGCGATCCGATTTGACTTCTTTGGCTTGGCTCATTGTCAGGCGGTTCCGGAGCTGGGCTTACGCTTGTAAAAGGGGGTTTTGACGACCTTGGCTTCGATCGACTTGCCGCGGCAGTCGACCAAGAACGGCGTGTCGACGGCGCTCAGGGCGACCGGTACGTAGCCGAGGCCGATGCTCTTGCCCAGCGTCGGCGAAGGCCCACCCGAGGTGCACACGCCGGCAGGCTCGCCGGCAGCGGACAACAGCGGGTAGCCGTGGCGACCGATGCCGCGACCGACCATCTCGAAGCCGACGATGCAGCGCGCCGGGCCTGCTGCCTTGACCTTGGCGATCGCGTCGCGGCCCAAGAAGCCGTCCGGCTTGTCGAGCTTCACGACCCAGCTCAGGCCGGCTTCGATCGGGTTCGTGGTTTCGTCGATCTCGTTGCCGTAAAGCGAGAGCCGCGCTTCGAGCCGCAGCGTGTCGCGCGCGCCGAGGCCGATCGGCTCCACGCCCAGGCTTTGGCCGGCGTCGAGCAGGGCGCCGAACAAGCGCGCGGCGCCGGCGTTCGGGCAAAATAGCTCGACGCCGTCCTCACCGGTGTAGCCGGTGCGGGCGATCGTCACTTTGACGTCGGCCACGCTGCCATCGGCGAAACGGAACGGGCGTAGCTGGTTCGGATCGATGCTGGCGCCGGTTAGCTTGAGCAGCTCGAGCGCGCGCGGTCCTTGCACGGCGACAAGCGCGGTGTCGTCGCTCTCGTCGCGAAACTCGGCGCGCGCGCGTAAGGCCTCGCGGAAGTGGGCGGCGATCTTGGGGCGGTTGCTGGCGTTGCACACGACCATCACGTCGTCGTCAGCGCGCCGGTACACGATCAAGTCGTCGAGGATTGTTCCGGCCGCGTTGCAGCAGCACGTGTAGACGGCCTGGCCGTTTTCGGCCTTCGATAAATCGTTCGTGATCAGGCTATTGACCGCGGCGAGGGCGCCGGGTCCGGTCACGTGCAGCTCACCCATGTGGCTGACGTCGAACAGGCCGACCCGTTCCCGGACCGCGGTGTGCTCGGCGGCGATGCCCTTGTACTGGATGGGCATTTCCCAGCCAGCGAAAGGCACGAGCTTGGCGCCCAGGCGAACGTGCTCGGCGTAGAGGGGGGTGCGCGAAAGCGTTTCGTCGGCCAACGAGGGCCGAGTAGCGCGGCGCCTGCCTCGTTACAAGGGGCTGCTGAGCCCGGCGCCGCGTGGCGCCACATTACCAAGGGCCCCCGAGCCGCCGCCGCGTGCCGCCGTCACAAGATTGCTGAGCGGTCCGCGCAGGCCGCCTGGCCGCGCTGCTGGGCGGGTCTGGAGCTGGCCGTAGGCGCTCGCCGGCTTGGACTCCGCGAACGGCGGCGACGGCCGCCGCGTCCTTCGCCTAAATATCTCGTAATTTCAAGCTTTAGCCGCTGGCATGCTAGCGTTTGCTCGTGGCGCGCGGCCGAGTACTGATCATCGAGCAAGAGGAGTGGGAAGCCGCCCTGCTCACCCGATTCCTGAGTGAGGCGGGTTACGAGGTGCATGTCGCTGGCGAAGCGCGCGCGGGGTTCGACAAGATTCGCGAGCTTCAGCCCGACTGCATTCTGTGCAGCGTCAACCTGCCGGATATCGACGGCTTCTGGGTCGCGCGCCGCGTGCGCACCGAACCGACCCGCGTCGCCACGACGCCGTTTCTGTTCCTGACCGAAGCGGACGATTCCGAGTCGCGACTGCAGGGCTTGAATGTTGGCGCAGATCTATACCTGGTGAAGCCGCTTCGTAACGACGAAGTGGTGGCGCAAGTCGGGGCGTTGATCGACATGGCCAATCGCCTGCGCCAACAGCGCGATTCGTTTTCGTCAGACGGTCCGGCTTCGTCGATCGCGGGCGCCGCGTTCACTGGCGACATTGCTCAGATGTCGGTGGCGACGGTGCTCACCTTGCTTGAGCTCGAGCGCCGCAGCGGGCGCCTGAAGGTGCGCGGCGAAGGCGGAGGCGTGGCGTTGCTCGAGCTGGCCGAGGGCAAGTTCGCCGCCGGCATGCTGGATGACAAGCCGTGGAACTCGACCGAGCTGCTGCGCGAAGTGCTGCGCTGGAAGCAGGGCAGCTTCAGCTTCCGGGGCAGCCAAAGCACTGTTTCCGACTCAGGTGATCAGCAGAAGATCGGCGGGCTCCTGCTCGAAGCGATGCGGCTCGAAGACGAATCGCGGAGATAGTTGGGAGTTTGGAGTTGGTAGTTGGCAGTTTTCTGCCACCTGGCTCGCCTCGAGGGTGATTCAGGAGCCGAACGCCGGAGCTGCCAACTGCTAACTCTCGCCGAGCGAGAGCGTCAGCGTCAGGCCGGCGGAGAAGGTGTGGCCCTTGGCGAGGAAGACGTCGCCGCTCCGGTCCAGACGCCGGTTCGGCAAGTGACCGTAGAGCGCGTGGGCGTCGAGCTCGATGGCGTGGGGCAAGTAGCGGGAGAGCTTGCTGAGTGAGACGCCGGTGCCGAGCGAGAAGACGTGCTCGTGGGCGTCGAGCAGCTGAGCCGTGTCAGAGGTGCGCGGCGCGGGCGTCTGCAAGTAGGCGTAGCCCGCGCGCAAGGTGAGTGTGCTCGACCGCGACAGCGCGAGCTTGCGTTCCAGGCCCGCGCGCAGCGTGAAGCGATCATGGAAGCCGGCGCTCTCGGCTGCGGGTAGCTGCATGTCCGGTGGTAGCGCTAGCGGAAGCCCCGCCGGCACCTCGGCTTCGATGTGCGCGGCCGAGCGCGTGACCGGGCTCGGATAACGCGACCACTGCTCGAATCCGAGGTCCAAGCTCAGGCGCCACGCGCTCTCGGTCGTCGAGATCCCGAGCACCAGCTGTCGCGGCTGAAAAGCCACCAGGCTGTCAGCGTCGAACGTGTAGCGGACCGGGATCTTTACAAATCCTGCGTCGACGTCGCCGTGCAACGTGCCACGTAGCTGCTGCGTCAACACGGCCTCGTCGCGAAACGACACGCCGAGGCTCCAGTCGATCGGCGCTCGCGAAGCCGCCGCGATTCGCGGCAGGCGCAGTTGGGCCCCGACCAGCAGGTAGCGCGCGCTCAACAGCTGCGCGTCGACCGCGTGGCGCAGCTGCGAGTCGTACTCGGAGCCCTTGCCGTCGGCGAAGACTGCGCTGCCGCTCACATCGAACCCGCCGCGCGTCGTTGCCAAGAAGCCGGAGCCTGCGCCGAGCGCGAGCCAGGCCGTGGGACGGAGCGCCAGCGCCGCGCCGAGGTCGATCAGCTCGGGCAGGGTCTCGCGCAGCACCCAGTGCGGCTCGTCGGCACGCACCGTAGCGACGCGCGACAGGTGGCCGTTGGTCAGCGACAGGCCGAGCCCGAAACCCACCGGAATGCCCAGAAATTCGCCGCGGCCGAGCGCGGCGCCGTCCACGCTTCCCAGGCCCGCGATGCCGGCGTCGGCGTGATTGGCTTGCAGAGCGGAGCTGACGCCGCGGTAGCCGACCAACAGCTGGCTCTCTCGCGCCAGCGCTAACTGCGCGGGGTTATAAAATAACGACGCGGCGTCGCCGGCATCAGCGGTCACGGCGCCGCCTAACGCGCTGGCGCGCGCACCGAAGCCGTAAGCTTGGCTGGGGGCGGCCAAGACGTGCCCCTGGGTCAGCAGCGCCGCCAGCACACCCAGCGCAGTCCGTCGCTGCATCACAGCCTCACCGTCACGCCGAACGAAAGCCCGACCAGGTGCCCGTGCGTCGTGAGCGTTGGGCTGCCAAGGTTGTCCTTGGCGACGTCAGGCTGCTTACGGCTGATGCGCGCCACCAGTTGGTCGAAGGTCAGCGCGCAGTCCAGGCCGAGCGGGGGCAGGGGATCCAGCAACGTGAGGCCGTAGCCGAGACCGAGGCGATGGCGAGCGTTGTCGAGCAGGTTCTCGCTCGCGGTTTGCTCGGGGCTCGGGCTCGGGACCAATGCGTAGCCGGCGCGCAGCTTGGCCTGGGCCGAGCTCGTGACGCCGAAGCTCCACGTGGCGGCGATATGCAGGTCGAAAGTGTCGTGAAAATGCGGCGAAGACGCGCTCAGCGCGAGGCAATCCGGGCGCTCCGCCGGGCACGAAACGGTGCGCGGCAAGAACGTGGGGGTAGCGCTGAAGCGCTGATAAACCACGCCGAACATCGCCTGTAGCGGGCCGAGGTGCTGGGCATACTCCGCCTGGAGCGCCAGCGGATCGTAGTGCGCCACGCCGGCGAGGTTGAGTGGCGGCAGCTTGGTTGCGCCCAGATCGACCGCACCGAGCTGGATGTCGAAGTCAGCGCGCAGCGGTGCTCGGGCTACCAGCGCGAGCGTGGCGCGCTTGCCGAAGAACGCGCTCACCCCGGCGATCGGCGCCAGCACCGGCACGAGCGTGTCGCGCACGCGGGTTGTGGTGGCCTGCGCGCTGCGCTCGATCTGTGCGTTGCCGGACAGCGTGGAGAGCGCGCGAAGGCCTACCCCGAACGCCAAGAACTCGAACGGGCGCACGCCGAGCGCTAGATCGAAGTCGACAGCGCGCTGACGGCTGAGTAACAACGGAAACTGTGGCTGGTCAGCCAACGGCAGGTCGGCTTGCTCGACCGAGCCACCGGGGCTCAGAGTGGCGAAGCCCAGCACGAAGCGCTGCTGGAAGAGCGACAGCGGCAAAGTGAAACCGAGCTCCGCTCCCGCCAGCGGCTGGGCATCGAAGCGCTGTTCGGCCTGACTGCCGCGCTGGGTGTAGAGCCACGCGCTGGTCACACCGTAGCCTGCGCTCAGCGACGTTTCCGCTGCGAGCGCCAGGCTGGCGGGGTTCTGGAAGGCTGCCTCGTAGCCGACGGCCTGCGTCACCCCCGCGCCGGCCAAGCTGCGCGTGGTGGGTCCAATGCCGACGACGGTCGCGGTAGTGGCGGAGGCAATGACGCTCGACGCGAGCGTGGAAAGCAGCGCCAGGAGCGCGACGCTGCCGCGCGAGCTCATTCACCTGGGCCAGACGTTGAAGATGACCCGCCCGCCAAGTTCGGGTTCTCACCCCCCCAGGTCATTCGAGCTTCTTCATGTCCAGCGGATGGCCGTCAGGGGTGAGCCCGGCGGCACGCCAACGTTCGGCGTCGGTCAGCCCGGGCGGCGGCGGCGGTGGCGGTGGCGGCGTGACGTCTTCGATGACGAGCCGCGTCTTCGGACCGTCGGGCAGCACCTCAAGGGTGAAGATCCGCTCCGGAGGTCCGCCCTTGATACGCGCATTCGGGAACACGGTACGCGCGGCGCCGACCTCGACGTGAGACACCACCACCTGCTGATTGACGTAGTTCGCTAGCGCCTCGGGCGACACGCGACCGCTCAGGTAGGCGCGGTCTGCAATGCGACTGTTGACCTCCATCCCGCGCGGCACCGGAAAGCCATAGACCTCGAGCTTGCCCGGAGCCAGCTCGTCGCTCGCGAGGTGATCGATCGGGA
Organism: Polyangiales bacterium; assembly: GCA_038230915.1. Lineage (GTDB taxonomy): Bacteria > Myxococcota_A > Polyangia > Polyangiales > Polyangiaceae > PMG-095. The sequence continues at coordinate 38,124 of JBBRMI010000016.1, read as the reverse complement.
CGGCCGCTTTGGCGCTCGCCACCGAGCCCGCGGGCACCGGTGCGCGACGTTTTCCCGAGCAGCCGAACGCGAGCAGGCTGCAGAAGCCGAGCAGGAGCCACGCGCTGTCTCGCACAGTCGGATTATTCGACGATGGAGGCCCAGGAGTCTACGAACAACGACGTCGGCGGCTGCTGCAGGTCGATCGCGACGCCATTGGCGATCGGCGTGATGCCCGGTGTGGTGCTGGTCGAGACCTTGTCACCGGTTGGAATGATCAGCTGGTATTTGCCTTGAGTGACCGCGGCGCTCGAGGGCGGCGAGCCGTAGCTGTAGTCGGTGTCGTCGCCCGGGTCGCAGGTCGGTTGCTGGGCCACGTTGACCCCGGACAAGAACGCGTGCGAGTCGCTGCCCAACAGCGTCGTGGCCTCGATGTAGCCGCCGGTGCCGACCAAGCCGGCCAGCGTCGTGGACAGTCGCCCGCCTTTGCCGGCGCCCGCGGCGTTCGGATCGAGGTAGTGCATGCCCCACACCTTGCCGCTGCCGGAGCTGCAAGCGTCCCCGCTGCCCGGGCCAACCGTCGAGAAGAACAAGTCACCGTTGAACAACGCCATCTCGCCGACCACGCGATCGTTGGCCAGGGCGTCGGTCAGGGCCAGGTTCCAATTGATCTTGGGTGTGAGCTTCTTGCGGTCCGCGCTCGGCTTTTCGGTCAGCGACCAAACGTAGTTGTCGGGCTTGGTCGGATCTGCGCCGACGGCTTCTTGCTCGCCGGTCGAGAACGCCACGGTCAAGTTGCCGATGCGATCTACGGAGATGATCGGCGTCGAGATGATCGGTTGCCCGGCGTGCCAGTCGTAGCTGTACGTGGTGCCGTCGTTGGGGAAGGCGTCGAAGAACAGCTCGAGCGCCCAATCGTCGGGCTTGCCCTTTTCAGAGGCAAAATTCAGGCGCCACAGCGTGCCGTCCTGGTCGCCGATGAACACGCGATCAGCGACTGCGCCGACGTTGGCCGGGTAGGCGACGGGCGTGCCCGTCATCGGCGAGTCGAGCAGCGCCGCGGTCACGACGCCCTTGCCGACGAGGCCCGGCACTTCGGACTCGCTCTGGCGGAAGGTGCGGATAATTTCGCCGCTGTCGAGGCGCACGACCGTGAGTGAGCGCGCGTGGATCGCGTCGTCGCCCGCGTAGCAGGGGACCTTCCCGCGCGGAGCTGGGATGTCGGTCAGCTCCGGGTAGCTAGTCTTGGCACGATTGCAGCCGTTGCTCGGGGACGGACCACCGGTGCCCGGTTGGTTCTCGGCGTAACCACCGGGCAGCACCGCGACCGCGACCTCTTTCCCGTCCAGGAAAACCGTCGTGATCAGCGGCGTTCCGCCGCCCGAGCCGAATAGTTGCGCGGTGCCGGTCGAGTCGGTGGTGAGCTGCCACAAGAATTTCGGGCCGCTCTTCGCGTCGGACGTGATCACGGGGTTGGTGATGTCGATCGCGAAGTAGCCGGGGTGTTGTGCGCCGAAGCTTTGGACCAAAATCGTGCGCCAATCGGCGCCCGAGCCGCCGCGAGCTTGGGCCAAGGTGCGCTCGAACCGGAAGCCGCTCGGCAGCGCGGTGTCGATCGTCGCCACCACGTCTTTGATCGCCGGGGTGCCGTCGAGCAAGCGTTGGTGAGAGGCCGGGTAGAGCTTGGGAATCGATGGCAGGATCGCGGGCGGAATGAACGTCCACAGTTCGTTCGACTCGGTCTGGCTCAGCACCTTGATCAGCTCGGAGTCGTCCTTCTTGTCCACCTGCAGCATCTTGAACGCGTGCAAGAAGCCGTCGTTCGACGACGCATACAACATCGACGGCCTTTTGCCGGTCACTTGCGTCGTCGTGTAGGCCGTGTAGCTCTGATCGACCAAGAATGCCGACGGGCGGCCGGCCACCGCCTTGGGTACCGAGTGATAGAACTCCGCGACCAAGTTGCAGTTGCCGGTCGAGTAGCTGGGGCAGCGATTGTAGATCGTGCTGTTGTCGAGGCCGACCAGCCATTTGAGGTAGCGGTCACGGCACTGAGCGGCATTCAGGTTCGAGCCGGTGCTGTCGCAGGTGTCGTCGTCGACCTTGATCGCCTCCGGCGTCGTTTGGCCGACGAAGTCGGTGGGGTTTATCGGCGCCGGGTTCATGGTGCCGGAGTAGGTCCCGACGCCGTCGACAACCCCCGTCGCCAGATTGGGTCGCATCGTGGCGGCAGATTTTACCGAGGCTCCGCCAGCGCCGATCACGCTGAAGATCTTGCGCGTGTTGGGGTCCGCGTTGTTCACGTTGTCGACGAAGCGGTCGCCCTTCTCCCGATCCGGCGCTTGGAGCGTGGGTTGAAGGACGCCATTACCGTCAGGCAGGCACTGGTAGCGGCTGCGGTCGAGCTGGCCAATCCATGGCTTGTCGAGCTTGCCCGGCTTGAACGAAGCGCTGAAACGCAGGCTGCGCGCGAACGCATGATCGGTCGTCTCGGTGACGAAGCCGGAACCAGAGGCGGTGATGTACGGCGTCCGCGTCGTGGTCTTGAAGTTGCCACCGATCGCTTGCGATAGCTCGGAGCGCAGCTGGTCGCGGCTGTCGGCGAAATGCGCGCGCGTCCAATCCGGATCATCGGGGCTGGTCGCCGCATGCCCGCCGGCGGCGGCGATCCGGTTCAACGCGCAGCAGGCTTGGATCGCCTGATCATTCGGGTTCTGCTTGCAGACGTTGGTCGGCAGGCTCTCGTCGAAGTCGGCGGCTAAGAACTTCGAGCACGAGGTCGGCGTGCCGCCGATGCTGACCGTCGACAGCGCAAAGCCGATCACGTAGATCTCGATGCCCTGGGCCTTGAGCGCTTGAGCGACGGTCTCGGCCTTGTCGTACGGGCAGGTGGCGCCCATACCTTCACAAAACGGCCGTAAATCCATGTTCGGCTGACCGTCCGACAGCAGCACGATCGACTGGTGGCGGCACTCCTTAGCGGGCTCGTTCAACGGCCCGAACTTGAAGCTCGGGTCGAGCGGATCATCCGAGGTGTCGCTGAGCAGGTAGGTGCGCGCGTCGTCCAACATGCCGGCGATCGGCGTCGCGCCGTACGGACGCGTCGCCAGCAGCACTTGCTGGATCATCGCGTTGCGGCCCTGGTACTCTTTGCTGCCGAGCGCTGGGTTGCCGAAGCCGACCGCGCGACCCTCCCACGGCGGGGCGTCGGTGTTGCGCACGCCGACTTCTTGATCCTGCATCGTGCTGCAGCCAACCGGCTCACCCTTGCTCCACGCCGAACCAGCGTAGTAGCTCCATAGTCCGCTCATGTCCTTGGCTGGCCGTGGCTCGGTGTCGAACGTCATCAGGCCGAAGCGCACGTCGGGTTGGAACGCGTCCAGGATGCCGTCGCTGGATTGCTCGAAGCTGCAGTTGAGACCGGTGTCGTTGTACTTGTGGTACTTGATTGCCGTCGACGGGAACAGCGCCGGATTCGAGTCGAGCGTGCCCGGACCTGCCACGCACTCGCCGCTCACCGGGCGGTTGTACGGGTTGGGGTACAGAAAGTCGTACGGGTTGCTGGAACCGAGCGCGTATTCGGCCTTGAAGGCGGCCGAGTTGCGATCGATGCGCTGGCAATCGTAGTGGCTGATCGACCCGGTCAGAACTTCGACCAGATCGATCCAGCGGCTGCGCTCACTGCCTTCCGCCGGCGTGCCGGTGGTGGTGCTGCCGGCAAAATGGCACGCCGGGAACGAGTTGCTGTTGGTTTTGTAGTCCATGGAGCCGGACGTATCGACCAGCAGCAGCACATCGGGCGGCGGCGGCATGACGTCGGCTTGCGCAAACGCGCGGCTCGGCGTGAGCACTGGAGCCAAGAGCAGGCCTGCACCGAGCAAACCGAGGAGCCATCTCGGACGCGGGACACGGTGACGGGAAAGGTAGTGGTTCATGGCTCTAGGTTCCTGGGTCGGGAGGGATGATCACGTGGGCGCGCATGACCTTCTTGACCGTCATGGTCGAGACGCTGTCGCCGCACGGATCGGAAGTGCTGCTGATCGGGCTGACGATGCCGACGGTGGTTACCGTGACGTCGAACGCGGAGTCGCCGGCTTTGGCGCCCGGGATCGGGATATTGGTCGGGCGCTTTTCGGTCAGCTCCATCGCGACCGTGCCGGTGATGTTGGCGAGTGGCCCGAAGCTGCCGGTGTCGCTGCCGCTGACCGTGGGCTCGACCAGCGTCTCGCCTTGGTGCGAGGTGGTGTTGAGCTCGATCCGCTGCTGCGAGAGCGGGTAACAAGTCGCACCCACGATTTGGCCGGCATTGGCGGCGCACCTGAATGCTGGCGAGGTCGCGGTGCCGGCGGCGCGACGGCTCATCTCCGTCGAATAACGCGTCCCGGTATCCGCAATCTCGGCCAGCGCGGCGGTCGTTCCGAGCTCGGCGATCGCGTTGGTCTGCGCCGACTGGCGACTGTAGCCGACGGCCTGGTCGATCTGACTCACGTTGCGCACGGCAAAAACGCCGATTGCAGTGATCAAAGTGGTGACCATCACCACGATCACTACGGTCGTTCCGCGCTCACCTTTGCGAGCAAAATGCCGATTGTGACCGGGGCTCACCAATTGCCGTTCTCCAGGTTGCGGAGCGGGATATCGCTCTGGAGCGTGCGCACGCGCGCATACGGCGCGTCGCCCGAGGTCCCGAGGCCAATTCGGTAAATATCACCGTTGCCGCCGCCGATTGGGCCGTCGCGGTCGGCTTCGCGAGAGCGCACGCTGAAGCGCAGGTGCACACCGCGCAGCCACTGTGTGGAAGCGTAGGTGTTGCTGATCGTCACTCCATTGACTCGCACGAGCGCCGGGTCCGTGGCGCTGGTGGCGCCCCACGCGTTAACCTGAAGATCGACAGCGTATTCGGCGACAATCTCGCGTGTAGCGGCGATCTCCGCGCCGCTGGGATCGAGCTCGACGCGCACCAGCTCGGCGCGGTTGGCCTCGTAAGGCAGCGCCGCCGGACCGCCGCCGGTGCCGAGCCCGGAAGCTGCGAATAGCTTCGCGTAGGTGGCGTCGGCGACCATCGAGCGAATGTTGTAGCGAACCACGTCGATCACGCTGAGCGCGTAGCCTTCGCCCAAGTTGTCGATCCCGCATTGCGCGCCGCCCGCGGTGAGTCGTTGTAGGGCCGGTGCCGATTGCAGGTTGACCAGCGCGCTGCCTGGGCTGGTGGCGACGCTCTGGACCACCCCGTACTGATCCATGCCGTTGGCACGCAAGCGCACGATGCGACCCGTGGCGCCGGACAAGAAGATCGACTCCATCACCGTCTTGTTGTCGGCTGTCGCGACGAGCCCCAGACGACTGGCCGCCGGCGTATTCAGGTTGACGCTGATTTGCCAACCACCCGCGCCGTCGGGGGCGATCGAGCTGGTGATCAACACCTCCGCCGTGTTGAGGGCGCCGGCAATCACGATGCCCTGCGGTTGAATGCCCGCGGTGGCCAGCTCCGTGCCGGCTACCGCGGCGCTGCCGTTCTCAACCACCAAACTGCGCAACGTAGCCAGCAGGGCGGGGGTAGCTGGACGGTTGCAGACGTGCGGATCTTGCTGAATGTTCGGAGTCGCTAGGTGGCCCGCGCGCGCGACGTCGGCCGACAGGCGTTCGAAGCCCGACAGTCCCGCCAGCGTGGCGTTCGCGACGCGACTCTCGCGTTGGTAAAAGCGCGACGCATCGCGCGACAACGCGAACACGACGATCGACAAGAAAAGGCCGCCGGTCATGGCGACCATCAGCTCGACCAGGGTAAAACCGGACGACGCGCGACACGGAGCGCGCAGAGCTTGCTGGAGAGGAAACTGCGCGCGCATTAGATCTGCGAATGCTGGCGGACGCCGACGGTTTGGTAGATGAAGTGGTAGTGGTCGGTAGCTAAGCCAATGCTGCCGATCAGGGCTGCGTTTTGGGCGGACGCGCAGAACGCGGCTCCGTTGCCGACTGGGCCCTCGCTGTCGCGCAGCCAGAACACGCGGACCTCGGCGCGAAGCATGCCGTTGCCGCCGGCGCCCATGGTGGCGGGGTAGAGCCAGGTCATGCGGACGTGGGTACAGAACTGGGCCTGAGCCGTGTCGCTGTCGGCGAGCGGGTTGCCGAGCGCGTCGAAAGCCCCACCAAACCCGCGCCCGCCGATGTAAGCCGGCCGCTGCCACAGGTTGTCCGCATTCAACCAACCTGCGCCGAACGAAGTTGAGCTCCGCCAAGCGCTGCCGTCCATCTCCAACTGCCCGGCCCAAGCCTGGGCAATGCGCTCTGCGATCGCGACGTTCTTGGCGTGGGCGTTCGAGCTGATGGTGACCTTCTGCATCGAGATGATGCCGAGCACCGCGACGCCGAACAAAGCCAGCGCCATCATCAGCTCGACCAGCGTGTAGCCACGCCGCCGGGCACGCCGTTGCCGCGTCCGTGCGCCGCTCATAGTCCGAGCCTCGCCATGCCGTTGGGCAAGAGCGCGATCGTCCGCGTGATGCCTTGCCCGCCATTGAGCACGCTCCGCTGCACGTCGATGGTGGCAACGCCCGTCATCGGCGTGGTGGGGATGCCGTCCGAACCGGTCGTGCTGAAGGCGCGACCCAGCGGCGTGAAGCAAATCGCCAGGTTGTCGAGCTCAGTGGTGCCTTGGAGGGCAGCTACCGTGATTTCGGCGAGAGGCGTGAGCGTCGTGACGGGGCGCAGCGTGACCGACGTCGACGTCCAGTCGTTGGTGAGGCAGCCGAGCCCCGGCCGGGCTGCGCACGTCGCCGTTTCGCCGTTGCCAAGCGCAGCCGCTGCGGCGCCCTCGATTGACTCCACCACGGTGAAGGTCTGTGTGGCTTTGACGTACCGCACCATCACCGCCGAACCGCGCCCGAGTGCGCGCATGCGAGCGCTGCTGTACAGGAGCGCGATCTGCTGGGCTGCGTCGCGCGCGCGCCGCTCCTTGAACTGTTTGGTCAAGGTGGGGGTCGCCATCGCGGCCGTGATGCCGATGATCAGCACGACCACCATCAGCTCGATCAGCGTGAAGCCTCGGCTGGCACGCCGGCTGCGAGAACGGGAGTTGGAAGGTTGCAGAATCACGAGCAGCCTCAACGTACAGCAAGGTACGTGCCCACGACCTCGGTTTCTAGGTAGTGGAAATTACTTGTGTTTATTGGCATGTAGGCGCCCTAGCCACCGGTAAGAAGTGCGGCGCTGTGTAAACGTTGCGGGGTACGGCTGCCGGCCCAGAAGTCGCGAGAGGCTCTGAATCGGCGCGGCAGCTGCCCCGCGCCGCCCGTCTTTATCCCCGCCGAGCTCTCTCGGGCTACAACCGCGGCCATGGTTTTCCGCCGTGTGTTCGCCGTCGCGTGCTGTGCCTGGCTCTCGCTCGCTTGCTCCAAGAAGGTAGAGAAGCTCGAGCAGGGTAGCGCACCGCCGCCCGTCGCTAGCTCGAAGCCGGGCGCTTGCACGAGCGGTGGCGGCAGCGTGTCGGATGCCGTGAGCTCGACGTACTTCCCGAAGGTGGCGGGCAACTACTGCATCGATCCGAACGGCGACGCACGCACTTACGGCGAAGCCGCCAAGGGCACGCTCGAAACCGTGTGCACCGAGCTATTGGACGGCGAGTGCGAGGTTTACAAGAACTACGGGCTCAAGCGCGTGGTGACCCTGCGCTACGTCGATGGTGCCGGCTCGCCAGGCACGGTGAACGTGATCACGTCGCGTTTCGCCAACGCCGAGGGTGCGTTCGCGTTCTTTACCAAGCGCGTGATCGCCGACGGCGATCCGGCGGACGGCACGCCGAAGCAGCTGTCGGCGGGCGCAGAAGGCGCGCTCGGCACCGGCATCGCGTACGTGTGGCGCGGCGAGCTGGTCGCCGAGCTGAGCTACGCCAACGAGCTCGAGACGCCCGATCAGATCAAAGCCACGAGCGCCAAGGTGCTGCCGGAGCTGGCGCGACAAATCGGCGATCACTTGCCCGGCGACGTGAATCGATTGCCGGCCGTGCGCCTGTTGCCGACCGAGCGCCTGCTGCCGATGGGCATCGCCTACGCGCACGGCGACGCGCTCGGCATCGCTGGAGTCGGCGCGGGCGCGCTCGGCTACTACCAAGACGGCAGTAATCGTTATCGCATCGTCGGGCTGTCGCGCGCCGACGAGGACTCGGCCAAGGACGTGCTCGGTACGTTAAAAAAGCTTCCGGGCGCCAAAGTTCAGAAAGACCTGGGCTTCGACGCGGTGGCTTTTGCGACACGCGAAACCGAGGGCGCGCCGCAAGCCGAATGGCTCGCCGGCCGTTCGGGCGGCAACGTGATCATCGTCGGCGACGAGCCGCTGAAGCTCAAGGCCGGCGCCGATGCCGCGCATTTGCCCGCCGACAAACGCCTGGCCTTGCTCAAAGCTGCCCTCAATCCCAAGCCCCCCGCCAAGTAGTCGCGCGAGAACGAGCAGCGAAACAACAGGAAGGCGGGAAGGCATCCTGACGAGATCTCTTGGGGTAGGTGTACGGGTGACCTCGAGGCCGCTAGTTGCCGCTAGCCCCTCGTGTCGCCCGCTCGAACAACAGAAATCTTCCCGCCTTCCCGCCTTCTTGTTGTCTCGTTCGCGCGGTTGGCGTGAAGCGGCGTGAGCGACTAGAACTGTAAGTCGTGGATTTCGATCTCAGCGAGCATCACGTCCTTCTCCGTAATAGTCTTCGGCAGTTTTTTCGTGAGCGCGTCGCGCCAAGGGCGCGCGAGTGGGACGAGGCCGAACGCTTTCCGAGCGAGCTCGTGCCGGAGCTGGCCGAGTTGGGATTGCTCGGCATCAAGATCCCGGAGGCCTACGGCGGTGCTGGGCTCGACATGTCCTCGTATGCGATCGCCGTCGAGGAAGCGGCGCGCGTCGACGGCTCGCTGGCGCTGACGATCGCCAGCCACAACGGCCTCGGCACTGGCCACATCTTGGCGTTCGGTACCGAAGCACAGAAGCAGAAGTACCTGACGCGCGCGTGCACCGGCGAATGGTTGGCAGCGTGGGCGCTGACCGATCCCAGCTCGGGCTCGGATGCTGCGGGTATGCGCACCAAGGCCGTGCGCGACGGCAACGACTGGCTGATCAACGGCAGCAAGATGTTCATCACGCAGGGCTCGGTGGGCGGTTTCTGCGTGGTGTTGGCGCGTACCAATTTCGAGACGTCGCCGCAGCGCGGCATCACCGCTTTCATCGTCGAGACGAAGACGCCCGGCTATTCGGCGAGCAAGAAGCTGAAAAAGCTCGGTTGCCGCTCCAGCGATACGGTCGAGATCACGCTTGATCAGGTGCGCGTGCCCGACAGCGAGCGGCTGGGTGAAGTCGATCAAGGGTTCCTCGATACGATGCGGATTCTAGACGGCGGGCGGATCTCGATCGCGGCGATGGCGCTCGGTCTCGGTCGCGGCGCGCTGGAGATGGCCGTGACGTACGCCAAGCAGCGTGAAGCGTTTGGCAAGCCGATCGCCGAATTTCAAGCCATTCAGTGGATGCTGGCCGACGCTCAGACCGAGCTCGACGCCGCGGAGCTGTTGGTGCGACGCGCGGCCTGGCTAGCCGACAACGGCCGGCGCTTCACCGCTGAAGCCTCGATGGCCAAGCTGTTCGCGAGCGAGGTGGCGACGCGCGTGTGCAACAACTCCCTGCAGATCCACGGCGGCTACGGCTACACCCGCGAGTTCGACGTCGAACGCCACCTGCGCGACGCCAAGCTGTGCGAAATCGGCGAAGGCACCAGCCAAGTCCAGCGCATGGTCATCTCCAAGCACCTCCTACGCGGCTGATCGCGAACGCGAACGAGAACGAGGCAACAGGAAGGCGGGGAGGCGGGGAGGAATCGAGAAAAGGATTTCTTGGGTGCGCGACCAGACGCGCTGCCCGTCCCTGTCACTCGGTAGGGCTATCGGGTTGCCCGCGAACAACAGAAGTCTTCCCGCCTTCCCGCCTTCCTGTTGAATCTCGCTCGGCCCTCACTCCGTGCGTTGGATGACGTGGAAGCCGAACGGTGTTTCGACGATGTCCGAGATTTCGCCCGGGGCTAGCTTGAAGGCGACTTTTTCGAACGCCGGCACCATCATGCCGTGACCGAAGCGGCCAAGTGAGCCGCCCCGCTCGCCAGCGCCGGGCTCGTCCGAAAATTCTTTCACGAGCGTCTCGAAGTCCTCGCCCGCCTTGGCGCGCTTGAACGCTTCAGCCACGCGCGTCTGCGCTTCGGCTTTACTGCGCGTCACGCTCGGCGACGCGCGCAGTGCGCCTTGGTAGGCCACGAGCAAATGACGCGCCGCGATCTCCGTGGGCTGGCCGGCTTGTTCGCTGGGGTTTTCGGCCGGTGCTTCCCCGGGCTTTGCGCTGGCGCTGCTGTTGGCCAGCGGGGAAGCGGCCACTCGCGGAGGCTCGCCCGGGCCTTCGAATGTCGTCATGACGCAGCCGGAAAGCGTGACGAACGCGACGACGAACCAGGCGCTGAGCCGGGTCAGCTTCACGGGTGCGGGCTCGGCTTGGCGGGCGCCTTCGGGGCAGAGGCCGCCGGCTCCGGCGCCTTCTGCTCATCTTCGGACGCCGCTGTGGAGCCGCCACCGATGAGCCCGAGGCCAACCAGGATGCTGACGCTGACGAGCGCCGCCAGCACTGCGTACGGCGCCCAGTCGGGGAGCCACTCGCCGCTCCGGGATGCCGCAGCGTGTGGCGGGGCGACCGGCGCGTGGACTTCCTCCTCGTCCTCGTCCTCGTCCTCTTCGTCGTCCTCATTCTCGGACGATGCGGTTTCGTCGTCGTCGTCGTCGTCGTCTTCTTCTTCGTCCTCTTCGTCCTCGTCCGAAGATACGGGGGCGGCAGCTTTCATCTGCGGCGGCGTCGAGGCTTCGGCTGCCTTCGGCACGCTGATCGGCGCGACCGCGGTTCCGGCCACGGCACCCGACGGCGGCGCTGGTTGCGACTTAATCACGCCTTCCGGCGCGTCGCGGACCAACGTTTGGTCATCGTCGCCCCAGTCCTGATCGATCTCGTCGGTCGGGGGCGGGGGCTCAGAAACAATCCTCTTCTTGTCTTCGTCGCTCATGAATCGATCTCCCTCAAGCCACTTCCGCCCATGCGGACGTCAGGACGGCATCCGGCCGACCCACGACGCTGGTTTGCAGCACGTAGCGTCCGCCACCGACGTCGAAGCCTTGGGTCGACAGCACGTCGCCGGGCCAGACCGGTTTGCGAAACTGGACGCTCAAGGCTTTCAGCCGAGCCGGGTCGCCGCCGCAGGCGTGCTTCAAGACCGCGCGCCCGACGAAGCCGTAGGTGCACAGGCCGTGCAAGATCGGCCCCTGCTCGAAGCCGGCAGCGAGCGCGAAGGCGGGGTCGGCGTGCAGCGGATTCAAGTCACCGGTCAGGCGGTAGAGCAACGCTTGCTCGGGTCGCGTCGCCTGCTCGGCCGTGAATGTCGGCGTTTCGCCTTGGCCCTCAGCGAGCCTGGGCGCTTCGTTCTTGGGTGGGCGTGGGCCAGCGAAGCCGCCCGCATCGCGAATCAGCAGCTGCCACTCGGTGTCGAAGCAAGGCTCGCCGTTGAGCATCGTGCGCGTGCTCAGCACCACCTGCGCGAGCTTCTTCATGTCGTAGATGCCCTCGATCTTGGCGGTGGTGACCAAGGTACCTTCGGGGGGCAGCGGACGATGCAGGCGTAGCGTCTGCCCGCCGTGCACGAGGCGCGTCATGTCGCACTGCGTTTTGACGAACAGCTGACTGACCGGCAGGTACGCCGGGATCACCGCGAACGTCGGCAACACGCGCGGGCCGCGACCTTCGTACAGGTAGTCCAGCTCGGCGGGCGTCGCACCAACCGCCAGCGCATAGAGCGCGACCGCTTTCCAGTCGTAGCTGAAGCTGACTGGTTCCGTCTCGAAGCCGACTGTGGAAGTATCCAGGCCCATACTCAGGTCCTTTTGGGGCGCGCCACCGTTAACGCGTCCCCCGCTCCCGCGTCAATCGCCATGGCCCCTTTGCACCCGCCGCCGAGCCTGCTCGACGCTTTGAGCGCGGTGTTCGCGGCCAATGGCGTAGACCCGCGGGCCTGGGCGCTGGGCTTTGCGCGGGCCACCCCGGCGGTCACGCTGGTGCCGGCCTTCGGGCTCTCGGCCGTGCCGCCGCAAACGCGGCTGACCTTGGGGCTCGCGCTCGGGCTGTGTATCGCGCCGGCGTTGTCGGGCGAGGTAAGCGCGGGCGGCTTGTTCGTCGTCGCGCTCGGTCGCGAGGCGCTCGTCGGTCTGCCGGTAGCGCTGCTCGCGTCGCTGTCGATTTACGTGGCGGCGATGGCTGGCGGCTTGGTCGACGATCTGCGCGGCGGGCGCGAGAGCGTGACCTTGCCGACGCTGCCCGGGGAGATGCCGCCGGTGGCCGCACTGTTCGCGTTGTTGGCGTCGATCGCATTCCTGGAGACGGGCGGTGCTGCGCGGGTCGCGGGCTTGCTGTCGGCACCGCTCTTGTCGGCGCGGTTTGCGTGGCCGGCGGTGGTGCAGGCGTTCGCTGGCTCGGTCGAGCTAGCGTTTGCGATTGCGGCGCCGCTGGCGGTCGCCAGCGTGCTGCTCGAAGTCGCGAGCGCGCTGCTGGCGCGCGCGGCGTCGCCGGCCTTCATTGGCCCGGTGTTGGCCCCGCTCAAATCGGCAGCGATGCTCGGAATTTTGGCGCTCGTCTTCGAGCGCATCACCGAGCTGCTTACGCTCCTTTCGCGTGCCCCTTAGCTCACAAACCGATGCGGTACGCGACGTTGAGACCGAGCGAGAAGACCGAGTTCCGACCGGCAACCGACGCGCTGTCTTTCAACGGATCGGTGGCGGGGATTTGGGGCAAGAACCAGTTTCCGTAACGAAACGAGCCGCCCAGACTCCAATGTTGCGAGAGCTGGTACGCGCCGCCCAAGGCCACCCCCAGCGCGCCGCCTTCCGTTCGAATCGTCACGCCTGACGGGCCGATCAACGGTTTGTCATAGGCGTCGACGACCTGGAAACGATCGGAGAGCACCACCAGCCCGCCGGTGACGCCGAGCCAAAATTCGGATGTCTCGGCGACGTACGGGTAGTAGCGCAGCATGCCCTCGAGCGTGAGGTATTTGCGGCTGTGGTTCCTTTTGATGCCGACCGGATCACTGTGCGGCGCGTCGGTGGTCGGAATCAACCCGAGCAGCAAACCGGCTCCGAAGGCCCAACGAATATTCGGCCGATAGAGCTGCCAGCCATCGAGCTCGAAGCTGGTGTCGCCGGCCTTGCAAGCGCTCTGACTGCACACGTTGGCGCCCGGCAACGTGAGCCAACCGAAGCCGGCTTCGGCGATGCCGGTCGGGCGGTTCAGCGCGTGAAAGCCGCTGATCACGCGCGGCTCGGTCTCGGGATCGATGGGTGTGGGCGTGGGCGTGGGCGCGACCGGCGTGGCGGCGTTGGCGCGCGCGCAGATCGTAGAGACGAGGGCGGCTGTCAGCAGCGCCGCGGGTAGTGAAAGGCTCAAGGCAGCTCCCCGATCAGGCGCGCGGTGATGTTGGTGTCTTGGCGGCCCGCGAACATGCAGGCGTTGAGCTCGGCCCCCAACGAGCGCGCGTTGGGCGAGCGATCCAGCGGATCTTTGGCGAGGTTTCGGGCGACCAGCTCGGCCAGCGCGGCGGGCGCGTCGCGGCCCGCTCCGACCGAGCGCAAATCAGGCGGCGCGGCGCTGACTTGTTGCACCAGGATCGCGACCGCGCTCGCGCCTTCGAACGGGGTGCGCCCGGCGATGCACTGAAAGAGCAGCGTCGCGATGGCGTACACGTCGCCTTCCGGGCCCACGCTGCCACCCTGGGCTCCCTCGGGCGCGATGTAGCGGGCCGTTCCGAGCACGGCGCCGTCGCGAGTCGCAAAATCCGGATCGCGCCCGGCGCGCGCCATGCCGAAATCGAGCAACTTCACGAAATCGCCGTCGGCGCCCCGCCGCACGAGCATCACGTTGTCGGGCTTCAGATCGCGATGCACGATCCCGCGCGAATGCGCCTCGCCGAGCGCATCGCACAGCTGGAGCGCGACGTGCACGGCGCGCACGAGCCCGAGCGCGCCGTGACTCGCGAGCAGCGCCGAGCTTAGCGACATGCCGTCGAGGTACTCGAGCACGATGAACGGCTCGCCCCCCGGGTGTTGGGCGGTCGCATCCACGCTACCGATCATTAGCACCTCGGCCAAGTGGGGGTGGCGAAGCTGCGCGCCAATGGTAGCCTCGCGCCTCAGCCGAGCGGTTGCGCTCTCGTCGCGGAGCAGCTCTCGATGCAAGATCTTCAGCGCGACCGGGCGTTCGAGCCCGAGCTGCTGCGCCAGGTAGACGCGCGCCATCGAGCCTTTGCCGAGCAGCCGCTCGACCTTGAACTGTCCCGCGACGACACGGCCCAAGTAGTTGTCAGCCACCACGTTTTCGTTATCGGGACCGGTTGGCGTGCCGTCTTTCGGGCAGAACAGAACGGCGGCACCGTAGCGCTCTCCACAGCTTACGCAGCGGCGGGCTTGCCCGCCATGGCCTGTCATGAAAGCCCGAAGTTAGCATCGCCAAAGCCTTATTGGTCATGTACGCTGCGCCCCCTTCATGACGGACGAAAACCCCAGCAATTCTCCACCCGGCGAGCCGCCTTTGGCTCCCCGTCCGGAGGGGGCTGCTGGCGGGTACCAAGTCGTCTTGCCATCGTTCGAGGGGCCGCTTGACCTCCTGCTCCACTTGATTGAGCAGCACGAGCTGGACATTCGCGACATCCCGATCTCGTTCGTCGCGCAGAAGTACGTCGAATACATCGTGTTAATGGAGGAGCTGAACATCGACGTCGCCAGCGAGTACCTCGTGATGGCGGCGACGCTGACGCACATCAAGTCGAAGATGTTGCTGCCGGTGCCGCCGGCCGATCAGGACGACGACGACGAGCTCGGTCTCGACCCGCGCGGCGAGCTGGTGCGGCGCCTTCTCGAGTACCAGAAGTACAAGCGTGCGGCCGAGCAGCTCGGCGGTGGTGACGTGCTCGGGCGTGACGTGTTCGTGCGCGGCTTGCCGGCGCCGGCCGTGGAAGGACCGGCGCCGTTGGCGGGGCTCAGCCTGTTCAAGTTGCTGGACGCGTTTCAGGGCGTGCTCTCTCGCGCGACGACCAAGATCGATCATCAGATCGACTTCGAGCGCTTCTCGATCACCGACCGCATCAACCAACTGGTTGATTTGCTGCAGCTGCACAAGAAGATCAGCTTCGAGCAGCTGTTCGAGGGTGCGACCTCGCGCAGCGATCTGATCGTCACGTTCCTGGCCCTGCTCGAAATGACGCGGCTGCGCATGACGCGGCTCGAGCAGGATGGGCCGCTCGAAGAGATTCGCATCGAGCTGGCCTTGGTCGACGCGGACGTGATGGAAGAGGCTGCGCAGTCGGCCGAGGCGAGCTTCAGCTCCAAATTGGCCGAAGACGAGCTGGCCGCGGACGGCGACGAAGAGAATGCGCTGGCCGCTCGCAGCGGCGAAGCGACCCGGCCGGCCAGCTTCGAGGACGACGAGGACGACGAGCCCGAGCTGACGGACCTAGATCACAACGAGCAAGACGAGCCGTAGGCTCCACTAACGATCGAACATGGCAGCGAAGAAGCGACCCCAGCCCCAGGCGCCCGCGCCCCGCGGCAAGACCAGGCCTCCGTCCCCGCAACCGTCGAAATCGGCCAAGCCCATGCAGGCGGCCAAGCCAGCGAAGGCCAAGCCAGCGAAGGCCAAGCCAGCGAAGGCCAAGCCAGCGAAAGGCAAGCCAGCGAAGCCGACGCAACCCGCCGCAAAGCCGGCAAGGAAACCGGCCAAGTTGGCGCCCAGGCCTGCCAAAGCGGCAGCGAAGTCCGCCAAGAAGGCCAAGCCCGTCAAAGCCGCCAAGCCGGCGAAGGCTGCCGCAAAGCCCGGGAAGCTGACTGCCAAACAGCAGCAGCGAGCCGAGGCGAAGAAGGCCAAGGCCGAAGCGAAGAAGCTGAGGCAGGCCCAGGCGAAGGCCAAGGCCGCGGCGAGGAAGCAAAAACAAGCTGAAGCCAAGGCCAAAGCCAAGGCAGCCAAGAAGGCCAAGGCCGAGGCGAAGAAGCAGAAGAAAGCCGCGGCCAAGGCGAAGGCCGCCGCCAAAAAGCTGGCGGATGCCGAGGCCAAGGCGCAGGCCAAAGCCAAAGCGCAGGCTAAAGCCGAAGCACAGGCTAAAGCCGAGGCCGTACTACGCGAGAAAAATGCCGCGCGCGACAAGGCCAAGGCCGCGCGCGACGAGAAGGCGCGAACGGAAGCCGAGAGCAAAGCGCAGGCGCGTGCCGACGCGGCCGCGAAGACGCATGCGAAAAGCGAGGCCAAGGCGCAGGAGCGCGCGGCAGCCGAAGCGCGTCGCGTCGAGAAGGATCGCGAACGGATCGCGCTAGCACGAGCGCGCCGGGCGGGGCCAGGCGACGACCCGGAGCCCGCCGTGGCGCCTGACGAATCCGCTGCCGTTGATTCCAGCTGGGACGAGTCGACCGACGCGCCGAGCGAGGAAGGCGCTTCGCTCATGGGCGAAGGCGAGCCGACCGGCGCCGAGCTTCAGACTCCCGACACGACGCAATACTTGAAGAGCCTGGTCGAAGCTTTGGTGTTCGTCTCCGACCGTCCGCTCGAGATCAAAGAGCTGGCGCGAGCGGCGAAGGTCGATCGGAAGCGCGCGCAAGAGCTGGTGGAGGAGCTGCAGCGCGACTACGCCGGTCGCGGAATTCGCCTCGACGAGGTCGCGGCCGGCTACGCGTTCCGGACCAATCCGGAATACGGCGAGTACGTGCGCGGCTACCTTGCGACGAAGCCGGTGCGCTTGTCGCGCGCGCAGCTCGAGACGCTGGCGATCATCGCGTACCGTCAGCCGATCACGCGCCCCGAGATCGACGATATTCGTGGCGTGGATTCCGGGCCGGTGCTGAAGGGCTTGCTCGAGCGCGATCTGATTCGGATCCTGGGTAAGAAGGACGAAGCCGGCCGCCCGATGCTGTACGGCACGACGCCGAGCTTCATGGAAGTGTTCAGCCTGAAGTCGCTGCGCGATCTACCGACGCTCAAGGAATTCACAGAGCTGAGCGACGAGTCGCGCGAGACCTTCGAGATCGAGATCGGCGAAACGGCACCGGAAGGGCCGATCGAGCTGCCGAGCGAGGAGCGTGGCAGCGAAGCGACGGGCGAGGGCGCGACAGAAGAGGTGAGTCTCGAGGAGGCGGAACCTGCTGCCGCCGAGGATGCTAGCGAGCCGGCGGCGGCCGACGAAGACGACGACGACGACGACGAAGACGACGACGAAG
This sequence comes from Polyangiales bacterium, assembly GCA_038230915.1. Classification (GTDB taxonomy): domain Bacteria; phylum Myxococcota_A; class Polyangia; order Polyangiales; family Polyangiaceae; genus PMG-095. Next base: position 20,842 of record JBBRMI010000016.1, on the reverse strand, counting down.
ACGACGAAGACGAAGACGACGAAGACGACGAAGACGACGAAGACGAAGACGACGACGACGACGAGCCATCAGAAAAGAAAGACGTCGACTCGACGCCTCCTGCCGCGCCCGCAGCCGATGAAGAGTCGGACGATGACGATGACGAAGATGACGATGACGACGACGACGATGACGATGACGACGATGACGAATAACTAGTCGTCCAACTCACGCCCCAATCCTCACGCCTTAATCCTTCTTCTTCTCCTCGAACTGCGCGGCTAGCTTGCTCACCTGATCGTAAAGCGCCGGGTAGAGGAGTAGCTTCTTCACGATCGCCCAGAAGGCGGGATCCGAGACGCGGTCGGTCGGGGCAACCGCCTTGCCCTTGGCCGTCTTCAGCACTGCGCTCGGGCCCTTCTCGCGTAGCGTCTTCATCTGGTCGACGTAGCGCTTGGTCGGAAATAGCTCGCCGGCCTCCCAGGCCAGCACTTCTTTTTGCTCGATGCCGAGCGTGGTCGCCAGGTCGCGAGCCGTACAACCGAGCTCTTTGCGCAGCGCTTTGATGTCGTCCGGCCTCACGGGGCGATGGATACCATTTTTCGCAACCGGGCCGCCGCCTGGCCGATGGGACCAACGCATGCGACCGATCACGTGGGCACTGGTACTGCTCGGGGCATTGGGGTGGGGCTGCACCGGGCCGTCGCTCGACCTGCCAAACGGCACCCGCGCGGCGGTCGAGGTCGACTTCGAGCCCGCCACGGACGAGGGTTCCGTACCCTTACTATTCCGCGCCCGCGTCCACGACGCGCCGGCAGCTGGCGCGCCGTGGCTGTTTCGTGGGGAGCTTTCGGCCTACTACGCACGCGCGCTCAAGCACGGCGAGGTGCCGATCTCGCTCGGAGACCGCGCGCTCCCGCTGCGCTTTTGGCGCGTTGGCACGGATGCTTGGCTGCAGCCGCTCGACTGGCTCGAGCCCGACGCCACGTACACATTGGCTTTCACCGGGCTCGGGGTGCTGCGAGTCGTGCGCGCGCAGGCGAGCGGCGAGCCGCGAGTGCGGCGCCTGTTCCCGCCTGCCGGTAGTCGCAAGTACCGCGCGTCGGTGCTGTGCGACACAAGCGGTCCGAGCCCGCTCGAACCGCTCACGCTGGAGCCGGGCGGCATCTCGCTCACCGCGACGTTCGGCATGGCGGGCATGCTTAGCGCTGGTTGCATCACGTTGGTGGCCGACGGCGACCTCGTCGAACCGATGGTAGCGCCACCGCTGCTGGCTGGCGCCCTGCTCGAACCATCGCCTTGGTTGCCGTCGTCGCGTCATGTCGCAAATGGGGCGACTCCGTGCCCAATCGGCGTAGCGTTTCACGGCGCGTGCCTGGAAGTGCTCGACGATCGGCTGCGCGTGGCACCCGCGACGAATGACCTTTTTTTTGTGCTCAAAGAGCCGCAGAGCGCGGTGCTCGCGGCCGCCGTGGGTAGCCGTAGCTTGCTGCTCGGGGGGCTTGCCCCCGCGACCTCGTTCGAGCTCAGCGGCAGTGTCCTTTCGAGCCTGGGTGAGCTCGAGACGTTTCGTACAACGCTGACGACGGCCGCAGCACGACGTCACCTGGTACTGAACGAGGTGTTGGCCAATCCGGTTGGCCCCGAACCCGGCAGCGAATGGATCGAGCTTGTTAACGATTCCGAGCTCGCGGCGTCACTCGCTGGCCTGTGGCTCGAAGACTCCGGCGGACACGTGCAGCTTCCGAACGAGCAGCTCGCGCCGGGTGAGCTGGCGCTTCTCGTCAGCGATGGCTTTCGAGCGTCGGGCTTGGACGTCGCGGTTCCGGTTGGTGTGCGCTTAATGCGCGTGGCGAGCCTCGGTGCGCGCGGGCTTTCGAACAGTGGCGAGGGCCTGCTGTTGGTCGGCCGCGAAGGCGTGCTTTCACGGTTTCCGCTGCTGGCGGCGGAGCACGCCGGCAAAAGTGTCGCGCGCCGTGCCCTCGACGCGGCCGATGACGATCCGTCAGCCTTCGCGGAGCACGGCGCTCCGGGGGCGTCGCCAGGCGCGCCCAATACGTTCGGAGAGTGAGCCGTGAGCTACGTGCCCGAGATCGTCATGCCCGAGACTCGCAACGTCGGCGATGCGGTTGACGTTTTTAGCTCCAGATCATCACCGACGGCGTCGATCGCCTTCAACATGGCGTCGAGCGTTGACGAGATGGTGATCTCGCTGACCGGGAAGGCCAGCTCTCCGTTTTCGATCCAGAACCCGGCCGCGCCGCGCGAAAAATCTCCCGTGATGGCGTTGAAACCGAAGCCCATCAGCTCGGTCACGTATAGACCGCGCGCCGTGGACTTGACGATATCGGCCGCTGGCGTCGTGCCGGCTGCCAAGATGAAGTTGGTGGTCGACGCCCCGATCGAGCCGCCGCTGCGGCCAGCCGAGCCGGTCGACTCGCGACCGAGCTTGCGCGCGCTGTAGCAGTCGAGCAAAAAGCCTTTCAACGTGCCGCGCTCGACGATCACGTTCTTGCGCGATGCCAGGCCTTCGCCGTCGAAGGGTCGCGAGCCAGGCGCGCGCGGGATCAGCGGATTGTCGACGATGTTGACGAGCGAGCTTGCGACCTCGGTACCTTCGCGTTCGAGCAAGTAGCTGGATTTGCGCCACAAGGCGCCGCCGACGATGCAGCCAGCTAAGCTGCCGACCAGCGAGCGTGCCACGTCCGGATCGAAGACAATCGGCGCTTCGGTGGTCGGGATCTTGCGGGCGCCCAGCTTGCGCAAAGTGCGGCGGGCCGCCTCTTGTCCGATGAACTCCGCCGATTCGAGATCTTGGTGGCGACGCGTCGCGGAGTAGTAATGGCCGCGACGTTTCTTGCCGCCTTCGTCCTCCACCACCGGCGCGACTGAGAGCGCAGCGTACGAGCCGCGCACCGCGCCCTGAAAACCCGAAGACAAGACCATCGCGCTGGCGCCGCTGGTGCGCGAGTACGTCGCCCCTTCGCTGAGCGTGATGCGCGGATCTGCGTCGAACGCCGCTTGCTCGGCGATCCGCGCTTGCTCGATCGCGCGCTCAGCGTCGATGGCGTCGATGCTGGCATCGAATAGGTCGAGATCGGGGTAGGGCGGCTTGGACAAGAGCTCGTCGCGAGCCGGACCTGCGAACGGATCCGGTTCGGAGAGCGCACACAACTCGAGCGCGTCGGCGACGCAGCGTTCGATGCCGCGCGGGGTAAGATCACTGGTGGCGGTGGTGGCGACACGGCCGCCGCGGATCACCCGCAGCGAGACGCCGTGGTGGCCCGCCTCTTCAACCAGCTCCGTCTTGCCGACGCGCACTTTGGCGGAGAGCTCCCACCCGGTGCGGGCACTCGCTTCGGCGACGTCGGCGCCTAGCTTGCGTGCACGCTGGACAAGATCAGCGGCGAGCTCGAGAAGTCGGGGAGTCGGATCGATAGTGGGGTCGGCCATTCAAGCTTTCGTCAGTCGAGTCGGCGCAGGTTCCATACCGCGAAACCGAGGCCCGCGGTGAGCCAGAACCCGAGCAGCAGCACAGCATAGCCGAGCGAGCTACCGGCCAGCGGCTGCGTGCCAAAGTCGCCGTGAAACTGAGCGTAGGTACCCTGAACGGCGAAGCGCCGCAGCCCGAGCATCACAGCGCCCAGCGTGAGCACCACCCCGCCGGACAGCACCCGCAGCAAACTCGCCTCGTCGGAGCCGCGGTCCAGCAAGAGCCGCCCGAGCAAGAAGCCGGCGGGCACGCTGGCCAGCTCCAGCAACAATAGCGTCGACGGCAACGCCGCGGAGGCCTGCGCCGTGTCGAGCAGGTAGGCGAGGCACCAGTCGGGCTCGAACGCCAGAAAGTAGGCTGAGATCGGCGCGAAGACGAACAGGCCGAACAGCGTCGCGATCGCGAGCCCACGGCTGCCCAGCTCGCCGGTCGTGACGCGCCGCAGCTCGCGCCGCCCGAGCCACGCAAATGCGACGCCCAGGCACAGTCCCAACGGGAGCGCGATCAGAACCGGCATCGGCGGCAGCAGAGCACGAAGCCGCGGACGAGGAAATATGTGCCGAACCCTTGGCGAGGCGTCTTTGCCACGTTACTAGCAAGACTCATGGACCGATCCCGCCTTGCTCAGCTGCTACAGGCCGTGAGCGAACGGCAGCTAGACGTACCGACGGCGCTCGCGCAGCTGGCGCAGTTGCCGTTCAGCGACTTGTCCTACGCGCGCGTCGATCATCACCGCGCGCTGCGCCAAGGGATGGCGGAGGTGATTTTTGCGCCGGGCAAGACGCCCTCGCAAATCGCTGGCGTCGCTGCGCGGCTGATCGCGGCCGGGCAAGACGTGCTGGTGACGCGGCTCGAGTCGGCGGTGTTCGTCGAGGTTGCCGCGCGTGTACCCGAGCTCACGTACCGCGACGCTGCCCGGACGGCGTCGTTTCAAGTGGCGCCGCGCGAGCTGACGCGCGAGTCCCGCGTGGCGATCGTGACGGCTGGCACCAGCGACGTACCGGTGGCCGAAGAGGCGATCGAAACCTTGCGCATGGCTGGCATCGGCTGTCGACGTTTCTTCGACGTCGGCGTGGCCGGACTGCATCGACTGCTGGCCGTGATGCCCGAGCTCACACAGGCCGAAGCGTTGATTGTGATCGCCGGCATGGAGGGCGCGTTGCCGAGCGTCGTGGGTGGGCTGGTGGCAGCGCCGGTCATCGCCGTTCCGACGTCGGTCGGCTACGGCACAGCGCTCGGCGGCTTTACCGCGCTGATGGGTATGCTGACCAGCTGCGCGTCGGGCGTTACGGTCGTCAACATCGACAACGGCTTTGGCGCAGCGATGGCCGTGATGCGCCAGTTAAAGACGGAGCGCGCGTGACTGAGTCGTCGGGCGGCGGGAAAAAGCCGCGTTTTTTTGGAATAGCGCGGCCTGTCGGGCGCGGCCACGCCCATCAGCACGGTCACGGTCACGGTCACGGTCACGGCGACGGCCAGCACACGCACGCTGACGCGCGCGCGGGCGACGCACTCCGGTTCGGTAACCCGCGGCTGCCGCGCGGTGCGGGCTCGGGCAAAGTCGTGTACTTCGACTGCTTCAGCGGCGTCGCCGGGGACATGACCGTGGCGGCGCTGGTCGACCTTGGCGTCCCGTTCGAAATCGTACGCGACGCGATCGCTTCGATCGGCCTGCCGGGTGTCAGCGTTCAGGTGCGCCCGGCGCAGACTGGTGTGATCGGTGGCGTAAAGTTCGCGGTCGAGCAGCACGGCCAGCACCCCGAGCGAAGCTACGGAGAGATCGTTCGACTCTTGGCCGAGGCTGCGTTCGACCACGATACACGGCAGCGAGCGCAGAGCATCTTCCGTCGCCTCGCTGAAGCCGAAGCCTTCGTGCACCGCAGCAGCGTCGAGGCGGTGACGTTCCACGAGGTGGGCGCCGTCGATGCGATCGCCGACGTCGTGGGTGCGGCGGCAGCGTTGGCGTATTTGCAGGCTGATTTGGTGTGCGCACCGTTGCCGATGGGCTACGGCAGTGTCGTGTGCCGACACGGCATCCTGCCGCTTCCGGCGCCCGCCACGGTGGCGTGTCTGCGCGGCGTGCCGACCTACGACGCCGGCATCGAAGCCGAGCTCGTGACCCCAACCGGCGCCGCCATCGTGGCTTCCCAGACGGTGCGTTTCGAGCGCTGGCCCAGCCTCACGCCGCTCGCAATCGGTTGGGGCGCCGGGACGCGGCAGCTGCCCGACCGCTTGAACGCGCTGCGTGCCGTGCTCGGCACTCCGCTCGGTCTGCAAGCTCATGACGACGCGGCTGCCACGCACTACGTGCTTGAAGCCAACGTCGACGACATGACCGGCGAGCTTGCCGCTCACGCCATCTCGAAACTGCTCGAAGCCGGCGCGCTCGACGCCTGGGCGGTGCCGATCACGATGAAGAAAGGCCGCCCCGGCCTACTTCTCTCGGCGCTCGCCAACGCCGCTTCGCTCTCCGTCCTCGAAATCGTCTTGCTCCGCGAAACCAGCAGCATCGGCGTGCGTCGCTACGGCGTCGCACGCACCGAGCGCCCGCGCGAAATCATCGACGTCGACACCGAGTTCGGAAAAATCCCGGTCAAAGTCGCCCGCGGCCCTTACGGCCCGCCGCAAATCAAACCCGAGTTCGACGCCTGCGCCCTGGCCGCCCAAGCCCACGCTGTCCCCGTTCGCACCGTCCTCGCCGCCGCCCTCGCCGCCGGAGTGCTCGCCGCCGCAGCGCTCGCCCCATCAGAGCCCCGCGTCGGCGGACGCCACCCCTAGAGGAGGCGCGATCAAACCGCCTCGCCGATTCGCGCAAGTCGCGCGGGGGCGCTGGTGGCGGTGTTCACTGGTGGCGGTGTTCACGCTGGTGGCGGTGTTCACGACGGGCGATCTTCCGCAGGATCCGGCTTCCCGCGCGCCAAAATCACTGGGCATACAAAGTCATCGGAATAGGGGTGCATCACGGGTGGCCAATCTCTCGAAAGTACTCAGGAAAATCTGCGGGTCTTGGCGCCGTTCTTGATGACTTTGTATGCCCAGTCATTTTCACTTGGGGCTTGGGGCTTCGCTTGGTGCTTGGGGCTTGGTGCTTCGCTTGGTGCTTGGGGCTTGGTGCTTGGTGCTTCGCCTCGGGGGAAAGGGGCGTGGCTCCAATTGGGTGCGCGGCGTTCGCTTGGCGGTGCGGCCGTCAACGCCCTGTGGCCGCCGGAGTCGGAGGCCTCACGTTCGAGGTTTTTCCGACTGGGCGTGGCAGTGGGCATAGAACGTGCTGCTTGGTGGTGAAATGACGGGTGGACGTCGCCGACCCGAGGACTACGAGCCGCCGCGTTTCGCGCCGCCGATCCTGCCGCCATTTTCGGAAGACGAGAAAGCAACGCAGTCGGCGCTCGGCAGATTCAAGCGGGCGATGGCGTTCCGACGCAACGTGAGCCGAGCGTTGCGATCGCTGCGGATTTCCTTCGCACAGTGGAGGACACTCGAAGCCGCTTGGCGTCTGATTCGGCAAACCGATGAACCCGTGAGCCACCTGGATGTCGCGCGCGACATGGAACTCGACGAAAGCTCGTTGTCGCGTTTGATGTGGAGTCTTTCGCGGCGTGGTCTCGTGGACCACGATCTGGATGGTCGGAGTTTGGCCTACCGGGTACGCGTCACCAAGGCCGGGCAGCGACTGATTGAAGCCGCCTCCCGGATCGTCGCGGATAGGGCCGCGGGGCGCTGACGGATTAGTCCGGGCGTTCCAGTTTTTGGCCCGCGGCTTCCCAGCCGAGGACGCCCCCTTCGAGGAAGGCGACGGGCAGGCCTTGTTCGGCGAGCTTGGCGGCGAGGTCTTTGGTGCGGTCACCGGAGCGGCAGTACAGGACGGGCGTGGCCGGAAGCATGTGCAACTCCGCGAGGCGCGTTTCGATTTCTTCGAGCGGGAGGTTGATGGCGGTAGGCAGGTGCGCGCGATTGAAGACCGGGGCTTCACGCGTATCGACCATGCTGACGCTACCCGCTTTGAGTAGCTCGACGAGCTCGTCGGGGCGAATAGCGCCTTCGGCGCGCGGCAGGTACGGCTCGATGAGCCCGCGCAGCTCTGCCTTGCGCAAGGCGCCGACTTTGCCGCCGACCGGCCGCCCACCGTGGAACACGACGAACGTCGGCACTGATTGGACGCCCATCTGCCGCGGGATGCTCGGTGACTTGTCGATGTCTAGCGTGACGACCTTGGCCTTGCCCTCGAACTCGTGCGCCAGCGCTTGGAGGTCGGGCGCCATCTGCTTGCACGGGCCGCACCACTCGGCTGAAAACTCGAGTAAGACCGGTAGCTCGCTCAACAGCACTTCTTGTTCAAAAGTGCGCTCGGTGACGACGGGGAGGGAAGCCATGTTGGGAGGGGCTAATATTGTCATTTCCGCGCGAGCCGCAAGCCGTAGTGGTTGCCCAGCCGATGCAGTGCCCAGGTCAGCGATACGACCGCGAAAATCGCCGCGGCGGAGCTGGGCCAGCCCGTCTGCGAGCCGACCACAAGCGCCCCTAGGCTGCGTCCCGAACTGGCTGCGCCTAGGCCGGCGGCGGTGCCGACGCCGTCCAAGACGAACGTCCACACCGGGGTGAGCGCGAGGTGGGTGAGTGCCGGGCCAGCGGCCGCTGGTAGGCGCTGGTTCAAAAACACTGCCAAGGGCATGTAGCCAAGGCTGCGCGCTGCCCAGGTCGTGTCGGCCACCGCGGCGCGCAAGAGAGCGCTGCGCACGACCCAGCCGACCTCTAGCGAGCGCAGCAAGCCGAGCACCACCAAGCCGCCCGCAGCCGTAACCCCCGCCGGCCGCAGGAAGGCCAACAGCAGCACCACCGGCACCGCGGCGATCCAATCGGTCGTGAACGATAGCGTGACGTCGATCCAGCGCGGTCCGCTGCCGGCTAACGCGCCCAGCGGCACGCCGAGCAGCAGCGCCAGCACGAGCACCGCTCCGAGCGCCAAGAGGTCGCTGCCGAGCCCGACCAGCAGCGGGGACGCATGTGGCGTGACGCCGCCGATCACGCCGAGCACCAGCCAAAGTCCGAGGATCCACTGCGCCAGCCGCAGCTGCGGTGCGGGGGACGCGGCCTTCATTCGTCGTCTCCTTCCGCGTCCCTGGCGGCGTGACCCGCGGCGGCGAGCCGCGAAGGCAGCGTCACCAGCAGTTCCGAAAGCAGCGTGACGCCGAGCAGCGCGCCCATCATCAAGTTGACGTCGCCGTGGCGCAGCCCCTCCGCGCACAACGACAACACGCCGCCGTGGCCGCCCTTGAGCTCGAACGCCAGCGCTAAGGTGAGCACCACCGGGTACGACGCCACCAAGGATGCCGACGTCGCCGCTACGCGCGCCAAAGCACGCTCGGAAATGCCCGGCGAGCGGTCGACCAGCGCCGTGCCGGCCGCTACGCCGAGCGCCAGAAGTAGCAGACAAAGCACGTGCCACGCAGTACCGGGCAGCGCCGCACGCACGCTCGAACTCACGCTCGAGCCGTCCCGGGCCCGACCAAGCTTCCACATGAAGGCTTGCGCGAGCCATTTACCGTACTGCGTTTCGGTGACCAGCGCCGCCACGCGCCGTGGTCCTTCGAGAACCGAGTAGTCGGCGCCTTCTTGTAGCCACAGCTCTTGCCAGTGTTCGACCGCGCGCGCCGCTTCGTCCACGCTCGGCTCGCGTGGCAGCGCTTCACCTCGGCCAGTGATGTGCATCAGCACCGGGTGCAAGCGAACGACGCGGGCTACGTCGTTCGCGCCCTGCACTTTCCCCAGCGCCGCCACCAGCGCTTCGAGCGCGTAAGTGTCGGCGTGAATCACGTCGTCGCGGCGCAGCGCCAGCGAGCGCTCCGCCAGGCGCTCGACGGCGCGGCGCACGGTCGTCGAACGGAACTCAATCGAGCGATCTTGCCAAAACCGTCCGAAGAACAGCAGCGCGCGCTCGGGCGAGGCCACATCATCCATACCCGCGACGCGCATCCGGAGCGCGAGCGGTCCGAGCGCCATCGCGACGCGACCGCGCGCGCTCGGCTCCAAGCTGTCGAGTTGCGGCAGCACGTGTGGCAAGGCCGCGCCGCCCAAGCGCAGCAGCTCTGCCCGCGCGCGCGCCGTTTCGGGTCCCTCGTCCTTGGCAGCGGCCCGCATGGCGCGGATCGCCCGCTCGCGAACGTCGGATGGTGCCAAGTTCACGAACACCGGAAGTTGCTTGAATGCCCAGCCCGAGCCTGGTCGTTTGGCGCCGTTGGCGGCGCCGTAGAATCCGACCAGCACGACCGCCAGCAGCGTGAGCAAGAGCCGCAGCAGTCTGGGGAAGACCCGGCGGAAAGTCAGCTTGCCCGCGCGGGCTAGGGTCATCGGTTCCGGACGCGCTCAGCGCAGCAGCAAGAAGCCGGCCACCGCGACCAGACACATGGCGGTCAAGACCAGCATACCGACCAAGGACGGTGGCAGGCCGCTGGTCGGGATCGACACCGGGTCATCTTCCATGCCGAAGGGCGGGGGTGAATTCGCAACCCGCGGCCCGGTCGGCGTGCCGGAGGCCGGCGTCGCGGCCATCGGGTTGGTCATGCCGACCATGGTGTGGCCGACCCGCAGCCGGCGCGATTCGCGCTGGGCCTCTTGGCTGGCTGGCGGCGTGTAGACGTCGGGAGCGTGCACACTCGGGGCGCGCACGGTGGCTTCGGCCGGCGCTTCCGGCAGCGCGTACTTCTGGTACGCGAGCACGTCGTGCGGCCCGGGCGGTTGGACGGCGCCCTCGAACACCGCGACGATCACGGTGATGTTGTCATGACCGCCAGCGCGGTTGGCGCGATCGACGAGTTCCTTGCAGGCGTCGAACGGTTCGCGATTGCTGAGCAGCACCTCGCGCATTTCGTCGGCGCGCACCATGCCCGACAGGCCGTCGGAACATACCAGCAGCGTGTCGCCGTGGCGCAGGTCGACGTAGGTCAGGTCGACCTGCACGGTCTCGGCCGTGCCGAGCGCCTGCAGGATGATGTTGTTGTGCTCGAAGGTCTCGGCTTCTTCTTCGGTGAGCTGCCCGGCTTCGATCAGCTGGTTGACCAGCGACTGATCGCGACTGACCTGCACGAACTTGTCGCCGCGAAGAACGTACGCGCGACTGTCACCGACTTGGGCAACGAACAGGCGCGCGTCCAGCAGCGCCGCGATGGTCGCGGTCGTACCCATGCCGCGGCGCGTTCGGTCGGCGCGCGCCTCACCGAAGATGCGCCCGCCGGCTTCTTCGACCGCGTTGACCAGGCGACGCGCGAGATCATCGTGGTTTCGCGGCGGATCACCCTGGGACAGCTTCTCGTAGATGATGTCGACGGCGAGCTGGCTGGCGACTTCGCCGGCTGCGGCGCCGCCCATCCCGTCGCACACGCCAAGCACCGTCCCGCGTTCGGCGACACCTTGGATGCGGTCGGTCTCCATCAGGCTGCGACTCTTTCGAGTCAGATCAGCGACGAGAAAGTTATCTTCGTTGTGCTCGCGGATCTGCCCGACGTCGGTGCGACCGAATAGGCGCACGCGAATGCTTGAGGAGTTGGATTCACCGTTCATCGGCTTTTCGACCCCGTGCCGAAATCCAGCCGGAACAGATGCTGGCCGACCCTGACGTGGTCACCCGGCACGAGCTCGCGCTCGCCCCGGATGCCGAGGTACGTCCCGTTCGACGACCCCAAGTCCTTGAGGCTGAAGGTGTTCGTCGCGGGATCACGGACGATGGCGGCGTGTCTGCGGCTCATGAATGGGTCCGTCGTAAACACCACATCCCCCACCTCGCGCCCGATTACGGTCTCTTCTCGGGTCGGATAATAAACGTCTCGGGTGACACCCTCTACGGTCCTCTGACAGAGGCGGGCGTAACGCGGCGCAGCGGGTGACCCGAAAACCTGGGTCCCACGCTCTGCTGCAGGGCCAAGGCCTCGCTCTGCGTCGCTCACGACCTCGAACCTTAACACTTCAAGACCTACCAACACCAAGTCTGCGTGCTGCAGCCGTTCTGGTGCCCGAAGCCGCACATATACTCCGTTGACCGATTCGAGGTCCCGGATAAAAAAACGGCCCTCTCGGAACTGCAGCCGTGCGTGGCGAGGAGATACATAAGGGTCGTTGACGAGGAGGATCGAGCCTTCCTCCCGGCCGATATCGGTTTGGTCGCCTTCGATCTCGTACTCACGACCCGGCTTTCCGTCCTGACCGATGACGACGAGCTTCGCGCGCTCCTCGGGCCTTTGCCCGGAACCGAATTGGAAGCTGGTGCCGACCGCAAACGGTGAGGCGGCTGGTGCACCCGGTTGCCCTAGCGCCGGCGCCGGCCCCATGGCCGCCGCTGCGGGACCACGCATGAGCTGCGCGGCTGCAGCTGCTGCGGCAGGTTCGCCTTGCCCCAATTTGGCGCCGCAGAACTGACAGAACCCCATCTGGGGAGAATTGGCGCCTCGGCAGCGTGAGCAGGCCACCACCGCGGGAGCTGCTGCGACAGGGGCTGGTGGGGCCGGTGCGTCGCCCGGCAAGGGCGAACCGCAGTTGGCGCAGAAACGTCCGTTTGATGGGTTGCCGGTGCCACAGCTCAGGCAACGCTTCTCGGCGGCGGCGGGGCGGGCGGCCTCCGCCCGCGGGACGACGTACGAGGGCGACGCGGCGGCTGGCGGAGGCGCGACGGGTGCTTCTGCTGCTGGCGCGGGCGCGTTCAGGCGATTCCCACAATCCTGGCAGAACTTGAGACCGTCCGGGTTTTCCCGGCCGCAGCGGCTGCAGTTCACGACGTCGTGGCCTCTTCTGCCGTTCGCACTTAATCCTGCCCTACGAGGCCCGGACGCTACCCGACCCGGACCCCTACGGCAACAACACCGCTTGCGCCCGGCTCATGGAGCAGCACAGTTCGTCGCTCGGCTGGCCGCCTGGGCCCCGGCCGTTACCAGCGCGACAGCGGATCCCGCGCCTCGATGATGATCTGTACGGCCAGCCAGTGGGCGAGGCCGAAGCCGAACAGACTCGACGCTCGTTCCTGGCCCGTTAAGTCGTAAAAGCGCCTAAACAGGATGGGTTGGTAGGTCGGCAGCAGCGTCACCACCGTCCGTTCACTGATCTGGTACTCGAGTCCGACGCCGAAGCTGAACGCCGCGCCGCCCGAGCTGGCACCCCACTCATTACCGTAGATCGCGCCTCCCAGGCCCCCGAGTAGGTAGGGGGTGAGCCGCTTGCCGCGGTCGAAATAATAGCGCCCCTCGGCGGTCAGTCGCTGCAGGATGGCCAACCGCAGCAGGTTGTTCGAGTTAAGACGCGACAGTTGGAAGCTGGCGCCCAGGTAGAAGGGCCCACGCGAGCGGTAGCCCACGCGCAGCCCCAGGCCGCCGCCGGAGCCCACGATGCACGGCGTGGGAGCGCCCACGGGACAAACCGCGCCACCGTCCAGCAGCGTCAAGGTGTGGAGCGACACCCCGTACTGCATGTACTCCACGCTGGTGGGTGGTGGAAGGACGGCAGTTTGTGCGTGAGCCGGGCGCGCAATGACGATTGCGAACAGGGCCACCCAGGGCGCCAATGCGACGCTGAAAGCTGGTTTTCGTGGAGACTCGGAGCGCGCCTTAGCCATCTCGTTTTTTCGCGGGCTTGACGAAAGCCAAACCATTCGTCTAAAGCCGGGGCAAGCCCGACAGAACAGAGCCGACGATGGAAATCTACCTCGACAAGCGCGCCGTCAAACAGATTCGTTTATCTGCGCAAGAAGCCATCGAAGAGGATGACATGGAGTCCCTCCGTGAAGACATCCTCGAGGCCTTCACCGAAGACCAGGTGGAAGAAATCGAACGGCGCCTCGACGCCGGCGATTTTTTCGAGTTCCTGACCGACGTCCTGGACGAGTGGGGTGGGGACGACGTCGACGAGCTGCTGGAGCTGCTGGAGACGCAGCTGGGTGAGGTTGGCATCGATCTCAAGACCGACCAGAAGGGCACCGAGTCCGAGGACGACGAAGAAGATGGCGACGACGACGTCGACGTCGACGACGATGACGACGACGACGACGACGATGACGAAGAGGAAGAAGCCGACGAAGAGCCCTGAGCCGGCTCGCGTTCGTGTAGCGCGCAGGCGCTGCTAAGGCAGACCAGCAGCGCGCTTGATGTAGTCGTGACAGGCGTTGCGCGTTGCGGAGAGCGACGCGCACAGCAGGTGTGCGCACGCCGCGTAGCGCGAGTCCGGAAGCTTGTGCACGATGATCGACAGCGGCGTGCACGTACCGGCGGCGTCGCCTGCGCTGTGCGCCAGCAGCGCCTCCTGAAACAACGCGTCGTCGACCAAGCGACTCGTCGGGTGGTGGTCCCAGACCTTGCGCAACTCACGGCGCGCGCGCACGGGATCGTGCAGCACATCCCGGTACACCGCGGCGATCTGCAGCTGCGCTTCGGCGTAGCGGCCGCGCTGGTAACTGCCGGTGATGGTCGCGTTCTCTTGCTCGGCCAGCATGCGCTCGAGGTGCGCGATCGCCTTTTGAGGGGCGCCGAGCGCGAGCTCCTTTTCGGCGGCGCGGAACAAAGCGTCGTCCCAGAACGCGCCGCTCGGGTACGGGAAGCGCTCGGCGCAAGCCAAGTAAGCGTCGCGCGCTTCAGCGATCCGCCCACTGAGATCGAGCTCGCGGGCGCGGCGGTACGCGAGCGTTTCGCCGAGCTCGGTCGCGTCGAGTGCGCTGCTTTCGGTGGTGAGGTAGGTGAGGACAGACTCGCTGCCGCCTTGCTTACGCAAGTAGTCGAGATGCTCGGTCACCGCCTCGCGCGCCAAGCCGGAGTCGGGGCTGCGCCGAATCGCTGCTGCCAACCGCGCTTGACCTTCGGGCTCGCGCCCGGTGCTGCACAGCAATTCCGCTAGGGCGAAGTCGGCGCGCGCTCGGCGCTCGGCGTCTGGACCTTGCGCTGCAAGGTTCAGGAAGAGCGCTTCGGCGCGCGCGTTGTCGCCAGCGTGCGCGTAGCTGTCGGCGGCGCGGTAGCGCGCTTCTTCGGCGTCGCGGGGCTTGCTGGCCAGCGCGGCAGCCCGCTCGTAGTGCTCCGCCGCGGCTGCGTGCTGGCCCCTCACCCGCGCGGCTTGCGCTTGGTCGGTCTCTTTCACAAACGCTGCGGGCGGCGGCGAGCCGCAGTTCGCTACGAGCAGCAGCAGCAGCGCGTAGGCGGCGCTGGCTCTCACTCGCTCTCGCTTCCGCTCGGCTGGCGCGCTTCCAGCGCTGCCACGAACAGCTCGTAGGCCATCAGCTGCACGGCTTGTCCCAGGTTGACCGACGGCTGATCGGCGGCCATCGGGATCCGCACGCGGGCGTGAGCGCCCATCAAGTCTTCTTCGGCTAGCCCGGTTTTTTCGTTACCGAACAGGAACGCGATCCGTTCGCCGCGGGCAGCACGCTCGACGGCATCGCGCGCCGCTTTACGCGCTACGAAAACGCCGCTCACGCCGCGGCGCGCGGTCGTGGCGTAAGTGAAATCGACGTCAGCCAGCGCCGTCTTCACGTCGGGCACGACCGGCGCGGCTTCCAGCACGTCCCATGATTTGACCGCCATCTTGATGGCCATCACATGTCCCGGCTCGGCCATCTTGCCCGGCTTGACCAGGACCAGCCGCGTGAACCCCATCGTCTTCATAGCGCGCGCCGCGGCGCCGACGTTTTCAGGGTAGTGCGGGCGCACCAAAACGAATTGCACGAGCGGGTGGATCGGGAGCTTTAGCATGAGGCGTGACACGGTTTACTCCCGCCGCGGCTTGACGGGCCAAACGCAGCGAAAGCTTAGCGTGGGCTCGCGCGCCTCGGACGGTTTGCCGACGCGCGCAGCGCCGCGCACGAAGGCCGCCGAGCTGGCGAAGCTGCCGCCGCGCACGCTGCGATTCCCGCCCGGCGGCTGGCCATAATCGGGCGTAAAAGCGTCGGCGGTCCATTCGGCGGCGTTACCGGCCAGGTCCAGAATGCCTTCAGGGGTGGCGCCGCCGGGGAAGGAGCCGACCGGCGCCAGCTCGGCGAAGCCGTCGCTCGCGTCGGTGGTGTCCACGCCGAGCCGGCCGTGGTTCGAGAGCTTCGGGTGGTACGTCTGGCCCCACGGGTAGCGGCGGCGTGTCGCACCTCGCGCCGCGCGTTCGAACTCCGCTTCGGTCGGCAGCCGCCCGCCGCGAAACGCGCAGTAGCGCCTGGCGTCGTTGAACGTCACGAACGTCACGGGCAGCGTCGGCCGCTGGAAGCGCAGCGCGCCGCCCTCGTAGCCGGCCGGGCCGCAGCCCCCGGCCGCGACGCAGCGACCGTATGCGGCGACTGTGACCTCGGTGCGCGCCATCCAGAAGCCGGCTACGCGCTCGCGGTGTGGCGGCGTCTCGTTTTCGAACGTCGACTCGTCGCAGCGCTCCGGCAATGGTTCACGTTTGCAGCGCACCAGCGCCGCTAGGACTTCTTCTTCGTTCGAGCCCATGTCGAATGCCAGCGGTCGCAGGTACACGGCTGGGCTGCGAGCCGCCTGCAGCGTGAGCACGCCGGTGCGCGCGGGTTGGCTCGCGACGTGGTCGGTCTCCGCGCCGGGGTCGGCGCCCGAGACGACGTGGCTCCCACTCAGCCCCAGCGTGGCAACCGATGCCAGCAGCGTGAGGCGGGGCGGAGTCATGGCACGTTATCGGGCGTTTCAGCGCTCGCGGCGGGCTTGGCTCCGGCGGCGGGTGCAGCGGGCGGCGTCGCTGCGGTTGGTTCGACTGATGGTGCGCTCGGCGCGCGTGCGACCTTGCGCGCGCTGCCGCTCGGCGAAGGAGTTTCGCTCGGGCGGTGTTGAGCCGGCTTTTCGGCGAGCCAAGCGAGAGCCACGTGCGCCGGCGTCGCAGCTTCGGTCGGGTTTCCGGCTTCGGGCTCGCGTAGCACGTTCGACAGCTGGAGCGCCGCGACCCCCAGCAGGCCGCCCAACGCCGCCCCGCCGACGAACGTGCGCAGGCCATGGCGCTCGGCTGGCGCTTGCCATGGCGCGCGGCGGTGGTGTTCGTCCGGCAGCGTGGGCTGCATCTTGCGCGTCCGGATGCCGAGCGCTTCGGCCAGCGTCTCGCCCAGCTCGCGCGCGCTCGGAAACCGATCCGCGGGGGTCTTGGCCAAGCCGCGCTGCAAGATCGCGTCGATGTGCAGGTCGAGGCCGCACAGCGCGGCGATGCCGGGCGGGGTGTCGGTGGTGATGCGGGTCGCGACCGATACCGCGTCTTCACCCGGAAACGCGCGCGTTTGGCTGAGCGCTTCGTAAAGCGTTGCCGCCAGCGAAAATTGGTCGGAAAGCGGGGAAAAACTGCCTTTGGTGATGCACTCGGGCGCGCTGTACGCGGGCGTGCCAAGCAGACCGCCGTCGCGCGTCAGCGTCGAGTCCGGCACCCGCGCGATGCCAAAGTCGGCGATCTTCGCGCCGGTCGCAGTCAAGATAATGTTCTGCGGCTTGATGTCGCGGTGCAGTACGCCGACTGCGTGCGCGGTGGTCAGCGCGTCGCCCAACTCGCGCGCCAGCTTGGCTCCGGCTTCGGCGCCGAGCGGGCCGCGGCTGATACGCTGTTCGAGCGTGAGCCCCTCGGCGTACTCGAACACCAAGTAGAGGCCCAGCTCCGGATCCTCGCCCATGTCGTAGAGCCCGACGATATTTGGGTGCGTCACGCGCGCCGAAGCCCGCGCTTCCTGGCGCATGCGGTCGATCAGCGCGTCTTTCTGCTCCGGCGGAATCACCAAGTCATCGCGCAGCAGCTTGATCGCCACCGGTCGATCGACGACCGGGTCGTGCCCCAAAAGCACGCGCCCCATCGCGCCCCGCCCGAGCAGCCGCACGGGTTGGTAACGCCCGATGGGGGCAAAATCGAGTGTGCCGTCGGCGTCCATGGCGTGGGGCTCGGAAGGTCTAACATAGGGGCCGAGGGGCGAGGGGTCAGGGGTTAGTCAGCGGAGGGATCAGGGATTTACGGCGGAATTGAGCTCCCCACGCCCCAATCCGTCGGCCGCCCGCGGCAGCGACCCCTCGTCCCTAGCCGTTGGCCGCTCGCGGGCAGCGACCCCCTTTCATCCCTCGACCCTCCGCCGACTAACCCCTAGCCCCTAAGTCCTCACCCCTCGATCAACGCGCGGCTTACCTTGGCGAGATCCGACAGGCCGCGCACGTCGCCGGCCATGACCGGGACAGTCCAAAGGTTCTCGGGTGCGAACAGCCGCCGGGCCTTTTCGACTTCGGGGGCTTCGATGCGAGCGCGGGCGTGCTCATCGGCTTGAGCCCGTAGCAGTTGATCGGTGGGAGTGGCGAGGGCCCGCGCGGCGAGCAGCGCTTGCAGCGCGTCGGTGGTGGCGGGCGCGGTCACGTCAGTGTGCACGCGGTTCAAGACCAGCGCGTCGGCTGACAAGCCGTTGCGTCGCAGACGCTCGGCGAAGAAGCGCGCCTCCTCCAACGCGGGCGCGCTCGGCGCGGCGACCAACAAGTAACCGAAGTCAGGCGCGCGGAAAGCCCGCGACACTTCGGCGGCGCGCTCCTTGAAACCGCCGAACAGCTCGTTCAGCTCGCCGACGAACGCCGCCATGTCTTCGAGGAAGCCGCGCCCCGTCAGGCGGCCCATCGTGCGCAACAGCGCAGCGACACCGCGCGCTAGCAGCCGCATGCTGAAGCCGCCTGAAGGTTGCAACGCTTGAACGAGCCAGCGCATGGCAGGGCTGTCGAGCGCTTCGACCAGCCGCTCTGGCGCGTCGAGAAAATCGAGCGCCTCGGAGGTCGGCGGCGTGTCGAGCACGATCAGGTCGTAACGACCCGACTTGAGCACGGCCAGCACCTTCTCCATCGCCATGTACGACTGCGTCCCGGCCAGCGACGTCGAGACGTGCCGATAGAATTGGTTCTGGAGTATCTTCTCGGCCACGGCCGGCGAGGAAGCGTGCTTCGTCACCAGGTCGTCGAAGGTCTGCTTCGGATCGAGCATCGCGACGCTGAGCGTGCCGGTCGGCGCGGCGCCGACTGCCGCCAGGCGCTCGGCGGCGACCTCGGCCTCCACCCCCGGCGCTAACGTCAACCCGAGGCTGTCGGCCAAACGGCGGGCTGGATCGATCGTGAGGCAGAGGACACGGCGACCGCGCCGCGCGGCCGACAACGACAGGGCCGCGGCGATCGTCGTCTTGCCGACCCCGCCGGCACCTGCGCAAACCACCACGCGGCGTCGGGCCGTGAGGCGCTGAAAGCGATCGTCCGTCATCGGCGCCGTAGGCCTAGCATGGCTGACCACCGCGTAACTCCACGAAATTTGTCCGAGTTCGCGCAGCTCTACCAAGCTGTGCGGACGATGTCCCACCGCTCGCTCGAGACTGAACGCCGCCACGCCCGCTCCACCGATACGCTCGTTTCGCTTTGTCGCTTACTCGACGCGGCGCGCCGCACCAGCGGACTTTCGGCGGTGGCGATCGCCGACGCCACCGGTTGCCTCGTCGCGGGCTCGGGCGCGGCCCGCTTGTGCGAGGAGCTGGCGGCGATTTCGACCTTGCCGGCGAACGACCCGCGCCTCGAAGAGCTCGGCTTCCCTGGCCCGAAGCCGCCCGTCCGCCAGCTCGTGATCGACGGCTTCGAGGTCTCGATCACCGCGCTGGGCGACGCCCAAGACTCCGACTACCTGCGCCTGAGTGCCGGTTGTCGTCGCATCCTTACCGAAACGCCCCACTCCGCCGCCCGCTGACGACCGAGAACGAGAACGAGAACGAGCGCGAGAAAACAGGAAGGCGGGAAGGCGGGAAGGGTTTGTTTGTTCGAGCAGGGCGATCGAGGCGGAGTCGCTAGCGGGCTGCGTCGAGCTGACCGATACGCCCGCCCAAAAGATTTCGCCTTCCCGCCTTCCCGCCTTCCTGTTGTTTCGTCTCTACCGCAGCCGGATGGGGAGGCCGGGTTTCGTTGGGGGCGATGCGGCCCAGCTGGGCCGCGGGCGAGGCCTATTCCAACCCCCGGGTGGCTGTGGTGCTAAGCAGGCCTTTGCTTGATCGACCTGCACTGTCACTTCTTGCCTGGTATCGACGACGGCGCGCCGACCGTGGCGGATGGCGTGGCGATGCTGGAGGGGCTCAAGGCGCTCGGCTTCAAGCACGTCGTGGCCACGCCGCACATGCGCCCGGGCATGTTCGACAACGAGAAGCAGGGGCTGACGCAGGCGTTCGAGCGGTTCCTACCCGAGCTTTCGGGGCGTGACGTGCCCGAGCTGTCGCTGTCGAGCGAGCACTACTTCGATGAGCGGGTCTATAGCCGCCTATTGAACGGCGAAGCGCTGCCGTACCCGAGCGGTCGCGCGGCGCTGCTCGAGTTCTACGAGATCGATTTTCCACCGATCATCGAGCAGCGCTTGTTCGATTTGCGCCGACGCCAAATCTTGCCGGTGATCGCCCACCCCGAGCGCTACCGGAAGTTTTGGGATCATCCGGACGCGCTCGAGCGGCTCGTCGATCAGGGCGTAGCGACGCTGCTCGACTGCATGGCTTTGGCCGGTAAATACGGTCGCCGCCCGCAGCGAGCGGCCGAGGAGCTGCTCGAGCGGGGCTTGTACCAGGCGGCCTGTACCGACCTGCATCGTCCGGGTGACCTGGCTACGGTGCAAAAGAGCTTGGCTCTGATCGAAAAACGCTACGGCAAGGAAGAGATCGCGTTTCTGATGGTCGAGGGCCCGACCGCCCTGCTCAACGGCCAGCTGCCCGAAACTGACTGAGAAGTTGGCCCAGTCGGGCGAACCCGGATAGCCGCGATGCATGGCGCGAAGCTCGCTCAAGTCCCTGGTCAGCGCACTGGCGCTGTTTGCCGTCGCAGCGCCGGCCGCGGTGGCTGATGCGCGGGTAGACGCTGGGTCGTCGTACACCAAAGCTCAAACCTACAGCGGCGCGCTCCGCTACCTGCGCGTCGACCTCGGCTACGAGGTGGTCGAGAAGGATCCGGACGCCGCCTATTTGATCTTCAAGTACACGGCGCCTGGCGGCTCCAAAACCAGCGCTGTCACGGGCACGCTCGAGGTCATCGAAGCCACCGGCGGCGTCCGCCTGTTCGTCAACCTGCCGCGCATGCCCGAGTATTACGAGCGGGTGTTCCGCGACGGCCTGATGAAGAAGTTGCGCGACGAATACGGCGCGCCCGCCGTTGCTCCGAAAAAGTCCGCCGAAAAGCCGCCCGCCGAAAAAGCTCCGGTTGCGGGCGATAAGTCCGCCGACGGCAGCTAGGCCTCAAGGGGGTGAGGAGTGAGGGGGGAGGGGCTAGTACCCCGACGCAGAGAATGTGACCGGTGATTAGGCTGCGGCTCGATTAGCGCCCGACCGGACCAACGGCGGATAGGTTCGTCCGAGCTTCTCTCTCGCTCGTTCCACCGTGAAGAGCCACTTGATGCGCGCCTTCT